>CAVUPN010000036.1:0-107321 GCA_963743225.1 uncultured Actinomycetota bacterium | reverse complement strand
CTTCGGTTTGATCTCCTCGATGACCCATTGCGAATAATCGAGGTAGGCATCTACGCCGTCGACCGCGGGGATGGGCACCGACACCAGCGTGACACCCAGTTCGCCGAGCCGGCCGAGCTGGTCGACCAACTCCGCCGCGCTCCAGCCGGGCCACCCGCTCTCCGGGTCGACGGCTTCATGGTTGGCCCCGATCAGCAATGCGCTCAACCCGAAGCCGACTTCGAACGGACGGCCGTCGTAGGTGGGTTGCGACTTGATGTAGTCAACCTTGGCCGGGAAGTCTTCCGGTTGGGTGAGAAACGGCATCCACCCCGATGCGAACCGGGCCGCGCGTCGCAGCGCCGCATCGGCGTCACCGCCTATCCACACCGGCAGATGCGGCTTCTGCACGGGTTTCGGCTCGAACGCGATGTCGGAGAATGAGACGTACTTGCCCTCAAAGGCCGGGGAATCGCTGGTCCACAGTTCGAGGATGGCGGCCAGGTACTCGTCGGCCAGCCGTCCCCGCTCGTGAAACGCCACGTTCAGCGACTCGAATTCCTTCTCGATCCACCCCAGGCAGAACGTCGCCAGCATCCGTCCGCCGCTCATCCAGTCCGCCGTCGCCAGCGCCTTGGCCAATACGATCGGATGCTGCACCGGCAGGATGGTGGCGCACGAGTTGAGCAGGATTCGCTCGGTTGCCCCGGCGAGGAACGCCTGCGCCGTCGTCGAGCTCAGCCAGTGGCTGCCCGAGAACTCCACATGTTCCTGGGGCATCGCGAAATGTTCCGGTATGGAGATCATTTCGTAGCCCATCGCTTCGGCCTGCTGCGCCATCCGCACCTGATCGGCCCCTGTCACGCTCGGCTCCCAGGGCTGCATCAAGGCTTGCATCTGCATCACGTTGGGCATGACGAATGCGAACTTCATGGTCGTAGCATCCTGCCCGGACGGCGGCGGGGGATGAGTTTGACCGAATTGCCTACCGCGACGGCGTGAACCGCCGGAGCCGCAGGCTGTTGCTGACGACGAACACGGAACTGAAAGCCATTGCGGCGCCTGCGATCAGCGGGTCGAGCAGGCCGAGAGCCGCCAGCGGTAGCGCCGCCACGTTGTAGGCGAACGCCCAGAACAGGTTGCCCTTGATGGTGCGCAGCGTCGCGCGGGACAGCCGAATGGCGTCGGCCGCAGCGCGCAGATCGCCGCGCACCAAGGTCAGATCGGAGGCCTCGATCGCGACGTCGGTACCCGTACCCATCGCCAGACCGAGGTCGGCCTGCGCAAGCGCGGCGGCGTCGTTGACGCCGTCGCCGATCATCGCCACCACCTTGCCCTGCTGTTGCAATCGCTTGATCTGGTCGACCTTTTCGGCGGGCAGCAGCTCGGCGATCACCTCGTCGATGTCGAGCTGCCGCGCGACCGCGAGCGCCGCGCGGCGGTTGTCGCCGGTGAGCAGGACGGGCGCCAGGCCGAGGTCGCGGAGTTCGGCGATCGCGGCGCGTGACGTCTCCTTGATGGTGTCGGAGACGACGATGACCGCGCGGACCGAGCCGTCGACGGCCAGCCAGATCGCGGTCTTACCGTCGGCCTCGGCCTGATCCGCCGCCTCGCGAAGCTCCTCGGGGGCTTCCAGCGCCCACTCGTCGCGCAGCCAGCTGTACCGCCCCGCGGCCAGCGTATGTTCCTCGACCGCACCGGTCACGCCTCTGCCGCCGTGGTTTTCGAAGTTCGTCACCGGCGGCAGCGGACCGGCCTCGGCCGCCCGCTCGGCCACGGCTCGTCCGATCGGATGCTCCGATGCCTGCTCGAGAGCCCCTGCCAGCCTGAGCATTTCGGTGCCGGAAGGATCGTCGGCGGCGTGCACCGACGCGACCGACATCTGCCCGGTGGTCACTGTCCCGGTCTTGTCCAGCACGATGGTGTCGATGCGCCGGGTCGACTCCAGGATCTGCGGGCCCTTGATCAGGATTCCGAGTTGGGCGCCGCGCCCCGTTCCGACCAGCAGCGCGGTCGGCGTGGCCAGACCCAGCGCGCACGGGCACGCGATGATCAGCACCGCGACGGCCGCGGTGAAGGCGGCGGTCGCCGATGCGCCGATCAGCAGCCAGGTGGCCAGCGTCAGCAGCGACAACCCGATGACGATCGGCACGAAGACCCCCGACACCCGGTCGGCCAGCCGTTGCACCTCGGCCTTGCCGCTCTGGGCTTCGGTGACCAGTCGGGCCATCTGGGCGAGCTGAGTGTCCGAGCCGACACGCGTGGCCCGCACCTCCAGCCGTCCCCCGACGTTGACGGTCGCACCGACGACGTTGTCGCCGGGGCCCACGTCGACGGGCACGGGCTCGCCGGTCAGCATCGACGTGTCCACCGCCGATGTGCCCGAAACTACGACACCGTCGGTGGCGATCTTCTCGCCGGGCCGCGCCACGAAGACGTCGTTGACAGCGAGTTGTCTTGTCGGAATGCGGGTTTCGGTCGATCCATGCCGCAGCACGGCGACGTCCTTGGCGCCCATACCGAGCAGGGCGCGAAGCGCTGCGCCGGACCGGCGCTTGGCGCGCACCTCGAAATAGCGGCCGGCGAGGATGAAGGTGGTTACCGCGGCGGCGACTTCGAGATATAGGTGGGGTCCGCCATCGTTGTTGGCCAGCGGCCGCAGCGCCATCTTCATGCCCGGCGCGCCCGCATGCGTGAAGACCAGCGCCCAGACCGACCACAGATAGGCCGCACCCACCCCTACCGAGATGAGAGTGTCCATCGTCGCGGCGCGGTGGCGCAGGTTGGCGAGTGCGGCGCGGTGGAACGGCCAGGCGCCCCAGATGGCGACTGGAGTGGCGAGCGCGAGGGCCAGCCACTGCCAGTAGGGGAACTGCAACGCCGGAATCATGGAAAGCAGCACCACCGGCGCACTCAGCGCCGCCGACACCACCATGCGTTGCCGCCACGATGCGGACTCGTCGGACTCCTTGGGCGCTTGCGCATCGGGTTCGGGCACCGACGCGGTGTAGCCGGTTTCCTCGACCGCGGCCATCAGCTCGTCCGGAGTGACGGTGTCGGGGAATTCCACGGTCGCCTGCTCGGTGGCGAAGTTGACGGTCGCGACTACGCCGTCGATCCGGTTGAGCCTTTTCTCGATCCGCGCCGCACAGGATGAGCACGTCATACCGTCGACAGTAAGTGTCACTGCGCGCCGGTCGGTGGCGTCGGCGGTGGCGGTCATCTGCCCATTCTATACCCTTAGGGGGTATAGGTAGAAGCCGGTCACCGTCGGGTGATCGACGGCGGTAGCGTCGTCGCCGTGCGCATTCTCGTTCAGCGGGTCTCGTCAGCGTCGGTAGCGGTCGACGGGGAGACCGTCGGTGCCATCCAACCAGATGGCCAGGGCCTGCTCGCCCTGGTCGGTGTCACGCACGACGACGACGTGAGCAAGGCCCAGCGGCTGGCCGAAAAGCTCTGGCAGTTACGCATTCTCGACGACGAGAAGTCGGCGGCCGACGTCAACGCACCGATCCTGGTCGTCAGTCAGTTCACCCTGTACGCCAACACGGCGAAGGGCAGGCGACCGACCTGGAACGCCGCCGCGCCGGGCGCGGTCGCCGAACCGCTGGTGACCGTCTTCGCCGACGCGTTGCGCCGGCTGGGCGCCCGTGTCGAGACCGGTGTGTTCGGCGCGCACATGCAGGTCGAGCTCGTCAACGACGGCCCGGTGACGGTGCTGCTGGAGTTGTGACCTACTGGGTGGCGGCGATCTGCACGCCTTCCGACGGCTGAACGATGACGAACCCCTTGCCGTGGAACGACACCT
Source organism: uncultured Actinomycetota bacterium (assembly GCA_963743225.1). Taxonomy (GTDB): domain Bacteria; phylum Actinomycetota; class Actinomycetes; order Mycobacteriales; family Mycobacteriaceae; genus Mycobacterium. Next base: position 103,534 of record CAVUPN010000036.1, on the reverse strand, counting down.
GGATCGCTTCGCCGGACCCGCGACCGATCAGCGCGCTCGCCTTGAAACTCGTCTTCAGCTGCGTCTGCAGGTTGGCCGACCACGCCACCACCGCGTTGGTGTCGGCGAACGTCGGCGCTTCGGCGGCATTGAGCACCACCGGCGGGCCGTCGGTCGTCAACGCCACCCACCCGGTGCCGCGCAGCGTCGTGTTGAACAGCCCGCCCGTCGCGATGCTGCCGCCCTTCACCCGCTCGATGTTCCAGTCGAGGCTCGACGAGAAAGCCAGCACGTTCTTGCCGCTGATCGACAACCCGGAATTGTTGATGTTCAGCAGATGCACGTCACACGCGCGGTCGGCGAGGAAGACGTCACCCTGGCCCTGGCAGCGCATCAACGGCAGACCCTCACCGGTCAGTGCCTTCTTGATGAACTTCGACGCCCCGCCGCCCTCGAACGCGAAGTCCACGTTGCCCTGATAGGCGACCATCGACCCCTGTCGCGCCATGAACGGTTCGCCGAGGCGCACGCGCAGCAGCTTCGAGTTCTGGTTCGCGATCGGCTTGGCCTCTTTCTCGCTGAACCGCCCGTCGACGAGATCACCGGTGATGCCGGCGAAACCGTCGCCTTGTGCCGGCGGCGCCCTGCGGCTGGAGCTGTGGCTGGCCTGCGGTGGCCCGCCTGCATCTGGCGCGGGCGCGCCGCCCATCGGCGCGCGGCTGACCTGACCGCGATGAGAGATCTGATCCGTCCAGCGCTGCCCGTCCCACCACCGGTACTCGTAGCGGCCTTCGGGATCCGGTTGCCAGCTGCCGGGTCCGGGTCCTGTCACGATTTGCTCCTCTATTTGGTTGCGGTGTGTTCGACACTATGCCGCGATCGGCACAACGCTGGCATTCTTGGTGACATGGCTAAGGAAATCGACCGGCAGCGCGCGCAGGGTGCCCTCGCGGTCATCAAGCAGCACCCCGGCATGGTGCTGTTCGCGGTATCGCCCGCGATCATCGCGGTGGCCGCGGTGTGGTGGTTGTTCAGTCCGGGCTGGGCCATCCTGTTGCTGGTGGCGATGGTGCTCGGCGGCGGCGCCGCCGTGCTGATGAAGCGCAGTTAAGACCCACCAAGCGTCCGCTGTTCGCTTCGGGTGAAAGCCGTCCCATCAGCGCTGTAACGATGTAATTATGTAATCATGAGACAACATCACGCACACGGCCGACGGTCGGGCCGCCCCGGCGGCTGGCAACAGGCTCAGCAGCCCGACGCAGGCGACGCCGCCGAATGGTTCGCCGGCCGTCTTCCGGAGGACTGGTTCGACGGCGACCCGACGGTCGTGGTCGACCGCGAAGAGATCACCGTCATCGGCAGGCTGGCCGACCCCGACGGCGAGCAGAGTGAGGCCCGCGCGTCGGGCCGCGCTTCCCGGTTCCGCGAGGAAACCCGGTCGGAGCGCATGCGGATCGCCGACGAGGCGCAGGACAAGTACGGCCGCAAGGTTTCCTGGGGCGTGGAGGTCGGCAGCGCGGACATCGCCGGAGCGAATCCTGTTCACCCACATCGCCGTTCCGGTGATGACGCGGCTGAAGCAGCCGGAGCGCCAGGTGCTCGACACCCTCGTCGACGCCGGCGTGGCGCGGTCCCGTTCCGATGCGCTGGCCTGGTCGGTGAAGCTGGTCGGCGAGCACACCGAGGAGTGGTTGGCCAAGCTGCGCGATGCGATGCGCAACGTCGACGATCTGCGGTCCGAGGGCCCGCAGATCTAGACCTCAACCGACGCGTTCGACGCCGACATACGACGAGCTCAACGCCGAGGTCTGAGACAGCGGGTCGACCGGTCCGCCGTCGATGAGCAGGTTGCGGTTCGCACCGAAAGACTCAGGGACGCCGCCGCCGCGCGGGTCGAAAACCCTTGAGCCCCAGCCGTGATCGACGATCACCACGCCCCTGCGGGGTCGCGCGTTGACCGCAGCAGAGAGTTCGATCTCGCCGACCGTGGAGAACACCCGCACGCGGTCGCCATCGCCGACGCCCAGCGCTGCCGCGTCAACCGGATTGATCACCACTTCATTTCTCTTGCCCGACGGATGCAAGCCGGGAAGCTCGTTGAGCCACGAGTTCATCGAGTGCCGGTTGCGGCGGTTGGCCAATTGGAACGGATAGCCGTCCGGCGCCGCTGGAGGCGGTTCGACGAGCAGTTCACGCGCGCGTTCGACGAACTCCGGCGGTGCGGTATGCACCTTCTTGTCGTCTGTCCTCAACGCGTCCTTGAAGTGGCCGAACTCCCGCGGACCCAATACCCATCCGTGCGGGTGCGCCATGACATCGCGCCATTTGATCCTGCGGCCGTTGAACTTTCGTCCCGTCGCGACCACCAGTCGGTCGACCCAGTGCGGTCCGAACTCCAGGCTCGGCTTCCGGGTGAGGCGCGCGACCCAGCGAGTGGCCTTGATGAAACCGTTGACTCCCTTCGCACGGAAGAGCGGTTTCTTCATGGCGATCGCAAGGTCGGTGAAGATCCGCCACTCCTGACGGGCGCCCGGTGGCGGCTCGACTGCCTTGGCTCCGTACTGCACGTAGGGCTCGTCGTGCATGTTGCTGGTGAACGCCAGCAGATCGTCGCGCTCGAGCCAGTGCACGGCAGGCAACAGCCAGTGTGCGTGCCGATGGCTTTCGCGCTGCACCAAGTCGATGGCCACCAGCAGATCCAGTTGTCCGAGCGCCTTGTCGAGTTTCGCGCCGTCGGGTCCGGAGACCACCGGGTTGCCGCAGTTGATCACCATCGCGCGGATCTGGCCCGCCCCCGGAGTGGTGATCTCAGCGGGCAATTCACTGAGCGCGTGTGCGCCGGCGACCATCTCGCGGCCCGACAACCGGCTCTTGTGCCGGTTGGCCTTGACCATGCCGGACATCCGAATCGCGTCGACGTAACCCGGTTCGAACCTGCGGCCACCGGGACGGTCCATCCGGCCGGTGATCACATTGAGGACGTGCCCGAGCCACTCGGCCACGGTGCCCGCGAGATGGAGTGAGACTCCGGTACGGGTGACGACCATCGCGCCGCGGGCGCCGGCGAAATCGCGTGCGACGTGCTCGATCTGCGCGCGAGGAACATCGCATCGGGCGGCGAGATCGTCGAGATCGGCGTCGGCGACGAGCTCTCGCAATTCCGGTACGCCCGTTGCAAGTTCGGTGCAGTCCTGGTTGTGTTCGAGGCCCTCATCGAGGATCACTTTTACCATCGCCAGCAGCAGCGCCCAGTCCTGTCCCGGCCGCACCGCCAGATGCACGTCGGCCTTCTCCGCCGTTTCGGTCCGCAACGGGTCGACGACGACGATCTTCGCGCCCCGCTTCTGCCGGTCGAGCGCACGCCGCCATCCACCGGGGACGGTCTCCAGCCAGTTCCATGCGCTGACAGCGGGATTGGTTCCGACGAGCAGGAAGTAGTCGCAATTGTCGATGTCGGATACCGGCGCCATCAGCATCGAGCCGTACATCGCAGAAGCGACGACGTGCATCGCGTTCTGGTCGACAGAGCCGACGAAATAGCGGCTGTGGGTGCCGACGGCGTCCAGCCAGCCGTTCATGAAGATGATGTTCGACGACGAGAACCCCGATGGATTTCCGTAATAGATGCCCACCGCATCCGGCCCGTCGGCGTCGATCAGCGCGTTCATCCTGGCGGCGATGTCGGTGATGGCCTCGTCCCAGGTCGCCTCGACGTAGGTGTCGCCGACGCGACGCATCGGATTGAGGATCCGTCGTGGGTGCTCGACGAGCTGGTGGGCCGTCCGGCCCTTGGCGCAGAAGTCCTGCCAGGTGTGGGGGTTCTGCTTATCGGCCGAGATCTTGGTGACGCGGTTGCCCTCGACCGTCACGTCGATGCCGCACGAGGCCAGGCAGTACCGGCAGAACGTGTGCACGGTCCTGGTACCCATGGACACATACTGCCCCACCCACTCAACCGTGGGCCCTCTTAACTGGATCGCCTACTGACCTAATGAACCATGACCGGCTACGCGCACGCGAGTGATTGAACGCTGTTCCACATCGCCTTCGATGCCCGATTCGCCTCGTCATAGGTGGTTCCCGACGCGCGGCCGTTGTCCAGAATCCCTCCGCTGTAGACCCCGACGGATTCCCCGCTTCCCCACGTGATCCTGATATCCACGCGGTTTTCGGTGACATCGCCTTCGAGCCAACCTGTGTTCTTCAGCTGCTGATCGTTCCCGAAAGCCCGGGCTTCAGTGCCGATTGGGTTACCGCTCTGGTTGAATTCAACGCGGTAGCCGTTGCTCTGGTTGATCGCCATAAATCCCGGGAAGGCATACTCGGTGCACTTCGGGGCGCTCTGCGCGAGTGGCGGGTTCAGCAGCGCCCCGAGCGAAACCATCGTTATTGCCGCAGCAGCGGCGGCTGCTGGCTGGCGGAATATGCTCATTGCAGGCTCCCTTGGTAGGTGCCGCCCGTTAGCTGTGATTGCCTGGGCGTCTCTTGGACGGTAGGCGCACCGGGGCGAGCGAGAAATCGGGTGTTTCCCTACCATTTGGCTTCCCAGCTTGTGCGTGGGGCCAGTTTGCGGAGCGCTGGGTGCTTTTGTCTCTTTCGAAAATAAGCCAAATGCCGAGGTCGGCGATCCCCGCCCAATCGCGGCATCCGCGAGTGTGCGGAATCGGACGCCTCATCGGCGTGTCCCGTACGACACCGCACACTCGGCGCAATTTTCATCCCCCACCACGGAGCGCAGCTCCCCTGGCAGCTGCTCGCGGGTGTCACGCCTGCGCCATTGCCCAATATTCACCGTGCCGGGCCAGCAGCTCGGCGTGGCTGCCCCGTTCGACGATCCTGCCCTGCTCCATCACCAGGATCTGGTCGGCATCCCGGATGGTCGACAGCCGGTGGGCGATGATGAAGCTCGTCCGGTCACGGCGAAGCTCGACCATCGCGTGCTGGATGTGCAGCTCGGTCCGGGTGTCCACCGAACTGGTCGCCTCGTCGAGGACCAGCAGCTGCGGGCGGGCGAGAAATGCTCGCGCGATGGTGATCAGCTGCTTCTCGCCGGCGCTGATGTTGCCGCCGTCGTCGCTCACCCAGGTCTCGTATCCGTCGGGCAGCGTGTGCACGAACCGGTCCACATAAGCGGCCCTCGCCGCCTCGATGACCTCGTCCTCATGAGCGTCGGGCCTGCCGTAGGCGATGTTGTCGTAGATCGTGCCGCCGAACAGCCAGGTGTCCTGCAGCACCATCCCGATCCGGGACCGCAGCGACTCCCGGCTGACCGTCGCGATGTCGACGCCGTCGACCAGGATTCGGCCCGAGTCCACGTCGTAGAACCGCATCAGCAGATTGACCAGCGTGGTCTTGCCCGCTCCGGTGGGGCCGACGATCGCGACCGTGCTGCCGGGCTCGGCCACCAGCGACAAGTCCTCGATGACGGGGGTGCCGGGGCGGTAGGCGAAGTTGACATTCTCGAATTCCACCCGTCCGCTCAAATCCCGCGAACGTTCCGTACCGGTCGAAATTTCGGCGTTTTCTCGACGGGTAAGGAACGTTCGGCCTTTCGGATCGGGCGCCTCCTCCTCGGCGTCGAGCAGATCGAACACCCGCTCCGCGCTGGCCACCCCGGACTGCAGCATGTTGTACATGCCTGCGACCTGGGTCAGCGGCTGGTTGAACTGACGCACGTACTGGATGAACGCCTGGATGCTGCCCAGGGTGATCTGGCCGGTCGCCACCTGGATACCGCCCACCACCGCCACCGCGACATAACTGAGGTTGCCGATGAAGGTGGTGGCGGGACCCACCAGGCCGGAGAAGAACTGTGCACCGAAGCTGGAATGGTAGACGTCGCCGTTGAATTCGCGGAACTGGTCTTGCGCGTGCTCGCGGTGACCAAACGTCTTGACCAGGGTGAAGCCGCTGTAGGTCTCTTCGATGTGGGCGTTCAGCCGTCCGGTGTTGGCCCACTGTGCGACGAACAGCCGCTGCGAGCGGCGCGCGATCTCCCGGATGACGAACAACGACAACGGCAACGTGACGACGGTCAGCAGCGTCAGCAGCGGCGAGATCGTCAGCATCATCACCAGCACGGCGAGCACGGTCAGCAGCGACGTGAGCAGCTGGCTGATCGTCATCGACACCGACGTCGAAATGTTGTCGATGTCGTTGGTGACCCGGCTGAGCACCTCCCCGCGCTGCCGCGTGTCGAAGTACGACAGCGGCAGCCGGTGCAATTTGTCCTCGATGTCGGACCGCAGCGCGACCATGGTCCGCTGCACCACCACGTTGAGCAGTCGTGCTTGAAGCCAAATCAGCAGTGCGGCAACCAGATACAGCCCGAGTGCCAGCAGGAGCGTGCGGCCGACAGCGCCGAAGTCGACACCGCGGCCGGGAATAACGTTCATGCCCGACAATAAGTCGGCGAACGTGTTGTCGCCGCGCGCCCTGGCCGCCGCGATGGCCTGCTCCTTGGTGAGGCCGGCCGGCAACTGGCGGCCGATCACGCCGTTGAACAACAGGTCGGTGGCATGCCCGAGGATTCGCGGACCGATCACGCCGATCGCGATACCGCAGACGCCGAGCAGAATCACGGCCGCGGTCGGGCCACGCTGCGGGGTCAGCATCTTGACCAGCCGGATGGCGGAGGCCTTGAAGTCGCGTGAGCGCTCCGTCGGCGCCTGCGCCATGTTGCGAATCGACGGGCCCAGCGCTCCTGTCATGGTCTGTCTCCGACGCCGGCGCCGATCGCCTGCGAATCGGCGAACTCGGCGTAGGTGGGGCAGTCGGCAAGCAGCGACTCGTGCGTCCCGGTGCCGACGACCTTGCCGTCGTCGATGACGATGATCTGATCGGCCGCGACCACCGTCGAAATGCGTTGGGCCACAATGATAACAGTGGCGTCGGCGGACACCTCGCTCAGCGCGGAACGCACCCGCGCGTCGGTGTGCACGTCGAGCGCCGAGAACGCGTCGTCGAACAAATACATGGCCGGCCTGCGGATTACGGCGCGGGCGATCGCCAGTCGCTGTCGTTGCCCGCCCGAGAAATTGATGCCACCCTGGGAGACCCGCATGCCGAGCCCGTCGGGGTGGGCGCGGACAAAACCGTCCGCCGATGCCACCCGGAGCGCTTCCCACATCTCGTCGTCGGTCGCGTCGGCCTTGCCGTAGCGCAGGTTGTCGGCGACGGTCCCGGAGAAGAGGTATCCGCGCTGCGGCACCAGTCCGATTGCCGACCACAGCTGCTCGATGTCGTAGTCACGCACATCGACGTCGTCGACACGTACGGACCCGGCGGTGACGTCATACATCCGGCAGATCAGCGACACCAACGTCGACTTGCCCGACCCCGTGGAACCGACGATGGCGGTGGTGGTGCCTGGCTCGGCGGTCAGCGAAACATCCTGCAGCACAGGACGATCGGCGCCGGGATAGCTGAAGGTTGCGTCGTGCAGGTTGATCGCACCGTCGACTGTCGGCGGGCTGACGGGGTCGGCCGGGCTGGTGATCGCCGGCTCGGTGGACAGCACCTCGGAGATGCGTTCGCCGCACGCGGACGCCCGCGGCACCAGAATCAAGATGAACGTCGCCAGCAGCACCGCCATCAGGATCTGCATGAAGTAGGACAGGAACGCGATCAGCGAACCGACCTGCATCTGGCCGTCATCGATCCGCAACCCGCCGAACCAGATCAGCGCGACGCTGGAGATGTTGATCACCAGCGTGGTCACCGGCAACATCAACGCCTGCCAGCGGCCTGCGGTCAGCGCGGTGTCCGACAATGCCTGGTTCGCCTCGGCGAATCGGTTGCGCTCGAACGGCTCCCGCGCGAATGCGCGGATCACCCGGATGCCGGACAGCTGTTCACGCATCACGCGGTTGATGCCGTCGATGAGCCGCTGCATGCTGCGGAAGATCGGCAGCAGGTGCGACACCACCCAGTAGTTGGCGATTGCCAGCACCGGCACGCTGACCAGCAACAGCCATGCGAGCCCGGCGTCCTGGTGCACCGCCATGAAGATGCCGCCGATCGACATGATCGGCGCCGTGATCAGCATGGTGCAGGTCAACTGCACCAGCAGCTGGACCTGCTGGACGTCGTTGGTGGTGCGGGTCAGCAGGGACGAGGCGCCGAAGCGTGCCGTCTCGGCGGCCGAGAATCCGGTCACGTGGTGGAAGATCGCCGATCGCAGGTCGTGGCCGAAGCCCATGGCGGCGCGCGAGCCGAAGTACACCGCGCCGATCGCACACAGCACCTGCAGCCCGGTGACGGCGAGCATGACGCCGCCGAGTTCGACGATGGTCTGGGTGTCGCCCTTGGCCACGCCGTCGTCGATGATCGCCGCGTTGACCGTCGGCAGGTACAGCGAAGCCAGTGTGCTGATCACCTGAAGCACCGCGACGACAGTGAGCAGCCAGCGATACGGCCGCACATACTGCCGCAGCAATGCCAGGAGCATCCAGTTACTTTCGCACACCACCCCGTTCGGTTGCGGTCGGACCGACCCCCACTCCGCAGGGCTGAAAGGCCAGGTCAGCGTGTCTCTCAGGATTGCCTTGGGCGGCTGCCGCTACAGTGTGCGCTGTGATCCTCAGGAACGCGAAGCTGCTGGCCGTGGCAGCCGCGGCCATGATTCCGGTGTTGGCGGCGTGCTCCGATTCGGAGCCGACTTCGCCCGACATGCCGTCCAGCCCGCCGATCGCGCAAGGCGTCACACACGGGCCGTTCTTTCCGCAGTGCGGCGGCGTCAGCGACGAGACGATGGCCGAGCAGACCCGGGTGCCGGGACTGGTCAACACGGCCCGCAACTCCGTCGGATGTCAGTGGCTGGCCGGTGGGGGCATCCTCGGCCCGCATTTCTCGTTCACCTGGTACCGCGGCAGCCCGATCGGGCGCGAGCGCAAAACCGAGGAGCTGTCCCGCGTGAGTGTGGAGGACATCAACATCGAAGGTCACGACGGATTCATCGCCGTGGGTGAGCTCCCGGGTGTCGGCAACGAAGCACCCATTGCGAACCTCTGTGAGATCGGCATCCAGTACGACGACGACTTCATCGAATGGTCGATCAGCTTCTCCGAGGAACCGTTCCCGGACCCCTGTGACGTGGCCAAGGAGTTGACCCGTCAGTCGATTGTCAGTGCGAAATGACGGGTTCAGTGCGCCGGATCGTCGCCGGGATCGTTGCCGTGTTGGCCGCGTTAACGCTGCTGGTGGGGTGCTCGCGGACGGTCGAAGGCACCGCCGCCAAGGCCGGCTCCGGCGACGTGCCGCGCAACGACGACTCGGAGAGGCAGTACCCGAACCTGCTGAAGGAGTGCGAGGTCCTCACCGAGGACATTCTGGCCAAGACGGTCGAGGCCGATCCGCTGGACATCCAGAGCACGTTCGTCGGCGCGGTGTGCCGGTGGCAGGCCGCCAACCCGGGGGGATTGATCGACATCACCCGGTTCTGGTTCGAGCAGGGCAGCCTGGACAACGAACGTAGGACCGCCGACCAGCTGGAGTACAAGGTCGAGAGCCGCGCGATCGCGGGCGTCCCGTCGATCGTCATGCGCACCAACGACGCCAACGGCTCGTGCGGTGTCGCCAGCGACGCCGGTGGCGTGGTGGGCTGGTGGATCAACCCGCAGACACCTGGTATGGACGCCTGCGGGATGGCGATCAAGCTGATGGAGCTGACGCTGGCCACCAGCTCCTAGCGGGGCACGTGGAACGTGACCAGAGCGGCGCTGCTGAGCGTCAGCTGGTCCCACTGTTGCGCGAGACGCAACACCGCAATCGCCGACGTCGGGAACTTCTTCGAGATGTGTTCGGCCGCAGTCTTGTTGCTGCCATCCGGAGTGGCCAGGCCGAGCGCCACCGACGACATCGCAGGCTCGTGGCCGATCACGAGCAGTGTTTCCACCTCCGGGTCGACACCGTTGATCTCGTCGATCACCGCGCCGGGCGTGGCGTCGTACAGCCGGTCGACGTAGCTCACCGGCGCGTCGATTCGAGTTCGCGCCAGCGTCTCGCGGGTCCGGGCAGCGGTGGAGCACAGCACCGCGTCGACGGCCGGGGTGTGGGCCCGCAGCCAGTCGCCCGCCAACGCCGCCTCCCGCACCCCGCGCGCGGCCAGGGGCCGGTCGTGATCGGCCACCCCCGCCGGGTAGTCCGACTTCGCGTGCCGAAGCAACAGCAGCGTGCGATAGCGGTCGGTCACCGTTTCACCGTAGGGCATGCCGATGCACGTCCCGGGACTTGTCGGCGTCCGGACCTACACTCTCGTCACCTAGCAAAGAAGCGGCAAGGAAGGAGGGTATCGAGATGCGATTCGTGCACACCGCCGACTGGCAACTCGGGATGACCCGGTACTTCCTCAACGGCGAGGCACAGCCTCGGTATTCGGCCGCCCGCCGCGACGTCGTGGCGGGTCTCGGGCCGCTGGCCACCGAGGCGGGCGCGGAGTTCGTGGTGGTCGCCGGCGACGTGTTCGAGCACAACCAGCTAGCACCCCGGGTGGTCGGTCAGTCGCTGGAGGCGATGCGGGCCATCGGCGTTCCGGTCTACCTACTGCCGGGCAACCACGATCCGCTCGACGCGTCGTCGGTGTACACCAGCGCACTGTTCACCACCGAATGCCCGGACAACGTCACGGTTCTCGACCGGCCCGGCGTGCACCAGGTGCGGCCGGGCCTGGAGATCGTGGCAGCGCCCTGGACTTCGAAGGCACCCACCACCGACCTCGTCGCGGAGGTGATCGACGACCTGCCGGCGGACGGGACCACCCGCATCGTGGTCGGCCACGGCGCTGTCGACATCTTCGTTCCGGACAAGGACAGGCCGTCGCTGATCAAGCTCGCGGCGCTCGAAGCCGCCATCGCCCGCGGCGCCGTGCACTATGTGGCGTTGGGCGACAAGCACTCTCGCATGCAGGTCGGCACGTCCGGCCGGATCTGGTATTCCGGATCGCCTGAGGTCACCAACTACGACGACATCGAGCCCGACCCGGGTCATGTGTTGGTGGTCGACATCGACGATGACGATCCGGGCCGGCAGGCCGGTGTCGACGCGCGACGGGTGGGCCGCTGGCGGTTCGTGACGCTGCACCACTCGGTGGACAGCGGCCGGGACGTCGCCGACCTCGACATCAACCTCGACCTGATGCCGGAGAAGGAGCGCACCGTCGTTCGGCTGGCGCTGACCGGCACGCTGACGGTGACCGATAAGGCTGCGCTGGATGCCTGCCTGGACAAGTACGCGCGGCTGTTCGCGGCGCTGGGCCTGTGGGAGCGGCAGAGTGAGATCGCGGTGATCCCGGCCGACGGCGAGTTCGACGACCTGGGCATCGGTGGTTTCGCCGCCGCAGCTGTCGAGGAACTGGTGGCCGCCGCACGCTCCGACGGCGAGGACGCCGACGACGCCAGGGCGGCACTCTCACTGCTGCTGCGACTCGTCGACAGGGGCGTCGCGTGAGGCTGCACAGGCTGGTCCTGACCAATTACCGCGGCATCACCCACCGCGAGATCGAGTTCCCCGACCACGGTGTGGTGGTGGTCAGTGGTGCCAACGAGATCGGCAAGTCGTCGATGATCGAGGCGCTGGACTTGCTGATGGAGGCCAAGGACCGGTCGACGAAGAAGGAGGTCAAACAGGTCAAGCCGACCCACGCCGACGTGGGTGCCGAGATCACCGCCGAGATCAGCACGGGTCCTTATCGATTCATCTATCGCAAGCGGTTCCACAAACGCGCCGAGACACAGCTGACCGTGCTGGCCCCTCGCCGCGAGCAGCTCACCGGAGACGAGGCACACGACCGGGTCCGCGCGATCGTGGAGGAAACCGTCGACGTGCACCTGTGGCAGGCGCAACGCGTGTTGCAGTCGGCGTCGACGGCATCTGTGGACCTGTCGGGATGCGACGCGCTGTCCCGGGCACTCGACGTCGCCGCCGGAGAGGCCGTCCAGCTGTCCGGCGCCGAGCCGCTGCTGATCGATCGGATCGACGCGGAATACCTGCGGTACTTCACGCCCACCGGCCGCCCGACCGGCGAGTGGGCCACCGCGACGAGCCGGATGAGGGACGCCGACGACGAGGTGGCCCGGTGCGCAGCCGCGGTCGCCGAGGTCGACGATGCGGTCCGCACACACGCCACGCTCACCGCCGAGCTCGAGCGACTCACCGCCGAGCGCGCGGAGGCGGTCAAGCGGCTGGCCACCGCGCGAACGGCTGCCGAAGAGGTCGCCGCGCTCACCCAACAGCTCAAGCAGGCCGAGGTGGTCGCTGCCGCCGCCGATGCGACGCTTGCAGCTTCCGTCTCGGCACTGACCGAGCGGCGCAGGCTGCGGGCCGATGTCGACGAGCGCGCTGCGGCCGTCGCCGTACTGGAAACCGCTGCGGCAGAAGCCCACGAGGCGGAGCAGACCGCGCAAGAGGTACAGGAGGCCGCCGAGGAGGCCGCCGATGAGGCACGCGCATCGGTTCAGGCGAGCCAGGACCGCGTCAACGCCGCCCGCCGCGCCGTCGAGCAGCTGTCCGACCGGGACGAAGCCGATCGCCTGTCAAGCCGGCTGGCCAAGATCGACGCCGCACAGAGCGAAGTCGATGGGGTCGAGCGCGAACTCGGGTCGATAGCGCTCAGCGACTCATCCATGCGGGACCTCGAGACGGCCGCGGCCGCCGTCGAGCGCGCCACCGGGCAGGCCGAGCTGGCGTCGGCCCACCTTGAGGTGGTGGCCCTCAGCGATATCGAACTGCGGGTTAGCGGCCAACCGATCAGCCTCGAAGCCGGCGGCACCTGGTCGTCGAATGCGACCACACCGACCGAGATCGAGGTACCCGGCGTACTGACCGCGCGTGTGGTGCCCGGCACGCCCGCTTCGGACACGCAGGCCAAGCTCGATGCCGCACAACAGGTTCTGACCGCCGCACTCGCGGCTGCCCGGGTCGACGATGTTGGCGGAGCGCGTGTCCTCGACCAACGGCGCCGAGAACTGGTGAGCGCCCGCGACAAGTCGACCGCGACCGCCAACGGCCTCATCGGTGACGACGACGTCGACGCACTCCGCGCCCGGCTCGCCGAGCTTCGCGACGGCGGAGCCGCCGACGCCGGCCGGCGCGACACGGCCGGACCGACCGATCCGGAAAGCGCTCGTGTCGAACTCGACGCCGCCGCAGCTGCACACCAGCGGGCCATCGCCGATTGCGAGACGCACCGAAAGGTTGCCGAGGTGGCGGCAAAACGGCTGGGGGAGAGGGCAACTCAGGCCGGTGTTGCACGAGAGAAGTTGACGGCGTGCTACGCCGAGTTGACCGTCGGTCGCGAGCGGTTGGCACAACAGCGTGCGACCGCAACCGACGACGAACTTCTCGTCAAGGCCGAGGCCGACATGGAGAAGGCGCGCCGCGTCACCGGGCTCGTCGCGGACCTGGGCGGTGAACTTGCCCGCTGTGCACCGGATGCCGTCGCCGCCGCCCTCGATGACGCGCTGCGCCGCGTCGACACGCTGAGCGACCACCACGACGAGGTCGCCGATGCTCTGCGCCTGGTGACAGCACAGCTGAAGGTGTATGGCACCGAGGGGCGCAAGTGCCAGCTCGACGCCGCCGAAACCGAACGCGAGCACGCCGAGGCCGAATACCTGCGGGTGCACCGGCGGGCGCGGGCTGCGCATCTGCTGCGCTCTGTGATGACCCGGCACCGCGACGCCACCCGGCTGCGCTACGTCGACCCGTTCCGCAATCAGGTGGAGCGGTTGGGCCGCATCGTGTTCGGCGACACCTTCGAGGTCGAGATCGACAGCGAGTTGCGGATCTGCAGTCGCACGCTGTCGGGCCGCACCGTTCCGTACGAGTCGCTGTCCGGCGGCGCGAAGGAGCAGCTGGGCATCGTGGCCAGGCTGGCGGGAGCCGCGTTGGTCGCCAAGGAGGACAGCGTCCCGGTCGTCATCGACGACGCCCTCGGCTTCACCGACCCCGACCGGTTGACCAAGATGGGCGCGGTATTCGACGCCGTTGGAGGCGACGGCCAAGTCATCGTGTTGACGTGCAGCCCGCAGCGGTACGAGGGCGTCGGCGCCGCTCACCACATCGAGCTCAGCGCTTAGGCGACGACCGCCAATCCCGGGTCGGCGGTCAGCTGAAACGCGCTGCGCATGGCGTCGATCTCATCGGGGTCGCCGTCGAATTTCACCCGCCGCAGCGCGGCCTTGCGCTCTGCTGCCGTCGAGCCCATCCGCGCGGTGATCAGATCCGACGCCGTCGCGGTCACCGTCACCGCGGGTTCGGTTCGAGCAGCGCGCGAGATTTCGGTCTCGTACCGCGAATTCGAAACGGCGACCGTCGATGTCGACCCGGTATGAGGCGTCCAGGTCCGCGGCGCGGACCGGATCGAAGGCCAACAGGATTCCCGCCAGGAAGCCGTTCAACGGCGTGAGTGCGCTGGCGTCCGGCTCGATCATGTCCAGCCCGAACATGGCGATGGCCTGAATGACCGGCGGGACCTTGCGCCAGCCCACCTCGCTGAGGGTGTAGACAGTGCGGGCGATCGGCGGCGGCAGCTCGGTGCGGTCCACGAAGCCGGACTCTTCCAATTCGCGAAGCCGGTCGGCCAGCAGATTGGTCGCGATGCCCGGCAGCTCGGCGCGCAGGTCGCTGTAACGGCGCGCGCCTCCGATCAGCTCACGCAGGATGAGCAGAGTCCATCGCTCGCCGAGGACATCGAGGCCTCGCGCTATCGGGCAGTTCTGGTTGTAGCTCTTCCGGCCGGCCATGGGAATAATTCTACCAGTCAGACAAGTATCACGTCTTATTACTTGAAAAACTTGTCTGAAAGGTTTACGGTTCAGCCCATGAGTACATACCCGCGCCTTCCTGCTTTCCGCGATCGCCCGATCGCCGCGCTTATCGTCATCTGCCTGAGCGTCTTCGTCATCAGCGTCGACGCCACCATCGTCAACGTCGCCCTGCCCACGCTGTCGCGCGAACTCGACGCCGACACCGCGCAGCTGCAGTGGATCGTCGACGCCTACACCCTGGTCATGGCCGGTCTGCTGCTGTCGGCAGGCAGCCTGAGCGACCGCTACGGCCGACGCGGCTGGCTCAGTTCCGGGCTTGCCGTCTTCGCGGTCACCTCCGCCGTCGCCGCGCAGGTGACCACGGCGGACGGCCTGATCGCGGCGCGCGCCGCGATGGGCGTCGGCGCGGCGGTGATCTTCCCGACCACGCTGGCACTGATCACGAACATCTTCACCGATCCCGTCGCGCGCGCGAAGGCCATCGGACTGTGGGCCGCAATGGTCGGCGTCGGTGTGGCCGCAGGGCCGATCACCGGTGGTTGGCTGCTCGAACACTTCGCCTGGGGCGCCATCTTCTGGGTCAACGTCCCGGTCGCCGCCGTGGCCATCGTCGGCGGATGGCTGTTCGTACCGACCTCGCGAGATCCCGGCACGCCGCCGGTGGATGTGGGCGGTCTGATCCTGTCCTCGATCGGGGTAACCGCCTTGGTCTACACCGTCATCGAAGCCCCCAACTGGGGATGGAGCAGCGCGCAGACCGTCATCGGGTTCGCGGTCGCCGCCGATCGTCCTGGCCGCATTCGCGCTGTGGGAGCGCCGCCGCACCCATCCGATGCTCGACGTGTCGGTGTTCGCGAACCGTCGGTTCTCCGGCGGCAGCCTCGCCGTCACCGCCGGATTCCTCACCCTGTTCGGCTTCATCTTCGTCATCACCCAGTACTTCCAATTCATCAAGTCCTACAGCGCATTCGAGACCGGTGTCCGGTTGCTGCCGGTCGCCGTGTCCATCGCCCTGGGCAGCGCCTTCGGTCCCCGCATCGTCGAAAGGATCGGTACCACCGTGGTCGTCAGCGGAGGCCTGGCGATGTTCGCGGCCGGACTGGCCTGGGCGTCCACCGCTGACGCCGCCACGCCGTACCTGGTGATCGCGATGCAGATGGTCTTGCTCGGTGGCGGTCTCGGCCTGACGACGGCGCCGGCCACCGAGGCCATCATGGGCTCGCTGTCGGCCGACAAGGCCGGTGTCGGCTCGGCCGTCAACGACACCACCCGCGAACTGGGCGGCACTCTCGGCGTTGCGATCGTCGGCAGCGTCTTCGCTTCCGTGTACTCGGGCCGGCTCGCAGGCGATTCGGTGATCGCGACGCTGCCCGCCGAGGTTCGCGCCACGATGGAGCGTTCGATGGCGGCGGCGCAAAAGGTCATCGGCGGCTTGCCGTCCGGGCGGGCCGCCGACGTCCGCGATGCCGTGAACACCGCGTTCCTCGACGGGCTTCAGGTCGGCGCCCTGGTGTGCGCGGCGATCGCGCTGGGCGCGGCCGTCGTGGTCGCCGCACTGCTGCCCGCGCGGGCGGTTTCTGCGGGAAGCACGGTTCGCACGGGTGAAGTGACCGCGCCGGACTGCGTCGCCTCCTAGATCATCCCCGGGCACACCCACGCCCCCAGTGTGCTGATCGGTGAGAAGGCGGCGGACCTCATTCGCGCCGGCTAGCCGCCGGGTTCGGGCTGCGCTCGCGCCTCGCGCGTGGCCCGCACCAGCACTTCCGGGCCGGTCGTCAGCGCTTTCCGCCACGGGGCGACCCCATCGATCTCGACCTCGATGGTGAAACTCAGCACGGTACGGATGAGCACGATCAACCCGAGTACGGCCGCGTCGGTCAGCGACGGCTTCGACGTGACGGTCTTGACGATGTCTGCCGCGACAAGCAGCTCCAGGCCGAGCAGGATCGCTCCACCAATCGAATTGCGAAGCGTCTTGAAGGCGCGCGCACCGTCGGTTCGTCTCCACGTGACGGCGGCCAGACCGATCGCATACCCGGTCCCCAGCACCATCGACGAAACGCCCAGCACCTCGAACGCCTGCGTTGCCCGCTCGAAGAACACTTCCAAGTTCACCGGAAAGTCACATGCCTCCGTCGTCCCGACCTGTTCCGCGACTCTATTACGTGAGGAGCAGAATGGGTGGCGATGACGATGAACGCCAAGCGTCGCCGTGCGCACGACAAGCTGGCCTCGCTGCCAGGCGTGCGTCCCGTGCGGCGACCAGTGGCGCCGGACAGCTGCGACGAGTTCGACCTCTATTACGCGCGTACCGGACGCAAGTCGATGAATCCACTGGTCATCATTCCCGGAGGCCCTGGTGCGGCGTCGGTGGCGCTGTATCGCGGGCTGCGCAGGCACGCGGTCGCCAAGGGCCTGGACGTGATCATGATCGACCACCGCGGTGTCGGAATGTCCCGCCACGACGACCTAGGCGCCGACCTACCGCCCGAGGCTCTCACCATCGACCAGGCCGTCAACGATGTTGCCGCTGTCCTCGATGACGCTCACGTCGGCAAGGCGGTGATCTACGGCACCTCGTACGGCACGTATCTCGCAGCGGGAGTTGGTGTGCGCCACCCGGATCGGGTGCACGCGATGGTTCTCGACTCGCCGGTGCTGTCGGCCCACGACATCGACGCCGTGCGCCGCGCCACCCGGAGGGTGCTGTGGGACGGCGAAGATCCCGAGGCCGCGGAACTGGCACCCAAGGTGCGACAACTGGTCGGTGACGGTGTGCTCACGCCAGAGGCCGGACAGCTCACCGCGGCGGTCTACGGCTTCGCCGGACCGGCGGTGCTGGACCGCCAACTCGATCTACTGCTTCGCGGCCGACGCGGGTTATGGACCGTGCTCGATCAGGCATCGAGGTTTCTGTTCGACCGCAAGGCGCCGTACCGCCACGAGCCAGACCTGGTCGGGCGCATCGGGTTCCGCGAACTCAACTACGGCGCAGTGCCCGATGGCAAACCGCTCGACCCGGCCGTGGCGTTCCGCGAGTTCACCAATGACCCAATGGAATTCGAAGCCGAGCCCTACGATCTCACCGCGGAGATGCCGAAGTTCACCTGGCCGACGGTCGTCATCTCCGGCGGCCGCGATCTGATCACCCCGCGGGCGGTCGCCGAGGAAATCGTGTCACTGATCCCCGATTCGGTTCTCGTCGAGTTGGCGACCGCCGGCCACAGCGCGATCGACGTCCGCGAGCGCGCCGCACTGGACATCGTCGAGGCGGTCTACGACGGTAGAACCAGCGGGCTGCCCGCCCGCGCGAAGGAGCTGGACGCGAAGCCGGGCGGCCTGGGCATCCGGCTGCTGGTCGGTGCGATCGGCGCCGCGGCCGCGTCGAATCCGCGCTGCCCGCCGTCATTCCACGCGTCGTGCAGCGGGCTACTTCATGAACCCGATCTTGGTGTAGTCCAGATCCCCGATTCCGGCCGGACCGAAGTTCGCCAGGTTGCTGCGCACCGCGACGTTTCCTGCCGACTGGAACAACGGCAGGCTGAAGCCGACGCCCCAGACCAGCTTGTCGAATTCGTTGGCGAGCTCCGTGGCTTTCGCGGGGTCGAGTTCGTCGAAGGTCTGCTCGGCCTTCGCGTCGATTTCCGGACTGCTGATCTTGCCGAAGTTGCTCTCCGCGTTGGTCGTGTAGATCTGATTCAGGCAGCACAGTGAGAACGCGTCACCGACCCAGGTGAACTGCGCGATGTCGAAGTCGCCGGGGATGATGTAGTTCGTGAAGAAGCCGCCGCCTCCTTTCGCGTCGAGTTCGAGCTTCACGCCGATCTGCGCGAGACTGTTCTGCGCGATCTGACCGACCTGCTTCGTCGTCTCCGCGTCATAGAGCACGTCCCGGATCACCAACTGCCGACCGTCCTTCTCACGGAACTGGCCGTTGAGCCGCCAACCGAGTGCATCGAGTTCCTGTTTGGCCTTCTCGGGGTCGTAGGCGACCACTTCACTGTTGTCCTGGTAGCCCTCCTGGCCTGCGACGAAGATGTGGTTGTTCAGCGGAACCGGATTGTCGACCAGGCCGCGCTGGCTCACACTGGCGATGGCCTGCCTGTCGATGCCCCTGGCGATCGCCAGCCGCAGTGCCTTGTCCGCCAGGATCGATCCCTCTGCCCCGTTGAACGTGAAGTGGTACCAACTGGCGCCGGGCGCGCGCCGGATCGAGATGCCCGGGGTGTTCCGCGCGGTAGTCAACTCGGGTAGCGAGGTGACCCCGGTGGCGTCGATGGTGTTGCTCTGCAGGGCAGGGAGGAGGGCGGCGTTGTCGAGCACCAGATAGGTGATTCTGTCCAGCAGCGGTGGTGTGCCCCACCATTTCGGGTTGCGTTCCACCGTGATTCGCTGCGCGGTGCGATCCAGCGACGTGATGATGAACGGTCCGGCGGAGGGCCCGGGGCGGTCGAGCTGTCCCTTGTTGAACACCTCGGGGTGTGAAGTCATGCTCTTGGGCAGCAGCATGGTGTTGCCTGCGAACATTCCCCGCCATTCCGAAAAGGGCTTGGCGAACGTGACCACGGCCTGCCGGTCGTCCACGCCCCGGGTCACCCTTTTGACACGGTCGGCGCCGTTGGGGCTGGCGATGCGGAAGTCCTTGTTCTCACCGCTGGTTGCGAGGATCTGAGATGCGATGTCTTCCCAGGTGATGGGCGCCCCGTCGCTCCAGACCGCCTTGGGGTTGATCGTGTAGGTGACGACCTGCGGGCTTTCACTGGTCAATTCGACATCGGTGAAGTAGTCGGTGTTGACCGTCGTCGATCCGTCAGACCCGACCCGAAACGCGCGCGGCATCGTCGTCCGCAACATGGCCCCGGTATCGGCTTCGTTCCCGTCGATGTGCAACGAGTTGAAGTTCGACGGGTACCCGCTCAGCGCCAACCGCAGGTTGCCGCCCTGTCGCAGCGTCGCGGGATCCTGCGGGTTGATGTCGCTTGTCTTGCCGACCTCGGCATTACCTCCGGCCGGCGGAGCTTCCTCTTTGCTGCTCGAGCAGCCGGCGATGGTGAGGCAGGCGACCAGGGCGGCCGCAGCTAAGCGTCGGATCATCATCCGACCGACTCTAGCTGTGGTCGGGTTCCGGTTGAGGCACTGCGGCCAGCAACTTGCGGGTGTATTCATCGCGCGGGTTGGCGAACACCTGGTCGCCGTCACCCTGCTCGATGATCTTGCCCTTGAACATCACCGCAACCCGGTGGGCCAGGTGCTTGACCACCGACAGGTCGTGAGAGACGAACAGATAGGCCAGCCCGAACCGGTCCTGCAGGTCCAGCAGGAGGTTGATGATGCCGGCCTGGATCGACACGTCGAGCGCCGAGACCGGCTCATCGAGCGCCAAGATCTTGGGCTGAAGCGCCAACGCACGCGCGATACCGATGCGCTGCTTCTGGCCGCCGGAGAATTCGGCGGGGTAGCGGCTGGCGTCGGCGCGGCGCAATCCGACGACGTCCAACAACTCGGAAACCCGGTCGTCGATCCGCTTCTTGTCGAAGCCGTTGGCGGCCAATGGTTCTGCAAGAACTTCGAAGACGGGTAGTCGCGGGTCCAGTGAGGCCACCGGATCCTGGAACACCACCTGCAGTTCGCCACGTAATGCTCGCCGCGTCCGCGAGTCGAGCGTGGCCACGTCGGCGCCGAGCACCTCGACGGAACCCGACTGCGGCGCGGTCAGGTCCAGGATCTGGTGCAGCGTAGTCGACTTGCCCGATCCGGACTCGCCGACGATACCCAGCGTGCGGCCCTGCTGAAGTTCGAAGCTGACGCCGTCGACAGCCCGCACCTCACCGATCGTGCGACGCAGCACCACACCCTTCGTCAGTTTGTAGGTCTTGACCAGATCCCGCACCCGCAACACCACCGGTGCATCCCTTGTCGTCAGGTCGACGGCGCTCGGTGCGGTGGAGACACCGTAGATGTCGGCGGCACTGCGACCGGCGACCGCTTCGGTCCGGATACATGCCGCGTGATGGTTGGTGGCAACCGTGACCAATTCCGGCTCGGCGGCCCGGCATTCATCGATGGCCAGTGGGCAGCGCGGCGCGAACGGACACCCGGGCGGCAAGGCCGCCAGTGACGGCGGCGCACCGGGGATCGGCACCAGCCGCGCGCCCTGCGGAGCGTCGAGCCGTGGTACCGAGCCGAGCAGCCCTGCGGTGTAGGGCATCCGACGGTCGCGATACAGGTCCCCGACGGAGGCCACCTCGACGGCACGACCGGCGTACATCACCAGAGCGCGGTCGGCGAACTCGGCGACCACCCCGAGGTCATGGGTGATGATCAGCACGCCCGCGCCGGTGACGTCACGCGCTGTCTTCAGCAACTCGAGGATCTGCGCCTGCACGGTGACGTCCAGCGCGGTGGTCGGTTCGTCGCAGATGAGGAGATCGGGGTCGTTGGCGATGGCGATGGCGATGACGACCCGCTGGCGCTCGCCGCCGGAGAGTTCGTGCGGAAAAGCACGTGCGCGCCGTTCGGGTTGGGCGATGCCGACGAGGTCCAGCAGTTCGACGGCCCGGGCCCTGGCCGCCGTACGCGTCGTGCCCCGATCGTGCACCTCGATGGCTTCGGCGATCTGATCGCCGACCGTGTAGACCGGCGTGAGCGCAGACATCGGGTCCTGGAACACCGTGCCGATGGCTTTTCCGCGGACACGGGACATCCGCTGGTCGGAGAGGCCGAGCAACTCGTCGCCGTGCAGCCGCACGGATCCGGATACCTCGGCATACTCCGGCAGTAGTCCGACGACGGCCATGGCGCTCGCCGACTTGCCCGCGCCGGATTCGCCGACCAGCGCGACGACTTCGCCCTTATCGACGTGGTAGTTCATCCCGCGCACGGCCGCGACCCGCTCGGTTTCGGTCGGGAAGTCGACCGTGAGATCGCGGACTTCCAGGAGACTCACTTTCGTCTCCTTCGCAGCGGGCGGGCACTCGGATCGAGTGCGTCACGCAGCCCGTCCCCAACAAGGTTGGCGCACAGGATGATCAGGACCAGAACACCGGCCGGGAACAGGAACACCCACGGGAAAGTCAGGGCCGACTGTGTGCCGCCGGCAATCAGTGTGCCCAGCGACACATCGGGTGGCTGGATGCCGAAACCCAGGAAGCTCAAACCGGTTTCGGCCAGGATGGCCGTGCCGACGTTCAGCGTGGTGTCGATGATCAGAAGCGACGCGACGTTCGGCAGGATATGCCGAAGAATGATTCGTGTATTGCTCACGCCCATGTACCGTGCCGCCACAACGTATTCGCGTTCTCGCAGGCTCATCGTCATGCCGCGGACGATGCGGGAGCTGATCATCCAGCCGAAGACGGAGAACAAAACGATCAACCAGAAGACGCGATCGGATGAACCCAGGCGCGGCGTGACGATGGCGACCACGATGAAGCTGGGTACCACCAGCAACAGGTCGACGATCCACATCAGGGTGCGATCGCGCCAGCCGCCGAAGTACCCGGCGATCGAGCCGACCGTCGCGGCGATGACCGTTGAGATGATGGCCACGCATACACCGATCAGCATCGACTTCTGCATGCCTCGCAGCGTCTGGGCCAACAGATCTTGCCCGAGACCGTTGGTGCCGAACCAGTGGTCGGTGGTGGGCGGCTGCTGCAGCGCGTAGTAGTCCAAATCGGTGTAGCTGTAGGGCAGCAGCGGCGGCAAGGCGTAGCAGCCGACGAAGAACAGCACAAGCAATGCCAGCGCCACGACGGCGGGCTTGTTGCGCAAGAAGCGGCGCCACACCAGCGTTCGTCGCGAAGCGAACTTCTGTGCGTCCAGGCCCGACTTGGCCGCCGTGGCGCTTTCGGTGGTTATCGGTTCGGTCATGTGACGCGAACCCTCGGGTCAAGCGCGGCGTAGATGACGTCGGAGAGCAGTCCCGCGAGCAGGACGGCGGCGCCGGTGAACACGGTCACGGCGGCGATGATGTTGGTGTCCTGTGTTGCGATGCCCTGCACCATCCACTCACCCATGCCGTGCCAGCCGAAGATCTTCTCGGTGAACACCGCCCCGGTCACCAATCCGCTTACGCCGTAGGCGAAGAGCGTGGCCATCGGGATCAGTGCGGTTCGCAGGCCGTGCCTGAAAAGCGCCTGCCGCCGGGTCAGTCCCTTGGCGCGGGCGGTGCGGATGAAGTCCTGGCCGAGCACGTCCAACATCGCATTGCGCTGATAGCGGCTGTACCCGGCCATTCCCATCAGCGCGAGCGTGAACGTCGGCAGGACCAGGTGCTGCAGCCGGTCGACGAACTGGCTCCACCACCCGCCGACGGCGTCCGGCGAGGTCTCGCCGATGTACTCGAACAGCTGAACGCCAAGGATCGAATTCACCCGAAGCGCGGCAAGCATCAACAAGGGTGCGATGACGAACACCGGTGTGCTCAGTAACAACAGCGACAACACGGTGATGACGCGGTCACTCAGGTGGTACTGCCGGATCGCCCCCCATGCACCGACGACCACACCCATCACGGTGCCCAAAACCGCTCCGATGACCAGGAGCCGCAGGCTGACCCCGACGCGGCGCCCCAGCTCCGCAGAGATCGGTTGACCGGTGATCGTCGTGCCGAAGTCGCCGTGCACGGCGCCCGACGCCCAACGCACGTATCGGACCGGAATCGGCCGGTCCAGGTTCAGCTCGGCTCTTTTGGCGTCGATCACTTCCTGTGGCGGCCGGGGATTTCGCGACTCCAGGCTGTCCAAGGGCTCGAAGGAGACCGACGTCAGCGAGAACGTCAGGAATGATGCCAACACCAACAACACGATGTAGTTGAGCAGCCGGCGCAGCAGGAAGCGCGTCATCAGCGAGGTCCCACGGCAGGCATGCGCACAGGGTATGAGATGCCGGGCTGTGGGGCTGTGAACTCGCAGGTCGGCGCGGCTAGCCAATTCCCACCTGCCGTCCAGCCTGGCCACAGATTGCGCGAGTTCACTGGGTTTCACCTGCACTTTCACGGTTCGCCGCGCCGCTGGGGCGAGTCGGCAACGACCATGTAGGGGAGTGTCAACAGTGGATTCAGGTAGCCGAAGCAAGATCAAACTGCTGGCTGCGGTGTGCGGCGGCAGCGCCGTGGTGACGATGGGCGCATTGACTATGAGCATCCATCAGCAACAGGCCGCTCCCGACAACGTCGCGGTGGGACGGATGACGATGGCGTCGACGACCACCGCGTCGGGTAAGCCCGACACCGTCGAGGCGACATCGATGGCCGTGCCTTCCATTAAGGGCCCGGCGCCGCTGCCCAAGGAGGAAGAAGCCGCCGAGTAGGGCGACGTTTACCAAGGGTTCACAACCGTCTGACGTTTTACCCCCGACACTTCCGGCTACCCAATAGGCCGGAGGGGTCGCGGCGATCCCTCCGCGCACTGTCGACCGGACACCGAAATGGAGTGGTCAGGGTGAAATCGAGTCAGTTCAAATTGGCGTCGGCAGGGGTTGGCGCCTGCGCAGTAATCTCCATGGGCGCGCTAGGACTGGCGTTCAGTGATATCAGCGCGGCCGAACCGGAGCCGCCACCACCGCCAGGCCCGGTGACGACATCGGAAATGACGACCGCCGAGAGCGTTACCGAGGCTCCAGCGCCGGAGGCACCTGAGACGACGGCCGTCGTGCCGCCTATCACCACGCCGCCGTCGACGATCACGCAGGCAGCCGGCCTGAGTCGGCCGCTAACCCTTGTCCGAAATGGAGTAGACAGAGATGAATTCCAAGAAGTTGAGATTGACCTCAGCCGCCATTGGCGCGAGCGCGGTAGTGACGATGGGCGCATTGACGATGGCGCTGAGCAACGACAGTGACTCGACCACCGTCGTCTCCGATCCCGAAATCACGCTGGGCGAGACAACGACGAGCACTACGGGCGCCACCGAACTCGAGACGCCGCAGGCCGTGCCGGAAGTCACGGCAGAGCCGCCCGACGGCTTCGGACCGTAACTCGGTTCGATAGCTCAGTGCCCGTGCGGTGGCCCGTTGCCGGTGGTGAGGGTCACCGTCGAGCCCGTCCGAGTTGCAGCAACCGGTGACGGTGTCGCTCGACACCTGGGTATCTCATGGGTGATGGTCGCTTCACAGGTCGCGCACAGAGACGGCACAGCCGGCGCTAACGGCCGCCGCGAATAATGGTTGACGTGGGCATGTCGAACGGTTCTCTGTGAACGCGAACGAGGCCCAGCGCGTCGTCATGCGCCGGGCCGACGGCAAGCCGATCAACGTGCTTGTCGTCGACGACGAGCCCGTCCTCGCCGAGTTGGTGTCGATGGCGCTTCGCTACGAGGGTTGGGAGATCGCGACCGCAGGCGACGGCGCGACCGCGATCGCGTTGGCGCGGGAGAATCCGCCCGATGTCGTGGTGCTCGACGTGATGCTGCCGGACATGAGCGGCCTGGACGTGCTGCGCAAGCTGCGCGAACGGATTCCGCATCTGCCATTGCTGCTGCTTACGGCGAAAGACTCGGTCGAGGACCGGATCGCGGGACTGACCGCCGGCGGCGACGACTACGTGACCAAGCCGTTCAGCCTGGAAGAGGTCGTGCTGCGGCTACGCGCCCTGTTGCGGCGGACGGGCGTGACCAGCGAGACGGGCGGCGCCAAGATCGTGGTCGGCGACCTGGTACTCGACGAGGACAGCCATGAGGTGACCCGGGGTGGTGAGCTCATCTCGCTGACCGCGACGGAGTTCGAGCTGCTGCGGTTCATGATGCGCAACTCGAAGCGGGTGCTGTCCAAGGCGCAGATCCTGGACAGGGTGTGGAGCTACGACTTCGGCGGGCGGTCCAACATCGTCGAGCTGTACGTGTCCTACCTCCGCAAGAAGATCGACAGTGGCCGCGAACCGATGATCCACACCTTGCGGGGGGCCGGGTATGTCCTCAAGCCCGCGCCTTGAGCCACCGGGGGTGCTGACCCGGATCCGGTCCCCTCGAACATGGTCACTGCGGGTGCGGCTGTTGGTGACCCAGGTGGCATTGCTGGCGGTCGTGTGTGCGGGCATCGGCATCGCGACAGAGTTTGCGCTGCAACGCTTTCTGATGCATCAGCTGGACCAGCAGCTGATCGAGGCCGGTCGTCGCTCGGCTGCGATGTTCGGCTTCGGACCGCCGCCTCCGCCGGGATTCGGACGACCAAGGCCTCCGCCGGAAACCCCGTTCGGCCCGCCCCCGGGTTACCCGCGGCGCGTCATCATTCGTGAGGATGACGGGCCGGGGCCGGCATTCCTCAACGCCCCCGGACAGGCGACCCGCACGGTCGGCGCCGTCATCGCCGAGGGTGTTCCGGTCGAAGCGGGAGTCATCACCTCCGACGGTGCGCGAGCCGAAATCAGTTCCGCGGCAATGGCACAGTTGGCGCAGATCGCTCCGAATCGTCATCCGACGACCGTCGATCTCGACGGTCTCGGCCGCTACCGGGTGGTGGGCACCCAATCTCGTGGTCCGGAAAAGGCGGTCGTCATCGGCCTGCCGACATCCGATGTCGACGACACGCTGGTGTGGGTGCTTGTGATGTTCTGCGTGGTCGGTGTCATCGCGCTTATCGCCGCGACCACGGCGGGCATTCTTGTCATTCGGCGCCAACTCGCCCCGCTGTCAAGAGTTTCCGCTGCCGCCCGGCAGGTGGCCGATCTCGAGCTCGACCGCGGCGAGGTTCGGCTGCCCACCCCCATCGTCAAGGTGGATCCCGCGAGTGCACACACCGAAATCGGCCAGCTCGGCTCCGCGCTGAACCGGATGCTCGACCGCATCGCCGGAGCCTTGTCGGCGCGGCATGCAAGCGAGATGCGGGTTCGGCAGTTCGTCGCCGACGCCAGCCACGAACTGCGCACGCCGCTCGCCGCCATCCGCGGCTACACCGAACTGGCGCAACGTAAACAGGACAATCTGCCCGACGATGTCGCGCACGCGATGAACCGGGTGGAGTCCGAGACCGAGCGGATGACCCAACTCGTCGAGGACATGTTGTTGCTTGCGCGCCTCGACACCGGGCGACCGTTGGAGCGCGAACAGGTTGACCTGACCCGCCTTGTCGTCGACGCCGCCAGCGATGCCCACATCGCGGGCCCCGATCACGAGTGGTCCCTGGACCTGCCGGCCGAGCCCGTCGTCGTAAGGGGCGACGAGGCCCGCTTGCATCAGGTGCTCGCGAATCTGTTCGCCAATGCGCGGACGCATACCCCGTCGGGTACCACCGTCACCACGTCGTTGGCGGTCGTCGACGACAACGCCGTTTTGACGGTCGCCGACGACGGCCCGGGAATACCGGTGTGGTTGCAGCCCGAGATCTTCGAGCGATTCGCGCGCGGGGATTCGTCACGATCCCGCCGCGGCGGCAGCACCGGGCTCGGCCTCGCGATCGTCGCCGCAGTGGTCAGGGCACACCACGGCAGCATCGACGTGCACAGCCGCCCGGGCAAGACAGAATTCCTGGTCAAGCTTCCGGTCAACTCACAGCCAAGCCACAGCGACGCCAAATCCGACGCCGACGACGAGCGTGCGGATCATATTCCACCTTGAGTGTGAGATGAGGTCAGAAGCCTGCCCTGGTGCAGCAAAGCTTACGGTCAGATTGGCTGAGAAGAAAAGTACCTGCTCAAACTGGTCGTAAGAGGCCTGGATCAAGTGTTGACAGCGTCAAGTTCGCAAACGGGTGAAACACAGTCATTGATTGATCCCGGCCAATGGAGATTCGCTCACGACGAATCAACGCGAGCCCACGAACGCACGTGTCGGCGGTGTTGGCGCCGTGGGAACCGGGTACCCGGGGTGCACGACTCAAAGGAGCGCACAGTGGCAAAAGATCATGGGCCAAGTGTCAAGA
Organism: uncultured Actinomycetota bacterium; assembly: GCA_963743225.1. Classification (GTDB taxonomy): domain Bacteria; phylum Actinomycetota; class Actinomycetes; order Mycobacteriales; family Mycobacteriaceae; genus Mycobacterium. Next base: position 75,935 of record CAVUPN010000036.1, on the reverse strand, counting down.
ACGACAAGCAATACGAAGGGCTGCGCGAGAAAGGAATGAGTAAGTCGCGGGCGGCGGCGATCTCGAACTCGCCCGGAGCCTCCAGCAGGGGTGGCAAGAGCTCGGGCAGCGCCCAAAGTCGTCGCAGCAGTGGTAGCGGCAGCGGCGGAAACCAATCCCAGAAGAAGGCCGCGGGCCGCAAGGGCGGCAAGAAGTCGAGCTAACCCCCTACCTAGGCAGGTCGTCTTCTTGACTGCTCTCGATTCAATCCCGAATGCCGAGGTTCGGTGGTCGCACCGTCGCGCAACAACAGCCCGGTCGAACCCTGCCGGATCGCCCACGAACGCGCCGCTTGCTAGCCGCCTGGCCTGGCGAGCGCAGTTCACCCACATCAAAGTCCCCGTAGAGCCACCGGACCGCAACAGATTTGAAACGGGATGATCATCCTCAAGCCATAACGCCACCACCGGGCCGCCACGCGACGGTGGCTCGTATGAAAGGTAGATGAATGGGTTTTCCAAAGCAGCAGCAACAGGTTCCGGGTGTGCAGTCGGTGATGGATCCCGTTCCGGATTGCGGCGAGAACAGCTACCGCGGCGCGGGTCGGCTGACGGGTAAGCGAGCCGTGATCACCGGAGGTGATAGCGGTATCGGTCGGGCAGTGGCCATCGCCTACGCCCGCGAAGGCGCTGACGTGTTGATCGCATATCTCAACGAAGACGACGACGCCGCCGAGGTGGCCCGCCTCGTTGAGGACGCCGGCCGCAAATGTGTATTGGTCCGCGGTGATTTGGCCGAGCCGGCTCACTGCCGAACGGTAATCGACCGTGCCGCTGCTGAATTCGGAGGAATAGATGTGCTAGTGAGTAATGCGGCGTTCCAAATGACACATGGTGACCTTGAGGAGATCAGCGACGAGGAGTGGGACTACACGTTCCGGCTCAACGTCGGAGCCTACTTTTATCTGCTAAAGGCCGCCTTGCCGCATATGGGTCGGGGATCGTCGGTGATCGGCAGTTCGTCGGTGAATTCGGACTCGCCGTCTCCGACGCTGGCGCCGTACGCCGCTACCAAGGCTGCGATCGCAAACTTATCGGCCAGCCTGGCTCAACTGTTGGGGGAGAAGGGTATTCGGGTGAACAGTGTCGCGCCCGGCCCGATCTGGACACCACTGATACCGGCCACCATGCCCGAGCAGAAAGTCGCCAATTTCGGTGACGACACACCGCTGGGCCGCGCAGGCCAGCCCGCTGAGCTTGCGCCCGTGTACGTACTGCTGGCCTCCGATGACGGCAGCTACATCTCCGGCGCGCGGATCGCGGTCACCGGCGGCCGACCCATCTTGTGAGCGCGTCGGGTGTCTGGGTGTTCACCGCGCTGGTTCGCGAGAATCACGCACACTATCAGCCGTGTTTTTCCGACGTCTCCGACCACCTTCCCGATGTGTGGCCCTCGTCCGACCGTGCCCGACGGACATTGATGTCGCGATGAGCGCCGCACCGACGATCGGAGTCGAAGAAGAGTTCTTGCTCCTCGACCCTGAGACGCGTGCGCCGATACCGGTCGCTGAACGCGTCATCGGCCGCGCCGCAACGAGTCTCGGCGATCTGGTCAGCAGTGAGTTCGCCCGCCAGCAGCTCGAGGTCAAAACACCGCCGTGTGCAGACGCCGCGCAGCTGCGCAGCGAGCTGCTGCGATTACGGGTAGCAGCCGCGGCGGCGGCGAGGGACGAGGGGGTGCGCGTATGCGCCGCCGGCACACCGGTCATCGCGGCACCCGGTCGGCTCAGCGTCGGCGACCATCCCCGCTACCAGGCTGGGCTGGCCCAGTACCGAGCCATGCTCGACGACTTCTCGGTGTGCGCGCTCCATATCCACATCCACCTGCCCGACCGTGAGACCGCGGTACTGACGGGCAACCATCTCCGGCCGTGGCTGCCGCTTCTTGTTGCGCTGAGCGCCAATTCGCCGTTCCACCGAGGCGAAGACACCGGATACGCCGGCTGGCGTGCCGTCATAAGAAGTCGGTTCCCTTGCCTGGGTCCCCCGCCATACGCCGAATCACTGAGGCATCACGAGGAGCTGGCCGCCGCCATGGCGCAGTCCGAGGCGATGCTGCATCAGGACATGCCACTTTGGGATATTCGGCCTAATCCATCTCTACCCACCCTGGAGATCAGGTCGATGGACGTCAATGCCGACGTCGACGATACCGTGGCTCTGGCAGTGTTGGTCCGGGCGCTGGTCGCTACCGGCACGGCCAGGGTGCGTCGGGGTGAGCCGGGCCCTCATCCGGTCAGTGAGGTGCTGCGGGCGGCGTACTGGCGCGCGGCGAGAGACGGCTGGTCGGGTTCCGGCGTCGATGCGCTGTCCGGCCGAATCCTTTCGGTCGCGTTGCAGGCGCAGCGGATGGTCGAACACGTGAGGACCGCGCTCGACGAGTTCGGCGATGGGGGCCTGGCATTGACGTATCTGGGTCGGATGGCGGAGCGCGGCGGCGGCGCCGAGCGTCAGCGCGCATCAGCCGCACGTCACGGCGACTTGACCGGGGTGGTGGACGATCTCATCGCGCTGACCGAGGGGCGAAGGTGATCACGAGCACGTCGCGGCGGGCGGGTTCGGTCGGGTCGATTGGCCGGATGGGTGACACCCCGTGCAAGGTCTTCCGATCATCACCGAGCAGCGGCGTGACCAGTTCGTCCCAATGCGAAGCGAATGCGTCAACGCACGATCACATTGATCGATGCACCCTTTGACGGTCGACGAAGGCATCAGCGATGCGCCGACCGTGGTCAGCTCACGCAACGTCGGTTCAAGCGTCACCGCAGCCCGGATACCTTAATTGCGGGGCATTAAACGCTCTGCGAGAAGACGCTGCTCGGCGCCCGTGGAGGGTCAGGAGGGCCGACGGCTGGGACTGGTCGATGGCGTCGGCCGGATGGGCAGGATGTCTCACGCTACGACGTCGGCAATCGGCCGCGGTCAACGCGTTTTGAACGTCGGTGCTCGGGGAACCACACATTCTGTGACATCGCCATCGACAGCGGTGGAGCCTGCCCTGCCAGACGCGGTGGGACCACTCTCCGGTGCCGTTTTGGAAGTCCTTTCGCAGCGGCCGTTGCGACGAGGTCTGATGCGTATCGAGGCACCCGTGGGTGATTCGGATCCCTACGGGCTGGATCTGCAGTTGGCGCTTTGCGTCTGCTACGAACTTCATTACCGGGGATTCGCCGGCATCGACCCGCGGTGGGAATGGAACCCGTCTCTACTGCATTTGCGCGGTCTGTTGGAGGAATCGTTCTTGTCTGCGGTGCAGCACGATGTCGGCGAGATTGCTGCCGATGAGCGGGCGGCCGACGTGATGGAGGCACTGTCGGTCGAACCGGTCGACGGCGAGGGACCGTCTTACTATCTACGCGACACCGGCACCTGGCAGCAGATGCGGGAGTACTTTGTGCACCGCTCGCTATATCACCTCAAGGAAGGCGACCCGCACGCGTGGGCGATTCCCCGGCTGACAGGTCAGGCCAAGGCTTCGTTCGTCGCAGTCGAATTCGACGAGTACGGCGGCGGCCGCGGAAGCCACGTGCACCAACAGCTTTACGCCAATCTGATGGATGCGGCGGGCCTAGACGCGACTTACCTGGGCTACATCGACCATGTCGGCGCCGAAGCGCTGGCCTCAGTCAATTTGATGTCGATGTTCGGCCTGCACCGTGAACTGCGCGGCGCGGCGATCGGGCACTTCGCATCGACGGAGATCACCTCCTCGCCGGGTTCGCGCCGGCTCGTCGAAGCGCTTGAGCGGATGGCCGCGCCCAAGGCGTGCGCGGATTTCTACCGCGAACACGTGGAGGCCGATGCGGTACATGAGCAGGTGGTGCGGTACGACGTGGTCGGTGACCTCGTGCGGCGTGAAGCGCACCTTGACCGGGACGTGGTGTTCGGGATCAAAGCGCGCGATGTCGTGGAAGACCGGTTGGCGGCCCACCTGATGACATGTTGGACTGCCGGGCGCGGGTCGTTACGCCGGTCGCTGTCCGGATGACTCGTCGGCGCGGCGCCGACGCCGATGGCTGGTGTCACACAGCGGATAGGCCTTGCTTTTCCTGCATGCGCAGATCGCCACCATGAACCGGTCCGACTCCACGACACTGCCGTCGGGCATCTCGATCCGCACCGGACCCTGCATCATTACCGGACCATACGGCACAACCCGCACCAGCCGGGGTTCGTTGTCGCTCACTGTTTCTCCGCTCTGATCACAATCAGTTTCTCTTTGCGTACGCCGGGCGCCAGCAGGCCGACACTGCTGTAGCCACGCGGCCCGCGCCGTGAGTACTGGCCCAAACGGAATCCATTGCTGGGCAATAACATCAGCATGTAGGCCAGCATTACGAAATGCGGTCAGGCTCGTCTGAACCCCGGCGAGCTCCGAATGCACCACCAGCATGGTGCCGCCGCCGACGAGCAGCTCCGGCGCCGCCACGCACAGCGGATCCAGCACCAGGCGACCGTCGATGCCGGCATTGACCGTCCGAGCGGGATCCCCCATCGCCGGCATGATCTCGGGTTCGTCGCAAGCGTGGGGTACATACGGCGGGTTGCACACCACGAGGTCAAACGGCCCGAACTCCATCGCGCGCGCCCACGATCCGAGATGAACCTCCGCGCCCACGCCCGCGGCCAACGCGTTCGCGCGGGCGCACCGTACCGCGCGCGGACAGATGTCAAAGGCGGTGACGGCCGAAGCTTGTTGCCGCGCCGCGGCGATGGCGACCACGCCGCTGCCGGTGCAGAGATCGGCCACGCGACGTCCGGCCGCCAGTCCAGTCTTCTCCATCACATCGATGAGGAGTTGCGAGTCCTGCTGAGGGGCATAAACCCCCTCCGCGACGAAGACGACGTCGCCCACATCGGTATATGCGGTCGTCACACATCGGCCTTTCAGGAGTCGCGACGTTTATTGCTGTGCGATTCCAGATGCCCTGTTTCGAACGGGTTAAAACCCAGCGGGCGGAGCCCTCACGGTGCAAACCGTCCCGGTGGAAGTCTCGGACATCGCCGCCAAGCCTTGAGAACTGGGCGCAGAACTACGCCCGCGTGTTTCGCCCGCGGGCATGCTGGCCTCCGGCAACTGATGCCGGTGTGACGGTTACGAGCTCGATGCCGTTGCGATCCGATCATGCGATGTGCTGATCGCGGATTGTCGATGGGGCGGATCTAAACGCCGAGCTCACAGCGACGGTTAGAAGTAGTGGCGTCGGCCGCCGACAGCACGTCCCGTCGATCCCAGAAGCGCCAGAACGACACCGACGACGAGCAAGATGATTCCGATCGTCCAGAGGATCGATATCTTGAGCAGGAACCCGGCAATGAGCAGGATGATTCCAAGGATGATCACGGCAGTGATCCTTTCTGGTTGGGGCCGCCCGGTGCGCTCGAGATCGCACCTGTCCGAGCACTCGCTCGACGCTAACGCCAGTCAACACCCCTAGGGATGGTGTAGCTACACCCCTAGGGAGGTAGTTTCAGCGCATGGCTCCGCGCCCGAACAAACCGATCACCGTGGCCCTCGTGGACGACTACGACGTGGTGGTGATGGGCGTGGCCAACATGTTCGAGCAGTACCGCGACCGAATCGTCGTCGCCGAACTCGATTCGAACATGGCAGTCGAGGACACCGTCGATATCGTTCTGTACGACTCCTTCGCCCAACCGGAATCCGATCACGAAGAGATCGCCGTTCTGGTCGCCAACCCGCGTGCGCGGCGAGTCGTGGTCTACACCTGGAACTTTCACCCAGACCTCGTCCTCAGTGCGCAGCAGCACGGAGCGCACGGCTATCTATCGAAGACGTTGCCTGCGCGGGAGTTGGTCGCCGCGCTGGAGGCGGTGCATGCCGGAGAGAGGGTCGTCAGCGATGCTCCACCGCGGGCGCGCAGCGCCGTAGGGCTCGATTGGCCCGGCCGGGGCGAAGGCCTCAGCGATCGTGAAGCGGAGATCCTGGCCCTCATCACCCAGGGCAAGAGCAATGCCGATGTCGCGCGGCTGACATATCTCAGCCCGAACACCGTGAAGTCCTACATCCGCAACATTTACCGCAAGATCGGAGTCGGCAGTCGGACCCAGGCTGTCCTGTGGGGTGTGGAGCACGGCTTTACACCTGACTACCACCGCATCGAACATTGGCGAGGCGGTCCCTGACCGCCGTGGGTGCAGTCAGGGCAGCCGGCGGGATGAGATCAACCCTTCGGTTCATACCAGCGCATAGCCGCACTCAGCTTTCGCGCACAGCGAGGGGGCGACTTGTTCTCGAAGGACCGCAGCGTGAGAACGGCCCGCTGACCGTCGGGCAACGCTACGCAGAGGTGATCGACTCCAGCCTGAATATCCGGACTTGTCCGGGAACTTGGGCACGACATTGGGACAACAGTGGCTCCGACATCTCCTCGCCCAGGGTGACCTCGACGGTTCGTAGATCGTCGCTGAGCGTTACCCGAATCCTGTGTTCGCCGCGGTCGACGTCGAGCGGGTGCAGGGCATCGATGCGGTCGTCACCGTATGCGTCCCGCGCGAAATACTGCGCGGCCTGCACGGCGTGTGGGAGCGCGGTGCGACCACGCAAAAACCTGTTGTCCAGCCGTCCGTCAAGATAGAGACGTACAAGCCCCGCCGATTCCGTGGAGTCGACCCGCCCGTAGCACAGCCCTTCGGGAAGGATGAGCATCGTGGCCGCGAAGCGGTCACCGCCTAAATGCGAACATTCCCAAGTGATTTCGGGGTACTTCGCAGCGATCGCCTGGCAAGCGCTACGCCCGCGGACCGCACAGCATTGGTCATGCTTGCCGTGCGCACAAACGGCGACGAGGGGATCAGTGGACGATTGTCCGTCGCTTCCGTCGAGGGCAAGGTCGAGGAACTCTCGAGGATCGCTCACCTCGCCGTGGTAAAGCGATTCGCCGCCGACCTCAGCGTGTGCCACGAACCACCGCCAGCGGGGCGTGTCCGGTCGGCGCCCGGGGCGCCTGATCGCCGTAATTCGCATGCGGGCTAACTCGACACGGCGGACGATGGCGTGCCCGAGTTCTGGGTCGATGCAGGACGGCGACTGCAAGAACGCCGAGGGTCCCCATGCGCCTGATAATTCGAGCAGCATCCACGATGATCCTGCCGATGCGGTCCCGTACATGGGGTCACTGCGCGCCAACGACTGGTCGCTGCACGGCTGCCATTTCGCAATGGTCATCCGTCGACAGGTACTACGACGGCCTCCCGGAGGAGTCTTCGGATGAGCACTGTTCCATCCGCGTGGTCGAGACCTGGCAAGCCACCGGCCTCGGCAATGAGCCCGCGATGGAGTGCCTGAACCGCATCGGCGCACGACTCCGGGAATGTCATGGTGCGGTCGGGTAGGCGCAGCAGGACCCGCCCTTCTGGGTATTCGAGGGTCGCGACAAGTCCGTGGCGCCACCGCACCGTAGTGGTGTCGGCTCGGTCGGCAGCGGCGAGCGAGGCCAACGGGCGGATCGCGACGGGCCGGGTCCGTTCGACGAATCGACGCGCCATCTGTGTGGCCGCCCCCCCGCTGAGGAACGATGCCTGGTCCCGCAGGCAATCGACCATCTCGGCCATCACCTTCGTCACGGTCGCGATCATCTCATCCTGATCGGTCGAGTGGCTGACCATGGGCAGCGACTTCCGGAACCTGTCGATGCCTGCCAGTTGATCGACGACCGCTCGAGCGACGTCGACAACCGTCAGAGTCGACACCCCGATGGTCAGGTGGATTGACGTCGTCGCCAGCGCCTGCGCCGAGTGCACCCAGCCGCGCGGCAGGTACAGCGCGTCGCCCGCTGAAAGCACGGTGTCGATGACGGGTTTTTCGGCGACGCGCTCGGCGATCGCCGCACGATGCTGTGTCCACGGATGGGACGGCAGAGGATGGTCGACCACGGGATCGTGCACCACCCAACGTTTCTGTCCAGCCACTTGCAGGACGAAGACGTCATGGACGTCGTAATGCGGATCGAAGCCACGGTTGGTGGGCGGAGTGATGTAGGCGTTCGCCTGCACAGGATGTCCCAGATCGTCTACGGCCTGGTGGACGAGGTTTATGAGCGGCGGCCACAGCCGGTGCAAACCTTGAAGCACAATCGTTGCGCCCGAGGCGAACTGGTTGAGTAGCTTCGCGGAGTCGACCTGATCGGGTATCTCCGCACCGAATCCGGCCGGTCCGAGATAGCAGTCCCTAGCCAGGACGCTGCCTTCTCTGGCCAGCCGAATGAACGGTGCGCGTATTCCACGCTCCGCGATCAGCTCGTCGACCGTCTCGGCCGAGAGCAGATCGCTGAAGTCACGAGGTAGCGCCTCGGCCCGGCTGAGTAGCGGCTTGCGACCCCAATATTCACTGGCGAACGTGTCAGGGTCAGCCGCGACACAGCGGCTCAGCATCGAATAGCGATCAAGCGGTTCCGTCGGCACCGCCGTCGTGACCTTCAGGGTTGGAGCCGCCGTCAGCGGGGCCTTCGCCGCCCGCGGTTCCGTCGGCGCCGCCGTCGTGACCTTCGGGGTTGGAGCCGCCGTCAGCGGGGCCTTCGCCGCCTGCGGTTCCGTCGGCGCCGCCGTCGTGACCTTCGGGGTTGGAGCCGCCGTCAGCGGTTCCCTCTCCGCCGGTGCCAGAGGTGGTGATGTCGTTGTCATCGAGTGCCATGGTGATCTTTCTCTCCGCCAACCGCAGAACATCGGCTCCGAAGTCTCGGCGTCGACCGCCCGCATCTGTGCAGGTTTGGCGCGGTTACACGCTGCAGGGATTGCCCAAGTTAGCCGGGATGAAACAACAGGACCACATAGCCACTCAGGCGGTCGGGCAATGAAAGCCACTTGCTACTGCGCGGCGGTGAGATTGCGGGTCGCAGGCCCCTCCAGCAGGGTGCCGTCGGGCGCGAAGCGTGACCCGTGCAGCGGGCGCTCCCACGACGCGTCGCCGTCGTTTCAATTGACGATGCCGCCCAGATGCGGACACACCGGCGACACTCGGTGCTCCACGTCGCCGACCACGCTGCGGGCCTCAAGATGCCAAGGCGGTCCGCTGACGACGCCGCCCTTGTCAGGCGTGCGGTTGCCAATTCTCGTCACCGGGGTGATACAGCCTCTGGCCAAGTTGAATCCCACCTCCAGATTGGCCTGCATCGCCTTGGGAATTCCCAACAACTCGTGCGGGCTCCAACTGGCGAACGCGTCGGCCCAATCCATCCGACCGCCAAGGATGCGGCTCGACAACGCCAGGGCGGCGGCGGCGCCGTTGGTCATACCCCACTTGTCGAAACCCGTTGCGACGAAGACCTTGTCGGTCTGCATCGTGTGTGGGAGCGCGCGGTCGACGTGATGGCTTCCGAGGTTGCGCCCGTGCGCTGAGCGGGTGAGGTCGGTAGTCTTTCCTCACCGATCTGGCCGCCGCTTCCGACGCTTGCTATGTCGCCACCGTGTGCGATCTGCTGGTACACGCGCCGTTCGCGGCCGTGTGAGCAGCACTTCACACCACGACTGACCGCGCGGCTCCCCGCCGTACTCAGGTGTCAGTTAGGGGTTAGCTCTTGGACTCGCCGCGCCCGGTGCCGGGAGTGTGCGCAGGCCCGACCCCGTCATCGTCACGGTCCGACTCCGATGTCTCCGACGCCGGTTGCTCGTCGGCCGGAGACTTCGTTGCACCACCACTCGTGGCCGCCGGGGCCTCCGACTTGTAGTCGGAATCCGAGACGGGGCCCGTCGCGCCGCCGACGTTTGCACCGCCAGCTCCCCGGGTGCTTGATGGTTCTTTCGTCGTGCCTTGCGTTCGACCCTCATACGGCGGGATCGCGGAGCCGGTGTCTTGCGGGGGCAACTGGCCCGTCCCGCCGTAAACGTCCGACGCGGCCGGATCGCTGAGCGGCGGGTTGGCATCTTCGTCCACAGTGCCCACCGGGCGGCCTGCCTTGCCGGGTTCCGGGGCGTCAGTTCCGGTATCGCGCACGCCGCTACCCAACTCGGGATTCTCGAATCGTTCTTGTTCGCGAGTCACCAGACTGTGTTTGATCTTGACTGCTCATCGTTATCTCCTTGAACGTCGCCGCTGTGGCGAGGCCACACCTGAATACCCCGGAGATCAATGGGGAAACGACGCCTCACGCATCGGCTCCACTGGCACCAACTGACCGGGCTGTTCGCTACGTCTCAGTTATCGGGCGCGCCATGACGCTGGACGTGTACGCCGATCTGTTCGAGTCTGATCTGGACGCGGTTGCAGAAAGTGTGTCCAAAATGTGTCCACGGTGGGCCTGAGCCCAGCCCTGTACGGTCCTGCAAACGTCTCTACCTGAGAATAGGGAGTCCCATGTCCGTGACGGATGAGTACCTGAAGAACAACGTGGAGTACGCGAAGAACTTCTCGGGTCCGCTGCCGTTGCCGCCGAGCAAGCACGTGGCGGTGGTGGCATGCATGGATGCCCGGCTCGACGTCTACCGAATCCTCGGCTTGAACGAGGGGGAGGCGCACGTGATCCGCAACGCGGGGGGAGTAGTCACCGACGACGAGATCCGCTCTCTGGCGATCAGCCAGCGGTTGCTCGGCACCAAGGAGATCATCCTCATCCACCACACCGATTGCGGCATGCTGACATTCACTGATGACGACTTCAAGCGGTCCATTCAGGAAGACACCGGCATCAAGCCGGAGTGGGCCGCCGAGGCGTTCCCGGACCTGGAAGAGGATGTGCGTCAGTCGATTCGCCGGATCGAGGCCAGTCCCTTCGTCACCAAGCACGAATCGGTTCGTGGGTTCGTCTTCGACGTCGCCACCGGAAAGCTCAACGAGGTCAAGGCCTAGCCGACCCCCACGTGGGGTCGGGTAGCGACTAAACGCGTACGCCGGAGCGGTCGGCGGTCGATGATGTCCACATGGTCCTGCAGCATGCGACGCCCGCCGACGAGAATGGCGCCGCCGTGCAGCTCAACGAAACCGCCCCGGTGCCGTACGCGTCGAGCAGTTTGCGGAACCCCTTTCCGCCCATCGCCGACTACGCCTTCCTTTCCGACTGCGAGAACAGCTGCCTGATCTCCTCGAGCGGATCGGTGGAATGGCTGTGCGTGCCACGGCCGGATTCGCCCAGCGTGTTCGGGGCCATCCTGGATCGTGGCGCGGGGCACTTCCGGCTGGGCCCCTACGGCGTCTCGGTACCTTCCGCCAGGCGTTACCTGCCGGGCGGCCTGATCCTGGAGACCACCTGGCAGACCCACACCGGCTGGATGATCGTCCGCGACACGATGGTGATGGGCCAATGGCGCGACATCGAGACGCGGTCAGGGACGCATCGCCGCGTACCGATGGACTGGGACGCCGAGCACATCCTGCTGCGCACCGTGCGCTGCGTGAGCGGCACCGTCGAGATGGTGATGGACTGCGAGCCGTCGTTCGATTACCACCGGGCCAGCGCGAACTGGGAGTACTCGGCCAGTGGCTATGGGGAAGCCGTTGCGCGGGCCAACCACAACCCGGACGCGCACCCGAGGCTGCGGCTGACCACCAACCTGCGCATCGGGCTGGAGGGCCGCCAGGCGCGGGCGCGCACGCGGCTGAAACAGGGCGACAACGTCTTCGTCGCGTTGAGTTTTGCGAAGCATCCCTCGCCCCAGACCTACGACGAGGCCGTCGACAAGATGTGGACGACCAGCGAGTGCTGGCGGCAATGGATCAACATCGGCAACTTCCCGGATCATCCGTGGCGGTCGTACTTGCAGCGCAGCGCGTTGACGCTGAAGGGGTTGACGTATTCGCCGACCGGAGCGCTACTGGCGGCGAGTACCACGTCGCTGCCGGAAACCCCGCAGGGGGAACGCAACTGGGACTATCGCTACTCCTGGATCCGCGATTCGACGTTCGCGCTGTGGGGCCTGTACACGTTGGGTCTGGATCGCGAGGCCGACGATTTCTTCTCGTTCATCGCCGACGTGTCCGGCGCGAATGACGACGAGCGCGATGAACTTCAGGTGATGTATGGCGTCGGCGGGGAGCGCAGCCTGGTCGAGGAAGAGCTGCACCACCTGTCCGGCTACGACAATGCGCGCCCGGTGCGGATCGGTAACGGCGCCTACAACCAGCGGCAGCATGACGTCTGGGGTTCGATGCTGGACTCGGTGTATCTGCACGCCAGGTCCCGCGAGCAGATCCCGGAGACGTTGTGGCCGGTGCTCAAGCAACAGGTGGAAGAGGCGATCGAGCACTGGCGCGAGCCCGACCGCGGGATCTGGGAGGTGCGCGGCGAGCCGCAGCACTTCACCTCGAGCAAGATCATGTGCTGGGTGGCGCTGGACCGGGGTGCCAAGCTGGCCGAGCTGCACGGCTGGACGAGACACACCCAGGAGTGGCGCGCCATCGCCGAGGAGATCAAGGCCGACATCCTGGCCAACGGCGTGGACTCCCGCGGGGTGCTCACCCAGCGCTACGGCAGCGACGCGCTGGACGCCTCGCTGTTGCTGGCTGTGCTGACCCGGTTCCTGCCGCCCGACGACCCGCGGTTACGCGCGACGGTGCTGGCCATCGCCGACGAGCTCACCGAGGAAGGGCTGGTGCTGCGGTATCGCGTCGAGGAGACCGACGACGGCCTTTCCGGCGAGGAGGGCACCTTCACGATCTGCTCGTTCTGGCTGGTGTCGGCGCTGGTCGAGATCGGCGAGATCCACCGGGCAAAGCGTCTGTGCGAGCGGTTACTGTCCTTCGCCAGCCCGCTGCATCTGTACGCGGAGGAGATCGAACCGCGCACCGGGCGACATCTGGGCAACTTCCCGCAGGCGTTCACCCACCTGGCGCTGATCAACGCCGTGGTGCACGTCATCCGCGCCGAAGAAGACGGCGACCGGTCCGGGGTGTTCCAGCCCGCGAATGCTCCGACCTAGACGGCCAGTGCACTGGCGCCAGCAGCAACCTGGTCATCGATTGTTCGAGATTCAGAAACATTAATGTCGCAGCGACAGCACTAGTTTCACGCGTGCCGCCATGAACGCGAGCCCGAAAAGAACTGCGGCAAATGGAAGTTACGGGCTGGACAGGATTGTGAATCCTCCGATTTCCTTGGGCTCCCGGCGTACTGTCGGCCCCCTTCCCCGGGGAATTTCGGGAGCAGCGCTGACCAGCCCTCAGCGACGGTTAAAGAGGAGCCGAAGCATGCGAATTGTTGTTGATCTCAACCGGTGTCTGGGATACGCGCAATGCGTCCCGCTCGCACCGGACGTCCTCCAACTGCAAGGGGAGGAAGCTCTCGTATACGACCCCAATCCCGATGACTCGCAACGTCAGCAGGTCGCGCGGGCAGTGGCGTCCTGCCCGGTGCAGGCGATCATCGCGGAAATGGACCCCCCAGCGGACAGGACGACGAAGTGAGAACGCACCCGCTGGTCGCCGACATCGTTAGGACCTTCAAGGCGGAGGGTCGGATCGTGATCGTCGGTGCATCGCTGGCCGGGCTGCGTGCCGCGGAAGCGTTGCGCGACGAGGGGTTCACTGGCTCGCTGACCATCATTGGTGACGAGGTCCACGAGCCGTACGATCGGCCGCCACTGTCCAAGCAGGTGCTCAAGGGATGGGTGCCTGCGGGTAACACAAAGCTGCCGCGCCTGCGGGAGGTCAACGCGGACTGGCGTCTAGGCGTGGCGGCCACCGGATTGGACCGCGACAGCCGGGAGGTGTTGCTCGCCAACGGTGACAAGGTGCCCTACGACCGGTTGCTGATCGCGACCGGCGTCCGCTCCCGCGCCTGGTTCAACCCCGAAGAGGCCAAGCTGAAGGGCCTTTACACCCTGCGGACCAGCGATGACGCGGCCGAGTTGCAGGCTGCGTTGAAGGCCAGGCCGAAGCGGGTGCTGATCGTCGGCGCCGGCTTCATCGGCTCCGAGATGGCCTCGGTCTGTCGCGATCTCGGATTGGACGTGACGGTCGCGGAACGGTCCAGCGCACCGCTGGTCGGGCCGCTCGGTGGGGTGATCGGCGATATCGCCGCCAAGATGCAGCGCGACGCCGGAGTCGACCTGCGTACCGGGGTGGCGGTGGAAGCGCTGAAGGGCGACGCTGACGGACACGTCCGGCAGGCTCAGTTGTCGGACGGGACGCTGCTCGACGTCGACGTGGTGGTGGCGTCACTGGGCTCGGTCCGCAATATCGAATGGCTCGAAGGCGCTGAACTGGCCGCGGGGTTCTGGGGCGTGGCCTGCGACGCCGGCTGCCGCGCCTTCGACATCAACGGCGTGGTGACGGACAGCATTTTCGTCGCGGGCGACATCGCGCGGGCACCGCATGTGCTCTATGAGTACCAGTTCATGGCGATCGAGCACGTGGATGCCGCGGTACTCGGCGCCCAGACCGCGGCACACAACATGGTCAACGTCGAGACCGGGCGTCGTCCGCATCTGCCGCTGCCGCAGTTTTGGTCCGGCCAGTTCGGCGTAAACATCAAGGGCGTTGGCGTGTGCTCCTTCGGTGATGAGATCGTCTTCACCCAGGGCTCCGTCGAGCATCTTCGCTTCGCCGCCGCCTTCGGCAAGAAAGGCCGCATCGTCGGAGCCGTCACCTTCAACCACGGCAAGTGGCTGGAGTATTACGGCAGACTCATCGAACAATCGGCGCCCTTCCCGCCCCCGCCACCGGGCTACGACGCACCGGCTAACGCCGAGCCGATGTCGGCCCGCTTCCCGGATCCGCGCGAGCCGACCGGGATTCCCGACGTCGTGCTCACCGGCCACGACCCGACTTCGCGGGGCGCCGAATTCCGCCCCAAAGCCCGGTAGAACGGAGCCGCCATGACAACCGCAGAAACCGCCTGGACCGAGGCGATGACGTACGAGAACCGTCACGATCCCTACCGGTTCTTCGACGAGCTCCGTAAGACGCCCGTCGTGCAGGTGGCCGACAAGGTCTACGTCGTTACCGGCTACCGCGAGCTACTACAGCTCGCGCACGACCCGCACGTCAGCTCTGACATATCGAAGAGTCCCATCTCGGCCCAGCCGGCAGCCGATGCGCCCGATGTCGGCGCCGAACACATGCAGGCCTACGGCCGCGAACCGAGCCTGATCGTGTCCGACCCGGCCAAGCACGACAAGCAGCGCAGGCAGGTCATGCGGCACTTCGCGCCGCCGCACTCGCCCAACGTCATCCCCGACATGGCAGCTGACATCCAGACGCTGTGCAACGACAACTTGGACGGAGTCAAGGCCAAGGGCGGCAACACCTTCGACGTCGTCGACGACTACGCCTATCCGGTTCCGGTAGCGGTCATCTGCCAGATCCTCGGCGTCCCGTTGCAGGACGAACCCACCTTCCACGGCTGGATCTTCGACTTCATGGCGGGCGCGGACATGGGTCCGGACGCCGCCACCGAAGAGGGGCAGGCCCGCAAGCAGAAGGGCAAGGAAAGTAGCGCAGCGCTCACCGCGTATATGGCCGACCTGATCCAGGGGTTCTTGACGGAACCGAAGGACAACCTGCTGTCGAAGCTGGTGAATGACAAGGACGGTCCGGACGGCCCGATGACGCCCAAGGAGGCCGCGTCCAACGCGATGCTGCTGCTGGTCGCGGGGCACGACTCGACGGTCAACACCATCGCGCACTGTGTCCTGACACTGCTGCGCAATCCCGAGTCGATCGAGTTGCTTGGCGAGAAACCGGAACTGATCCCGAAGGCGATCGAAGAAGTCCTGCGGCTGCAGTCGGCCGTCCAGTTCTTCCCCAGTCGCAGCGTCACCGCCGACGTCGAGGTCGGTGGAACGGTCATCCCCGCGGGCTCCGCGGTGCACTTGGTGTACGGCGCGGCCAATCGCGATCCCAAGCGATTCCCCGACCCCGAGAAGTTCGACATCCTGCGCCCGGACAACCAACACGTGGGTTGGGGCCGCGGAGTACACAGTTGCGTCGGCGGTCCACTGGCACGCCTGGAGGTCAACATCGCATTGGAGACGTTCCTGCGGCGCGTCGAGAACCCGCGGCTGATCGTCGACCCGCCGCCCTACCGCGTGAACCAGGTGTTTCGCGGTCCGCTGCATCTCGAGGTCGAGTTCGACCGGATCTGACGCTGGACGTGTGCGCCGATCTGTTCGAGTCTGATCTGGACGCGGTTGCAGAAAGTGTGTCCAAAATGTGTCCACGGTCGGCCTGAGCCCAGCCCTGTACGGTCCTGAAAACGTTTCAACCTGAGAATAGGGAGCCCCATGTCCGTGACGGATGAGTACGTGAAGAACAACGTGGAGTACGCGAAGAACTTCTCGGGTCCGCTGCCGTTGCCGCCGCGCAAGCACGTGGCGGTGGTGGCGTGCATGGATGCCCGGCTCGACGTCTACCGAATCCTCGGCTTGAACGAGGGGGAGGCGCACGTCATCCGCAACGCGGGCGGAGTAGTCACCGACGACGAGATCCGCTCTCTGGCGATCAGCCAGCGGTTGCTCGGCACCAAGGAGATCATCCTCATCCACCACACCGATTGCGGCATGCTGACATTCACCGATGACGACTTCAAGCGGTCCATTCAGGACGACACCGGCATCAAGCCGGAGTGGGCCGCCGAGGCGTTCCCGGACCTGGAAGAGGATGTGCGTCAGTCGATTCGCCGGATCGAGGCCAGTCCCTTCGTCACCAAGCACGAATCGGTGCGCGGGTTCGTCTTCGACGTCGCCACCGGAAAGCTCAACGAGGTCAAGGCCTAGCCGACCCCCACGTGGGGTCGGGTAGCGACTAAACGCCTACGCCGGAGCGGTCGGCGGTCGATGATGTCCACATGGTCCTGCAGCATGCGACGCCCGCCGACGAGAACGGCGCCGCCGTGCAGCTCAACGAAACCGCCCCGGTGCCGTACGCGTCGAGCAGTTTGCGGAACCCCTTTCCGCCCATCGCCGACTACGCCTTCCTTTCCGACTGCGAGAACAGCTGCCTGATCTCCTCGAGCGGATCGGTGGAATGGCTGTGCGTGCCACGGCCGGATTCGCCCAGCGTGTTCGGCGCCATCCTGGATCGCGGCGCCGGGCACTTCCGGCTGGGCCCCTACGGCGTCTCGGTCCCTTCCGCCAGGCGTTACCTGCCGGGCAGCCTGATCCTGGAGACCACCTGGCAGACCCACACCGGCTGGATGATCGTCCGCGACACGATGGTGATGGGCCCATGGCGCGACATCGAGACACGGTCGCGGACGCATCGCCGCGTACCGATGGACTGGGACGCCGAGCACATCCTGCTGCGCACCGTGCGCTGCGTCAGCGGCACCGTCGAGATGGTGATGGACTGCGAGCCGTCGTTCGATTACCACCGGGCCAGCGCGAACTGGGAGTACTCGGCCAGTGGCTATGGGGAAGCCGTTGCGCGGGCCAACCGCGACCCGGACGCGCACCCGACGCTGCGGCTGACCACCAACCTGCGCATCGGGCTCGAGGGCCGCCAGGCGCGGGCGCGCACCCGGCTGAAACAGGGCGACAACGTCTTCGTCGCGTTGAGTTTTGCGAAGCATCCCTCGCCCCAGACCTACGACGAGGCCGTCGACAAGATGTGGACGACCAGCGAGTGCTGGCGGCAGTGGATCAACATCGGCAACTTCCCGGATCATCCGTGGCGGTCGTACCTGCAGCGCAGCGCGTTGACGCTGAAGGGGTTGACGTATTCGCCGACCGGAGCGCTACTGGCGGCGAGCACCACGTCGCTGCCGGAAACCCCGCAGGGGGAACGCAACTGGGACTATCGCTACTCCTGGATCCGCGATTCGACGTTCGCGCTGTGGGGCCTGTACACGTTGGGTCTGGATCGCGAGGCCGACGATTTCTTCTCGTTCATCGCCGACGTGTCCGGCGCGAATGACGACGAGCGCGATGAACTTCAGGTGATGTACGGCGTCGGCGGGGAGCGCAGCCTGGTCGAGGAGGAGCTGCACCACCTGTCCGGCTACGACAATGCGCGCCCGGTGCGGATCGGCAACGGCGCCTACAACCAGCGGCAGCATGACGTCTGGGGTTCGATGCTGGACTCGGTGTATCTGCACGCCAGGTCCCGCGAGCAGATCCCGGAGACGTTGTGGCCGGTGCTGAAGCATCAGGTCGAAGAGGCGATCGAGCACTGGCGCGAGCCCGACCGCGGCATCTGGGAGGTGCGCGGCGAGCCGCAGCACTTCACCTCGAGCAAGATCATGTGCTGGGTCGCGCTGGACCGTGGTGCCAAGCTGGCCGAGCTGCATGGCTGGACGAACACACCCAGGAGTGGCGCGCGATCGCCGAAGAGATCAAGGCCGACATCCTGGCCAACGGCGTCGACTCCCGCGGGGTGCTGACCCAGCGCTACGGCAGCGACGCGCTGGACGCCTCGCTGTTGCTGGCCGTGCTGACCCGGTTCCTGCCGCCCGACGACCCGCGGTTGCGCGCGACGGTGCTGGCCATCGCCGACGAGCTCACCGAGGACGGGCTGGTGCTGCGCTACCGCGTCGAGGAGACCGACGACGGCCTGTCCGGCGAGGAGGGCACGTTCACGATCTGCTCGTTCTGGCTGGTGTCGGCGCTGGTCGAGATCGGCGAGATCCACCGGGCAAAGCGTCTGTGCGAGCGGTTGCTGTCCTTCGCCAGCCCGCTGCATCTGTACGCCGAGGAGATCGAACCGCGCACCGGGCGGCATCTGGGCAACTTCCCGCAGGCGTTCACCCACCTGGCGCTGATCAACGCCGTGGTGCACGTCATCCGCGCCGAAGAAGACGCGGACCGGTCCGGGGTGTTCCAGCCCGCGAATGCTCCGACCTAGACGGCCAGTGCACTGGCCGCCAGCAGCAACCTGGTCATCGATTGTTCGAGATTCAGAAACCTTAATGTCGCAGCGACAGCACTAGTTTCACGCGTGGCGCCATGAACGCGAGCCCGAAAAGAACTGCGGCAAATGGAAAGTTACGGGCTGGACAGGATTGTGAATCCTCCGATTTCCTTGGGCTCCCGGCGTACTGTCGGCCCCCTTCCCCGGGGAATTTCGGGAGCAGCGCTGACCAGCCCTCAGCGACGGTTAAAGAGGAGCCGAAGCATGCGAATTGTTGTTGATCTCAACCGGTGTCTGGGATACGCGCAATGCGTCCCGCTCGCGCCGGACGTCCTCCAACTGCAAGGGGAGGAAGCTCTCGCATACGACCCCAATCCCGATGACTCGCAACGTCAGCAGGTCGCGCGGGCCGTGGCGTCCTGCCCGGTGCAGGCGATCATCGCGGAAATGGACCCCCCAGCGGACAGGACGACGAAGTGAGAACGCACCCGCTGATCGCCGACCTCGTTAGGACCTTCAAGGCGGAGGGTCGGATCGTGATCGTCGGTGCATCGCTGGCCGGGCTGCGTGCCGCGGAAGCGTTGCGCGACGAGGGGTTCACTGGCTCGCTGACCATCATTGGTGACGAGGTCCACGAGCCGTACGATCGGCCGCCACTGTCCAAGCAGGTGCTCAAGGGATGGGTGCCTGCGGGTAACACAAAGCTGCCGCGCCTGCGGGAGGTCAACGCGGACTGGCGTCTAGGCGTGGCGGCCACCGGATTGGACCGCGACAACCGGGAGGTGTTGCTCGCCAACGGTGACAAGGTGCCCTACGACCGGTTGCTGATCGCGACCGGCGTCCGCTCCCGCGCCTGGTTCAACCCCGAAGAGGCCAAGCTGAAGGGCCTTTACACCCTGCGGACCAGCGATGACGCGGCCGAGTTGCAGGCGGCGTTGAAGGCCAGGCCGAAGCGGGTGCTGATCGTCGGCGCCGGCTTCATCGGCTCCGAGATGGCCTCGGTCTGTCGCGATCTCGGATTGGACGTGACGGTCGCGGAACGGTCCAGCGCACCGCTGGTCGGGCCGCTCGGTGGGGTGATCGGCGATATCGCCGCCAAGATGCAGCGCGACGCCGGAGTCGACCTGCGTACCGGGGTGGCGGTGGAAGCGCTGAAGGGCGACGCTGACGGACACGTCCGGCAGGCTCAGTTGTCGGACGGGACGCTGCTCGACGTCGACGTGGTGGTGGCGTCGCTGGGCTCGGTCCGCAATATCGAATGGCTCGAAGGCGCTGAACTGGCCGCCGGGTTCTGGGGCGTGGCCTGCGACGCCGGCTGCCGCGCCTTCGACATCAACGGCGTGGTGACGGACAACATCTTCGTCGCGGGCGACATCGCGCGGGCACCGCATGTGCTCTACGAGTACCAGTTCATGGCGATCGAGCACGTGGATGCCGCGGTACTCGGCGCCCAGACCGCGGCGCACAACATGGTCAACGTCGAGACCGGACGTCGTCCGCATCTGCCGCTGCCGCAGTTTTGGTCCGGCCAGTTCGGCGTAAACATCAAGGGCGTTGGCGTGTGCTCCTTCGGTGATGAGATCGTCTTCACCCAGGGCTCCGTCGAGCATCTTCGCTTCGCCGCCGCCTTCGGCAAGAAAGGCCGCATCGTCGGAGCCGTCACCTTCAACCACGGCAAGTGGCTGGAGTACTACGGCAGACTCATCGAACAATCGGCGCCCTTCCCGCCCCCGCCACCGGGCTACGACGCACCGGCTAACGCCGAGCCGATGTCGGCCCGCTTCCCGGATCCGCGCGAGCCGACCGGGATTCCCGACGTCGTGCTCACCGGCCACGACCCGACTTCGCGGGGCGCCGAATTCCGCCCCAAAGCCCGGTAGAACGGAGCCGCCATGACAACCGCAGAAACCGCCTGGACCGAGGCGATGAAGTACGAGAACCGTCACGATCCCTACCGGTTCTTCGACGAGCTCCGTAAGACGCCCGTCGTGCAGGTGGCCGACAAGGTCTACGTCGTTACCGGCTACCGCGAGCTACTACAGCTCGCGCACGACCCGCACGTCAGCTCTGACATATCGAAGAGTCCCATCTCGGCCCAGCCGGCAGCCGATGCGCCCGATGTCGGCGCCGAACACATGCAGGCCTACGGCCGCGAACCGAGCCTGATCGTGTCCGACCCGGCCAAGCACGACAAGCAGCGCAGGCAGGTCATGCGGCACTTCGCGCCGCCGCACTCGCCGAACGTCATCCCCGACATGGCAGCTGACATCCAGACGCTGTGCAACGACAACTTGGACGGAGTCAAGGCCAAGGGCGGCAACACCTTCGACGTCGTCGACGACTACGCCTATCCGGTTCCGGTAGCGGTCATCTGCCAGATCCTCGGCGTCCCGTTGAAGGACGAACCCACCTTCCACGGCTGGATCTTCGACTTCATGGCGGGCGCGGACATGGGTCCGGACGCCGCCACCGAAGAGGGGCAGGCCCGCAAGCAGAAGGGCAAGGAAAGCAGCGCAGCGCTCACCGCGTACATGGCCGACCTGATCCAGGGGTTCCTGACGGAACCGAAGGACAACGTGCTGTCGAAGCTGGTGAACGACAAGGACGGTCCGGACGGCCCGATGACGCCCAAGGAGGCCGCGTCCAACGCGATGCTGCTGCTGATCGCCGGGCACGACTCGACGGTCAACACCATCGCGCACTGTGTCCTGACACTGCTGCGCAATCCCGAGTCGATCGAGTTGCTCGGCGAGAAACCGGAACTGATCCCGAAGGCGATCGAAGAAGTCCTGCGGCTGCAGTCGGCCGTCCAGTTCTTCCCCAGTCGCAGCGTCACCGCCGACGTCGAGGTCGGTGGAACCGTCATCCCCGCGGGCTCCGCGGTGCACTTGGTGTACGGCGCGGCCAATCGCGATCCCAAGCGATTCCCCGACCCCGAGAAGTTCGACATCCTGCGCCCGGACAACCAACACGTGGGTTGGGGCCGCGGAGTACACAGTTGCGTCGGCGGTCCACTGGCACGCCTGGAGGTCAACATCGCATTGGAGACGTTCCTGCGGCGCGTCGAGAACCCGCGGCTGGTCGTCGACCCGCCGCCCTACCGGGTGAACCAGGTGTTCCGCGGTCCGCTGCATCTCGAGGTCGAGTTCGACCGGATCGTGGACTGAGGTACGACATCAAGGCCTTCCAGTTCGTCGAATGGCAACAGCCGGGGCAACTCCGGGACGTGCCGGTGCCGGAACCGGGGCCAGGGGAGGTGCTGGTCAAGGTCGGCGGTGCAGGTGCCTGCCATTCGGACCTCCATCTGTTCGAAGCCCCCGCGGGGGCAAGGTCGTTCACGCTGCCGTTCACCCTCGGGCACGAGAACGCCGGCTGGGTCGAGACGATGGGGCCTGGCGCAACCGGTTTCGCGCCCGGTGATCCCGTCATCGTGTACGGCCCGTGGGGTTGCGGGCTGTGCATGAACTGCCGCCAGGGCATGGAGAACTACTGCCAGACGCCGGGGAAGCCGAGCCCGGGCGGGCTCGGTGGCACCGACGGCGGCATGGCCGAGTATCTCCTCGTCCCGTCGACGCGCTACCTGATTCCGTTGGGCGACCTGGACCCGCGTGAGGCAGCGCCGCTCACCGACGCCGGGCTCACCAGCTATCACGCCGTGAAGCGCTCGGTGCATCTGCTGGGGCCGGCTCGACCGCGGTGGTCATCGGTGCAGGCGGCCTGGGTCAGATGGCCATCCAGGTGCTCAAGGCGCTGGCCTCGCGACAACCGTTGTCGCGGTGGATACTTCGGCTGACAAGCTGGAGATCGCCAAGACGATGGGCGCCGACGAGGTACTCATCTCCGGCGATGATGCGGTCAAGCGCATCAAGGACATCACCAAGGCTCAGGGTGCCGAACTCGTTCTCGATCTGGTCGGGATCAATCCGACACTCACGATGGCCGCTCAGGTGTCACGGGTGCTCGGGCACCTCACCATCGTCGGGCTCGGTAACGCCGCCCTGCCGGTGAACTTCAACAGCCCGGCGAAGGAATGCTCCGTCGCGTCGCCGTTCTGGGGCATCGATCCCCGAGCTGATCGAGGTGATCAGACTCGCCCAGACCGGCAAAATCAAGATGCTCGTCGAACACTTCGCCCTCGACGATGCGGCGCACGCCTACCACCTATTGCACGACGGCAAGATCAAGGGACGTGCCGTCATCACACCCAACAACTGAGCATTCCGCTTCAGCCGACCTTGTAGGTGGCGATCGCCTTCGCCACCGCCTCGCCGTCGGGGGTGACGACGTCGACGTCGCAGTTGACGAGCGTCTTGCCTCGCCGCAATACGCGGCCGACACCGATGAGATCGGTGGACCGCGCCGGCGCGAGGAACTGCATCGACATCGACGTGGTGACACCGCGCAGCGAGTCGGGCACCTCGGCGCCCGCCCAGGCGGCGGCCATCACCGTCACATCGGCCAGCGCCGCGATCGCCCCGCCGTGCACCATGTCGCCGAGCGTGACGTTGCTCGGGTCCCACGGCATCCGCAGCCGCACCTCGTCGCCGTCGAGGACGTCGGCGACGATGCCGAGCTTGGCGACGAACGGCGAGGCGGGGATGAACTGCGCCATGACCTCGGCGCCGGTCTGAGCACCTGCTGGAAGTGACATGCCTCCAGTATCGGAGGCAGATCAATTACCTCCGAGGTAATCGCCTTCCTCCGCGATGCGGACGCGTGTCTCGCGACACGCCGCGCGAACGGCGTTTTGCGCTGCTCGGCGAGCGAAATCGTTGACATCGCAGGCCGAGCTGGTTTCATATCCGATTAAGCCTATAATCTTGGTCATATCTACCAACTTAACGAGGAATCGATGACGACCGCGCAAGAGTCGAAACAGACTGCCGGACGCTACGAGCTCAGCCACCTGCGGGCGCTCGAGGCCGAGGCGATCCACATCATCCGCGAGGTGGCCGCGGAGTTCGAGCGGCCGGTGCTGCTGTTCTCCGGCGGCAAGGACTCCATCGTCATGCTGCACCTGGCACTCAAGGCGTTCCGGCCCGGCCGGCTGCCGTTCCCGGTCATGCACGTCGACACCGGACACAACTTCGACGAGGTGCTCGAGACCCGCGACGAGCTCGTCGAGGAGGCGGGGGTGCGGCTCATCGTCGCCAAGGTGCAGGACGACATCGACGCAGGCCGCGTGGTCGAGACGATCCCGTCGCGCAACCCGCTGCAGACCGTCACGCTGCTGCGCGCCATCCGCGAGAACAAGTTCGACGCGGCATTCGGCGGCGCCCGCCGCGACGAGGAGAAGGCCCGCGCCAAGGAGCGGGTGTTCAGCTTCCGCGACGAGTTCGGCCAGTGGGACCCCAAGGCGCAGCGGCCCGAGCTGTGGAACCTGTACAACGGCCGCCACCACAAGGGCGAGCACATCCGCGTGTTCCCGCTGTCCAACTGGACCGAGTTCGACATCTGGTCCTACATCGGCGCCGAGAAGATCAAGCTGCCGTCGATCTACTACGCGCACCGCCGCGAGGTCTTCGAGCGCGACGGGATGCTGCTGGCCGTGCACAAGTACCTGCAGCCGCGCAAGGACGAGGAGGTCGTCGAGAAGACCGTGCGGTTCCGCACCGTCGGCGACGTCACCTGCACCGGCTGCGTCGAGTCGCTGGCCGGCACGGTGTCCGAGGTGATCGCCGAGACCGCGGTATCGCGGCTCACCGAGCGCGGCGCCACCCGCGCCGACGACCGGATCTCCGAGGCAGGCATGGAAGACCGCAAGCGGGAGGGCTACTTCTGATGAGCGCACGACCTGTCTGCGCCTGGCCACCGCCGGCTCCGTCGACGACGGCAAGTCCACGCTCATCGGCCGGCTGCTGTACGACTCCAAGGCCGTCATGGAAGACCAATTGGCGTCGGTCGAGCGCACCTCCAAGGAGCGCGGACACGACTACACCGACCTGGCCTTGGTCACCGACGGGCTGCGCGCCGAACGCGAGCAGGGCATCACCATCGATGTCGCGTACCGCTACTTCGCCACGCCCAAGCGGAAATTCATCATCGCCGACACCCCCGGGCACATCCAGTACACCCGCAACATGGTCACCGGCACCTCGACCGCGCAGCTGGCGATCGTCTTGGTCGACGCCCGCCACGGGCTGCTCGAACAGTCGCGCAGGCACGCGTTCCTGGCGTCGCTGCTGGGCATCCGGCACATCGTGCTCGCCGTCAACAAGATGGACCTCATCGACTGGGACCGCGAACAATTCGAGAAGATCCGCGACGACTTCCACGAGTTCGCGGCGCGTCTCGATGTGCACGACGTGACCACGATTCCGCTGTCGGCGCTGCATCGGCGACAACGTCGTCACCAAGTCGCGACGAACACCCCGTGGTATGACGGGCCGTCGCTGCTGTCACACCTCGAAGAGGTCTACATCGCCGGCGACCGCAACCTGGTCGACGTGCGGTTCCCGGTCCAGTACGTGATCCGGCCGCAGACGCACGAGCACGCAGACCACCGCAGCTACGCGGGCACCGTCGCCAGCGGCGTCATGCGTCCCGGCGACGAGATCGTCGTGCTGCCCACCGGAAAGACGAGCCGCATCACCGCGATCGAGGGCCCGACCGGGCCTGTCGAGGAAGCCTTCCCGCCGATGGCGGTGTCGGTCAGCCTGGCCGACGACATCGACATCTCGCGCGGCGACCTGATCGCCCGGCCGAACAACCAGCCGAGGGTGTCACAGGATTTCGACGCCACGGTGTGCTGGATGGCCGACGAGACCGTCGCTGGAGCCGGGCCGCGACTACATCATCAAGCACACGACGCGCACCACCCGGGTCAAGGTGACCGCGCTCGACTACCGGCTCGACGTCAACACGCTGCACCGCGACAAGACCGCCACCGCGCTGAAACTCAATGAGCTGGGCCGCATCTCGCTGCGCACGCAGGTGCCGCTGCTGCTCGACGAGTACAGCCGCAACGCCGCCACGGGCTCGTTCATCCTGATCGACCCGAACACCAACGGCACCGTCGCGGCAGGCATGATCCTGCCCTATCGTCACGGCGCGCACTGCGAGCCCGAACACGGTGCGCCACGAATCGCTGTGCACCGCCGAGGACCGGCTGTCGAAGGGCCGGACGGTGTGGTTCACCGGGCTGTCGGGATCGGGCAAGTCCTCGGTGGCGATGCTCGTCGAGCAGAAGCTGCTCGAAAAGGGCATCCCCGCATACGTTCTCGACGGTGACAACCTGCGCCACGGCCTCAACGCCGACCTCGGGTTCTCGCATGGCCGACCGCGCCGAGAACCTGCGCAGGCTGGCCCACATCGCCACGCTGCTCGCCGACTCCGGCCAGATCGTGCTGGTGCCCGCGATCAGCCCGCTCGACGAGCACCGCGCGCTGGCACGGCGGGTGACCACCGAGGCAGGGCTCGACTTCTTCGAGGTGTTCTGCGACACTCCGCTGGAGGACTGCGAGCGGCGCGATCCCGAAGGGGCTTGTACGCCAAGGCGCGTGCCGGGCGAGATCACCCACTTCACCGGCATCGACAGCCCATACCAGCGGCCGAAGAACCCCGACCTGCAGGCTCACCCCGGACCGCTCGACCGGACGAACTGGCCGACATGGTCATCGAGCTGCTGGAAAGCCGCCAGTGACCGACCGCAGTGACCACGAGGTCGCCGCGCGGCTGGCGACCGAGGCGGGCGAGCTGCTGCTCGGCGTGCGCGACGAGCTCGCCGACGCCAGTGCCGCCGAGCGAAAGGCGGCGGGGGACAAGCGTTCCCACGACTTCTTGATGGAAGCTCTGGCCGCCGAGCGGCCCGACGACGCGGTGCTGTCCGAGGAGGGCGCCGACAACCCCATCCGGCTGAGCAGCCGAGCGGGTGTGGATCGTCGACCCGCTGGACGGCACCCGGGAGTTCTCCGAACTCGGTCGCGACGACTGGGCCGTGCACGTCGCGCTGTGGCAGGCCGGTGAACTCGTCGCCGGCGCGGTCGCCCTTCCCGCGCAAGGTGTCACGCTCGCCACGCCGGACGTCGCCGCGCCGCCGGCCGCTCCCGTCGACGCCCCGCATCGTGGTGTCGCGCACCCGGCCGCCGGCGCTCGCGCTCGCGGTCCGCGACGCGCTGAACGGCACGCTGGTCGAAATGGGCTCGGCAGGAGCCAAAGTCGCGGCCGTCGTGCAGGGTCTCGCCGACGTCTACGTGCACGCCGGCGGCCAGTACGAATGGGACTCCGCGGCACCCGTCGCGGTCGCCCGCGCGGCCGGGCTGCACACGTCGCGCATCGACGGCTCGCCGCTGATCTACAACCAGCCCGACCCGCTGCTGCCCGACCTGGTGGTCTGCCGCCCCGAACTCGCCGAGGCGGTGCTGGCCGTCACCGCGTGACGAGCACCTGCATGCGCGGTTCCACGTCGGGAACGACCGGCGTAGCCACGTCGGTCCGGTCAGCCGTACGTCGCCCGACCGCAGCACGTCGCGCCAGCGTGCGCTCGCCGCGGTGCCAGTCGACGAACGCCAGCGACCGCGCCTCGACCATCAGGTCCGGTTCCCCGCCGGGATCGGAGTAGCAGACCTCGGCGTCGCCGTGCTCGACCAACAGCCAGTACCGCCGATTGGTCGGACGCTCGTCGGGGAAGATCAAGGCGACGACCACCCGGTCCGCGGGCAGCGCCGATCGGTCCAGCTGGACCTGGCACCACGCCCACAGCGCGAAACCGGGATCGGAACGGTCGGTGGTGACCTCCAGCCAGCGCTCGCCCCACGCCGCGAGCCCGTCGATGACGCCGGCCAGGTCGGCACCCGCCTCGGTCAGCCCATAGAGGTGGCCGCGGCCGTCGGCTTTCGGTCTGGACTCGATGACCCCCGCGCGTTCGAGCTCGTCGAGCCGCTTGATCAGCATCGACCGCGACATCGTCGGCACGCCCCTGGCGATGGCCGAGAACGTGTCGGCACCGAACATCAGGTTGCGCACGATCAGCGGATTCCACCGCTCGGCGAGAATCTCCGATGCCCGGGCAATCGGGCAGTACTGGCGGTACGTGCCCATGGGTAGATCCTGCCACCGCCGGCGCCAACGGTGAAGTTCTAAATTCGAACTTCCCAGGTCGAGATCTGGGCGCGCAGGATTGAGGTCATGACGACAGATCGATCATCCGATGCCTCCACTGGTCAGGTGTCAACGACCGCCGCGGAGGTATACGAGACGTTCTTTGTGCCGGCGCTGTTCGGCCAGTGGGTCGAGCCGATGCTCGACGCGGTACATGCCCATCGAGGGCGACCGTGTGCTCGATGTCGGTGCCGGCACGGGTGTCGTTGCCCGTGCGGCGTTGCGGCGGGTGGGCGCGACGGTTCCGTCGTCGCTGTCGATCCGAACGAAGGCATGCTCGCCGTCGCCAAGCGACTGGCCCCCGCGTTGGACGTACGCCGCGGCACTGGCGGAGGAGCTGCCGATCGACGATGACGAAATTGACTGTGTCACATGCCAGTTCGCGCTGATGTTCTTCTCCGATCCCAGGCCGTGCGATCGGCGAGATGCGCCCGAGTGATCCGACCCGGCGGTCGCGTGGCGGTCGCCACGTGGGCGGCGGTCGAGGAATTCACCGGGCTACGCGGCGATGGTCGAGCTGCTCGGCGAGGAGATCGGCGACTGGGCGGCCGACGGCGCTGCGTGCACCGTTCTGCATCGGCACGGCCGACGAGCTCGGCGACCTGCTGCGGCCGTCGTTCGGAGACGTCGCGGTCGATCGGCCGCGAGGGTCAGGCGCGCTTCGCCTCGCTCGACGACTGGCTGCACACCGAGATCCGGGGCTGGACGCTCGCCGAGCACGTCGACGACGACCAGTTCGCCCGCCTCCGTGCGTCGGCATCCGAAAGGCTGGCGAAATTCGTCGGCGCCGACGGCGTGGTGAGTTTCGCGGCGCCCGCGCTGATCGCCACCGCGACAGCGGCCGGCTAGGCCGTCTCGGCGTCCCACCAGGCGAGCACTCGTGTCCCGAACAGAGTCAGCCACTTCGACGGCTCACCGATCGGCACATCGACTTCGAACCACACGCGTCCGGGATGCCGCCCGGCTTGGAGCCATGTGCCGTCCTGCTGTCTGGCGGCACGGATGAGCTCGATCGCGTCCGCCATGCGCGGGTCCGGCGCTCACTCCGTCGAGCAGCGAGGCCTGGCGGAAGTACTCGGCCGCGTTGAGCACGTTGTACGTCCAGCGAAAGGGGTAGACGAACTGACTCACCCACGGCGCCACCGGTTCGCCCGTCGATAGGCGGCGAAATAGCCGCCGCTGCAGCAGGTACTCCTGCCCGGATTGTCGGGCAGCGTGTGTCGCGTCGCGCGCCGCCGGTCGCGGCGTCGTAGGCGAGAAGTCCCTTGAGCGAGTTGAGCGTTGAGTGGTAACGACGATCGACGCGGAGCCCTCGACCCACTCGCAGTTCCAGCCCCCGTCGGGCAGTCGATGTTCGAGGAACCAGTCGACGAT
The DNA here is from genome assembly GCA_963743225.1 of uncultured Actinomycetota bacterium. Lineage (GTDB taxonomy): Bacteria > Actinomycetota > Actinomycetes > Mycobacteriales > Mycobacteriaceae > Mycobacterium. Next base: position 46,688 of record CAVUPN010000036.1, on the reverse strand, counting down.
GCCGGTGATGTCGGCGCCGAGCCACAGGCCGTTGGCGACCGTCCAAGCGTTGATGCAGCAGTCCACCTCGCCTCTCCAGTACGGCAGGTCGTCGTAGTCCCAGCGGCTGTTCTCGGCGAGAAGTTCGGCGGTTCGGCGCTCGCGCAGGACCGTGGGCTCAAGGCCCCACTCCCGCAGCATGTTGAGCGTCCATGTCGTCGCCGTCCAGGGTTGCCCACCGTCTGCCGCTTCGGGGCCGTGGAAGTCGAAGTCTGCGGGAAAGAACGACCCGCCGGCCCATTGGCCGTCGGGATCTTGTAACGCCGAGAGGCGTGCGCCGAAGCCTTCGATCGCGATCCGTGCCCGCGTGGCTTGCCAGATCTCGGGCGGTTCACCCATGAGGTCGCGCTCGACCTGCCAGCGCAGCGCCGGATCAGAGTCCAGAAGCCACGCGCTCAGGGAGTCGGCCACCATGGAACGACTGTAGACAGGCGCATTGTGCGTTGCCGCGTCGCAGTTCAGGGCATCATGACGCACATGACGACGCCGTCGACCCGGATCAGCCGGCTCAACGAGATGCAGAGCATGTCGCGCAACGAGCTCGACGAACTTCTGGACAGCACCCCACTGGCGACGGTGGCGCTGATCCGCGATGGCCATCCGGTGATCTTCCCGACCGGCTTCGCCAGGGTCGGCGACGAACTCGTCATCCACGGGTCGACGGGCTCGCCATGGATGCGGGCGTTGTCGGCGGGCGCCTCGGCTGCCGTCGCGGTGACCGCGTTGGACGGAGTCGTGGTGGCGCGCAGCGGATTCGAGTCCTCTTTCCGGTACCGCAGCGCCGTGGTCTTCGGCGTCTTCGAGCGGGTGCCGGAGGCCGACAAGGTCACGTACCTGGAGCGGCTGACCGACTCGTTCATCCCCGGCCGGGCCGCCGAACTGCGGGCCAGCACCCGCAAGGAACTCGCGGCGACCCTGCCGCTGCGGCTGCCGATCGGTGAGGACAACTGGTCACTGAAGATCAGCGACGGCTGGCCCGAGGACCCGGAGGACGACATCGCCGGTGATGCATGGGCGGGTGTGGTGCCGATGTCGGTCGCCTACGGCGCGCCGCAGCCGGCACCCGACCTCAGGCCGGGCATCCCGGTGCCCGAGTCGGTGCGGGAGATGAGCGGCGCCCCGCCGTCAGTCCAGTAGTGCGGTGCGGCGGTAGAGGTCGGTGCGGCGGTCGCCGTGCACGTCGTTGTGCGCATTGATCCGCTTCACCCGCGACTCGGCCAGGTCGATGTCGGCCGAGACACGTCCCGGCCTGCCGTACTCGGCCATCGCGAGCGGATAGCCGTCGGCATCGATGATCACACTGCCGCCGATCCAGTCCTGGCCGCGTTCCACGCCGACGCGGTCGCACACCGCGATCGGCATCCGGTTCATCCCCGCATCCGCCATCGCCCGCACCATCTCGGTCGGGCGCTCGCCCTCCGGCCGCGGTAGCAGCGGCCAGTTCACCGGAGCGCACAGCAGGTCCGCGCCGGACATCGCGACGGTGCGAACCCACTCCGGAAACTCGATGTCGTAGCAGATCATCACGCCGACGCGACCGTGGTCGGTGTCCACCACCAGCGGCAGGTCGTCGCCGCGGTCGAATACCGCGTTCTCACTGTCCCAGAGGTGCGCCTTGCGGTAGACACCGCGCAGACCGGTCGGGTCGACGACGGCCGCGCTGTTGTAGATCGCGTCGCCTGCCGTCTCGGGAAATCCGGCGACGATGGTGAGGCCCAACGTCTCCGTGAGGTTGGCCCACTCGGTGATGGCCGGGCCGTCACGTGTTTCGGCCAGCGAAGAAAGTTCGGCACGATCGGCGAAGACATACCCGGACGATGCCAGCTCGGGTAGCACGACTATCTGCGCGCCGTCACGCGCGGCCGCCTCGATCGCGGCTCTGGACGTGGTGCGGTTTCCCGCGGTATCGCCGATCGACAACGGGATCTGAGCACAGGCGACGCGGGTGGTCATGTATCGATGGTGAAGCACGCCTGCCCGGCTCGCACCCATGTCGATGGCAGAATTCGCAGAATGCGGATGTCGGCCAAGGCGGAGTACGCCGTCAGGGCCATGGTTCAGCTGGCCACGGTCGACGACGGTGTGCTGGTCAAGACCGACGATCTGGCCACGGTGCAGGGCATCCCGGCGCAGTTCCTCGTCGACATCCTGTCCGTTCTGCGGACCGATCGGCTGGTCCGCAGCCACCGCGGTCGCGAGGGTGGCTACGAGCTGGCCCGGCCTGCCGCCGAGATCAGCATCGCCGACGTGCTTCGCTGCATCGATGGCCCGCTGGCCAGCGTGCGCGACATCGGGCTCGGCGACCTGCCCTATTCCGGCCCGACAGCCGCGCTGACCGACGTTTGGCGGGCGCTGCGGGCGAGCATGCGTTCGGTGCTGGAGGAGACCAGCCTGGCCGACGTGGCCGCCGGGTCGCTGCCCCGAGCACGTCGGCGGGGCTGGCCGGTGACTACCTGGAGCAAGAGGAGAGCCGCGGGCACGGTTAGCGTCCGCGCCGCCGCCGAGGTCGGGCACGCATCGCGATGCCGTCCAGCAGCATGCGCCTCAGCCTCCCGACCCGTACGGCCGGGTGAGGATCTCCATGTAGTGGCCCGACGGGATCCTGGAAGTAGACGCCGCGACCGCCGTCGTTGTGGTTGATCTCGCCCGGTCGGGTTCCGCCGGGGTCGGCCCAGTGCTCCATGCCCCGGTCACGGATCTTGCCGTAGATGGCGTCGAATTCGTCCTCGGACACCAGGAACGCGTAATGCTGCGGATGGATCTCTTGGTCGTCCGGCACCTCCGCGTAGTCCAGGCTGACGTCATTGGCGACGGTCACCGTCAGGAAATGAGCGAACGGCTCCGGGTTGGGCAGGTCGAACAGCTCGGTCAGCCAGGTCGCCGACTGCTTCTTGTCCTTGGCTGCGACGATGGTGTGGTTGAACGTGATGGTCATACTGTTGCCAGTCAACCACTTTCATGCGATTGATGACATACGGTGCAGGATGTGGGCATGGCCGAGGTGAAGGTGCTGACCGGAGACCGGGTCACCCTGCGCGCGCCCCGGCTCGCCGACGCCGGGGAACTGTTCGCTTCGGTCGCATCCGATCCCGAAGTCACCCGCTACATGTCCTGGACTCCGCATCCCGACGTCGACGAGACGCGGCGGGTGATCACCGAGTTGTTCAACGTGGGCGGCGAACGGACGTGGCTGATCGAGCTGCGCGACAGCGGCGAGATCGTCGGGTCGTGTGGATTCCGGCCGGTGGCGTCCCACAACATGGACTTCGGCTACTGCCTGGGCCGGCGGTGGTGGGGCCGGAGAATCATGGCGGAGGTGGTCGAGCTCCTGCTCGCCGAGATGGAGAGCGACCCGAAGGTGTACCGGATATCGGCGATTTGCCACGTCGACAACCAACGGTCGGCGCGCGTGCTGCAACGGGCCGGCCTGTCGTTGGAGGGCCGGCTGGTGCGGCACACCGTCTTCCCGAACATCAGCACCGAGCCGCAGGATGTCCTGCAGTTCGCCAAGGCCGTCAGGTGACGACGCCCCGCACGGCCCACGCCCGGGCCGTCAGCGTGAAACCCGGGTCTGTGGTTTCCAAGCGGTCGCGTAACCGTGCCTGCAGCTGCTCGCGGGCGGGTTCGGCGAGGGCGGACGCGTAGGCGCCTGCCGGTCCCTGCCCGCAGAGGAAGGGCTGCCAGAAGTCGTCGAACGATACGAACGCCATGTCGACCGCCAGCGCAGCGTCCTCTACATTGCGCATGCCCAGGTCCTGCCACAAGGCCGACAACTCTCCGCGCCGACTCAACGGCATGTGGCGTTCGTCGCGTCCGGCCGCTGCCGGATCCAGCGCGACGGCCTCGTCCCAGAACACACGCAGCATTTCCATGCCGTCGCCGTAGTCCCAAACCGCCGCGGCCACAACGCCGTTGGGTCGGGTGACACGGATCATCTCCTGCAACGCCTCGCCGCTGTCGGGCACGAAGTTCAGCACCAGCATCGACAGCGTCCGGTCGAAAGAGGCGTCCGGGAAGGGTAGCGCCGAAGCGTCGCCGACCTGGAAGCGCACCCGGTCGCCATCGCCCGCCCGCCGCGCGGCCCGCACGAACTCGCTCGACGGGTCAACGCCGACCGCTCGCACTGCCGGGACGGTCGCGGCGGCGAACGTCAGCGCTCCTGTGCCGGATCCGACGTCGAGCACGTCGTTGCCGGCCTCGACCCCGGCGAAGTCCACGAACAGCGGCGCCAGCCGGCGGCTCCACCGCCCCATGAACCGGTCGTAGCCGTCGCTTGCGGAGAACATGCTGCCCTCAGGCTATCCGCCCTCCCGTGGTACGAAAGACCATTGGACCGATGGGAGACGATGATGCCGAGCGGTTTTGACCTGCGGGCGCTTGCGGTTCCGGTGATCGTCGCGCCGATGGCGGGCGGACCGTCGACGCCCGAACTCGCCGCCGCCGGTACCAATGCGGGCGGACTGGGGTTCGTCCCGGCCGGCTACCTGACCTCCGACGCACTTGGCGAGCGCATCATCGCCGCGCGCAGGTTGACCACCGGCCCACTCGGCGTCAACCTGTTCGCCCCGCAACCCAGCGCCGCCACCCCGGAGGGGATCGCGAAGTACGCCGCGGCACTGGCGCCCGATACGGAGCGCTACGGGGCTGAGCTGGGTGATCCGGTCTACACCGACGACGCCTGGGGGGCCAAGCTCGGCGTGCTGCTCGATCTGCGGCCCGAGGTGGCGTCGTTCACGTTCGGCGTGCCGAGTGCACAGGAATGCATGCGGCTCCGCGACGCGGGCATCACCACCGTCGGCACCGTGACCACCGTCGAGGAAGCGGAGATCGCGGTGGCCTGCGGCGTCGACGCCGTTGCCGTGCAGTGCGCATCGGCGGGCGGGCATCGCGGTACCTTCGATCCCGTCGCTGCGCCGAACCCGCAGCCACTGTCCGAGCTGCTCGCGGATGTGCGGGCACGGGTCAGCGTCCCGGTCATCGCGGCCGGTGGTTTGGTGACCGCCGACGATGTCAACGGCGTGATACGGGCCGGCGCGGTCGCGGCGCAACTCGGCACGGCGTTTCTGCTCGCCGACGAAGCGGGCAGCAGCCCTGTCCACCGAGCGGCGCTGCAGGACCCTCAGTTCACCGAAACCGTTGTGACCAAGTCCTTTTCCGGCCGCTACGCCCGCGGGCTACACAACCGTTTCATCGACGAGCACGAGGCGCGGGCACCCTTCGGATACCCCGAGGTCCACTATCTGACCGGTCCGTTGCGGGCGGCCGCGGTGCGCGCACGCGACCCGCACGGCACCAACGTGTGGGCAGGCACCGGCTTCAAGTCGATCAAGGCGGCACCGGTCGCCGACATCGTGAGGGACCTGATTTAGGCCACCGGACTTGGAAAACTCTCAAAGTCGGTGTCCGACCCGGATGCACTTGAAGCGCTGCCCATCTCGAAGCTGGACGACTCGCCGATACTCTTGGTGCCGAGTGGGCTGCTCAGCAGGTGCGCCCGAAGTGCCTGGCGAGTACTTGGCGACCCAGTACCTCGCAGGAGCGCGATGAATTGCTCGTTGCGCGCCATTGCGACGTACTCAGGCGACAGAGATTTCTCGACATTGTCGATTGGTACGGCTTCGCCGAACCGCAAGCGATCAGGTTGTGGGAGGCCGTAATTCTGAAATAGCCGTCGTACTGCCAACCACCATACGTCGTCACTCGGAGGCGGATTCGACGCTTTTGCACGGACGGTTGCGTAGTCGAGGAAGTTGCCGATCGGGTCGTCACCGGAAGTCTCGTCGACGAGTATCGAGTAAAACGACGGGTAGACCTGTTGGAGCAAGATTGCGGTGATCAATAGATGGCTGGTCAATGGTGCGCGTCGCCATGCCGGGTCGAGGTGATGCTCCAACACAAAGCTGTTGATTATCCTCTTTATCCGTCGAGGGTTTCGACCTGTTGCTTCCGCGAGGGTGTCGACGACAGTCGCGTCGAGCAGATGCGATATGCCAGACTTCTCACAATAGCCACCGATCAGCCGACGCACTACGTCCTCATGCGGTGGGGGCACGCGGTAGGCGACCTGGATGATCTTTTCCAAGTACGTACGTCCCTCGCTGGCCCCGCCACGGGCGGGTCCAGCGACACCCCGGGCGAGCACCGAAAGGTCGCAGGCGATGACGAAGATCAGCCCCGGTGCGTCGAGATAGAGCTTGACTGCTTCGCATACATGGATGACGACGTCATCTGAGCAGCGATCAAGATCGTCAATAAACACGACAAGCGTTCGTATCTTGCCTGGTTTTCCGGGATGCTCCACCCATTCCGAGAGCATTCCCTGGATGTTTTCGCGGAGCTCGTTGCGTGCCTGCGCGTCGACCTCAAGCGTTGTCCACATGCTGTCGATCAACCGACTGAGCCCAAGGAAGCGTGCGGCTATAGCGAATCCAACACGCGTAATGCCGACCACGTGTCGCTTCTTCGCAACTTTGCGTGCCCACCGCCGCACGATATTCGGGTCCAGCTCCAAGAGGACCGATTTGATCAAGCTCTCAAGGGCATTTTCGCCCTGAGCGGTCCACGCGTTGAATCGAAGCTTCACCACGTCAGGCTTGCTAGGAAGGCGCGCCTCGATCTGTGTCAACAGTGTGCTCTTGCCAATACCCCAACCGCCGTCCACCGCCATGACAAAGGGTGCGGCATTGCGCGATAGTTGAATAATCGACGCGATCCGGTTGGCGATGCCCGCGGTACCAAGCAAGTCGTCGGCGTCGCTTTCGACCGGTTTGTCGTTGAGCATTACATACTCGTGGTCGACATCCGTAATGGTGTCCGGCAATACTTCGGGTGGCATCGCGCCGGGCAGGGCCATGTTCAGCTCGTCCTCCGGAGCGCCGGTCATCTCGGCGATCACGGTGACAACCTGTTCGGTGTCAACCTCCATCACCACATCCGAATCTCCCGATTGCCAAAGCTTTTCGAGCTCTGCACGCTCGCGAATCAGAGATCTTTCCTGATCACGAAGCTCGGCCGCCTTACTGAACTCCTGCGCGTTGATGGCCGACTCCTTCGCGCGGCGTATCTCTGTGATCTTTTCGTCGAACTCTCGGATGTCTGCCGGTACGTTCGTACTCCGATGTGTCCGTATCCGGGCACTGGCTTCGTCGATAACGTCGATGGCCTTTTCCGGGAGGAACCGATCGTCGATGTAGCGGTCCGTCAGGGTCGCTGCCGCGACGATCGCATCATCGGTGATCGACACCCGATGGTGGGCCTCGTAACGGTCGCGGAGCCCACTCCTTAGAAGCTCAATGGTGTGCTCCACCGATGGCTCAGTGACGGCGATCGCTTGGAACCGGTCTCGAAGCTCCGGGTCATGCGCGATATGTTCGCTGTAGTCAGCTCGGGTTCCAGCGCCGATGACTGTCGTGCTTCCACTCGAGATGCTCCTCCTGACGGACGAGAAGGACTCACTGCCCAACAGGGCGGGGAGAGCATCGATGAACACAGCGACCTCACCGCCGGCCGCTTGATGCAAGGCCACACAAAGCCGGTCGGCGAGAATTGGTTCATCACCGAGCCGATCGGCCGGAAGTGGGTCATCCGACACCGCACGCACTAACGCCTTGCCGTCGACTGCGACGATGTGCTTGACAGCGAGTGTCGGAGGGCTCTGGCCACCGACGATCGCTTGGGCGACGTACTCAACGATGGCGGTTTTATCGATGCCCGCCTCGCCAAGCAACATTGGATAGTTTCGGTTCCAGCGGCACAGCACCTGCTGGACACGTGCGATCTCCTGATCTCGTCCGATTGGAGGGTCGAGTTTTCCGGCTCGAGCCGCGGCGGTTAAGTCCCGGCAGTGTTCACCGAGTATCTGGACGATCTCGCTCACCGAGTGCTCAGCCCTAGCGCGAGCCCTGACCCTATGGTCAGTTTCAACTTGTTCACGAGCGGATCGCTCCGCCTCCTGACGGCTTAGCGCCAGAGCCTCTTCTGCGGACTCCATTGGCACGATCTGCTCGGCCGGCTCGTGTTCCTCGCCAAGGTCGCACATTTTATTGATGTCGTCACGAACCCAGTGGAGCGAGATACCCAGCGAATTGAGCACTTTCGCCGCTCTGCAGTCGAACAGTTCGCATATCCCAAGGAGTATGTGCTCAGTGTCTACGCCATCGTCGTGGCGAGCCCTGGCCTGCTCTTCGGAGCGAGCCATAAGTTCGCGCGCATCCTCACTGAATCCTTCGTACACAGTTCAACGATGGCACATCAGAGCACCTACGCGAGATGCAATCCAAATGACCGAGGCTTTCGATGGCGACGTGATTGTCAGCTAATTCGAATGCCGCCGGATCTGAAGTGGTGCAGATCGATCAAGGCGGCAGCGGTCGCCCAGATCATGAAGGACCTGACCTAACGGCGGTCAATTCAGCCGAAAGTCAGTTTCGGGCTGCGATCATGGCAGCCACGATGCGTTTATTGGTCGTCGAAGACGAGCAGCGGCTTGCCGCTGGACTACGCAAGGGACTCGAGGCGGAGGGCTTCGCCGTCGATGTCGTTCACAACGGCACCGACTGCATCTGGATGGCGCGGGAAAACCCGTTCGACGCGATCGTTCTCGACATCATGCTGCCCGGCGCGAACGGCTACCAGGTGTGCCGGACGCTGCGCAGTGAGGGCAATTGGACGCCGATTTTGATGCTCACCGCGAAGGACGGGATCGCTGACGAGGTCGAGGGGCTCGACACCGGTGCCGACGACTACCTGTCGAAGCCGTTTTCGTACGCGGTTCTGATCGCTCGGCTGCGGGCGCTGTTGCGCCGCGGAGCGCGCCCGCGGCCGACGGTGTTGGAAGTCGGTGACCTGCGATTGGATCCTGCCGCGCACCGGGTCTGGCGCAGTGGTGTGGAGATATCCTTCACCGCACGCGAGTTCGCCGTCCTCGAGTTCTTCGTGCATCACCCAGACGAGGTGCTGGCGAAGAAGGACATCCTCAACCACGTCTGGGACTTCGATTTCGACGGCGACCCGAACATCATTGAGGTCTACGTGCGGCGGCTGCGCGCCAAGCTGCAGCGCTCGGCCAGCCGCCCGGTAATTGAAACCGTTCGTCGCGCCGGGTACCGGCTGGTCGTCGATCGTGCTTAAGCGACTCAGGACCATCCGGGCCGGAACCTCTGCCGCAGCGACCATCATCGTCGGCATCGCCCTCGTGGCGGGCGCGGCGGCGTTGATCGCCGCACTGCGGCACAGCCTGATCGATGAGGTAGAGGAGGCCGGCCGGGTCCAGGCGATCAAGATCGCACGGCAACTCGAAACCGGCCGGCCAACGGTCCTGGATGTCACGGGAAGCGACGACGAACAGCTGGTTCAGGTGCTCGGTCCTGATGGTTCCGTCGTCGCGTCGAGTCCCAACGTCGCAGGCGAGCCGGCAGTCGCACAGGTGCTGCCCGGGCAAGCACGGCACGTGCTCACCCCGCTCGACGACGACGTGTTCGCCGCGGTCGCGGAGGGCGCGCAGACACCCGACGGACCCAGGACGGTCCTGGTGGCCCGGGCACTGGTCGACGTCTCCGACGCCACCTCGCTGGTCACTCGGCTGCTCATGATCGGACTTCCGATACTGCTGGTGGTGGTCGCACTCACCACGTGGTTCATGGTGGGCCGCGCATTGGCGCCGGTCGAGGCGATTCGTCGCGAAGTGGACGAGATATCGGCCGCCCAACTGCACCGGCGGGTACCACAGCCACAGCCCAACGACGAGATCGGACGACTCGCTGCGACGATGAACCGGATGCTGGCACGGCTCGAAGACAGTCGAAACAGCCAGCGCCGGTTTGTCTCCGACGCATCCCACGAACTGCGCTCGCCGCTCACCACCATCCGTCAACATTCCGAGGTTGCCCTGGCGCATCCGGAGGGGACCACCGCCGAGGAGCTTGCCGATGTGGTGCTCGCCGAGGCAATAAGGATGCAGAGTCTTGTGGAGGACATGCTGCTGCTGGCCCGCGCCGACGAGCACGCCGCGCCGCAGCGCGCAGCCGTCGACCTCGATGACCTGGTCTTCGAGGAGGCAACCAGGCTGCGGTCCACCACCGCCGTTCGGGTGGACACATCGGCGGTCGGGGCGGCACGGGTGCAAGGGCACGTCGAGGGGTTGCGGCGCGTGGTGCGCAACCTCGCCGACAACGCCGCCCGGCATGCCGCGGGCCGCATCGATCTGGCTCTGTCCGAGCACGGCGGCGAGGTGAGGTTGACGATCGACGACGACGGCCCGGGCATCCCGGAATCCGAACGGGATCGAGTACTGAAGCGATTCGTCCGGCTCGATGAGGCCCGCTCCCGCGATGACGGCGGCAGTGGTCTGGGTCTCGCGATCGTCGACGAGGTCGTTCGGGATCACGGAGGCTCGGTATTCATCGGGCAGTCACCGGCGGGCGGCGCGCACGTCGAGGTCAGATTGCCCGCCGGTCAGGGCTGAGCGCGGTTCAGGCTGCAGTCAGGTAGTCGGGCGGAGGCTGATGACCATGAACGGCAAAACCATTGGCATTCTGACGGCGGTAGGCGCGGCGGCGGTCGCGATCGGCACCGGCCTCGCCACGGCGCAACCCGACGACGGCGAGGGATCACCGATCACCGGCGAGGCATTGGCTAAAGCGAGCCAGGCAGCGTTGGCATTCACCGGCGGCGGCACAGTCACCGGTACCGAGGTCGGCGACGAGGAAAGCCTGTACGAGGTAGAGGTGACGCTGGCGGATGGCAGCCAGGTCGACGTCCAGCTCAACGACGCCTTCGCGGTGGTCGGTAACAAGGCCGAGCTCCCCGGCACGGACACCGAACCCGACGCTCCCGGCAACTAGCACTGGTCGACGATGAACGCCGCCGCTGGTCGCCGGCTCGTCACGCTAGTGATCTGCGCGCCAATCGTTTCCGCATGCGGCGTCGCATGCAGTGGCGAGTCGGCTCCGGCGTCGGCCGAGTGCATCAAGGTCATCGAGGAGTCGGGGCAGACCACTGACGAATGTCTGCCCGTCGCGCCGGACAGCGAACGCGTCGATCTCGTGACGGCGACTTTCAGCAAGCCGACGCCGATCACAAACCCGCTGCATCCGACGAGCGAGGTTAAGCAGGTCATCATGGGCGGTCAGGTTGACGACAAGCCGTTCCGGACGGAGGTGACGTTGCTGCCCGGCACACGGCTGATCCCGTGGCACGGCCAGCCGGTCGACGCCGCGATCGTCCAGTACGTCGCGTACCTGGACGGACGCATCCACGAGGTGGCGATGGACTGGTATGCCCAGGCCGACGACGGGTCGGTGTGGTACTTCGGGGAAGACGTATTCAACTACGAGGACGGCACGGTGGCCGACACCAAGGGAACATGGGTGGCCAGCGACCAGACACCCGCCGCGATGATCATGCCGGCCAAGCCGGCCGTCGGTGACATTTACCGTCCCGAGAACGCCCCCGAGGTCGTCTTCGAACAGGTGCGCGTCGAGAAGATCGACCAGTCTGTCCACGGCCCGAGCGGCGAGATCACCGGCGCCATCGAAGTCACGGAGCTGCACATGGACGGCACGAGTGAGGGGAAGGTCTTCGCCCCCGGATACGGCGAGTTCTCAACCGGGACCCCGGGCGGCGACTTGGAGGCGGTGTCGCTCGCGTCGCCGACCGACAGCCGGCAAGGGCCGGCCCCCGCCGAACTCGGCGCGCTATCCGGCGCAGTCGCGGGGGTCTTCGATGCGGTGATGACCCAGAACCCCGATCGCGCCGAGCGGGCCACCACGGCATTCGGCCACACGTGGGAGTCCGCGCTCACCAAGGGAATTCCGCCGCAGATGGAGTCCCAGATGAATCGCGATATCGACGCGCTCAAAAGCGCGGTGGGCGAGGATGATTGGCGTGCGGCCGAGTCTGCCGCGCTGCGCGTTTCCCAGAATGAGCTCGACCTGCGGCTGCTGTACCGACCGGTGATCGATGTCGATCTGGCCCGTCTGGCTCTGTGGGCACGCCAGCTTCCGGTTGATGTCAAAGCCGAGGATCCAGGTTTGGTTTTGGCCGATGTCGCCGCGCTGGATCGGGTCTGGGAACGCACCCGACCTGGTCTGCAGGACCCGGCGGCGGTGGACGCGGCGATGCAGCGGCTCAGGGACACTGCCGACGCTGAAGACCTTCCCGCGGTCAGCCTAGCCGCGACCGCGCTCAATCAGGCGGCTGCGGGTTTGCACATCCGCTGACTGATTTGTTTCACGATCTACCGCAGGTCGCCTATTTGGGTGCGACGAGTTCCAGCGCGATGTTGTCCGGATCGCGGAACTCCAGGATGTACATCACCCCGATGTCCTTGATCGGCTCGTGGGCAACTCCGAGTGAGTCGAGATGCGCTGCCGCATCATCGAGTTCGGACGTGCTGCCCAGCCGGAAGGCGAGGTGGTCGAGGCCGGCGCGGTCTTCGTCGAACTTGTCGTCGGCCACCGGGCGCAGTGCGACGCGAGACTCGCCGACGTTGTAGATGACGCCGCCGAACAGGAATGCGAGCCGGTCACGCATGGCGTCGTCGGCGTCCTCGGGCATCTCGAGGTTGATCGGCCAGCCGAAGACGCTCTCGTAGAACTCCCTTGATCGGGCGATGTCGGTGACCGTGAGCCGGATGTGCGCGACGGAGGTGGTGTTGATCGCCATGGCTTCATGCTGCCAGCCGCGTCACCGCTGCCCGCAGGCGTGCCAGAATCGCGGTCGTGCGGATAGGGATGACGATGCCGGTGATGGAACCGGACCTGGATGGCGCGACACTGAAGGCCTGGGCCGGGGCCATCGACGACGGACCGTTCTCGTCGCTGTGCTGGGGGGAGCGGATCGCGTTCGACAACCCCGAGGCCGTGACGCTGCTCGGGGCGCTGGCGGCATGGACCGAACGCGTGCGGCTGGTGACGACGGTGCTGGTGCCGCAGCTGCACGACCCGGTGATGCTGGCCAAGGCGCTGGCCACCGGGGACATGCTCAGCGGCGGCCGGCTGACCGTCGGCCTTGGTGTCGGCGGGCGAAGCGAGGATTACCGCGCCGTCGGCGCCGACCCCGCGACCCAGACAATGCGCGGCATGGCCAAGCGGGTGGACGTGATGAAGCGGGTGTGGGCCGGCGAGAAGGTGACCGAGTCCGTCATCCCGGTCGGGCCCGCCCCGCTGCAACAGCCGGGCCCGCCGCTACTTGTCGGCACCATGGGGCCGAAGACCGTGCGCAGCGCCGCCGCATGGGCCGACGGGCTCGCGGGCACCACGCTGGACCTCGACCTCGCCAAGCAGAACGGGTTGTTCGACGTCGCGCGCACGGCATGGGCGCGGGCCGGCAACCCCAAACCCTTTCTGGCCACATCGTTTTGGTTCGCATTGGGTGACACCGATGACGCGCGCGCACAGATCCACCGGCATCTGCGCCGCTACATGAACTGGATTCCGGCCGAGTACGTCGACGCCATGGCGCCCGCCACCGGCTGGGCGGGCAGCGAGGATGAGCTGTTCGGCCTGTTCCGGAGGTTCCAAGACATCGGCACCGACGAGATCCACCTCATCCCGACCAGCTCGGACGTCGACCAGGTGCGCCGCGTCGCCGACGTGGTCAAGGATTTCGGCTAGGCGGCGTGTAGTTGTCGTACACCTTCTTGTAGTACGACGACAGGGACCGCGGACCGATGAACCGCATCGCAGTCACCGCGATCAACCCGGTGAGGTTCTTCGACGACTGGTCCCACACCGCGTGCACAGCGCTTCCGCCATCGCGTCGGGGCGTCGCCGTCAACGACATGAAGCCGCCCGACTTCAACGCGTCGGCCGCCACGATCGTCAGCGTCACCGACCCGGGGGTGGACCAGTCGTAACGCCACCTCGCCCACAGCTTCGGGAAGTCCTGGCCCTCGCGGATCTCGGCGTCGGTCTCGCCGAGGTGGTAGACCTCGAACGCAGATTCCGATGACGCGGGCCAACGGTGCGGCCGGTCCGGTGAGAAGTCGGTCATCAACTCGATCACCTGGTCCGGCGTTGCGGTCGTCACGAAGTCGAATTCGAACTTGGTGCGCACGGCCCGAACGTATCAGCGGCCGGCGTGCGGTGGCAGGCTGCAGGCATGACTGACTCGACACCGATGCCCCCAGTCGCGTCGCGCTCGGAATGGGAGAAGGCGCGCGCGTTGCTGCTCCTGAAGGAGAAGGAGCTGACCCGGTTGAAGGACTCGGTCAGCGCCGCGCGGCGGCGACTGCCGATGGTAGAGATCACCGAGTCCTACACGTTCGACACCGAGAACGGACCGGCGTCGCTGCTTGACCTGTTCGACGGCCGCAAGCAGCTCATCGTTCAGCACTTCATGTTCGGCCCCGACTGGGACCAGGGCTGTGACGGCTGCTCGATGATGGCCGACCACATCGGGCCGCTGTCGCACTTGCACGCCAAAGACACGTCGCTCGTGCTGATTTCGCGCGCGCCGCTGGCCAAGCTGTTGGCGTTCCGCGACCGGATGGGGTGGACGCTGCCGTGGGTGTCGTCGGAATCGACCACGTTCAACGAGGACTTCCGCGCGACGGTCGACGGGGAGGAGCGGCAGGCGATCAGCGTGTTCCTGCGCGACGGCGACCGCGTCTTCCACACCTGGTCGACGTATGCCCGCGGAGAGGAGCCCTTCATGCTGGTGTTCGACCTGCTCGACCTCACCCCGTACGGCCGCCAGGAAACCTGGGAGGATTCGCCGGCGGGATGGCCGCAACAGCCGCCCTACGAGTGGATGCGGCTGCACGACTCCTCGCTTGAAGACGCTCACGCCGGGTTGGCCCAGCACTTCACGTTGAACTCGCACCGACGGTGCCATTACTGCCTACCTGCGATGCGTCCGAAACGGGTCACCACACGCGGGCATGCGTGGTAATGGTGGCCCACATGACAACAGCGGAACAGACGGACGAACAGCCGGCCGGACGCACCCTGTTTGGTCACCCGATCGGCCTGGCCAATCTCTTCGGCGTCGAGCTGTGGGAGCGATTCTCGTTCTACGGGATGCTCACCATCCTCGCCTACTACCTGTACTACTCGCTGACCGAGGGCGGGCTCGAGCTGCCGAAGGCCACCGCGACCGGGATCGTCGGTGCCTACGGCGGACTTGTCTACCTCTCCACCGTGCTGGGCGGCTGGATCGCGGATCGCCTCCTCGGAATGGAACGCACGGTGCTCTACGGCGGCGTGGTGGTCATGTGTGGCCACATCGCGCTCGCATTGATTCCCGGCCTCGCCGGCGTCGGCGTTGGTCTGGTGCTCGTCGCCCTCGGCTCCGGCGCGTTGAAGGCCAACGCGTCGTCGCTGCTGGGCACGCTGTACGAGAAGAACGACCCGCGCTGCGACGGCGGCTTCACGCTGTTCTATCTCGGCATCAACCTCGGGGCGTTCATCGGCCCGCTGATCACCGGCCTGCTGCAGACCCGGATCGGCTTCCACTGGGGCTTCGGGGCCGCGGCGGTCGGAATGGCATTCGGACTCGCCCAGTACGTCTACTTCCGGAAGAACCTCGGCGACCACGGGCGTGACGTGCCGAACCCGTTGCCGCGCAGCGCTATCAAATGGTGGATAGGCGTGGCGATTGCGGTGGTGGCCGTGGTTGTTGTCGCATTCGCCACCGGCCTGGTCAAGCTCGCGAACCTGTCGCAGGTCACCACGGGCGTGATCATCGTGGCGTCGATCGCCTACTTCGCGGTCATGCTCACCAGCTCGAAAGTTCAGCCGGTTGAACGCACCCGGGTGCGGGCGTTCATCCCGCTGTTCATCGCCAACGCGGTGTTCTGGTCGCTGTTCCAGCAGATCTTCACGGTGCTCGCGGTCTACTCGGACGAGCGGATGAATTGGTCGATCTTCGGGTGGACGGCACCGTCGAGCTGGATCGGCTCGATCGAGCCGGTGTGGATCATCCTGCTGTCGCCGCTCTTCGCGATCATGTGGACACGCCTGGGCACCCGGGCGCCGACCACACCCCGCAAGTTCGCATACGGCGTCATCGGGATGGGTGCCGCGTTCCTGTTGTTCTTGCCGATGGCGGGCACGGAAGGCAAAGCGGTGCCAGCGCTTCTGGTCCTCTTCATCTTGGCGGCGTTCGCGATTTCGGAGCTGCTGCTATCGCCGATCGGGCTGTCGGTCACCACAAAGCTTGCGCCGGAGGCGTTCCGGGCGCAGATGATGGCGCTGTACTTCTTCTCCGTCGGTCTCGGCACGTCGATGTCCGGGGTGCTGGCCAAGTACTACGACCCGGCCCGGGAATTCGCCTACTTCGGAATCATCGGTGCGGTCGCCATCGTCGCGGGTGTGATCGTGTTCGTGCTTGCGCCCTGGATCAGCCGCGAGATGGAGGGCGTGCACTGACCTGTCAAGCGGTGATGCCTCCGCCGCCGTCGGCCCGAACGATCTGACCGGTGATGTAGCCGGCGTCGTCATCCACGCAGCGAGCAGATCGCATGGGCGATCTCATCCTCGCGGCTTCGCAACCCGGTGCAGCGGAATGGTCGTGCGCCTGGGATTGAACCCGTCGCGCCCGCAATCCGTGCGATTATATATATCGCCGTCGATAAGGGGGTCACTATGCATGCTCCAAACCGTTCGCGCGCCGGTGTCGCAGCCAGGGGGATTGCCGTGGTGGGCATCGCCGCCGCCATGGCAGCCACACCGCTGGCTCCGGTAACGCAGTCCCAGTCACCGCCGACCGTGGCACAGGATGTTCGGCTGACAGCCGCGACGGTTCCGCCCGGCGGGCTCGTCACCAGTTTCCTGGGCAATCAGGTGATCTACTGCTCGATCATCTGCCCGCTGCTCGTCCAAACGGGCGTGACGCCTGTCGTCGCGGCGCTGCAAACGCCGGGTGTGTTCGTCACCGCATTGCAGTCGGGTGACCTGTTGAAGGCGATCGGCGCCACCGCCGCGTCGGTGACCGGGCCGACGAACGCCGCGGCGACGGCGGCCATCGTCGCCGACGGCACGCGAGTGGCGCCAAGGGCACTGAACGCGTTTGAGGTCGGTGTGGTCGGCCTGCTCAACGTCGTGCCTGCCGCCGCGGGCGGGCTGCCCGGAATCGCCACGGCTATCCAGACCGCCCGCCAAGACACTTTCGACGCGCTCAACGCGCCCATCGTGCCCAATCCAACGCCGACCGTCATGCCGCAGGGTGTCGTGCAGGTCGCGGTGGTGGGGGCGCTCAATGTGGGCGGAGCGGTCATATTCACGGCGTTGAACGAAGTGCTGTCCGGTGCGTTTGAAACCCCTGATGCCGTCGCCCAGGAACTGGCCGCGACCGGCGATCCCGTACGAGCGGTCGCCGCGGGTGTCAACACCGCGTCCGAGGCGGTGACCGCGGCCGGCACCGCCATCGCGGACTCGGTCGTCACCGCGGTCAACAATGTCCGCGCAGCGGGCGGGCAATCATCTCGCGGTAACGGACTGACGCAGATCGAGAAGTCCTCTACGACAACAATTTCCGCCCGCGCCACGGTGGAACCGCCTCGCCGGTTGTTCACGACGACCAAAAAGGCCAACGCCAAGCCCGACAGCTCACGCCCTTTGCGCGACGTCGCTTCGACGGTTCGGGACGCCGTGCGGAGTGTTGTCAAGAAGGCCGCCGAGCGGCCCAATCGCACTGTCCCGAGCGAACCTAAAACCTAAGGCGGGTCGTCAGTCGCCGCCGCTAAAAGAGATCCGGTGTCGCCGGCGGCACATCATCGAGAAACGCACTCACCATCGGCACTAGCACTGCTGACTCACCAGAGATGCCAATGTGCGACGTCGCCGGCAGAATCACCAAGCGTGCGGCCGGAACCTTCTGCAGCATCCTGACCCTGCCGCTGCCTCATCTCCACCACCGCGCAGCCTGAACATCGCCAGCGCATGCTCCGGCTTCACGCCATCCGCATCACCGACGATGACCATCGTCTTCGCAGAAATCGAACGCATATGCGCGTCGCTGATGTTCTGGTCATCGATGTTCAAGACCTTCATCTTCTCGAGGTAGGCGTCGAACGCCTTGGCGTCCGGCGTGTGCTCCTTGAACGCCTTCTCGACCGGCGTGCCGGCAAAGTCCTTGGTGCTGAGACCGTTGCCGTTGAGTGTGTTTGAGTTGCACTCATGCGGCGTCCCCTTGCGGGGTTGGGGTTTTGGCCTCGCCGCGTCGGGCCCCGCGTGGGCGAGGTCTTATGGATGCTCCGCCGGCACCGGATGATCCGGCGTCGGCGCCATGGCCTGTACCAACCGATGGTGTCGGTTGGCCCGGGTACCGATGGGGCCGTGGTCCCGACTGGACCACAACTGGCGTAATCCGGCCAGTCACGGAGATTCGTGCAGCGTTGTGGTCGCGGTCGACGACTTCACCGGTGGTCGGGCAGACCAGGTGTTTGTCGATGCGGCCCTTACCGACCAGGCGGCACGGGGTGCCGTCCGGGTGGGTGTGGTGGTGGTGGATTTGGCTGGACGGGAACCAGCGATCGGCCACGGTCAGGGTGCTGCCATGCCGCAGGGTCTTGTAGGCCAGTTGCGGCCTGATCAGTCCCATCGCGGCGTCGGACACCGCGCGCCGGAAAGCACGGCGCCCCATGCCCTGTTTCATCGCGGCCACATCGAGGTCTTCGACGACGAGGTGCCCGTAGGTGCGCGCCAACTGCGTGGTGAGTTGATGGGCAGCTTCCCGCCGCAGATGCACGCACCGGCGATCCAATCGGGTCAGCTTGGCTTTCGCTGCCCGATGACCGCGCGATCCGGGGATACGGCGGGACAGTTCACGACCAGCCCTACGCCGCGCCGCCAGGGTGGCTTTCAACGGGGCCGGATTCTCATATTCGACAACGGTTTCGGTGCCGGTGGTGGTGTCGATCGTGGCCACGGTGGCCAGCGTGCGCATCCCCAGGTCCACTCCGGCGCGCACCGTCGGCAGGGCCGGAGTCCCGACCGCGTCGGGTGTGCGCAGCGCGTATCCGATCGACACGAACAACCGGCCCCACCGCTGCGACAGCGTCATGTTCAACACGTGGGCCCGCCCCGAGGCGACATGGCGTTGCACCCGGCGGGTGTTCTCCTTGGCTCGAAGGCCGCCGATCACCGGCACCGTGATAGTGCGCCGGTCATCTTCCAGGCGCATCGTGCCGGTGCTGAATCGCACCCGGTCGCGATCGCGGCGAACGGATTTGAACCGCGGGAAACCCACCCGCCGACCCGACCGGTGGCCGTTGCGGCTGTCGTCCCAGTTGCTCAACGCCTGAGCGAGGTCGGCCAGCCCTGCTGAATAGCACTCCTTGCTGTTGGTGGCCCACCACGGCGCCACGTCGTGCTTGGCGCGGTTCCACACCTTGCGCAGCGAGCCCAGATCCCAACCCACCGACTCATGACCCGGATCTGCGCCGCGCGCGTCCGAGATCGGCTTTCACCTGCGCCAAACCCCAGTTGAACGCGAACCGGCGCGCCCCGAAATGCGACCGCACCAACGCGGCCCGATCCGGCTCGGCCGGCCATTGCACCTCGAACTTCGCCGCCGTCACCATCCAGCCCGTGGGCAGCTTCGCACCCGGTGACCCGGTGGCGGCATAGCTGTCGGCGTCCCCGTCGAACAGGTCGAACAGCACCGACACCGACTCCACCACCTGCCGATGCACCTCGAAGTCCGAACCCACATCCACATACCGCGACAACGCCGCAGTGCCATCGGGTTTCGGCCTTACCCGGCAACTGCACACCACCAGTGAGTCCGGCCACCTTCGCGGCCTGAGCGCGGGTACGCATTCCGACAATCATCAGGCCGCTCCCGGCGTCACGTTTAGTCGCCGTCACCGCGCGCATCGACGATTCCGGGCACCACGGCGCCCATAGAGCCGAGCACACATCGACGTCAGCACCTCAATCATGTCCCGCACCAAATCATCGGTGGTCTCACCCGGATCAGCCACCACGATCCGGCGCCCCTGCGCCAAGAGCGCCGCCTCCAAGTGCTCCACCCCACAGCGCGCCAACCGATCCCGATGCTCCACAATGATCACCTTCGCATCCGGGTCCGACAACACCCGCCGCAACCTGGGCCGCTTACCGTTCAAACCAGATCCCACCTCGGTAACGACGCGCGCCACCGAAAGCTCCTGACCGGTCACCCACGCCGTCAACCGGACAACCTGGCGGGTCTGTGGCCTGGAAGCAGAAACGGCGGCACTCGAAAACGATTTTGCCGGCGCACATACCAAGAAGGTTGTCGACGCGGGAGCGCCGTTGGGCTACATCGAGAGCAGAGCCCATGCGACGCCGAAGACCGCTACCAGGGAAACGAGGGTGAGCGGGACGCCGAAGCGAAAGAATGTGCCCGACGAGTACCCACCAGGCTGCATCACCATGAGGTTCGTCTGATGGCTGTACGGGTTGAGGAACGTAAACGAGATGCACGTGCCGAGCAGCGCGAGTAGCAGTACCGGATTCAGACCGGTGTTTGCGGCGATCGCCAGGGCGACCGGGGTCAGAATGGCGGCCGCCGCTGCGTTGGTGATGACATTGGTCAGCAGGGTGGTAGCGACCGCGATCACTAGAATAAGCAGTGCGGTGTTCCCGCCCGACAGATCCAGGATTGCGTCGGAGATGTGGGCGCCGAGACCGCTTTCCACGACGATCGTCCCCAGACCGACCGAGCCGGCGATGATTGCCAGGATGTTCCAATTCAGAGCGCGCACCGCCGACCGCGGTGTCAGTACACCGGTGATCACCATGAGGGTGGCTCCGGTGACGGCAATGAGCTCGATCGGGACCAGACCGAAGGAACCCAAGAGGATGACCGCAGCCAGGATGGACAGCGCGATCCACGTCTTCTGCGGTTGCGGGGCCTTGCCCGCCACCTTCTCCCACAGCCCGACCATCTCATGGTCGGTCAGGGCATCGGTCGAGCTGGCCGTCACAAGGCACAACTCACCGGGCGTGGCGGGGGTTTTCTTGAGACGTTTGGTGGTCTGCGCGGCGATTACCTGAATGTCTTCGTCCTCCTCCAGGTCGGAAACCGTCGCTTCTTCGTCGGTGGTGATGGACACCAGATACAGAGCCTGTGGAGACAGCCCGAACCGAGGGCTGGCCCACAACATCCGCACCCCGGCCTCGGTGGCCTGGTACATCAAGACGTCGGCGCCCTCCAGGACTGTGTCGGCGCCGACCTTTTTGCCCGATCGCCGGACTTCCACCAGCTCGAAGTCGGGCGTGGTGTGGATGCCAAACTCCGCTGCGGTTCCGCCGATGGCGTTGGCCCCCGGCGAGAGTGGGATCTCCGCTCGCCACGACAGATCACGTTCGGGTACGTCGGTTCGGCCGCCCAGCATTAGCGGCGCGGTGACCAGCAGCACCGCCCAGCCGACGAGGGCCACCGGAACGGCGATCGTGACGAACGAGAACATCGTCAGCTCCACCCCTTGCGGCGCGGCAAGGCCTGCGATCAGCAGGTTGGAACTGGTGCCGATGAGCGTTGCCGACCCGGCAAGCGTGGTGGCGTGGGCGATGGGCAGCAGCACGCCACGCGCCGGGACTCCGGAATGCTGCTCGAGTTCGTGGGCGGCGGGAATGAGCATCGCCACAATGGGCGTGGTGTTGATCAGCGCGGAGACGAATCCGACCGGCGGGATGAGCCGGCGTAACGCCTGGCCAGCGGTAGTTACGCCGGACAGCAAACGATAGGTCGCCCGCGACACAACCCCCGTGTGCAGAACGCCTTTGGCGATAACCAGCATCGCGGCGATGGTGATTACGCCTCCATTGCTCAACCCGGCGAAAAGCTTTGCGGGGGTGGCGATTCCGATCAGTCCGGCCACCACCAATGCACAGATGAGCGCCAACACGGCCGGTACCCTCCCAGTGGTCATCGCCACCAGCGTGGCGATGACAATCACCGCTGCGACAATTGCCATACTGGGGATTATCGACCCGTGCGATGCTTCGCGGTGAAAAAGGCAGGGAGCCATACACGCCTGACACGCTCACACGCATGTGGCACAAGCTGACGACGGCGGCTCTGCGACCGATCCGGCGGACTGGCAGAAACGCAGGTTTACCTGCGAGAAGTTGGGTGCCCCCGACAGGATTCGAACCTGCGGCCTTCTGCTCCGGAGGCAGACGCTCTATCCCCTGAGCTACGGGGGCGCGTGCAGATGACCGCGCCGTTGGGCGTGGACAAGACTAACGCATCACCACGAGCGGAACCCATAGGAATGGATTCGGGGCCTGACCACCTCAGACCATAGGATGGACCCTCGTGACCCCCGCCGACCTGGCCGAGCTGCTCAAGATCACCGCCGCCGCGGTGCTGGCAGAGCACGACCTCGACACGTCAGCGCTGCCGGCGGCCGTCACCGTCGAGCGGCCCCGCAATCCCGAGCACGGCGACTACGCGACCAACCTGGCGCTGCAGCTGGGCAAGAAGGTCGGCGTCAACCCACGTGAGCTGGCCGGATGGCTGGCGACGGCGCTGGCCGGCGCCGCCGGAATCGCCTCGGCCGACGTCGCCGGGCCGGGCTTCGTGAACCTGCGGCTCGACGCCAGCGCCCAGGGCGTCGTCGTCAACAACGTCATCGACGCGGGCAAGAACTACGGCAATTCCGACGCGTTCAGCGGCCAGAAGGTCAACCTGGAGTTCGTCTCCGCCAACCCGACCGGGCCGATCCACATCGGCGGCACCCGGTGGGCGGCTGTCGGCGACGCCCTCGGACGACTGCTCTCGACGCAGGGAGCCGAAGTGGTGCGGGAGTACTACTTCAACGACCACGGCACCCAGATCGACCGGTTCACCAACTCACTGGTCGCCGCCGCGAAGGGCGAGCCGACCCCCGACGACGGGTACGCGGGCGACTACATCAAGGACATCGCCGCACAGGTGCTCGCCAAGGAGCCCGACGCGCTTAGCCTGCCCGACGACGAAATGCGGGAGACATTCCGCGCGATCGGCGTCGACCTGATGTTCACCCACATCAAGCAGTCGCTGCACGACTTCGGCACCGACTTCGACGTCTACACCCACGAAGACTCGATGCACACCAGCGGCCGCGTCGACCACGCCATCGCCAAGCTCCGCGAGGCGGGCAGCATCTACGAGAACGACGGCGCAGTTTGGTTGCGCACCACCGACTTCGGTGACGACAAGGACCGTGTCGTCATCAAGAGCGATGGCTCGCCGGCGTACGTCGCCGCCGACATCGCCTACTACCTCGACAAGCGCGAACGCGGATTCGATCTGTGCATCTACATGCTCGGCGCCGACCACCACGGCTACATCGCCCGGCTCAAGGCCATCGCCGACTCCCTCGGCGAGGACCCCGCCACCGTCGAGGTGTTGATCGGGCAGATGGTCAACCTGGTGCGCGACGGCCAGCCGGTCCGGATGAGCAAGCGGGCAGGCACCGTCATCACCCTCGACGACCTCGTCGAGGCCATCGGCGTCGACGCCGCCCGGTACTCCCTGATCCGGTCGTCGGTCGACACCCCGATCGACATCGATCTTGCGCTGTGGTCGTCGGCATCCAACGAAAACCCGGTCTACTACGTGCAATACGCGCATGCCCGGCTTTCCGCACTGGCCCGCAATGCCGCCGAGCTCGGCCTCATCCCGGACACCTCCCACCTCGAGCTGCTAAAGCACGAGAAGGAAGGCACGCTGATCCGCAACATCGGCGAGTTCCCGCGCGTGCTGAAAACCGCCGCTGCACTGCGTGAACCGCACCGGGTGTCCCGCTACCTGGAGGACCTCGCCGGCGACTACCACCGGTTCTACGACTCGTGCCGGGTGCTACCGCAGGGCGACGAAGAGCCCAACGAGCTGCACGCCGCGCGGCTCGCGCTGTGCCAGGCCACCCGCCAGGTCATCGAGAACGGCCTGGGCATCCTCGGCGTCACCGCACCGGAGCGCATGTGAACGCCCATCCCGCCGGTCCCCGGCACGCCGAGGAAATCCACCACGGAGGCGCTCCGCCGCGTCCGCAGTCGCCGGCTCAGCTGTTGGCACTCGCGCCGAATGTATGGCCGCGCAACACCGTTCGCGCCGACGACGGTGTGGTGTCCATTGCCGGCGTGAAGGTGACCGACATCGCCGACGAGTTCGGCACGCCGGTCTTCGTCATCGACGAGGACGACTTTCGATCGCGCTGTCGCGAGATCGCCGACGCTTTCGGAGGCGGCGAGAACGTCCGCTACGCGGCCAAGGCGTTCCTGTGCACCGAGGTGGCGCGCTGGATCGACGAGGAAGGCCTGTCACTTGACGTATGCAGCGGCGGCGAGCTCGCCGTCGCGCTGCACGCCGACTTCCCTGCCGAGCGAATCGCCCTGCACGGCAACAACAAATCCGTCGACGAGCTGACAGCTGCGGCAAAGGCCGGAGTCGGCCACATCGTTCTCGACTCGATGACTGAGATCGAGCGGCTCGACGAGATCGCCGGTGCGACAGGCGTGGTGCAGGACGTGCTGGTGCGGATAACGGTGGGCGTCGAGGCGCATACGCACGAGTTCATCTCCACCGCACACGAGGACCAGAAGTTCGGGCTGTCGCTGGCCAGCGGCGCCGCGATGACCGCGGTGCGCCGGGTGTTCGCCACCGATAACCTGCGGCTGGTCGGGCTGCACAGCCACATCGGCTCGCAGATATTCGACGTCGCCGGCTTCGAGATCGCGGCTCACCGGGTAATCGGCCTGCTGCGCGACGTCGTCGCGGAGTTCGGAGTCGACAAGACCGCCCAGATCGCCACCGTCGACCTCGGTGGGGGACTGGGCATCTCGTACCTGCCGTACGACGATCCGCCGCCGGTGCAGGACCTGGCCGCCAAGCTCGGCGTGATCGTGCGCAACGAGTCGGCCGCCGTCGGTCTGCCCGCCCCGAGGCTCGTGGTCGAACCCGGACGCGCCATCGCGGGCCCCGGTACGGTCACCCTGTATCAGGTCGGCACCGTGAAGGAGGTCGCGATCAGCCCCACCGCCCACCGTCGCTATGTCAGCGTCGACGGCGGCATGAGCGACAACATCAGAACCTCGCTCTACGGCGCCGAATACGACGTCCGCCTGATCTCTCGAAACAGTGACGCCGCGCCGACGCTGGGCCGCATCGTCGGAAAGCACTGTGAAAGCGGCGATATCGTCGTACGCGACGCATGGGTATCCGAGGATGTCCAGCCGGGTGACCTGCTCGGCGTGGCGGCCACCGGCGCATACTGCTATTCCATGTCGAGCCGTTACAACCTGATCGGCCGCCCCGCGGTGGTGGCTGTGCGCGACGGGCGGGCCCGCCTGATTCTGCGCCGGGAGACGGTCGACGATCTGCTGAGTCTGGAAGTGAGGTAGGCATGAGCACCCGAAGGCGAGCGCGAGTGAGGATCGCAGCGAGGTACGAGCGAGGACCGGAGCGAGCGGGAGTCGAGGCATGAGCACCCGAAGGCGAGCGCGAGTGAGGATCGCAGCGAGGTACGAGCGAGGACCGGAGCGAGCGGGAGTCGAGGCATGAGCACCCGAAGGCGAGCGCGAGTGAGGATCGCAGCGAGGTACGAGCGAGGACCGGAGCGAGCGGGAGTCGAGGCATGAGCAACGAAAAGCCGATCGGCGTAGCGGTATTGGGGCTGGGCAACGTCGGCAGCCAGGTGGTCCGGATCATCGAGGACAGCGCCGACGACCTGACGGCGCGCATCGGCGCGCCGCTGGTGCTGCGCGGAGTGGGCGTGCGGCGGGTGGCCGACGACCGCGGCGTGCCGATCGAGTTGCTCACCGACGACATCGACGCGCTTGTCTCCCGCGACGACGTCGACGTCGTCGTCGAGGTGATGGGCCCCGTCGAACCGGCCCGCAAGGCGATTCTGTCCGCCCTGGAAAAGGGCAAGTCCGTCGTGACCGCCAACAAGGCGCTGATGGCGCAGTCCACCGGCGAGCTGGCCCAGGCCGCCGAGCATGCCCACGTCGACCTGTATTTCGAGGCCGCCGTCGCCGGCGCGATCCCGGTCATCCGCCCGCTCACCCAATCCCTCGCCGGTGACACGGTGTTGCGGGTGGCGGGCATCGTCAACGGCACCACCAACTACATCCTCTCGGAGATGGACAGCACCGGCGCCGACTACGCCGACGCGCTGGCCGACGCGAGCGCGCTGGGCTACGCCGAGGCCGATCCCACCGCCGACGTCGAGGGATACGACGCAGCTGCCAAGGCCGCCATCCTGGCCTCCATCGCCTTCCACACCCGGGTAACCGCCGACGACGTGTACCGCGAGGGCATCACCAAAATCACGCCCGCCGACTTCAAGACTGCGCGCGCACTCGGGTGCACCATCAAGCTTCTCTCCATCTGCGAGCGGCTCACCAACGACGAAGGCCAGCAACGTATTTCGGCCCGCGTGTACCCGGCTCTGGTGCCGCTGACGCATCCCTTGGCCGCGGTCAACGGGGCGTTCAATGCGGTCGTGGTGGAGGCGGAGGCAGCCGGGCGGCTGATGTTCTACGGGCAGGGTGCCGGGGGAGCGCCAACGGCGTCGGCGGTGATGGGAGACCTGGTCATGGCGGCGCGCAACCGTGTTCAGGGCGGCCGTGGCCCGCGGGAGTCCAAGTACGCAAAACTGCCGATCTCACCGATCGGCTTCATCCCCACCCGCTACTACGTCAGCATGAACGTCGCCGATCGACCGGGCGTATTGTCGGCTGTCGCAGCGGAATTCGGTAAACGCGAAGTCAGCATCGCCGAGGTCCGGCAGGAGGGTGTGGTCGACGAAGGCGGCCAACGGTGCGGTGCGCGGATCGTGGTGGTGACTCACGAAGCCACCGACGCAGCGCTGTCGGAGACCGTCGCCGCACTCGCCGATCTCGACGTTGTGCAGGACGTGACCAGCGTCCTTCGACTCGAGGGAACCAGCGAATGAGCGCGACCCGCGCTGGACCAGTCCACCATCCGTGGCCCGGCTTGATCGCCGCCTACCGCGACCGGTTGCCGGTCGAAGACAACTGGACGCCGATCACCTTGCTCGAAGGTGGCACACCGCTGATCCACGCCGAGCGGCTGTCCGAACGCACCGGCTGCACAGTGCATCTGAAGGTCGAGGGCGCCAATCCGACCGGCTCGTTCAAGGACCGCGGCATGACGGTCGCCGTCACCGAATCACTGGCCCGTGGCCAACAGGCCGTGTTGTGCGCGTCCACCGGCAACACCTCGGCGTCGGCGGCGGCCTACGCCGCCCGCGCCGGCATCACCTGCGCGGTGCTGATCCCGCAGGGCAAAATCGCGATGGGCAAGCTCGCACAGGCCGTCATGCACGGTGCCAAGATCCTGCAGATCGACGGCAATTTCGACGACTGCCTGGAGCTGGCGCGCAAGCTCACCACCGACTACCCGACGATCGCGTTGGTGAACTCCGTCAACCCGTACCGCATCGAGGGGCAGAAAACCGCGGCCTTCGAGATCGTCGACGCGCTGGGCACGGCGCCCGACGTGCACGCCCTGCCGGTTGGCAACGCAGGCAACATCACCGCGTACTGGAAGGGCTACACCGAATACCACCGCGACGGGCTGGCCGACCGGCTGCCGCGAATGCTGGGCACCCAGGCCGCGGGTGCGGCGCCGCTGGTCCTCGGTGAGCCGGTCAAGGAGCCCGAAACCATCGCCACCGCGATCCGGATAGGCGCACCCGCCTCGTGGACCTCGGCCGTCGAGGCCCAACAGCAGTCCGGCGGTCGCTTCCTTGCCGCCACCGACGACGAGATTCTGGCCGCCTACCACCTGGTCGCGGCCACCGAGGGGGTGTTCGTCGAGCCGGCATCAGCGGCCAGCATCGCCGGCCTGCTCAAGTCGGTCGAGGACGGCTGGGTCGCCAAGGGTTCGACGGTGGTGTGCACGGTGACGGGTAATGGTCTGAAGGATCCGGACACCGCGCTCAAGGACATGCCAACGGTCACGCCGGTTCCGGTCGACCCCAGCGCAGTCGTCGCACAGCTGGGCCTGGTCTGACGGAGAGATTGTCGGTGACGCAAACTCTGCCGGCCGGGCTGACGGCGACCAGTGCCGTCGCGGCGTCCAGCGCCAATCTCGGACCTGGCTTCGACAGCCTCGGTCTCGCGCTGAGCCTCTACGACGAAATCGTCGTCGAGACAACCGCATCCGAACTCAATGTCGAAGTTGAGGGCGAGGGCGCGGGCCAGGTGCCATTGGACTCGACGCACCTCGTGGTGCGGGCAATCCAGCACGGCTTGCGCGCCGTCGGAGCCACCGTCGCAGGCCTGAATATCCGCTGCCACAACAACATCCCGCACTCGCGTGGACTCGGTTCCTCCGCGGCCGCGGTCGTCGGAGGGTTGGCTGCCGTCAATGGTCTTGTCACGCAAGCCGGTTTGAAACCGTTGACCGAAGCGGAGTTGATCCAACGCGCATCGGAGTTCGAGGGGCATCCGGATAACGCCTCTGCCGCCGTACTGGGCGGCGGGGTGGTGTCGTGGACGTCGACCGGCGCCACCGGGCCCCGTTATGCGGGCGCCCCGCTGCGGATACACCCCGACATCCATCTGTTCCCGGCGATACCCGAGCAACGGTCTCTGACGGCCGAGACACGGGTGCTGCTGCCCCGGTCCGTCAGTCACGGCGATGCCCGGTTCAACGTGAGCCGCGCCGCCCTGCTGGTGGTGGCCCTCACCGAGCGTCCTGACCTGCTGATGGAGGCCACCGAGGATGTGCTGCATCAGCCCCACCGCGCCATCGCCATGCGGGCCTCGGCGGAATACCTGCAGGTGCTGCGGCGTTGTGGCATTGCAGCGGTGTTATCCGGGGCTGGGCCTGCGGTTATAGCTCTGAGTACACAGGCAGAACTGCCCGCAGAGGCCCTGGAATTCGGCGCCGCGAATGGATTCACCGTCAGCGAGATGTCCGTCGGCGACGGCGTTCGGTGGGCGTCTGGCGTGCCCGTTCGGAGTTGACAGGTGTCACACGCGATTAGTGTCTTTCTTGCTTCCGGCACCGAAGCGGGCTATCCTCGCTGTCGTCCAGCAATCGCATGGTTTTCGCCTGCGCCGACACTAGGACAACCACCAATTCTTCTCGTGGATGACGGTTCGCCATATCGCCGCGAATCCCGGCCAACACCGTTGCAGAAGCGACGGTGGCAGCTTCGCAGTCAGCCATTCGGCTGAGTGCAACGAACCCCCGCTTGACGTGATCAGCGGGGGAAGGAAAGGAAATCCGTGACCGAAACGGACCTTGTCACGGCTGGCGGCAGCCCCGAACCGGTTGAACTGCCGAACACCGTGAAATCAGAAACATCTCCTGCGGCCGCTGACGCGCCGACTGATGCGCCGGCCGCAGACACCACACCTGCGACAGACGCTTCCGCGGACACCCCGTCGGGGTCCCTGTCGACCATGGTGCTGCCCGAACTGCGCGCACTCGCCAACGAGGTCGGCGTCAAGGGCGCTTCAGGGATGCGCAAGAGCGAACTCATCGCCGCCATCCGTGAGCAGCGGGGAGAGTCCAAGAAGGGCTCTTCCGACGCCCGCAACGGCACCGGCACGCGGTCCAGCGACGACGCCACCGATAGCGACAGCGGTTCGGCTCCCGCCGAAAACGCGGCCGACGACAGCGCCTCATCCGAGGCTGGCGAGCAGCAGGGCCAGCAGCGTCGGGAGCGCCGCGGCGCCGGCCGCGATGCAGGCGCTCCCGGTGAGCGGAACAAGCAGGACAGCGGCCAGGACGGCGCGGGCCAGAACAAGAACAAGAACCAGCAGGACACCAGGCAGGACGGCGGTGACCAGCAGGGCAACCAGCAGAATCGTGGGGACGACGACGGCGAAGGTCGCCAGGGTCGCCGAGGCCGGCGCTTCCGCGACCGCAGACGCCGTGGTGACGGCCCCCGCGGTGACGGCGGCAACGGCGAGACCGAACTGCGCGAGGACGACGTCGTGCAGCCCGTCGCGGGCATTCTGGACGTGCTGGACAACTACGCGTTCGTCCGCACTTCGGGCTATCTCGCCGGTCCCAACGACGTCTACGTGTCGATGAACATGGTCCGCAAGAACGGCCTGCGCCGCGGCGACGCCATCACCGGCGCGGTCCGGGTGCCCAAGGACGGCGAGCAGCCCAACCAGCGGCAGAAGTTCAACCCGCTGGTTCGTCTCGACACCGTCAACGGCGGTCCGGTCGAGGACGCCAAGAAGCGTCCGGACTTCACCAAGCTGACCCCGCTGTACCCCAACGAGCGGCTGCGCCTGGAGACCACCCCCGACCGGCTGACCACCCGCGTGATCGATCTGATCATGCCGATCGGCAAGGGCCAGCGTGCGTTGATCGTGTCCCCGCCCAAGGCGGGCAAGACCACGATCCTGCAGGACATCGCCAACGGCGTCACGGTCAACAACCCCGAATGCCACCTGATGGTGGTGCTTGTCGACGAACGACCCGAAGAGGTCACCGACATGCAGCGCTCGGTGAAGGGTGAGGTCATCGCCTCGACCTTCGACCGTCCGCCCTCCGACCACACCCAGGCCGCCGAACTGGCGATCGAGCGGGCCAAGCGCCTGGTCGAGCAGGGCAAGGACGTGATCGTGCTGCTCGACTCGATCACCCGGCTGGGCCGCGCGTACAACAACGCGTCACCCGCGTCGGGCCGAATCCTGTCCGGTGGTGTCGACTCCACCGCGCTCTATCCGCCCAAGCGGTTCCTCGGTGCGGCCCGCAACATCGAGGACGGCGGCTCGTTGACGATCATCGCGACCGCCATGGTCGAGACCGGTTCCACCGGTGACACGGTGATCTTCGAAGAGTTCAAGGGCACGGGTAACGCCGAGCTCAAGCTCGACCGCAAGATCTCCGAGCGCCGGGTGTTCCCGGCCGTCGACGTCAACCCGTCCGGTACCCGAAAGGACGAGCTGCTCCTCGCGCCCGACGAGTTCGCGATCGTGCACAAGCTGCGCCGGGTGCTGTCGGGTCTGGACTCCCACCAGGCCATCGACCTGTTAATGAGCCAGCTGCGCAAGACGAAGAACAACTACGAGTTCCTGATGCAGGTCTCCAAGACCGCGCCGGGCATGGACGCCGCCGACTAAGTCCCGGCTGCACCCGCGAACGTTCCGTACCGGTCGAGTTTTTGGCGATTTTTCAACCGGTAAGGAACGTTCGTCGAAACCGGATGTCAGCGCGACGGGCGGAGGTGATTCATGGCGGACACTCTGCAGCAATTGTTTCGTGAGCGGTCTGACCAGGACACCGTCGCGGTGAAGTACGGCGACCGCACCTGGACCTGGCGCGAGCACGTCGCCGAGGCCCGGGTCCAGGCTGCCGCGCTCATCGGCCTCGCCGATCCCAACCGGCCGCTGCACGTCGGCGTGTTGCTGGCCAACACCCCGGACATGTTGACGGCAATGGCGGCCGCCGCACTGGGCGGCTATGTCCTGTGCTGCATCAACAACACCCGCCGCGGCGACGGCCTGGCCCGCGACATCGCGCTGGTGGACTGTCAGATTCTGATCACCGACGCCGCGCACCGCCATCTGCTCGACGGTCTCGACCTGCCCGGCGTCCGCGTCCTGGACACCTCAAATGCGGAGTGGGCCGCGCTCGTCGCCGGACCGAAAGATCTGACGCCGCACCGCGAGGTCGGTCCGGACGACACCTTCGTGATGATCTTCACCTCGGGGACCAGCGGCGACCCCAAGGCCGTGCAGGTGCAGCACATGATGCCGATCTTCGCGGGAAGCGCACTGGCGGAACGGTATTCGGTCGACACATCCGACGTCTGCTATGTGTCGATGCCGCTGTTCCACTCCAATTCCATCTACGCGGGCTGGGGCGTTGCGATGGTGACCGGCGCGGCGATGGTGCCCGCGGTGTTCTCGGTATCGCGCTTCCTCGATGACGTCCGCCGCTACGGCGTGACGTTCATGAACTACGTCGGCAAGCCGCTCGCCTACATCCTGTCCACCCCCGAGAAGCCCGACGACCACGACAATCCGCTTCGCGTCGCGTTCGGCAACGAGGCCAGCGACCGGGACATCGCCGAGTTCGGTCGTCGTTTCGACTGCACCGTCTGGGACGGGTTCGGGTCGACGGAGAACGCCGTCATCATCACCCGCGAGGACGGCTGTCCGCCGGGATCGCTCGGCAAGGGCTTTCCCGGGGTGGCGATCTATGACCCGGAGACACTGCAGGAGTGCGAGGTTGCGACGTTCGACGAGAGCGGCAACCTGCTCAACCGCGAGGCCGCGGTGGGGGAGTTGGTGAACACCGCCGGCGGTGGCCTCTTCCGCGGCTATTACAAGGACGCCGGCGCCACCGATCAGCGGTTGCGCCACGGCATGTACTGGTCGGGGGACCTGGCCTACCGTGACGCCGACGGGTGGATCTACTTCGCGGGCCGCACGGCCGACTGGATGCGGGTCGACGGCGAGAACCTCGCCGCCGCCCCGATCGAGCGAATCCTGATACGGCTACCGCAGATCAGCCGCGTCGCCGTCTACCCGGTGCCCGACGAGTCCGTCGGCGACCAGGTCATGGCCGCCATCGTGCTGCGCGACGATGCCACGCTGACGCCGGCGGAATTCGAGGAGTTTCTCGGCGCCCAGGCCGACCTGTCACCGAAGGCGTGGCCGCGCTATGTCTGGATCGCCGAGGATCTGCCGGCGACGGCGACCAACAAGATCCTCAAGCGAGAGCTGGTCACGCACGGAACGGCGCCGCCCGGTGGTGTGCTCTGGAAGCGCGACGGCACCAGATTCCAACCGCACGCCGAGCGTGCCGTCAGCGGTGGTCTGGTCGTGGAATAGCCAGCCCTGTCCGCGCGTTTAGGCTGCTGGCGGTTGACCTGGCATAATGGACCGCTGACCTTCGGTTCCGGTTCACGCCCGAAAGCTCCAGGTACGGCACGGGCGACCCGGCGGCCAACGATTGAAGAGGACACCATGAAATCGGGTATTCACCCTGACTACATCGAGACCACCGTGCACTGTGGCTGCGGTAACACATTCACCACGCGCAGCACCAAGAAGAGCGGACAGATTCACGCCGAGGTCTGCTCGCAGTGCCACCCGTTCTACACCGGCAAGCAGAAGATTCTCGACAGCGGCGGCCGCGTTGCGCGCTTCGAGAAGCGCTACGGCAAGCGCAAGGCCGGCGGCAATGACAACGCCGCCGAGAAAAGCTCAGCCGACAAATAGCTGCGTTTCCGACGCCCGATCTGCCGCGCAAGCCGCAGGCCGGGCGTCGCTTCGCGTTTTGGGGAGGAGGGCGACATGACCGACAACGCGCCGGCCATTGATGCCATCCTGTCCGAGCATGCCGACCTCGAACGTCAGCTCTCCGACCCCAACCTGCACTCGGACGCGGGCAAGGCCCGCAAGGTCGGCAGGCGGTTTGCGCAGTTGGCGCCGATCGTGGGGACCTACCGCAAGCTGGAAGCTGCGCGTGGTGACCTCGGCGCCGCCCGCGAACTGGCCGCCGACGACGAGTCCTTCGCCGCCGAGGTCGACGAACTCGCCGCGACAGTCGAAGAACTCGACACCCATCTGACCGACCTGCTCGCCCCGCGCGATCCGCACGACGGCGACGACATCGTGCTGGAGGTGAAGTCCGGTGAGGGCGGCGAGGAGTCGGCGCTGTTCGCCGCCGATCTGGCCCGGATGTACATCCGCTACGCCGAACGGCACGGCTGGACCGTGACAATGCTCGACGAGACCACCTCGGACTTGGGCGGCTACAAGGACGCGACGCTGTCGATCAGGAGCAAGGGCGATCCCACCGACGGTGTCTGGTCGCGGCTGAAGTTCGAGGGCGGCGTGCACCGCGTGCAGCGGGTGCCGGTCACCGAATCCCAGGGCCGGGTGCACACCTCGGCTGCGGGCGTGCTGGTGTACCCCGAACCCGAAGAGGTCGAGGAAGTCCAGATCGACGAGTCGGACCTGCGCATCGACGTGTACCGGTCCTCGGGCAAGGGCGGTCAGGGAGTCAACACCACCGACTCGGCGGTCCGCATCACGCACCTGCCCACCGGCATCGTCGTGACCTGCCAGAACGAACGCAGCCAATTGCAGAACAAGGCCAGGGCGCTGCAGGTGCTTGCCGCCCGACTGCAGTTGCTCGCCGAGGAACAGGCACAGGCAGACGCGTCGGCCGATCGGGCCAGCCAGATCCGCACCGTCGACCGCAGCGAGCGGATCCGCACCTACAACTTCCCCGAGAACCGCATCGCCGACCACCGGATCAACTTCAAGGCGCACAACCTCGACCAGGTCCTCGACGGCGACATGGACGCGTTGTTCGACGCGCTGGCGGCCGCCGACAAGCAATCGCGGCTGCAGCAGGCATAAGGCACCCATGAACAAGACGGCGCGGCTGCGACTCGAGATCGCGCAGGCCGCGGCCGCCCTCGTCGAGGCGGGAGTCGGATCGCCCCAGGCCGATGCCGAGGAGCTGGCCGCCCACGCGGCGGGAACGAGCCGGGGCCGGCTGTGGGTACTCGACGACGTGGACGACGAGTTCTGCGCCCGCTTCGCCGAGCTCGTCGCCGCTCGCTCACGGCGAATCCCGTTGCAGCACATCGTCGGTACCGCACCCCTCGGTCCGGTGACCGTCCAAGTAGGGCCCGGCGTGTTCATCCCGCGACCGGAAACCGAGGGCCTGCTGGAATGGGCGTCGGCCCAGCCGCTGCCGCCGCGCCCGATGATTGTGGACCTGTGCACGGGCTCGGGTGCGCTCGCGCTTGCTCTGTCGAAGTTCTGGCCGGACGCACGCATCGTCGCCGTCGACGACTCCGACGAAGCGCTCGCCTATGCCCGCCTAAACCTCGCGAACACCCCCGTCGAGCTCCTTCGCGCCGACGTCACCGACAGTGCGCTGCTGCCCGAACTGGACGGACAGGTCGACCTCCTGGTCGCCAACCCGCCCTACATTCCCGACGGGGTCGCACTGGAACCCGAAGTGGCACAGCATGATCCACCACATGCACTGTTTGGTGGGCCGGACGGGATGACTGTCATCAACGCGATCGTCGAACTGGCGGGCCGGTGGCTGCGGCCCGGCGGCAGGTGCGCCGTCGAGCATGACGACACCACGTCGGCGCAGACCGTCGAAGCCTTCACCCGTGCAGGAGGATTCGCCGAGATCGCCGCCCGGCACGACTTGACCGGGCGACCCCGCTTTGTGTCCGCGACCGTGAGAAGGTCGGGGTCATGAGGCCCCGAAGGCGACTGCGAGTGAGGATCGCAGCGAGGGACGAGCGAGGACCGGAGCGAGTGGGAGTCGAGGCATGACTGAGGTGTTCGACTGCTCGGACGCCGAGGCGCGGCCGACCGGAATCGCTTCGGCCATCAGCGCGGTCAAGGGTGGGCGCCTCGTTGTGCTGCCCACCGACACCGTCTACGGCATCGGCGCCGACGCCTTCGACAGCACCGCGGTTGCGGCGCTGCTGTCGGCGAAGGGCCGGGGGCGCGACATGCCCGTCCCGGTGCTCGTCGGGTCGTGGCGCACCATCGAGGGCCTGGTGTACACGGTGCCCAACACTGCCCGGGAGCTGATCCGCGCCTTCTGGCCCGGCGCACTGAGCCTCGTCGTCCGGCAGGCGCCGTCGCTGCAGTGGGACCTCGGCGATGCGGCGGGCACCGTGATGCTGCGGATGCCGTTGCACCCCGTCGCAATCGAGGTGCTGCGCGAGGTGGGTCCGATGGCGGTCTCCAGTGCCAACATCTCCGGCCAGCCGGCCGCGGTAACCGTCGACGACGCCCGCAACCAACTCGGTGACCTCGTCGAGGTCTACCTCGACGCCGGGCCGTCCGAACAGCGGGCGGCCTCCACGATCGTGGACCTCACGGGCGCGCATCCGCGCATCGTGCGCACCGGCCCGGTGACCGCCGAAGCCATCGCGGAAGTGCTTGGTGTCGACGCCGATAGCCTGACCGCGACTACTTGACGCGGTCGCCGTCGCTTTCAATTTCGTCCAGTACGGTTCATCCAGTGGTGAGCGAAGTGCAGGATGTGGCCAGTGGGCTGCTTGCGCTCTCCGATCGAGGCGCAGGCGTCCCGCTGCGCGAGCTCGTGCTGGTCGGCCTGACCGCGGCGATCATCACGTATTTTGCGACGGGGTGGGTTCGCGTGCTGGCCACCCGGGTCGGCGCGGTGGCCTATCCCAGGGAACGCGACGTGCATTTGCAGCCGACGCCGCGGATGGGCGGTCTGGCGATGTATGTCGGGGTGCTGGCGGCCGTGCTGCTCGCCTCCCAGCTGCCGGCCCTCACCCGTGGCTTCGTCTATTCGTCGGGCCTGCCCGCTGTCGTGGTGGCAGGCGGACTGATCATGGCGATCGGCCTGATCGACGACAAGTGGGGCCTGGACGCGTTGACCAAGTTCGCCGGCCAGATCACCGCGGCCAGTGTGCTGGTCACGATGGGCGTGGCGTGGAGCGTGCTGTACATCCCGTTCGGCGGCGTCGGCACCATCGTGCTCGACCAGGCGTCGTCGATTCTGCTGACACTGGCGCTGACGGTCGCGATCGTCAACGCGATGAACTTCGTCGACGGCCTCGACGGTCTGGCCGCGGGCCTGGGTCTGATCACCGCGTTGGCGATCACGATCTTCTCCATCGGGCTGCTGCGTGACCACGGCGGCGACGTGTTGTTCTACCCGCCTGCGGTGATCTCGGTGGTGCTGGCCGGCGCGTGCCTGGGCTTTCTGCCGCACAACTTCCACCGGGCCCGCATCTTCATGGGCGACTCCGGCTCGATGCTGATCGGCCTGATGCTGGGTGCGGCGGCCACGACCGCGGCGGGGCCGATCTCGCAGAGCGCCTACGGCGCCCGCGACGTTTTCGCTCTGCTGTCACCGTTCCTATTGGTGATCGCCGTGATGTTCGTGCCTGCGCTGGACATGCTGCTGGCCATCGTCCGGCGCACCCGGGCCGGTCGCAGTCCGTTCAGTCCCGACAAGATGCATCTGCACCACCGGCTGCTGCAGATCGGCCATTCGCATCGCCGGGTGGTGCTGCTCATCTATCTCTGGGTGGGCATCGTCGCGCTGGGCGCCGCGAGCACGATTTTCTTCGACCCCCGCTACACCGGCGGGGTGATGTTGGCGGCGATTCTGGTGGCGATCGTGGTGACGCTGATACCGCTCCTGAGAGGCCGCGAAGAACCGTACGACGAGCTGTACGACAAAAAGTAGTAGACCCCCGTTTATGCCCGCCTACCATGTGGTACGGTGCAGGCAGAACCCGAAAAAACCTCGCGGGTTGCCGGCCCCCGGGCCATCGGTTCACTGCCGATCGGCACGGATAAACGACCGACAAAGGGAGCTACCCCTTGGGTGATTCCAGCGCGACCCGCGCCCTCCGATACGCTCGGGGCGCCACGCACAGAATCATTGGGATAGCACTCGCGACCGCGGGATTGAGGTGACGCCGTGACGACGCCAGCGCAAGACGCGCCGTTGGTGTTTCCGTCCGTTGCATTCCGGCCTGTGCGCCTGTTCGCCATCTGCGTCGTATTTGCCGGATTGGTGACGCTGGTGGCCGGATTTCTGGGTCATCCGATGGTCGGTGTCTTCTTCGGCATCGGTCTGGGGCTGGGTTTGCTCAACGCCATTCTGGTGCAGCGTTCGGTCGAGTCCATCACCGCCGAGGATCATCCGCTGAAACGCAAGATGGCGGTCAACTCCGCCACCCGGCTGTTGGTGATGACGGTGATCGGGCTGACGATCGCGTTCATCTTCCGGCCCCAGGGCCTCGGTGTGGTGTTCGGTATGGCGTTGTTCCAAGTGCTGCTGGTGATTTCGACGGCGCTGCCCGTGATGAAGAAGCTGCGGGCCGGTAGCCAGACGAGCTCAGCCGACGGACTCGAAGGGGAGGCCGCGAAGCAATGACCGGAATCTATGTCGCCGACCAGTCGGCTCCGACGACAATCCTGGCCGCCGAATCCGGCATTCAGGTCGGCCACCACACGGAGGCGCACTGGTTCGGCCTCACCGTCAATACCGACACCGTGCTGGCCACCGCGGTCGCTGCGGTGATCGTGCTTGCGCTGGCATTCTTCTTGCGCGCCAAGGTCACTTCGACCGGTGTGCCCAACGGGGTGCAGCTGTTCTGGGAAGCGATCACGGTTCAGCTGCGCAACCAGATCGAGGCCGCGATCGGCATGAAGATCGCGCCGTTCGTGCTGCCGCTGGCCGTCACGCTGTTCGTCTTCATCCTTGTCGCCAACTGGCTCTCGGTGCTGCCGGTGCAGTACACCGATTCCAACGGTGCGATACACGAGTTGCTCAAGCCGCCCGCATCCGACATCAACTTCGTGCTGGCGCTCGCGCTGTTCGTGTTCATCTGCTACCACGCAGCGGGCGTCTGGCGCCGCGGCCCCCTGGGCCATCCGGTCAAGCTGCTCAAGGGCCACGTCGCGCTGATGGCGCCGATCAACCTCGTCGAGGAGATCGCCAAGCCGATCTCGTTGTCCCTCCGACTTTTCGGCAACATCTTCGCCGGCGGCATTCTGGTCTCGCTGATCGCACTGTTCCCGCCGTGGATCATGTGGGCGCCCAACGCGATCTGGAAGAGCTTCGACTTGTTCGTCGGCGCCATCCAGGCGTTCATCTTCGCCCTGCTGACGATCCTGTACTTCAGCCAGTCGATGGAGCTCGACGAGCACCATGACTAGCGCCCGCACCATGCTCGACCCACGTCCTGGTAGGACACCTACCAGTTATCAAGGAGGATAAGGAATGGATCCCACTATCGCTGCCGGCGCGCTCATCGGCGGTGGACTGATCATGGCCGGCGGTGCAATCGGCGCCGGCATCGGTGACGGCATCGCCGGTAACGCGTTGATCGCCGGCATCGCGCGTCAGCCGGAAGCACAGGGCCGACTGTTCACTCCGTTCTTCATCACGGTCGGTCTGGTCGAGGCGGCCTACTTCATCAACCTGGCATTCATGGCGCTGTTCGTGTTCGCCACCCCGGTGAGCTAAGTCAGCGTGATGGGTGACCTCAGCTTGAGCTATCCTCGCGGCCGCGGAAGAAGGCGGCGGGCAGAGTAACTTCCTGATCCCGAACGGCACGTTCTTCTTCGTGCTGCTCATCTTCTTGATCGTGCTTGGCGTGATCGCCAAATGGGTTGTGCCACCGATCAGCAAGGTGCTGCACGAGCGCGAAGCGATGGTGCAGAAGACGACCGAGGACAACCGGCGGGCAGCGAAGCTACGAGCCGCCGCCGATGCCGATTACCTGAAGGTGATGGCCACAGGCACGTCGCGAGGCGACAAACGTCCGCGAGGAGGCCCGCGCCGAGGGACGCAAGATCGTGGAAGACGCACGGGCTCGTGCCAGCGCCGAGGTCATCGACAGTGCTCCAGCAGGCCAAGAGCGAGCTGACGGAGCAGTCGCGTGCGGTGACGGCGGACCTTCAGACGTCGGTGGAGACCCTGGCGTCGAGCCTCGCGAGCCGGGTGCTCGGGGTCGAGGTGACCACTCGCACGGTGCCGGCGACAACGGGACAGGGGCGGTAACTCCAGTGTCGACGTTCATCGGACAGCTCGTCGGATTCGCGGTCATCGTTTTCCTGCTCTGGAAATACGTTGTGCCGCCGGTCCGCACCATGATGAAGAACCAGCAGGAGACCGTCCGCACCCAGCTCGCGGACCACGCTGAGGCGCGAGGAGAAGGTCGCCGACGCCGACACCGAACACGCCAAGGCGCTGGAAGAAGCCAAGGCCGAGGCGGCGAAGGTGATCGAGGAGGCCCGGCACGACGCCGAGAAGATCGCCGAGCAGCTTCGGCGCCCACGCCGACTCCGAGCTGGAGCGCATCAAGGTGCAGGGCGGACAACAGGTCCGGCTGCTGCGTCAGCAGCTCATCCGCGAGCTTCGGCAGACGTCTGGGCACCGAGTCGGTCCACCGCGCAGGCGATTTGGTCCGTGACTTCGTCTCCGATCCGCCGAGCAGTCGGCGACGGTCGACCGCTTTCTCGACGAGCTCGATGAGATGGCACCATCGACAACGGTCTTCGAAGACGCCGTCACGGCGAAGCTCCGTGCAGCCAGCCGCGACGGATTCACTCGCGTGGTCGAGAAGTTCGACGAGGTCACCGGGGACCTCGATGTCACCGGATTGACCCAGCTGGCCGATCAGGTCGCGTCGGTGGCCAAACTGTTGCGCCAGGAGACGGTGCTGGCCCGACATCTGGCCGATCCGTCAGGCGATTCCGCCCGCAAGGTCCGCCTCGTCGAGTCCGTGCTGGCCGGCAAGGTCTCCGATCCCACGCTCGACATCCTCAAGACCGCCGTGGCGCAGCGTTGGTCGTCCACCTCCGATTTGATTCTGGGCGTCAAACACGTTGCGCGCCTGGCACTGTTGGTACGGGCCGAACGCGAGGACCAGATCGAGGACGTCGAAGACCAGCTGTTCCGGTTCAGCCGCATCCTTGACTCCGAACCGCGGCTGATCACGACACTGAGCGAGTACACCGCCCCGGTCGAAGGCCGAGTCAGCCTGCTGACCAACGTGCTTCTCGCAGGGCGAACCGAAACACCGCCGATCTCTTGCGCCAGACGATCGAACTGCTGCACGGCGAGCGGGCCGACGAGGTCGTCCGCGATCTGGCCGATCTCGCGGTGTCCCGGCGCGGCGAAGTGGTCGCGCACGTCCGTGCCGCCGCCGAGCTCACCGACGCACAGCATGACCGCCTCACCGAACTGCTCACCCGCATCTACGGACACCCGGTGTCGCTCCAGCTGGACGTGGACCCGGCGCTGCTGGGTGGACTGACGATCGCCGTCGACGACGAGGTGATCGACGGCTCGCTGGCCTCAAAGCTGGCCTCGGCGGAAACCCACTTGCCTGACTGACCCGGAACACACCAGACCCACACACGAAGTAGGAAGACGAAAAGCCATGGCAGAGTTGACCATCTCAACCGATGAGATCCAGGGCGCGATCGAGGAGTATGTCGCCGGCTTCGAGGCAGACACCGAGCGCGAGGAGATCGGCACCGTCATCGACGCCGGTGACGGCATCGCGCACGTCGAGGGCCTGCCCTCGGTGATGACACAGGAGCTGCTGGAGTTCCCCGGCGGCGTGCTCGGTGTCGCGCTGAACCTCGACGAGCACAGCATCGGCGCGGTGATCCTCGGTAACTTCGAGGAGATCGCAGCAGGGTCAACAGGTCAAGCGCACCGGCGCAGGTTCTCTCGGTGCCCGTCGGCGACGCCTTCCTGGGCCGTGTGGTCAACCCGCTGGCGCAGCCGATCGACGGTCGCGGCGAGATCGAGCACTGAAACGGCGTCGCCCACTCGAGATTGCAGGCGCCGTCGGTGGTGCAGCGCCAAGGCGTGAATGAGCCGTTGCAGACCGGCATCAAGGCCATCGACTCGCAGACGCCGATCGGCCGCGGCCAGCGACAGCTGATCATCGGTGACCGCAAGACCGGTAAGACCGCGGTGTGCGTCGACACCATCCTCAACCAGCGGCAGAACTGGGAGACCGGCGACGAAAAGCAGCAGGTGCGCTGCGTGTACGTCGCGATCGGC
The DNA here is from genome assembly GCA_963743225.1 of uncultured Actinomycetota bacterium. Classification (GTDB taxonomy): domain Bacteria; phylum Actinomycetota; class Actinomycetes; order Mycobacteriales; family Mycobacteriaceae; genus Mycobacterium. The sequence goes on along the minus strand of CAVUPN010000036.1, from coordinate 5,165 downwards.
CAGAAGGGCACGACCATCGCCAGTGTTCGGCAAACCCTGGAAGACGGCGGCGCGATGGACTACACCACGATCGTCGCCGCGCCGGCATCAGACTCCGCGGGCTTCAAATGGCTTGCGCCATACACCGGTTCGGCCATCGCCCAGCACTGGATGTACGAGGGCAAGCACGTGCTGATCGTGTTCGACGACCTCACCAAGCAGGCCGAGGCCTACCGCGCCATCTCGCTGCTGCTGCGCCGGCCGCCGGGCCGCGAGGCGTACCCGGGCGACGTGTTCTACCTGCACTCGCGGCTGCTGGAACGCTGCGCCAAGCTGTCCGACGAGCTCGGTGGCGGTTCGCTGACCGGTCTGCCGATCATCGAGACCAAGGCCAACGACATCTCGGCCTACATCCCCACCAACGTCATCTCGATCACCGACGGCCAGTGCTTCCTGGAGACCGACCTGTTCAACCAGGGTGTGCGGCCCGCCATCAACGTCGGTGTCTCGGTGTCGCGCGTCGGTGGTGCCGCGCAGATCAAGGCCATGAAAGAGGTTGCGGGCTCGCTGCGGCTGGACCTGTCGCAGTACCGCGAGCTCGAGTCCTTCGCGGCCTTCGCCTCCGACCTCGACGAAACGTCGAAGGCGCAGCTGGACCGCGGCGCGCGGCTGGTCGAGTTGCTCAAGCAGCCGCAGAACAGTCCGATGCCGGTCGAGGAGCAGGTCGTCGCCATCTTCCTGGGCACAAGGGGCCACCTCGACACCGTGCCCGTTGAGGACGTCCAGAAGTTCGAGCGGGAGTTCCTCGAGCACGTGAAGGGCTCGCACGAGGAAGTCCTCAAAGAGATCCGGGAGAGCAAGAAGCTGTCCGAGGAGCTGGAGAGACAACCTCGAAAACCTGGTGAACGAGTTCAAGAAGGGCTTCGACACCACCGACGGCAGCTCGGTCGTTCGCGATGAGCATGTCGACGCGATGGACGACGACGATGTCGAGAAGGAATCGGTGAAGGTCCGCAAGCCCAGCGCCGAAGAAGAAGTAGGGCGTAGAACCGATGGCTGCCACACTGCGCGAATTGCGCGGCCGCATCCGCTCCGCCGGGTCGATCAAGAAGATCACCAAGGCCCAGGAGCTGATCGCGACCTCGCGTATCGCCAAGGCGCAGGCCCGAGTCGAGGCGGCTCGGCCATACGACCGCGAGATCACCAACATGCTCACCGAACTCGCGAGCGCCAGCGCGCTGGACCACCCGCTGCTGGTCGCACGCGAGCAGCCCCGGCGGGCCGCTGTGCTGGTGGTGACGTCGGATCGTGGGCTCTGCGGCGCATACAACGCCAACGTGTTCCGGCGGTCGGAGGAGCTCTTCTCCCTGCTTCGTTCGGAGGGCAAGAAGCCCGTCCTGTACGTGGTGGGCCGGAAAGCTCTCGAATTACTACAGCTTTCGCAACTGGGATGTGACGGAGTCGTGGACCGGCTTCTCCGAGCGGCCCGACTACGAGAACGCGCAGGAGATCGCGTCGACGCTGGTCGATGCCTTCATCGCCGGTGTCGACGACGAAGGTGACGATCCCGGAGCCGACGACATCCTCGGTGTCGACGAACTGCACATCGTGTTCACCGAGTTCAAGTCGATGCTGTCGCAGTCGGCGATCGCCCGGCGGATCGCACCGATGGTGGTGGAGTACAGCGAAGAGGACACCGGGCCGCACACGCTGTTCTCCTTCGAACCGGACGCCGAGACCCTGTTCGGCGCGCTGCTGCCGCGCTACATATCCACCCGCATCTTCGCCGCGCTGCTCGAGGCGGCGGCGTCGGAATCGGCGTCGCGTCGGCGCGCCATGAAGTCGGCAACGGACAACGCTGACGACCTCATCAAGGACCTGACCCTGATGGCCAACCGCGAACGGCAATCTCAGATCACCCAGGAAATCAGCGAAATCGTCGGTGGCGCGAACGCGCTTGCGGACGCCGCCAAGAAGTAGCCCGTAGAAAGCGAAGAGACATGACTGCTACTGCCGAAAAGAAGACCAGCACCGACACCGCACGGCCGCGTGGTCCGCGTCACCGGCCCGGTCGTCGACGTCGAGTTCCCGCGCGGCTCGCGTGCCGGAGTTGTTCAATGCGCTGCACGCCGAGATCGCTTACAAGGATCTCGCGAAGACGTTGACGCTCGAGGTCGCCCAGCACCTCGGCGACAATCTCGTGCGCTGCATTTCGCTGCAGCCGACCGACGGCCTTGTCCGCGGCGTGGACGGTGACCGACACGGGCGACTCGATCTCGGTGCCCGTCGGCGACGGCGTCAAGGGCCACGTGTTCAACGCGCTCGGGCGACTGCCTCGACGATCCCGGTTACGGCAAGGACTTCGACCGTTGGTCGATCCACCGCAAGCCGCCTCCCTTCGATCAGCTGGAACCGCGCACCGAGATGCTGGAAACGGGTCTCAAGGTCGTCGACCTGCTCACCCCGTACGTCCGTGGCGGCAAGATCGCGCTGTTCGGCGGCGCCGGCGTCGGCAAGACGGTGTTGATCCAGGAGATGATCAACCGCATCGCCCGTAACTTCGGTGGCACGTCCGTGTTCGCCGGGGTGGGCGAGCGCACGCGTGAGGGCAACGACCTTTGGGTCGAGCTGGCGGACGCCGACGTGCTCAAGGACACCGCGCTGGTGTTCGGCCAGATGGACGAGCCCCCGGGCACCCGTATGCGCGTCGGCCTGTCGGCACTGACCATGGCCGAGTTCTTCCGCGACGAACAGGGCCAGGACGTGCTGCTGTTCATCGACAACATCTTCCGGTTCACCCAGGCCGGTTCCGAGGTGTCCACGCTGCTGGGTCGCATGCCCTCGGCGGTGGGTTATCAGCCGACGCTGGCCGACGAGATGGGTGAGCTGCAGGAGCGCATCACGTCGACCCGTGGCCACTCCATCACCTCGATGCAGGCCGTGTACGTGCCCGCCGACGACTACACCGACCCGGCGCCCGGCCACGACGTTCGCGCACCTGGATGCCACCACCGAGCTCAGCCGCGCGGTGTTCTCCAAGGGCATCTTCCCGGCGGTGGACCCGCTGGCATCCAGCTCGACGATCCTGGACCCGAGCGTCGTCGGCGACGAGCACTACCGCGTCGCCCAGGAAGTCATCCGAATCCTGCAGCGCTACAAGGATCTTCAGGACATCATTGCGATCCTCGGTATCGACGAGCTGGCCGAGGAGGACAAGCAGCTGGTGCAGCGGGCCCGTCGCATCGAGCGCTTCCTGTCGCAGAACATGATGGCGGCCGAGCAGTTCACCGGCCAGCCCGGCTCGACGGTTCCGCTGAAGGAGACCATCGAAGCGTTCGACAAGCTCGACAAGGGCGATTTCGACCACCTGCCCGAGCAGGCATTCTTCCTGATCGGCGGTCTGGAGGATCTGCAGAAGAAGGCAGAGAGCCTCGGGCGCCAAGATGGACGACGCTGGCGGCGACGGTGCGCCGGCGGAAGGGTCCGATGAGTCCAAGGACGCCAAGAAGGACGAGGACGCCGACAAGACGAGGACGCCAAGAAGGACGACGACGCGAGACGAGGACGCCAAGAAGGGCGCCAAGAAGGACGCCAAGAAGGACGACGACGGCGAAAAGAACGAATAGCGATGGCCGAGTTCGACGTCGACATCGTCGCGGTAGAACGCGAGATCTGGTCTGGTAAGGCCACGTTCCTGTTCACCCGCACCACGTCCGGCGAGATCGGCATTCTGCCGCGTCACATTCCGTTGGTGGCGCAGCTCGTCGATGACGCCATGGTGCGCGTTGAGCGCGAAGGCGAAGACGATCTGCGTATCGCTGTCGACGGCGGATTCATGTCGGTGACCGACGAAGGCGTGATCATCCTCGCCGAGTCCGCAGAACTCGAGTCCGAAATCGACGCCGACGCCGCAAAGCAGGATTCGGAGTCCGACGATCCAGAGACCGCCGCCAAGGGCCGCGCGAGGCTTCGCGCGCTGGGTCAGATCGACTAGAGCCGCCGATGAGCGCGTCCATGCTGATCATGGCCGCGCTGGTTGGCGTGTTGCTGCTTGTCGTCATCGCCCTGTGCTATCGGCTCTGGAAACTGCGTCAGGTCGGGGGTACCGCCGCTATCCTGCGTGATTTCCCGGCCGTGGGCGGCCAGGGCTGGCGACACGGTGTAATGCGTTATCGCGGTGGCGAAGCGGGCTTTTACCGGCTGTCGAGTCTGCGGTGGTGGCCCGATCGCCGGCTGAGTCGTCGCGGTCTCGAGATCGTGTCGCGCCGCTCACCTCGCGGCGACGAGTTCGACATCATGACCGACGCGATCGTGATCCTCGAACTGCGCGACACCAGCCCGGAACGCGGGCGCGGCTATGAGGTCGCTCTGGACCGCGGTGCGCTGACGGCGTTCCAGTCGTGGCTGGAGTCGCGGCCGTCGTCTCGAGCGCGCCGCCGGACGAGTTGATCGGAAGCGGCACTACATCCAATGGTCTTCGCGCAAGCGCTCATCCGCCCGGTTGCCAGAGGACGTCGCCGTCGGGGTTGGCGACTCTCGTCAGAATGAACAGCAGATCGGAGAGCCGGTTGAGGTACTTGGCCGGCAACACGCTCACGCCGTCGGGGTGTGCCTCCACGGCCTGCCATGCCGAGCGCTCAGCGCGTCGCGCGACGGTCCGCGCGACGTGAAGCAGCGCTGAAAGTGGCGTACCACCCGGCAGCACAAACGAATTCAGTGCAGGCAGCGGCTCATTGAATTCGTCACACCACGACTCCAACCTGTCGATGTAGCTCTGGGTGATTCGCAGTGGCGGATGCTCGGGCTTCTCCACGACGGGCGTGGACAGGTCAGCGCCCGCGTCGAACAGGTCATTCTGAATCTGCCGCAGCACCTTGAGAATCTGCTCACCGGGGTTGCCAAGTGCGACCGCAACGCCGATGGCAGCGTTGGTTTCGTCACAATCGGCGTATGCCGCCAGTCGCGCATCGTTCTTGGAAACCCTGCTGAAGTCGCTCAACCCGGTGGTCCCGTCGTCGCCGGTGCGGGTGTAGATGCGAGTCAGATGTACCGCCATGGTCAAACCGTACCGGGGCAGACTGAGCGTGGTATCTGACACTGCCCGCGCCGCTGTTTACACTAACCCGCGTGAGCGAGCGATTCGTGGTCACCGGGGGTGCCCGGTTGTCGGGCGAAGTTGCCGTCGG
>CAVUPN010000035.1:0-89750 GCA_963743225.1 uncultured Actinomycetota bacterium | reverse complement strand
TGCATGCCGTAGAGGCCCGGCTTCTGCTTCGCGAGCCACTGGGCGGCTCGGAGGGCGCCGCGGGCGAAGGTGTCGCGGCTATGGGCTCGATGAATGAACTCCAATCGCTCGCCGATGCCTCCGAAGATAACGGTGTGCTCGCCGACGATGTCGCCGGCGCGAACCGAGAGCATCGCGATCTCTTTCTTGGGCCGTTCCCCGACCAGTCCCTTGCGGCCATGGACACTCACTTTATCGAGGTCGCGTTTAAGCGCCTGTGCCACCGCGCGGCCCAGCGCCAGCGCCGTACCGCTCGGGGCGTCTTTCTTGAAGCGATGGTGGGCCTCGACAATCTCGACGTCATAGTCTTCGCCAAGCATCTTTGCGGCCTTATCGAGCAGAGAAATCAAAACATTTACGCCCAGGCTCGTGTTGGCCGACAGGAGAATCGGCGTGCGCCGGGAACGGCGCTTGATCTCTGCCAGCTCCCTTGAACTGAATCCGGTGGTGGCGATCACCATGGGCACCGTCTTTTTCGCCGCGGCACCTAAATAATTTAACGCAGCCTGCGGATGGGTAAAGTCGATAATAACCGTGTTGGGCTTGAGATAAGAATCAATCTTGTCGTCGATTGTGACCCCTAGCCGTCCAGCGCCTGAAATCTCACCGGCGTCTTTTCCCACCCGTTCGCTTCCAGGTTTATCAATCGCCGCAGACAGTGACACCCCGTTCGTCTGCTTTACGGCGCGCACGAGGGCACCCCCCATGCGCCCGCCAACGCCACAAACGATCAAACCCAATGCCATCGGGTTTAGAGCAAACCGAATTCGGCCATCGTTTGGCCGAGTTTTTTCAGATTACCCTCTGACATGGGGGTCAGCGGCAAACGCAGCTCGCCGGTACACTTGCCCATGAGCGCGAGGGCAGTTTTTATGGGGATCGGATTGGTCTCGAGAAAAACGCTTCGAATCAACGGAATTAGGTTCAATTGCAGTTCGCGCCCGCTGTCCCAATCTCCTTTCAAGCAGGCCCCCGTCAACTGCGACATCTCCTTGGGCACGATATTCGCGACGGTGGAGATCACACCTTTGCCGCCCAGCGCCATCAAGGAGAAGGTCAGGGAATCCTCGCCGGAATAGACCGCCAGATTGTCACCGCAAAGACGAATCACATCGATGGCCTGATCCACAGAGCCGGTGGCTTCTTTGACCCCGGCAATGTTCTTGATCTCCGCCAAACGCGCCAAAGTTTCCGGCTCGATCTTCGATCCGGTTCGCCCCGGGATGTTGTAAACGATGATCGGAATACCGACTTCGGATGCGACTTTTTTGTAGTGCTGGTAAATCCCTTCCTGCGTCGGGCGGTTGTAATAAGGCGAGATCATCAGCGCGCCGTCGGCGCCCGACTTCTCGGCTTCGCGAGTGAGCCGCACGGCCTCGTCCGTCGAGTTCGAGCCGGTGCCGGCGATCACCGGCACCCGTTGGTTAACTGCTTTGATGACCGTCTTGATTACATCGTCGTGTTCCTGATGGCTCAGAGTCGCGGATTCCCCAGTGGTGCCGCAGGGAACCATGCCGTTGGTACCATTCGTGATGTGAAATTCGACCAGCGTTTCGAGACTACGCCAGTCCACTTTCCCGTCCTTAAAGGGCGTCACCAACGCGACCATTGAGCCGGAAAACATAGTTACTTTCTCCTAAGAAACCTTGACCGTGCCATGAAACACTTCGACCGCCGCCCCCGTCATGTAAACTCGGTTGTCGTCCCGCCATTCGATCAGCAAGTCGCCGCCCTTGAGGTGGATCGTTACTTCCCGCTCCGTTCGCCCGGTGAGCACTCCGGCAACGCCCACCGCTGAAGCTCCCGTGCCGCACGCCCAGGTTTCGCCGGCGCCGCGCTCCCACACCCGCATCTTTACCTCGTTGGGAGCCAGGACTTTGATAAACTCGGTGTTGACCCGTCTGGGGAAAAACGCATGATGCTCGAAACCGGGTCCGATTTTTTCCAGATCCAGGGTATCGATGTCATCCAGGTAGAGCACGCAATGGGGATTGCCCATGGAGACGCAGGTGACTTGGTACGTCGCGCCTTCCACCGTCAACGGCCGATTGATGATCTGCCCATCGGCGTCGACGGGAATCTTCCGTCCCTCGAGGATGGGCTCGCCCATGTCCACTTCGACTAGCTCGCCGACGATCTTCGGGCGAATGATGCCCGCGAGAGTTTCGATTTCCAGCTCGCGCTTTTGGGTAACGCCGTGATCGTAGACATACTTCGCAAAACAGCGAATACCGTTGCCGCACATCTCCACCTGGCTTCCGTCGGCGTTGTAGATCTCCATCTTGAAGTCGGCGACTTTTGAGGGATGAACCGTGAGTAGCTGATCGGCGCCAATGCCGAAGCGGCGATCGCACAGCTGTTTGGCGATCACCGCGAGATTCTTGATGTCCCTCTTGAGGCAATCGAGAAAAACGAAGTCATTGCCGCAACCGTGCATCTTGGTAAACGCAATTTCCATCTTGCTCACTCTTTTTGAGTTCCGAAATCCGCCGACTTCGGCCTACCCCCTTTGTGAAAATCTACTCCCATAGGAAAACCTGTAACACAGGAGTCGAAACCGAGACAGAAGAAAACCATTCTACCGCCGAGGCACGGAGTTCACAGAGACCAGAGTATTTATTCATCAAGAATCCTTTACCTCTGCGCTCTCAGCGTCTCTGCGGTGCCGTATCCGGATACCTCTTTCCTTGAGGCGCAGGCGAGCTTTGCCCGGCTTTTGCTACTTTCATTGCAGCACCGCCGGGATCGTTTCTCCTCGGATGAGATCCTCCAGGGTTTCACGGGTGCGGATGACGTAGTATTGGTCGCCGTCCACCAGAACTTCCGGCGGCTTGGGATGAGAATTGTAATTCGACGCCATGGTAAAACCATAGGCTCCCGCGCTCATCACCGCCAGCAAATCACCGCGCTTGGGCCGGGCCATCTCCCGGTCTTTGGCAAAGAAATCGCCGCTCTCGCAGATCGGGCCGACGACATCCGCGACGATTTTCTCACCGTGGTTTTGCATCACCGGCTGAATCGCTTGGTACGAACCATAAAGCGCCGGCCGAATCAGGTCATTCATGCCGCCGTCGACGATGACGAATTTCTTGTCGTCGGTCTCCTTGAGGTACTGAACCTCGGTCACGAGAATCCCCGCATTACCGACGATCACGCGACCGGGCTCGAGGATGAGCGTGATGTCGAGTCCGGCCAAACCCTGCAGGATTGCGCTGGCATAGGCTTCCGGATGCGGCGGCATTTCATCCTTGTAAGTAATCCCCAACCCGCCACCCAGGTCGAGATAACGGATTCGCGCGCCCTCCTTTTGCAGCGATCCCACCAGCACGCGATCCAAATACTCGCGCACACGGGCCAGCGCATCGACGAAGGGAGATACCGACGTGAGCTGCGAACCGATATGACAATCTACGCCCACCACCTCCAGGTTCGGCAGCGATGCAGCTTTCCTGTAAGCCTCCACCGAACGTTTGATATCGACGCCGAACTTCGCCTTCTTCATCCCCGTGGAAATGTAAGGGTGTGTCTGTGGATCGACGTCCGGATTGATGCGCAAGCTGATGGGCGCCTTTTGCTTTATGCCGCCGGCGATTTCGTTCAACGCCACCAATTCGTGCTCGGATTCGACGTTGAACATTAAAATGCCGGATGCAAGCGCGTATTCGATTTCTTCCTTCGTCTTGCCCACCCCCGAAAACACGATCTTCTTGGGGTCGGCGCCAGCTTTGAGCGCGCGGAACAGCTCGCCGGCGGAGACGATGTCGAATCCCCCGCCTTCTTTGGCGAAGGCCCGCAGCAGAGCGATGTTGGAATTGGCTTTGACGGAGAAACAAACCAGATGCGGCACGGAGGAAAAGGCTTGGTCGAAAACCCGGAATTGCTGCCTCAGCGCGCCCAGGCTATAGATATAGGCCGGCGTGCCGACTTCCTTGGCGATTTTCTTAATCGGCATCCCTTCGGCAAACATTTCTCCGTTGCGGTAATCAAAATGATTCATCAGGGACCTCGCGTAATTTCGACTTCATTGGATGGCGCGCTCAAGGAGCCGTCTTTTAACTGGGACGACACTCGATAGCGATAGGTCATCTTTTGCTGCGTCGCCTCATCCACATAGCGGTATTGCTTTTGTTTGACAAATTTTTCTCGATCTTCGATATCCACCGTCGTCAACGGTTTATAGGGCACCGGACAGTCTACGCAAGTGGGCGAAATATCCTTCCGAAAAATCGCGAAGCCTGTCAGATCCTTGAGCTCGCTGCCGTCGACATATTGTGTGGGACGGCTCCAGGTGAGCGCCACGCCATTGGCGCCTGAGGTCGCCCGCAGATTTTCGATGACACGAGGGGTCGCCAACTCCGGCGCCCGAGGATCTCCCTTTTTGCCGCAAGCCAAGGGCGCCAGGGCAAGCGTCAGCGCAAGAGCAACCACCAGTCTCATCTACGCCCTCAACTCTTTTAACCGCCGCAAGACATTGCCCCGGGCCGTGCCTCCGAAAGCGCGTCGGCGATTGACCACCGATTCCGGAGACAGAAACTCGTAGACGTCTTTCTCGATTTTTTTTGCAAAGCCTTTCAGCTCTGCCAACGAAAGTTCTTCGATCCGGCAACCCTTTGCAACACAGTGCCGAACGATCCTCCCCGAGATCGCATGGGCGTCACGAAAAGAAATCCCGCGCTCGACGAGATAATCCGCCAGATCGGTGGCATTCATGAAACCGTCCTGCGCCGCCGCCAGCATGCGCTCCTGCCGAACCTTCATGCCATCAATCAACTCAGCCATGATGCGTAAACTCGTCTTGACGGTATCCACCGTGTCGAAAAGCGGAAGCTTATCCTCCTGCAAATCCCGGTTGTAGGCCAAGGGCAACCCTTTCATAATCGTCAGCAGCGCCTGCAGGTGGCCAAAAACTCGCCCGGTTTTCCCGCGCACCAGCTCCGGCACGTCAGGATTCTTCTTCTGCGGCATCATCGAGCTGCCCGTGCAATAGCCGTCCGGTAATTCAACAAAGCCAAACTCCTGACTCGACCACAAGATCAACTCCTCTGCCATACGACTCAGATGAACGAACAGGATCGCGGCCGCCGCAACAAACTCCAAAACGAAATCCCGATCGCTGACGGTATCGATGCTGTTTTTCGAAACCCGCGGAAATTTGAGCAGCTTGGCGACGTATTTTCGATCGATGGGAAAGCTCGTCCCCGCCAGCGCGCCGGCCCCCAGGGGCAGTACGTTGATCCGTTCGCGACAGGCCGAGAATCGCTCGCCGTCACGCTCGAACATCTCGCAATAAGCCAGCAGGTAATGGGAGAACAACACCGGTTGAGCCCGCTGCAAGTGGGTGTAACCGGGCATAATCACATCCAACTTCTTTCTGGCAACACCAGTGAGCGAGCGCTGGAGATTTTTCAGCTCCGCAATGATGAGGTTTACCTCTTCCCGCAGAAACAGACGCATGTCGAGGGCGACTTGATCGTTGCGGCTCCGCGCCGGTGTGAAGTTTTCCCCGGCGGCGCCGATCTTCTCCGTCAATCGCCGCTCGATGTTCATGTGAATATCTTCGTCCGCCGGAGAAAAACTAAAAGTCCCCCGGGTGATTTCCTGTTCGATGGCCTTCAAGCCGCGAATAATTTTTTGCGCATCCCGGATCGGAATGATCCGCTGCCGCGCCAGCATCTTGGCGTGGGCAATGCTCCCGGCGATGTCGTGGCGATAGAGCCGTTTATCGACGTCGATGGAGGCCGTAAAGGCTTCCACCGAATCAGCGGTTCCGGCGACGAATCGTCCGCCCCAAAGCTTTTCCCGCCCAGGCCCAGTCACCCGTGCTCCCTTAGTGGTTCGCGATCTTCGGCTGAATCCGTGAATCTTCCGAGCCAATGCCCTCAACCGCTAACTCTTTCTTCTGCTTCTGCTCTGGCTTCGCAGCCTGAGGCGCAGAGCGTTGAGCCGGATAAAACCGTCGGCATCTCCCTGGTTATAAACATCGTCTTCCTCGAAAGTTGCCACCTTGGGATCATAGAGCGATGAATCCGACCGCCGTCCGGCCACAATGACATTGCCTTTATAAAGCTTCAGCCGAACCCGCCCGCTCACGTTAAGCTGAGCGGCATCGACGGTTTTTTGCAGAACCTCGCGCTCCGGCGCAAACCAATAGCCATAATAGACCATCTCCGCATAGTGCGGGATCAGCCCATCCCGCAGCCGCAACACTTCGCGGTCCATGGTTATCGATTCCACGGCCCGGTGCGCCGTGTGGAGATTCGTTCCCCCCGGAGTTTCATAGACGCCCCGGGATTTCATCCCCACATAACGGTTCTCCACCATGTCCACCCGCCCGATACCGTGTCTCGCGCCGGTGTCGTTGAGCTTGCCTAACAACCGCGCCGGCGAAAGTGGCTTGCCGTTCACCGCGACGGGATCACCGCGCACATAATCGATCTCGACGTACTCCGCCCGGTTCGGCGCCCTCTCCACCGGCCGACACCGAACGAACATATTCCCGGCGGTTCTTTCCAGGGATCTTCGAGAATGCCACCTTCGTAACTGATGTGAAAGAGATTGCGATCAGTGCTGTAGGGCCGCGCTTTCGTCACCGGCACCGGTATCCCATGCTTGCGCGCGTAGGCAATCAAGGAGGTGCGCGAGTTCAAGTCCCAGAGGCGCCACGGAGCGATAACTTTGATGCCGGGTCTGAGGGCGTAATAGGTCAACTCGAAGCGCACCTGGTCGTTGCCCTTGCCGGTGGCGCCGTGGGCAACAGAGTCGGCGCGCTCTTGGGTGGCGACATCGATCTGCGCTTTGGCGATGAGCGGCCGCGCGATGGACGTGCCCAGTAAATAAGATCCCTCGTAGACGGCATTGGCGCGGAGCATGGGAAAGACGTAATCCTTGACAAACACTTCCCGCAGGTCGCCGACGACGGCTTTGCTCGCGCCGGTTTTGATGGCTTTGCGGCGGACCGCCTCGAGATCCTCGCCTTGGCCGAGATCCGCACAGAAAGCCACCACCTCGCAGCCGTACTGTTCCATCAGCCAACGTAGAATCACCGAAGTGTCGAGGCCGCCGGAAGCGACGGCGTCGTCGATGTGTTGGATGGCATTGCAACACGGGGCGCTGGATGGCGGCGTCGACGGCGCCGGTTCACTTTTCATCGATCCCGGCTCGCCGTGGCAGAACGCCTGGATCGAATCGTTCAACGGCAGGCTACGCGACGAACTGCTCAACTCATGGCGCTTCGACTCGTTACTGGAAGCCCGCGTAATCATCGAAGACTGGCGCTGCGACTACAACGCCAACAGACCCCACTCCGCCCACGGCGAACTCACCCCAGCCGAGTTCGCTCTACAGTGGACCACGACCCACCAACCCCAAGCCGCATAGCGACTGGACCACCAAACGGGTCCCCCTCACCACCACCAAGCCCGCAAAACAATCGCCTAGAACGACCAGAACACGGAGCAAACAATGAGAAAGACTGAACTTCACCGACTCGGCGTGGTTGGCCATCGAATCACCCGACATGCCGATGCACGTCAGCGTCCTCATGGAGTTCAGCCCTCCGAGGGCGCGGATGCGAGCTATCTGCGTGACTGGAATGCGTCGTTGCGCAAAGAGTTCACCTTCCCGCAACCGTGGAACCTGGTGCCGGTCAGCGCCCCCGCGCTCGGCGCCCTGCCGCTGCTGCGGGAAGCCACAGACGTGCCCAAGTACCAGCGGCTTGCTGACGTCCATCAAGTCCCTGCCGGTCACGGCCTTCACTCCGGCCGCGAACGCCGACCCGTGCTTCACACAGTGCAGATCGGTTCCGCAAATTCCTTCGGCCAGGGTCTTGACCAGAACCTCGCCCGGTCCCGGCTCCGGTGTTGGGATCTCGGTGAGGTCGAGGCCACCGTCGCGCATTACCACTGCTCGCATCGCCATCATCCATTCGTCGGTTGCCGCAGTTCGCGGCGTGTTGTTATTACCGAGAACGGTAGTGACGCACATCCTTTGATGTCTTGCCCTGAAATGACACTTTCTTGTCATTTCATGACACTGAGACGTAAGAGGTGCGGGGTCCTCCGCCCGTCGTCACACCAAGAGAGGGCAAAGACGAAAACTGCCTCGGCCTCACGTCAACAATTGACCGCCGATTCCATCACTTAAGGCGCAAGGTCGACGACGTCGACGCTGCCAAGGCCCGCAACCTCCGGCTTCGCGAACGATTTCGGACTGACGCCACTGACGAAAGCGGGCGGCTACGCTGCCTCGAGCGTGCCAACGATCGTGATAATTAGTGAAGCGTGTTGGGACGTGTTTGGGGCGAAGACGCGTGCCGTCGGCGTGCTTCCCGCTTCGTAGAAGAGGGTCACCGGCGTAGTCAGATAGCCGAGGCCCGGATCGAACTTCGTCACGAAGTAGGAGACTCCGTTGCCTTCGAACACGATTTGGTCCGAAACGGAGCCGAGCTGCCGATGCCAGTCCACGTTTCCGCGAACTGTGGGGTCGGGCCGACGTGGGCGATCGCTTGGGAATCCACCTCATGCGTCATCCTCAGGTCGGCGATCTTCATCCCTATCGCCACCGGCTCAACGCACACTATCCCGGCGGCGACCACATTCTCCTGTACCGCGCTGAGCCCGGTAGCGATTCAGCTAAGGCGCTGGAGAAGCTGCGGTCGCTGGTCGGGACACGCTCGGCGCCGGCACTTGGCTGACACCAAGCCGCTGTTGGTCGGCCTAGATCGATCCTGGACTATTCCCAACGAACGGAGTATCCAGCCGATATGGATAGCATCGCAGCTGCCGGCGTGCACACCGTACTCGCCGATGCCGACGGCACTGCGTATCGGTCGTTGCGACAGCGACCGGTAACACGGGCCGAGCGCTTTGCCCTTGGCAAAAGTCTGCGCACGCGGGTGCCGCGCACGTCGCTTGCCGACTGGACGGCGCCTTCTGACCGTCCCGACCCTGTGCAACTCATCAACCTCAGTCACAAGGGGAGGGACGACCGGCTGATCCCGATCCGGGTCGGTCGCATGGTCGACTCGCCGTACGGATTTCTGCGCGGAACCGCGGTGGTGATGGCCGAGGACGTCGCTCATCTGCCTGCAACGGGAATCACACCCGTGGTGTGCGGTGACTCGCACCTCGGCAACTTCGGGTTCTACGCATCTCCCGAGCAGGATCTGGTGATCGATCTCAACGATTTTGACGAGGCCCACCCAGGCGGCTGGGAGTGGGACCTGCGGCGGTTGGCCGCGAGTATCTGGGTCGCCGGGCGCGTCAACGGGACGTCGGAAGACCATTGCGGCAACGCGGTGCGGTCCTGTGTGGCCTCGTATCGTCACGAATTGCGGCGGCTCGCCGACCTGCCGTTGTTCACAAGGTCTTTTATTCGGCTTGAGGTCGACAGGCTGGCAGCCGAGACGGCAGGCCCGCTCAGCGAACAGGTCGTGCGGTCGGCGAAGCGCGCGCGTACCCGCACGGGCGACCGGGCGCTGCCGCGCTTCACCCATGAGGTGGACGGCGAGCGGAGGATTATCGAGGAACCACCCCTGATCACGCGGCTGCCCCCGCGTGAAGCGGAGTTACTGGCGGAGGCACTCGACGAGTATCTCGAGACTCTGCCCTCGTACTGGCGGCGTGTTCTCGGCGGCTACACGTTGGTCGACGTTGCACACAAGGTGGTCGGGGTGGGCAGTGTCGGCCTGCGCGCATACGTGGCGCTGCTGGAGGGTTCATCGGAATCCGACGTTATTTTCCTACAGCTCAAGCAAGCTCGCCGATCGGTGCTTGGGCGCTACGTGCACGGTGAATCGGCATGGCACGCGCACCAGGGGCAGCGGGTCGTGGAATACCAACAATCACTGCAGACGGTGAGCGACCCATTACTGGGGTGGACCACGAAGGACGGCCTGCAATACTACGTGCGACAGTTCCGAAACATGAAGGGACGCATACCTTTAGACGCAATGGATGCGGCCGCGCTGACTGATTACGCCGGAGTGGTGGGTCAGCTCCTCGCCAAGGGGCACGCCAGGACCAGCGGCGCTTCGATGATCGCCGGTTACATGGGGAGCTCCGACCGGGTTGACAAGGCATTGTGCACATTCGCGCGGCGCTACGCCGATCAGACCGAAGCCGACCACGCCGCACTGGTCGGCGCCGTCGACCGCGGACTGCTGCCCGTCGAGCGCGGGGTTTAGGAAGGTACTCCAGCGTCGCTTCGCCTGTCGGGGCGGTCGATTCGCTCGACCACTCCAAGGCCGTGCGCGAACTCGGCTGGCAGCCCGAATCAACCCCAGATGCCATCGCACGTGCCGCGCGATTCTTCCAAGACAACCGGCGAAACGCAGGTGTGTAAGGAAGAAGCGGAAACCGCATTAACGCATCCGTCCCGGTCACCGGTCAGATCGCGACGTTAAGGCCCTCTTCGGCGCTGAGTCGCGCGGCGTCTAGCACCGCCAAGGTTTCGACAGCTTCTGCCGCGGGCACCGGCTGTGGTCCATTGCCCGCGGCCGCTGCGGCGAAGCGTGCGTAGTAGTCCGCATACGAACCCTGCATAGACGGCACCCGTCGGCTTCCGGTAGCGGTCGCCAGCGTCCCCCAGCGCTCTTCTACCTCGTAGCCCCAGGCGCTGAGGTCGTCGACCGGCCGTGCGCCGGCGAATATAGCCTGTGCCTGTACGTCGGACTGCGATGACACGTAGCTGCCCAGAGAGCCGAAGACGCGCAATTCCCTGGACACCGTTCGATTCGCCTTGCTTGCCGACACGTGCGAATGTGCACCGCTGGCGTGCGAGATGGTGAGGACGAATCCGGCGTCGGTGCGTCCTTCGGGAAGGTCCAACCAATCCAGATGGGCCAACACCCGTCGCGCCGGTCCCAGGAGCCACAGCGCCTGGTCCACGAGATGGCTGCCCAGGTCGCGCAGCAACCCTCCGTGAGGCCCTGCTTCCAAAGTCTGTGCCTCGTCGAGGTCGAAGCGCGAGTCGAACCGCCAGATCTCGCCCAATGACCCACTGTCGAGTACGCCGCGAAGGGTCGTGATGTCGGTGTCCCATCGCCGGTTGTGAAACACGCTCAGCATCACACGGCCGTCTCTCGCTGCGTCGACGAGTTCGCGACCGGCGGCCGCCGTTGGGGCAAAAGGCTTGTCGGCGATGACGTCGACGCCACGCTCAATCGCTTCGAGTACGAGTTCCCGCCGCGTCTGCGGCGGCGTCGAGATGGTCACTGCATCGACGCCCGCATCGAGAAGCTCACTCAGCGAGCCGAATACCGGCACGTTCGGTAGGTCGCCGCGCGCATCCCTCACACGATGCGGAGACCGTGTCACCACACCGACGAGTTCACAACCCTCGGCGGCCACGATGAAAGGCGCATGAAAGTAGCGACCTCCGACCCCGTAACCGACCAATCCGATGCGCAAGGCAAAACCTCCCGTTGCCATTCAAGTGCAGCTTGTTAGGACAATACAACATTTATGCAGTCACCGGGGCGGGGCGGTCGTGGCTCTCACCACGAGATCTGGTGTGAGCACGGATGACCGTGGCTCAGTGCGCTCTTTGTCGAGGCGTTCGATGACGGCTGCGACCGCGTGGTCGGCTTGCTCCTGAGGCTTCTGGCTGACCGTGGTGAGGTCGATGTGACCCAGTCGCGCCAACATGCTGTCGTCGTAGCCCGTTACCGAGACCTCGCCTGGAACGTCGACCCCGGCACGTCGCAACGCGTCCAGAACGCCGACGGCAATGCGGTCGTTGGCGCAAACCACCGCTGTTGGCAGTTTTCCTGCCAGCAGTCGTTGTGCCGCAACGATTCCCGCTGATTCGGTGAAGTCGCCGTCGATCATCTTTGCATGGCGTTCCAAGCCGTGCCTGCGCATCGCGCGAAGGTAGCCATTGCAGCGGTCGGTGGCGATGACACCCGAGCCGCCCGAGACGTGGACCACCTGCCGGTGACCCAGTCCGACGAGGTGATCGACGACCGTCCCGATTCCGCGGCCGTCGGCGGTTCGGACGACGTCGAGCGTCTCGGCTCGGATCCGTCGTCCGACGACGACGGAGGGCACCTTTCCGCCGAGGCTGGCCAATTCGGCGGCCGATAGTTCGGGGCCGATCAAAAGGATTCCCTCGCAACGGAAGTCAAGCAATGTCTCGATTACCTTGGCCTCGTCGTTCGTCGGAGTGACGGCTCCGAGCACCACCTCGTATCCGGCCCGATCGGCTGCAGCGACGATGTGCTCGACGATCTCGGTGTGGAAGGTGTTGCGGATGTTGATCGTGACACCGAGATGATGGGTGCGGCGGGCGGTCATCAGCGCGGCGGTCCGGTTGATCCGGTAACCGAGCTCGTCTGCGGCCGCGAACACTCGCTGGCGTGTCTCGGCGCTGGGCCCCGCGGCGTTGCGGAAGACCAACGACACCAGCGCCTTGGACACCCCGACCTTGTCGGCGATGTCTTGCATGGTCGGTCGATCGCGATCCCTCGCCACGTACACCTCGTTCGAAATAGGCCGGCAGGGGTTGACAGCCGGGTGTGACAGCGCCCATAGTAGCGTAACTAGACCGGTCTAGTAGACCGGACAAACAGATCAGAGACAAGGTGTCGCACAGAGCGGCCCGTCCCAGACCGGACAAGGAGTAGCGCGTAGTGACGAATCCATCGATCGGAGTCGCCGTCATCGGCGGTGGCATGGCCGGACGCGCACACGCCGCCGGGTACCGCACCGCGAGCACGCTGTTCGGGACCGACAGGCCCGACGTGCGACTGGTGGCAATCGTGGACACCAACCAGGCCGTCGCTGACGACACCGCACGCCGGTATGGATATGAACGGGCCGAGTACGACTGGCGGGCGATCGCCGAGGCGCCCGACGTCGACGCCGTGAGCGTTGTGGTCGCCAACCACCTGCATCGCGAGATCGTCGAAGGCCTGCTCGCCGCCGGTAAGCACGTGTTGTGTGAGAAGCCGTTGGCCGGCTCGCTGGTCGACGCCGAGGCCATGGTCGCCGCCGCCGAGGGCTCCGACCGGATCACCGCCGTCGGGTACACCTACCGGCGTTCGCCTGCCGTCGAGCAGATCCGACGCGAACTCGCCGCCGGCACGATCGGTGCGCTGGTGCACTTCAACGGACACTACTGGTGCGACTACGCGCTGGATCCGACCTCGCCGATCACCTGGCGTTACCGCGGCGGACCCGGCACAGGCGCGCTCGCCGACGTCGGCAGCCACCTGATCGACCTTGGCGAGTTCGTCTGCGGCCCGATCATCGAAGTAGGGGGCGCCGCATTCGCAACATTGATCAGGGAGCGGCCCGTGCCGCTCGGAGTCACCTACGGCCACACCAAGGGCGCCGTCAGTGACGAGATGGCCCCCGTCGAGAACGAGGACGTCGCCACGTTCACAGCGACATTCGCCAACGGCGCGGTCGGCACGTTCTCGGCCTCACGCGTCGCCCACAGCCTGCCCGACGGCCTGGGATTCGAACTGTTCGCCTCCACTGGGTCTGCGGCCTGGAATCTGCACCGGCCGGGCGAATTCGAGATCTCGACCGCAGAAGGCCGCGCCGAGATCGGCGGCCCGCGACGCGTGATCATCGGGCCCGACCACCCCTACATCCGCGGCGGCCTGCCGATGGACGCGGGAGGCGTGGGCCATGGGGTCGCCGACCTGTTCGCCTACCAGACCCGCGCCTTCCTCGATCAGATCGCCGGCATCGGCGATCTGGGACCACTGCCCAGCTTCGACGCCGGCCTGCACGGTCTGCGTGTCGTGGCCGCCATCGCCGAATCCGCCCAGTCGGGCGGCGCCACCGTCAAAGTCGTCTGACCAGAAGGAGTCGGAGAATCATGAAGCTCGGTGTCTACACCGCGATCCTGCACGACAAGCCCCTGCGTGAAGCGCTGGAGGTCATCGCCTCACTCGGTCTCACGGGTGCCGAGATCAACGCGGGCGGATTCCTGCCCACGCCCCACCTGCCGGTCGACGCGCTGCTGTCCGGTGAAGTCACGCCACAGCAGTACCTGTCCGCCTTCGACGGCACGGGAGTGTCGATCGCCGGCCTGAACTGCAACGGCAATCCGCTGCACCCGGACCCAGAGGTCGGTCCCGAGGACGCCGACGATCTGCGCAACGCGATCCGCGTTGCGGGCCTGCTGGGTGTGGACCGAGTCGTCACGATGTCCGGTCTTCCGCAGGCCCATCCGGGCGGGCAGTGGCCCGCATGGCACGTCAACACCTGGGACTCGGGCTACCTCGACTCGCTGGACTACCAGTGGGACGACATCGCCGTGCCGTTCTGGACGGAGATCGACGCGCTCGCCCGCGAGAACGGCGTCAAGGTCGCCATCGAGATGCATCCTCAGAACCTGGTCTTCAATCCGCCGACCCTGAGGCGCCTCGTCGACAAAACAGGCGCCACACACGTAGGTGCGGAGATGGACCCGTCGCATCTGTTCTGGCAGGGCATCGACCCGGTCGCGGCGATCGAGTGGTTGGGACCGCTGGTGTTCCACGCCGCGGCCAAGGACACCCGCATCAACGACAACTGCAAGATCTACGGTGTGCTCGACGAGCGGTTCACCCGAATTCCGATGGACCAGAACCCGACCGGACTCGGCGGCCGGCATGTGGTGAACAAGTGGCCAGAGGACTCGGCGTGGGACTTCGTCGCCGTCGGCCGCGGCCACGACACCGAGTTCTGGGCGCGCTTCCTGAACGCCCTGCAGGCCGTCGACCCCGACATGTGGGTCAACATCGAACACGAAGACGTGGCCTTCGGGCCTTTGGAGGGACTCCAGGTCGCCGCCGAAACGCTCAAGACCGCCAACTCAGCCAGCGTCGGCTAACCGAAGGTGAGAACGAAAATGAACGCATCACGCACGCGAGCCAAGGGCGCCATCCGGATCGCGGCGATCGCCGCCAGCGTCCTGATCGCCCTGACGGCATGCTCGGCCACCGGCGGCAAGCCCCGCGCCACCGATGGCGGAATGAATGCCGGCCAGGCTGATACTCCGCGCTTCACCATCGCCATGGTCACGCACGGTCCGCCAGGGGATACCTTCTGGGACCTCATCCGCAAGGGCGCCGAAACCGCAGCCGCCAAGGACAACATCGACCTGAAGTACTCCGCGGAACTGCAGGGGCCCGATCAGGCCAACCTCGTCCAGAACGCCATCGACAGCAAGGTCGACGCGCTCGCCGTCACGTTGGCCAAGCCCGAAGCGCTCGCCGCAGGCGTGAAATCCGCAGTTGCAGCGGGCATCCCGGTCGTCGCCTTCAACGCAGGCATCGACGCCTGGCAGGCGATGGGTGTAAAGGCGTACTTCGGGCAGGACGAGCAGATCTCCGGAGAGGCCGCGGGCAAGCGGCTGGCCTCCGAAGGAGCGAAGAAGGTCGTCTGCGTGATCCAGGACCAGGGCAACGTCGCACTCGAGTCCCGTTGCGCCGGAGTCAAGGCCGGGTTCGGCGGCGCGGTGGAGAACCTGAACGTCAACGGCACCGACATGCCGTCGGTGCAGTCCACCATCACCGCCAAGCTGCAGCAGGATCCGTCGATCGACTACCTCGTCACCCTCGGGGCGCCGATCGCCTTGTCGGCGGTGCAGTCCGCGCGACCGCAGGCAGCGACGCGAAGATCGGCACCTTCGACACCAATGCCGAACTCGTCGACGCCATCAAGTCGGACAAGGTGCAGTGGGCGGTCGATCAGCAGCCGTTCCTGCAGGGCTACCTCGCCGTGGACTCGCTGTGGCTGTACCTCAACAACCGCAACACCATCGGCGGTGGCCAGCCCGTTCTGACCGGACCGGCGTTCATCGACCCGTCGAACATCGACGCCATCGCCGAATACGCGAAGAACGGAACACGCTGACCAATACCAAACGCATCCTTCGAGAAGGCCCCGGTCGGACTCCGCTCCGCCTGGGGGCCTCGGATTGTCAGTGCGCGTTGGCGCCGTCGACACCCCTCGCGTTTGTGCAGGTTGTTTCGCGTCGCTTCACGTGCTTTCGCGTAGGCCTGAGTGATCGTTTATCCTGCTCAGCAGGTATTTTGACGAGTTGGGTCGCGGCTTTCGAGTCCCCTTAGCTCCACTCAAAACCGCAGGTCAGGGTGCCAAGCTTGTCCTGCGCTATGTTGCAATTCGCCAGACATCAACGTCCTGCCAAGCATCCACCCCCAATGGAGTAGCAACGGAGACAGCCGGGGCGCCGACGACCGCTGACGTTCGCGAATCAGCCGTCCGCTCGAGCGGTTCGACACACTCTTCGAGGACCACCTTTCCGAGGAAGTACTACGAATCATCGAGCTCGATGAAATCGGACGCCACGTCCGACAGTTACCGAGCGCATCCACTGCGAATTATTCGAAGACGTGCGCGCGCGCCAGCGAAGTCTCACAATGTTGACGCAGGGGTCTGTGACTCCAGGCCGGAGGAACCGATGTTCGGCAGCATGGTCTGGCACGATTGGCCGATTTGCCCCTTCGGTGCTGGCGTCGTCGTTCGGAGTTGGCCGCCGAGCATCGATGAATCTAGCGACGGCGCCGGACCGCTGCGCAGCCCGACTTCACGTCATCGCGTCGCTGGCGTGTCGGAAGAAGTTCGGTCGTGACGGCGACCCGGACCTTCGCGATGTTGGGGTACGCGGCGCGTTTCCCTGGTGCCACCGATGCCGGTGAATTCTGGCAGCTCATGGCGGATGGCCGAGATGCGGTGTCAGTCGTGCCGGCGGATCGGTGGGATGCCGACGAGTTCTTCGACCCCGATCCGGATGCGCCAGGAAAGATGGTGGCCCGCCGGGCGGGATTCGTCGATGATGTCGCGGGTTTCGACGCGCCGTTCTTCGAGGTGTCGGCTCGCGAGGCCATGTTCATGGATCCGCAGCACCGGCTGATGCTGGAGACGACCTGGTCCGCGATCGAGCACGCGGGGATGGCCCCCTCGGCGCTGGCGGGCACTCAGACCGGCGTCTTCATGGGGCTGTCCACGCACGAATTCGCGGGGATGATCGTCCGGCTGTCCCGGTTGGAGGACATCGACTTCTATTCGGGAACCGGCTGTTCCCCCGCGGCGGGCGCGGGACGGATCAGCTTCCGGCTGGGCTTGAAGGGGCCGGCCATGATCGTGGATACGGCCTGCAGCTCGTCGTTGGTGGCGCTGCACCAGGCCTGCCAGGCGCTCGACTCTGGTGACTGCGAGCTGGCGCTGGTCGGCGGGGTGAACGTGATCCTGACCCCGATCCCGATGATCAACTTCTCGCGTGCGCGGATGTTGGCTCCCGACGGGCGATGCAAGACTTTCGACGCAGCCGCCGATGGCTATGTGCGAGGCGAGGGTTGCGGCGTCGTGGTGCTCAAGCGCATCGATGACGCGCTGCGCGACGGAGACTCGATTCGGGCGGTGATCCGAGGTACCGCGGTCAATCAGGATGGCGCATCCGGCGGTCTGACCGTACCGAATGGTGTTGCGCAGCAACAGGTCATCGCCACTGCACTGCGCCGGGCAGGCGTCGACGCAGCCGACGTCGACTATCTGGAAGCGCACGGTACGGGGACCTCGCTGGGCGATCCGATCGAAGTGCAGGCCGCCGGTGCGGTATTTGGCGAGGGGCGAGACCCGGACCAGCCGTTGCTGATCGGCTCGGTGAAGACGAACATCGGCCATCTGGAGGCCGCCTCCGGCATCGCCGGCCTGATCAAGGTCGCGCTTGCGCTCGAACACGAGGTGCTGCCCAAGCATCTGCACTTCACCGAACCGTCGCCGTACATCCCATGGGACAGCTTGCCGGTTCGAGTGGTCGATGAGCCCACGGCCTGGCCACGCAACCGACGGCCGCGGATCGCCGGTGTGAGTTCGTTCGGATTCTCGGGAACCAACGCACATGTCGTCGTCGAGGAGGCGCCTGACGTCAACCCCGCCGCGGACAGCGCTGCTGACTCTGGTCGCGGCGAGTACCGACTGCTGCCACTCTCCGCGCGCACGCCGGAGGCCCTGGCTGTGTTGGCATCGCGGTATCGAGACTGGATGGACGCGAATCCGGATGTGGCGCTTGCGGACATCTGCGCGACGGCCGGGGCCGGGCGCTCGCACTTCGAACACCGCGCGGCTTTGGTGGTGGATTCGCGCGCCCGAGCGCGACGTCTGCTCGCCGCACTCCACGAGGACCGTCCGGCTCCGGGCTTGACGCGGGGGAGCTCAAGTGATCGACCGAAGACCGCATGGCTGTTTCCGGGACAGGGCAGCCAGTTCCCGGGGATGGCGCGGACGTTGTTCGATTGCGAGCCGGTTTACCGCGAGACCATCGAGCAGTGCGCCGACGTGTTCGCCGGAGTGCTGCCGCGGTCTCTATTGGAGGTGATGTTCGACACCGGTCCGGACGCTGAAGAGGCATTGCGCAACACCACCTTTGCCCAACCCGCGCTCTTCGCAGTGGAGGTGGCGCTGGCCCGGTTGTGGCAGTCCTGGGGCATTCAGCCCGATGTGGTGTTGGGGCACAGCGTCGGCCAGTACGCGGCCGCCTGTGTCGCGGGCGTCTTCGGCCTCGACGACGGCGCTCGGCTGATCGCCGAACGTGGCCGCCTCTTCGGCGCCTTGCCCGCAGGCGGCCGCATGGTCGCGGTCTTCGCCGACGCCGACAAGGTCGAGCAGTGTGCTGCCGAGTACCCCCGGTTGTCGGTCGCCGCATACAACGGCGCCAGCACCGTCCTATCCGGGCCCGGCGACGACACCGAACGCGCGGCGGCCGCGTTCTCGGATGCGGGCATCCGATGCGAGTGGTTGCAGACCAGTCATGCCTTCCACTCCGCGCTGCTCGACCCCGTGCTCGACGAGTTCGAGTCGTACGCAAGCAATGTCGAATACTCATCGCCGCAGGTGACGTTCGTCTGCAATCGCACCGGCGAGGTGCTGCCCCGGCGAAGTCACCTCGATGCTCAATACTGGCGCAGGCACTCACGCCAGCCGGTGCGCTTCGCCGACAGCGTGGCCACGCTCGCGGACCAGGGTTGCGCGGTGTTGATGGAACTCGGTCCGCAACCGATTCTCACCGCGGCGGCCATGTGGGCCTGGCCCGACAGCGCGCCGACGCCGCAGCCCATCGCGTCGCTGCGTCGCAAGACCGATGACCGCCGTTGCCTGAGCGAGGCACTCGCGGCCGCGTACACGTCCGGGCACCGGCTGGACTTCGTCGGTCGATGCGCTCGCCCGAAGCGGCCGGTCGACCTACCCACCTATCCGTTTCAACACCGCACCTACTGGTTCCCGGCGTACACCGCACCAGAACTGAACAGCCGCGCGCGAGCCGGAGCATCCTGGTCAGGCGATTCCGAGGCCGACCTACCGCGGTCGTCGGAGCCCGCCGAGGCCCCGCCCGTCGAGGCGGGAACCGCCGATTGGCTGCTCAAGGAAGCACCCGAGCAGCGGTTGATTTGCCTCACCGCCGTCATCGTCGCCGAGCTCGCCAACGCCCTGCGCACGTCCGTCGACGAGCTCGACCCCGATGCCGAATTCAGCTCTCTGGGGATGGATTCCCTGACGGCGATGGACCTGCGCCGTCGAATGCAGGCCGCGCTGGACACCGAGCTTCCCGCCTCCCTGTTCTTCACTTACCCCACCGTGGCGGCACTGGCCGAAGAGCTGCTCGCGGGGTGGCTGGACACCTCGTCCGATGGCGAGAAGCGGCAGTTCGCCATTCCCCGCGCGTCCCGGGACGGCGAACTACCCCTCTCGCATGCACAGGAGCAATTGTGGTTCCTGCATGAGCTGTTGCCGTCGTCGAGTGCCTACCACGTGGCCGCGCGGATAGACATCCCAGGTCCCGTGGATCACGATGTACTGCAACGGAGTTTCGACGCGGTAATGGCGAGGCACGAAGCGCTGCGCACGACATTCCGGAGCGTTGAGGGCGTTCCGCAGGCAGTGCTCGGGTCGCCCCAGCCCTTCGAGCTGCCGTTCGACCGGGTGCGTGAAGCGGATGTCGCCTTGGTCGCAGAGCGGGAAGCGGCCGTCCCCTTCGACATCGCAGCGGGGCCGCTGTTGCGAGCCCGACTCTTTGAGTTCGGCGAGCACCGCCACGCGTTGGTGCTGACGATGCATCACCTCGTCACCGACGGTTGGTCATTCCGCGTGCTGTTGCGCGAGCTCGGGCTCATCTATCAGGCCCTCGACCGCGGCGAGCCGATACCGCTCGCCAACTTGCCGATTCAGTATCCGGACTACGCACAGTGGCAGCGAGATCGGCTGCGCGGAGCGAACTTCGACGCGCATCTTGACTTTTGGCGCAATAATCTCGCCGGCGCACCGCCACTGGAGCTCGACACCGACCGGCCCAGACCGAAGACGCCGACCTTTCGCGGTGCGCGGACACAGTTCGCGCTTGGGTCCGAACGCGCGACCGCGTTGCGCGGCCTGTGTCGTGCCGAGAACGTCACGGTATCGGTACCGCTGTTCGCGGCGTTCGCCGCGGTCCTGGCCCGCTATTCGGGTCAGGATGACGTCGTGGTCGGCACCCTCACGGCGAACCGCACCAGGGTCGAAACCGAAGACCTGATCGGACTTTTCGTCAATGCGCTTCCAGTGCGGATCCGACTCGATGGCGATCCCGACGGAACGGAGTTGCTCACTCGGATTCGACATCGCATGGTCGACGTCCTCGCGCACCAGGACGTGCCGTTCGATCTGATCGTCAATGCGACGGCCCCGGACCGGGAGGCCAACCGCAATCCACTGTTCAGCGTTCAGCTCGTCGTGCAGCCCGGGGCTGGTGGCGCGGAACTGAGTGGCCTCGGCCTCGAGGTCGCCGAGATCGGAACGCATACGGCGAAGCGCGACCTCACGTACACGTTCTTCGACGACGACCTTCTGACCGGGCACGTCGAGTACGCGGCCGAGCTGTTCGACGGCGTGCGCATCGATCGGCTGATCGCCCACTTCCAGGTGGTCCTTGACGCGATGGTCTCCGACCTCGGGCTGCGGTTGTCCGAGCTTCCGATGCTGACCGAACCCGAATCGTCCCACTACCAAGCCATTCCTTCGCCTCGAGCGACGGCGGCAAGATCGGTCTCGGAGCTCTTCGAGATGACGGTCGACAAGACGCCGGATGCCGAGGCGGTGACCGTGGCCGGCCGATCGCTGACCTACCGAGAGCTCGACTCCGCGGCCAACAGACTCGCCCGGCGGCTGAGAAACCTAGGTGTCGGCGCAGGCACTCCCGTGGCGCTTTGTGTGGGACGAACGGCCGCGATGGCGATAGGAATGCTCGGAATACTCAAGGCGGGCGGCGTCTACGTGCCGATCGACCCGTCGTACCCGAAGGATCGCGTCGATGACATTCTCGGCGAGGCGGGCGTGGTATTGCTCCTCGGCGAGGAGGATGTCGACGGAGGGGAATTGCGCCAGCAGTCTTCGGAGCGACTCGAAACCGCAACGGGGCCTGAGGCTCTCGCGTACATCATGTATACGTCCGGGTCGACGGGGAGGCCGAGGGGGGTCGCGGTCAGTCACGGCAGCGTGGTGGAGTACGCGGAGACCCTCGGCCGCGAGGTCGGCATATGCGCAGAGGACGTCTATCTCGAGACGGCGTCGATGTCGTTCTCGTCGTCGATCCGGCAGCTGCTGGTGCCGTTCGCGGTCGGCGCGCAGGTCGTGATCGCCACCACTGAGGAGCGTCGCGACCCGGCGGAGCTTCTGCGTCGAATCACCAAATCAGATGTGACGGTTGCCGATCTCGTCCCCACGGTGGTCCGGGGGCTGGTCGACGCGGCGGCGAACGACGCCTTACCTCGGCCGAATCGACTGAGGTTGTTGCTCACCGCGAGTGAGCCGCTACGGCTCGGTGTGGTGCGTGCGTGGCGTGATCGGTTCGGCAGTGGCGCCAGGTGGATCAACATGTACGGCCAAACCGAGACCACCGGCATCGTCAGCTGGCATCCGGTCGGTGAGCCGGATGGGGGCGATCAGAGCATCGTGCCTATCGGGCGTCCTCGTGGCAACGTGTCGATGTACGTTCTGGACAGGGCGATGCGTCCCGTTCCGCCGGGTGTGTCCGGCGAACTGTTCATCGCGGGCTCTGCGTTGGCGCACGGGTATCTCGGCGATCCGGAACTCACCGCCGAGCGGTTCGTTCGCGCGCCCTGGAGTCCCGACGATCGCCTGTACGCCAGCGGCGACGTGGTGCGACTGCGCTGGGACGGCACGTTCGAGTACCGCAACCGCACCGATCGGCAGGTCAAGATTCGCGGCCTGCGCGTGGAGCCGGCCGAGATCGACAGCGTGCTCCTCGAGCATCCGGGGGTGCGCGAGGCCGTCACTGTGGTCCAGAACCCAGACGGGGTGGGGAGCGTGCTTGTCGCCTACTTCGCGCCTGAGGCGGCACCTGTATCGGTGGGCGAGCTGCGTGCCCACGCGCGGCGCCAACTACCCGAGCACATGATCCCCTCGGCGTTCCTCGCCATGGACCGGTTGCCGCAGACGCCCAATGGGAAGCTCGACCTGGCGGGGCTGCCGGCCATCGCGATCACGCGCGACCAGGACGTCGAGTATGTCGCACCCCGCGGGGATGTCGAAGAGGCGCTGGCCTCGATCTGGCGCAGCACGCTCGGCGTCGAGCAGATCGGTGCGGGCGACAACTTCTTCGCACTTGGTGGGCATTCCCTGCTAGCGGCACAGGTGCGTTCACGGATCCGTCAGCACCTCGGGGTCGAACTCCCGCTGGACGTGCTGTTCGACGACCAGACGCTGGCCGACCTGGCCCGCCGAATCGAGGAGACCGCGACCGGCACTGTGGAAGCGCCGCCGCTTCGGCCGGCGTCTCGCAGCCAGGAGCTCCCTGCTTCCCACGCGCAGGAGACGATGTGGCTCGCCGAACGGGACGACCCCGGATCCGCAGCGCACTGGATCGACGTGTCGATCAGAATCACCGGGCCACTCGATCCGGCCGCGATCGTGCGTGGTGTCCAAGACGTCGTGGCGAGGAATGAGTTGTTGCGCACGACCTTCCGTAACTCCGACGACTCGTCGACGGCGATGTTGACGCAGGTGATCAACGAGTCGTACATAACCGAGGTCCCGATCCTGGAGGGCATTACCGGCGCCGGCAGCACGTCCGACGCACGCGAATGGCGCGACCACGGCACCCAGCCGCCATTTCGGGCGGATGTGACGCGATTCGCCGAGGACCATCACGTTCTTCGGATCCGCGCTCATCGCATCCTGGTCGATGGGTATTCGATGCGGCTGCTGCTGGGGGAGGTCGGCGGACTCGTGGCCAGTTCGCTGGGTTTCGAGGACCTTCCCGTGCTGGGCGGGCATTTGCAATATGCCGACTACGCGGTCTGGGAGCGGTCCTGGCTGATCGGCGACGCCCTGACGAAGCGCGTCGACCACTTCCGCCGCCAGTTCGGCACTGCGGACCTGCCGCCCGCTCTACCCACCGACCACCCGCGTACCGGTCAGCCGCACCGGCGCGGAGACCAGTTCGCCTTCGAGTTTCCGCCTGCGGTTGCGGCTGCGGCGCGCGCGCTGGCCGTGCACGAGCAGGCGTCGCTGTACTCGGTGCTGCTCGCGGCCTTCGCGGCCGCTGTGGGCACCTACGCCGACCAACGCACAGTCGTCATTTCCGCACCGCTGACCAGACGCACCGATTCGGAGACGCAGCTGATCATCGGACCGTTCATGAACACCGTCCCGCTGCGCATCGACGTCGACGCCGAGCAGGGTCTGCCCGCGCTCGTCCGAGAGGTCAAGACGACTGTGCTCGGCGCCCTTTCGAACCAGGACGCTCCGTGGCACCACGTGCTTGAAGCGCTTACGGAGCAGCACGGACCGAGTGCGCTCGGCATCGGCGAGCTCGCGTTCCTAATGGACGACCCGGTGCCAGGGGAGTTCGCCGCCGGTGGACTCACCGTATCCCGCATCCCGGCCGACCCTATCGTCCTACGCCGGGAGTTGACTGTCGCGATGAGCACCATCGACGACCAGATCACCGGAACGGTCACCTACGACGGAATGCTCTTCGAAACCCCGTCGATAGCACGCATCGTATCGAATTTCATTGCGGCCCTGACCGTGTCAGGCGTCGACAAAGTCTAGGCCGAGGAAGACGGATGGACAGTGTCAAGAACGCGGACTTCGAGCACACCGGACCGGGCCGGCCGGCCGGCCATCTGTTGCGGCAGCGCTGGCAGCCGGTCTACCTCGCGGAGCACCTGCCGCCCGGCCGAGCAGTCCCGCTGAAGATCCTGCACGAGGAGCTCACGCTCTACCGCGGCGAAGACGGTGCGGCCCACGTCATCGCGGGCCGCTGCGCACATCGAGGCGTGCTTCTGTCGGTCGGTATCGTCGAAGGCGACTGTGTGCGATGCCGCTACCACGGTTGGCAGTACGACCAATCCGGGCAGTGCCTCGACCAGCCGGCCGAGCCGAAGAGCTTTGCCGCCAAGGTGCAGATCGCGAGCTACCCGGTCGAGGAGTATTTCGGGTTCATCTGGGTCTACCTCGGTGAATCGCCGGTGCCGGACCTGCCGCGGTGGCCGGAACTGGAGGAATACGGCCGATTTCACATCGTCGAGCTGCGCAAGTGGAACTACTTCCACGACCTGGAGAACACCGTCGACGACGTGCACCAATTCTGGGTGCACGCAACCGGCGTCTACCAGGATGACGGAAACGCCGGTGAGATCCCCGAGATGAACGCCGAAGCAACGGATTTCGGACTCACGCAGTCCAGCCTGTTCGCCAACGGATTCGCGCGACGGTTGGCGTTCATCATGCCCAACACCCTCTACTTCAACGCCGGCGCGGGTGTACTGCGCGGCTTCAAGAGCTTTCTGTGGAACGTGCCGGTCGACGACGAGAACCACATGATGTTCTTCCTCTTCATCGCGGCCCATCTGCCGCCCGACGTCGGGGCCTTGGTGGCGGAGGGCGTTCGGGACAGTCGCGAATATCTCTCTCAGCTCAGGCCGGTCGACGAGGTCGTCCGCGCAGTGCTCAGCGGCCGAGAGCGGTGGGAGGACATCGAAGACCGACCGGACCGAGTGTTGATCGAGGATGGCATCGTCCTGCTCGGCCAGGGCGTGCTACCCGATCGGTCGCAGAACCGGCTAAGCAGTTCCGACGCGGCGATCATCCTGCTGCGCAGGCTCTATGCGCGCGAACTCGCGGCGATCGAGGCGGGTCGTCCGCTCACCAAGTTTCCGACACCCGATGCGGCCGCCCTTGCGCGGCTCGACGGCTGACCACCCCGACAGAAGGGCCCGAGCCTCATGACGACAGTTCAAGATCTGATGGATCGAGCATCCGCGATGATCCGCGAAGACCCAGATCAGGCGCGCAAATTCGGCGGCGTGTGCAAATTCGCGCTGAGCGGCGAGGGAGGGCGGACCTTCATCATCGACCTCACCGACGACCCGCGCGTGATCGATGGCGACGGGGACGCGCAGTGCACCATCAGCATGGCGCTGCCCGATTTCATCAACCTGGTCGAGGGGAGAGCCGATCCGCGCGGATTGTTCTTCCTCGGAAGGTTGCGCATCAAAGGTGATTGGAAGCTCGCCATGAAGTTCAAGAAGCTCAGCGAGATCATGGGTGGCCGAAAATGACTGAGCTCCAGGACGAGGCCGAGGTGGAGCTCGAGAAGCTGCGCGCGCGGATACGTGAACTCGAGGGCGCGAACCACGGATTCGCCGTCGTCGGCTACGCGGTCCGCTTCCCCGGCGCTCCCGATGCCGACGAGTTCTGGAATCTCTTGCAGCAGGGCCGCGATGCGATCTCGGAGGTGCCAGGAGACCGATGGGACGTCGAGCAGTTCTACGATCCCGATCCGGGCGCGGCCGGGAAGATGGTGACCCGGCGCGCGGGATTCATCGACGACGTGGCGGGGTTCGACGCGTCCTTCTTCGGGGTGTCGACGCGCGAGGCCATCTTCATGGACCCGCAACATCGTTTGTTGTTGGAGACGGCGTGGCGGGCCGTGGAGCATTCGGGGAGTGCGCCATCAGAGCTGGCGGGTACCAAGACCGGAGTATTCATGGGGCTGTCCACGCAGGACTATCTGTGTCTGCTGACCAACGCGCTGAATCTCGAGGACATCGAGGCCTACCTCGGGATCGGCACGTCGGCCGCCGCAGGAGCCGGCCGGATCAGTTACCGGATGGGGCTGCTAGGTCCCGCGATCACGGTCGACACCGCATGCAGTTCGTCGTTGGTGGCCGTTCATCAGGCGTGCCAAGCGCTGCAACTCGGCGAGTGTGACCTCGCCCTGGCCGGCGGAGTGAACCTGTTGATCAGCCCGGCGACGATGATCAACTTCTCTCGGGCCCACATGCTGGCTCCGGACGGCCGTTGCAAGACGTTCGACGCTGCCGCCGATGGCTATGTCCGTGGTGAGGGCTGCGGCATCGTCGTGGTGAAACGGCTGGACGACGCGATCCGCGATGGTGATCGGATTCGGGCCGTGATCCGGGGCAGCGCGGTGAATCAGGACGGCGCATCGGGTGGCTTGACGGTACCGAACGGCACTGCGCAGCAACGGGTTATCGCCGCGGCGCTGGGGAGCGCCGGTGTCAAAGCTTGCGACGTCGACTATCTGGAGGCGCACGGAACCGGGACAGTCGCTGGGCGATCCGATCGAAGTGCAAGCCGCCGGCGCTGCCTTCGGTGCAGGACGCGACCCGCACCGACCGCTTCTGATCGGGTCGGTGAAGACGAACGTCGGCCATCTGGAAGCTGCTGCAGGGATCGCGGGACTGATCAAGGTCATCCTGTCGCTGGAACATGGGGAGCTGCCGAAACACCTGAATTTCCGGAATGCCTCGCCGCACATCCCGTGGGACCGGCTTCCGGTGCGCGTCGTCGAGGAGGCCGTCCCCTGGACCCGCAACGGGCGTCCCCGCGTCGCCGGGATCAGTGGGTTCGGGTTCTCCGGGACGAACGCGCACCTCATCGTCGAGGAGGCACCCGCTGAGCCTGCCACGGCGACGGGACCGGTCGAGGTACCCGGCGACGGACGCTTCACCGTGCTGCCGCTGTCGGCGCGCACGCCCGCGGCGTTGGTCGACGTTGCCCACCAATACCGAAACTGGTTGACGATGCACTCGGACGTCGACGTGTCGGACGTGTGTTTCAGCGCAGGGGTTGGGCGGTCGCACTTCGAGCAACGCGCCGCCCTGGTGGTGAACTCGACGGCATCTGCCGATGAGTTACTCGGCGCGCTGATCGAGGATCGGCCCGCCCCAGGTCTGGCGCGGGCGGAATGTGGAGACCCCCCGAAGACGGCGTGGCTGTTCCCGGGTCAGGGCAGCCAGTACGTCGGGATGGGGCGGGAGCTGTTCGAGACCGAGCCGGTGTTCACGGACACGTTGAGCAGGTGTGCGGCCGCGGTCCACGGCATTCTCGAAAAGCCTTTGCTAGAAGTGATTTTCGGCGCCGAGGGGGAGGACCTTCTTCGTCACACGTCGTACGCCCAGCCCGCGTTGTTCGCGGTGGAGATGGGGCTGGCCCGCCTTTGGCAATCATGGGGTCTCGAACCGGACGTGGTCCTCGGTCACAGCGTCGGTCAGTACTCGGCGGCCTGCGTCACCGGTGTGTTCGGCCTCGAGGACGGCGCTTCGTTGCTTGCGGAACGCGGACGACTGTTCGGGAGTCTGCCTGCGGGCGGTCGTATGGTCGCCGCGTTCGCCGATGCCGACCGGGTCGAGAGCTACACCGACGAGTTCCCGCGACTGGCCGTGGCGGCCTACAACGGCGCCAACACCGTGCTGTCCGGTCCGCTCGAGGACCTCGAGCGGGCGGTGGCCGGGCTGACAGCCACCGACGTTCGATGCGAATGGCTGGACACCAGCCATGCCTTTCACTCCGAGCTGCTCGATCCGGTCCTCGACGAGTTCGAATCTTACGCGTCGGGTTTCGAGTTCGATTCGCCACAGCGAACTTTGGTGTGCAACCGCACCGGCGTTGCCGTCGGCAGGCAGGCGAAACTGGACGCCAACTACTGGCGCAGGCATGCGAGGCAGCCCGTCGAATTCGCCAAGAGCGTGCGTTCGCTCGCCGAGCTCGGCTGCGCGCTGCTCCTGGAGGTCGGTCCACAGCCGGTGCTCACCGCCGCGGCCCTGCGGGCGTGGCCCGACACCGAGTCGAGGCCGGAGACCATAGCGTCGTTGCGCCGCCGTGGTTCCGAGCAGCGTCAGATCAGTGACGCCTTCGCACAGGCCTACGTGGCAGGCCACCGTCCCGACTTCGCTGCGGTCCGCACGAACGAAGGGCCGCAAGGTCGATCTGCCCACATACCCATTCCAGCACCGGAAGTTCTGGTGCTCGACGAGCTCGACGTCGGGCCCCACCGATGCGGCGCGCACCGAGACGGTCAGGCTTCTCGAGGAGGGCCGGATCGACGAGCTCGCCGCACTCGTCGGCGCCGTCGCCGGCGACGACCAGACCGTCGGGGCATTGAAACAGCTGGCCGCCCAACACAACCAACAGCGAACGTCGCAGACCATAGCCGACGCCCGGTACGAGGTCGGCTGGGAGAAGTCGACCATGACGCCCGTCGCACTGGAGCCGGTCGACGACCTGATCTGGCTTCTGATCGCCGACGACGCCGAAACCGTTGCACCACTTGCCGACCTGTTGACCGCGCACGGGCACCCGCACCGGATCCTGGCGATGCCCGGGTCGGACGCCGATGCAGAGCAGCTCGAGGCTGCGCTGCGCGACGCCGCAGCCGAACAAATGGCGCTGCACATCGTGCATCTCGGGGGCCTCGACCCGGACGGTGCGACGTCGACGCGCTCACTGGATCGGATGCAGCACCGCGTCCTTGGCGGGACGCAACGGATCTTCCGTGCCGCGCTCGCCGCCGAGATCGTGGCACCCATCTGGCTGGTGACCCGCGGTGCCCAACGGGTGACGCGGGCGGACACCGTTTCTCCCGTGCAATCCTGTCTGTGGGGTTTCGGTCGCACCGCCTCCTACGAACATCCTCAGCTGTGGGGTGGCCTTGCGGACATGGCGGCGGGTGGCGCCGAGGACTGGCCCGGATTGATCGCCTACATCCTCGCGGCACCGGCAGGAGAAGATCAGCTCGCACTCCGGGATGGCGCGGCCTACGTTGCCCGGCTGTCGAGGCGCACGGCTCTGCCGACGACTGCACCGCTCGAATTACGCAGTGATGCGACCTATCTCGTCACCGGCGGACTTGGTGCGGTCGGATTGGAGATGACCGAATATCTGGCCGCGCACGGTGCAGGCCATCTCGTGCTGACGGCGCGACGGCCGCCGAGCGATACCGCTCGGCGACGCATCGAAGCGGTGCGCGATCAGTACGGCTGCGAGGTCGTGGTGCTCGCGGCAGACGTTGCCGACCCCGATGACGTTGCGCGGGTGCTGACCACGATCCGGACGGAATCGCCGCGATTGGCCGGGATCGTGCATGCCGCAGGCGAGCTCGGTGCCTCCTCCCTGCGCGACATGGACGACGCCGAAGTGGACCGGGTCTTCGCGGGGAAGGTCTGGGGTGCCTGGTATTTGAGCGAGGCAGCTGCGGACATGCAGTTGGACTTCTTCGTGTGCACCTCGTCGATCGCTGCGGTGTGGGGTACCGGGACCCAAATCGTCTACAGCGCGGCCAATGCGTTCCTCGACGGGCTGGCGTGGCGGTTGCGCGAGCGCGGAGTCCCCGGTGTCAGCGTCCAGTTCGGGCTCTGGTCGGCGGGAATGGGTGACCGGGAAACGCGCGAGAGACTGGATCTGCTTGGGATCGGGACGTTGTCGTCGACCGACGCGCTGGCCGGGATGGCAGAGCTCGTCGGCGCATCGGCACCACATGGAATGCTGGCCCGGATCGACTGGACCCGCTTCGTGCCGTTCCAACAGCTCCAGCGAAAGCGATTGTTACTGGCGAACATCGAGCGCGAGCTTCCTGAGGTCACGGCTGTGCCGAGCTCGTCGACAGCGACACCGCTGACCGACGAACTGGAGGCCGCGCCCGTACAGCAGCGCAAGCAACTGGTGCTTGATTACCTCCGCAATGCTGTCGCGGCCGTGACGCGCATCGATGCGCAGGAGATCCGCGACGACGCGGGATTCTTCGATCTCGGCATGGATTCGTTGATGGCCGTCGAGCTGCACGCCCGGCTCGAAAAGGGTCTCGGCAGACACCTTCCGGTAACCCTCGCCATGGACCATCCGCATCTGACCGACGCGGCGGCCTACCTGGTGACCGACGTCCTCGGCCTCAGCGATCGCGCGCCGGCGCAGTCGGGCCCGGTGGTGACGTTGAATGAGAACGAGCCGATCGCGATCGTCGGGCTGGCATGTCGATTCCCGGGCGCCCGGGACGCGGAGGCCTTCTGGCAACTGCTGGCGGACGGCGTCGACATGATCCGCGAGATTCCGGACGACCGGTACGACGTCAACGACTTCTACGATCCGGATCCCGACGCAGCGGGAAAGATCTACACCCGCTGCGGCGGCTTCCTCGACGACATCGACGGCTTCGACCCCGAGTTCTTCGGCATCTCCCCGCGTGAGGCGGTGTGGATCGATCCGCAGCAGCGCCTTGTCCTCGAAACCGCGTGGGAGGGTCTCGAGCGGGCCGGATATGCGCCTTCGGCATTGCGCGGCAGCAGAAGTGGCGTGTACGTCGGAGTCGGCGCCAACGAATACTCGTACCTGTTGTCCAGCAGCAGCCTCGAAGACATCGAAGCCCAGTTCGCCACCGGCAATGCCACCAACGTCATCGCAGGCCGGGTGGCGTTCGCGCTCGGACTGGAGGGTCCGGCGGTATCCCTGGACACCGCGTGCAGCTCGTCGCTGGTGGCCATCCACACGGCTTGCCAGGCGTTGCACGCCGGCGACTGCGACCTTGCGCTGGCCGGCGGGGTGAATGTCCTACTCAGCCCCGTGACCACCATTGCGACGTCGCGCGCGCGGATGCTGTCGCCCGACGGGCGGTGCAAGACCTTCGACGCGCGGCCGACGGCTACGTGCGCGGTGAAGGCTGCGGCGTGCTGGTGCTCAAGCGGCTCAGCGACGCGGTGCGCGACGGGGACCGGATCCGGGCGGTCGATCCGGGGCAGTGCGGTCAATCAGGACGGTGCGTCCGGCGGCTTGACGGTGCCGAATGGCGGTGCGCAGCAGCGCGTCATCGCCGCCGCGCTGTCGCGAGCCGGGTCTCACCGGCGGTGACGTCGACTACCTGGAGGCGCACGGGACCGGCACGTCGCTCGGGTGATCCGATCGAGGTCCAGGCCGCCGCGGCCGTCTACGGTGCCGGGGGAGCTCGCAGTGCGCCGCTGCTGATGGGGTCGGTGAAGACCAACATCGGGCACCTCGAGGCGGCGGCGGGGGTCGCCGGCCTGATCAAGGTCGTGCTGTCGCTGGAACACGAAATCCTGCCGCAGAACCTGCACTTCGAACACCCGTCGCCACACATTCCGTGGGACGAGCCTCGCCGGTGCGGGTGGTGGACGAGCCGACCCCGTGGCCGGCCAACGGCAGGGTGCGGCGCGCGGGAGTCAGCTCGTTCGGGTTCTCCGGAACGAACGCGCACGTCCTCATCGAGGAGGCGCCCGCGACAGCTGAAGTGGCGCTGAGCTGATTCACCAGCTCGAGTCGGTTCGGGTGCTCCCATTGTCCGGGCGCTCACCCGAGGCGCTGGTCGCGGTGGCGCGGCGCTACGGGGACTGGTTGGACATACATCCGGACGTGGACATCGCCGACGTGTGCTCCGCCGCCGGTGCCGGACGCTCGCATTTCGAGCACCGCGCCGCCCTCGTCGTGGACTCGGTCGACGATGCGCGGGAACTGCTGTCCGAACTGGCGGAGAACCGGTTGGCGCCCGGTGCAATGCGCGGCGTATGCGGTGACCCGCCGAAGACGGCGTGGTTGTTCACCGGGCAGGGCAGCCAGTACCCGGGGATGACGCGCGAGTTGTTCGACGCCGAGCCCGTGTTCACCGAGACCGTGACGCGATGCGCGGAGGCGGTCGACGGGATCGTGTCGCGTCCGCTGCTGGAGGTTCTGTTCGGCACCACCGCGGACGTCGACGGGCGCGACGCGGACACGTTGCGGCACACGTCCTTTGCCCAACCGGCGCTCTTCGCCGTCGAGATGGGCCTGGCCCGGCTGTGGCAGTCGTGGGGCATCGAGCCCGACGTGGTGCTCGGCCACAGCGTTGGCCAGTATGCGGCAGCGTGTGTGGCCGGGGTGTTCGGGCTCGAGGACGGCGCCCGGTTGGTGGCCGAACGGGGCAGGCTGTTCGGCAATCTGCCCGCGGGCGGCCGAATGGTGGCGGTGTTCGACGATCCCGAACACGTGGAGGACGTCGCCGACGAATTTCCCGGGGTGTCGGTGGCCGCCTACAACGGCGCCAACACGGTGCTGTCGGGCCCCGCCGAGGACCTGGAACGGTTGGTCGCGACGTGCAGCGACGAGGGAATCCGTTGCTCCTGGCTGGACACGAGTCACGCCTTCCACTCCGAGCTGATGGAGCCTGCGCTCGCCGAATTCGAAACGTACGCAGCGCAATTCGAGTTCGCCGAACCGGCGCTGCCGTTGATCTGCAACCGCGCAGGCGCCGTGCTCACGGCCGTGACCCCGCTGAACGCACAGTACTGGCGGCGGCATGCCCGCCAGCCGGTGCAGTTCGCCGAGAGCGTGCGCGCCGTCGCCCAGCTGGGCTGCTCGGTACTGATGGAGATCGGTCCCCAGCCGATTCTGAGCGCGGCCGCCCTGCAGGTCTGGCCGGAACACTCGACCCCGCCGCGGGCAATCGCGTCGGCGCGCAAGGGCGTTGACGCCCGTCGTCAGATGACCGAAGCCGTGGCCGCTGCGTACGTCGCCGGGCACCGGCCCGACTTCGCTGCCCTGCAGCGTGCGCCGCGTCGCAGACTCGAACTACCGACCTATCCGTTCCAGCGCCGGTCCTTCTGGCCGAAGACGTCCGGCATCAGTTCGGGCGGCGTCGCGGTGTCCGGGATTCTGGGCGCGGCACTGGATCTCGCATCCGGTGACACCGTCTACACCAGTCGGCTCAGCGTCAAAACGCAGCCCTGGCTCGCAGACCACGTCATCTACGGCACCGTGGTGGTCCCCGGCGCCACCTACGCGGCCATGGTCCTCGCCGCGGTGGAGCCGCCCGCGCAGGTTCAGGAGGTGTTCTTCTATGAACCGATTCTACTGGGTGACAAGGACTCCCGTGAGGTACAGCTGACCCTGCATCCGTCCGACGACGGCCAGGGGTGGACATTCCAGGTATCCAGCCGTCCATACGGCGATCGTGGAATCGGACTGGTCGTTGAATGCCGGCGGTATGGTCCGCGCTGGTGTCGAGGAGGCCCCGGCAACCGAACCGGCAGATTCCATCGACGTCACGCTCGAGCGGTTGACCCGCGCGCGCCCTCAACAACT
Organism: uncultured Actinomycetota bacterium; assembly: GCA_963743225.1. Classification (GTDB taxonomy): domain Bacteria; phylum Actinomycetota; class Actinomycetes; order Mycobacteriales; family Mycobacteriaceae; genus Mycobacterium. The sequence continues at coordinate 56,328 of CAVUPN010000035.1, read as the reverse complement.
GTTCGATGCGTTCGTGGACAACGAACTGGCACTTGGGCCCGTGTGGCGATCATCGCTGAAGTCGCTGTGGGTCGGCGACAGGGAGGCGGTCGGCGAGATCGCGGTCGGCGACGACTTGGCCGAGCACGTCGGCCGCGAACCGGTCCATCCGGTGCTGCTCGACCTCTGCACCGGCATCGCAGGCGCCGCGCTCTTCGCGATGGCATCGGAGGCCGACGTCGGACTCGGATCTGTTCCTGCCGTTGCGCTATGGGCAGGTCGTACTTCGCGAACGGATGCCCCGGCGGTTCTACTGCCGCGCGCGGTGGCAGCCCAGCGGGGCGACAGCGAGCTGCAGGTGTTCGACCTCGACTTCGTGGATCGAGATGGCCGCAACCTGGGCGGAATTCGCGAGTTCACGGTCAAGCGCGCACCGCGGGAGGCGTTGTTGCGCAGCCTCGGCGGCGACGCGACGCGGCATGTTGTACGGCGTCGGCTGGCGCGAGACTCCGCCGCCCGCGTCGGGTGGCGCCGACAGGCGGAACCGGAAGCTGGCTGGTGGCCGGGTTCGACGAGCTGGCGGCCGAACTGCCGAATTCCGTCGCGGTCGACAGGATTGCCGATGCCGAGCAGTGGCGCGATCTCCTCGCGCGGGCTCAAGACGACGGCGCGCCGGTATCGGGCATCGTGCTGCGGGCCACCGGGCGTCCAGGAAGCCGAAGAGTCGAGTACCGAATTCGCGCGCCCGGCTGGAGGCCGAGATCGGCAACGTGCTCGCCGCCGTCCACGCCCTGCTGGCGCAGGAGGGCACGAGTCTCGCGGGCGGACTGTGGGTCGTCACCGAACGGGCCGTTGCGACCGAAGCCGGCGAGCCGGTCGATCCGGTCCAGGCGGCGCTGTGGGGGCTGGGCCGCACCGTCATCGGCGAGCAACCGATGCTGCGGTGCAGGCTGGTCGACGTCGACGGATCCGACGACGCCGTCGCGCATCGTGGCGAGCCTGCTCGGTACCCCCGGCGACGAGCCGGAACTGGCTCTGCGGCAAGGGAAGTTCCTGGTGCCGCGGGTGATTGCCGTGGGCGCGCAGCGGCTACCTGGCGGTACCGCGTACGTCCGACTACGTCCTGGCACCGACCGAACGTGGCGCGATCGACAACCTGCGGGTGACCGAGATGGAGCCGGCGCCGCCGGCTGCGGGCCAGGTGCAGGTCCGGGTCGAGGCGGCGGGCGTCAACTTCCGCGACGTGCTCAACGTACTCGGCCTCTACCCGGGCGATCCCGGGCCGGTCGGCGGCGACTTCGCCGGCACCGTCACGGCAGCGGGCCGGACGTCACCGAATTCGAAGTCGGGCAACGGGTCTTCGGCGTGTGGCCGGGCGCGATGGCCAGCCGGGTCAACGTGCCCGTCCAACTGCTCGCGCTGGTGCCCGAGCGGATCGGCGCGATAGCGGCGGCGAGCACACCCACGGCGATGCTCACGGCGCTGCTGGCGTTCGACTGGGCGAAGCTGCGGAGCCGGTGACCGGGTGCTCGTGCATGCCGCCAGCGGCGGCGTCGGTCTGGCCGCGGTCCAGCTGGCCCGGCAACGCGGTGCGATCGTCTTCGCCACCGCAAGCGCCTACAAGCGCGCGACGCTGCGCGCGATGGGCGTGGAACACGTCTACGACTCGCGCAGCACCGACTTCGCCGATCGCATTCTCGCCGATACCGGCGGTGCCGGCGTCGACGTGGTGCTCAACAGTCTCACCGGCGAGGGGTTCGTGGCCGCCACCGTGCGGGCGACGGCGCCGAACGGACGGTTCGTCGAGATTGCCAAGCGGGACATCTGGACCGCCGGAGCAGATGGCGGCGGTCCGTCCCGACATCGACTACGAGATCCTTGCGCTGGACGTGCTGATGGCAACGGAGCCCGAGCGCATCCGCGACTTGATGGCCGTCGTGTCCAACGGGTTGGCCAGCGGTGAGACCACACCGCTTCCGTCGAGATCTATCCGCTGGCGGAGGCGAAGACGGCGTTCCGGCGCATGCAGCAGGCGCGGCACGTCGGCAAGATCGTGCTGCAGATGCCGAATCCGCTGAAGCCGCGCGAAGATCGGAGCTACCTGATCACCGGCGGCCTCGGCGCGCTCGGCCTGCACACGGCAGCGTATCTGGCGCAGCTCGGCGCCGGAGACATCGTCCTGACCAGCAGGCGGCCGCCCGATCCTGCAGCCCAACAGGTCATCGACGAGATGACGGAGCGCTACCACTGCCGGATCCACACCCTTGCCGCCGACGTCGGCGACGAGGGTCAGGTCGGCGAGCTGCTGGCGCGAATACGGGCGGAGCTGCCGCCGCTGGGCGGGGTGGCACACCTGGCCGGCGTGATCGACGACGCACTTCTGCCCCAGCAGACCCTCGACCGGTTCCGCACGACGCTGGCCCCGAAGTCGCTCGGCGCGTGGCATCTTCATCGGCTGACCAAGGACGACGAGCTCGAGTTCTTCATCGTGTACTCGTCCGGCACCAGCGTGCTCGGAGCGCCCGGTCAGGCCAACTACGCCACCGCCAACGCGATGCTCGACGGGCTCGTCTGCCCACCGCAAGGCACAGGGCCTGCCCGCGACGGGCATCAACTGGGGCCCATGGGCGAACGGCGGCATGGCCGACTCCGAGGCAGCGCGCGCCAATCTGGGTGCCCGCGGTCTGATTCCGCTGGAGCCCGGCGCCGCACTCAACGCGCTCGGCGAGGTCGTCGCGCACGGAATCGGGCAGGCGATCGCGCTCAAGGCCAATTGGCAACGGGCGGCGAAGCTGCTGGGTACCGCCCGCCCGCCGATCCTCGATCACGTTCTGCCGAGCGCAGGTTCGGCGGCGGCGGGTGACAGTGCGATGCTCCGGCGGCTGTACGACGTGCCCGAGGCTCAGCGCGGCGCCTTCGTCACCGAGCACCTTCAGAGCGAGCTGCAACAGATCCTCGGCTTCGCTCAACCGCCGGGCGCGGCAAGTCGATTCCTGGAGCTGGGCATGGACTCGCTGATGGCGGTCGAACTTCGCAACCGCTTGCTCGGCCAGTTCGGCAGCGCCTTCACGATCAACGCCACCGCAGTGTTCGACTATCCCACCATCGAATCCCTCGCCGAACACCTCGCCGCTCAGATGCCCGAGCAGCTCGAGGAGAACCCCACCCCCGCATCAGGGTCCGAGCCTGCCGCATGACCGGCCGCCACGATCGGCCGATGTTGGCATTGACGAATGTCGCCAAGACATACCGCATCGGCGGCCAGACGGTGCGCGCGCTCGACGACCTCACGTTGACGCTGACCGGCGGCGAGTTCGTTTCGGTGGTCGGCCCTTCCGGCGCGGGCAAGAGCACCCTGCTCCACCTGCTCGGCGCACTGGACCGACCGGACTCCGGATCGATCCGATTCGAGGGTAACGAGATCAGCGACCTCGACGACGAGCAGCAGTCCGAATTCAGAAGGCACAGAGTAGGTTTCGTCTTTCAGTTCTTCAACCTGCTGCCGACCATGACGGCATGGGAGAACGTGGCGGTGCCGAAGGTGCTCGACGGCACACGGATGGCGAAGGTCAAGTCCCGCGCGTTGGAGCTGCTCGAAATGGTGGACCTCGGTGACCGCGCGGAGCACCGACCGTCGGAGTTGTCCGGCGGCCAGATGCAGCGTGTCGCCGTGGCCCGGGCGTTGATGATGGATCCGCCGCTGCTGCTCGCCGACGAGCCGACGGGCAATCTCGACACGAAGACCGGCGCCGCGATCATGGCCCTGCTCACCGACATCGCGCACCAGCACGGCCGCTCGGTGGTGATGGTCACGCACAATCTCGAGGCCGCGTCATCGACGGATCGGGTGATCGCCCTGACCGACGGCCGCGTCGGCTCCGACGTACCAGCGGGTCCGGAGCCGACATGATCGTGGACCGCATGCGCGCGTTCAACCTTCGCGAGTTGCGAGCGCATCCCGGCCGAACCTCGATGTCCCTTGTCGTGGTGGGAATCTCGGCGACGTTGCTCGTCGCGGTGTTGGGCATCGCCGGGTCCATCACCGGCTCCTCCGACCGACTCGTCGCCGGCATCGGCGGCAACGCGAGCTCTCGAGGTCTCCGGGGTCACCGACACCGGCTTCCCGGAAGCGGTGCGAACCGCCGTGGCGAACGTGCCCGGTGTCGCCGCCGCCGTCCCGATGCTTCGGACGTCCGTCGGAAAGCCGTCCGAGCGTGTCCTGCTGCTCGGCGTGGACGACAACGTCAGGGCCATGCTGAGCGACCTGCAGCGAGCGGTGCAAGACCAGATCGGCCCGCTGGTCACGCAGCCGGGCAGGGTCGCGGTCGGAGCAGGCACGGGGTACGCGCAGGGCGACTCGGTGTCGGTGGGCAACGGCAAGGTCACCGTCGCGGCCGTCATCGGCGGTGCCGATGCCGAACGGATCAACGGCGCGAACTTCATCGTGGGGCCACTTCCGTTGATTCAACGTCTGACGGATCGGGTCGGGCATGATCGATTCGGTGTTGGTGGTCGCCCGCGCCCGGCGCCGATCTCGCGCAGGTTCGGGCGGGGGTCACCGACGCGGTGGCCGGGCGAGCCGTCGTCGCCGAACCGACATTCCGGTCCGCGCAATCCGGTGGGCCCGTGGCGATCATGCGCACCCTCATGCTGTCTGCGGCGTCGAGCGCACTCGTGGTCGCCGGATTCCTGATCTTCAATGCGATGAGCATGGCGATCACGCAGCGGCGCCCGGTGATCTCGATGCTTCGTGCGATCGGCGCCAAGCAGCGGCAGATGGTCGGGGATCTGCTGGTGGAGGCCGGACTGGTGGGGCTGGTCGGCGGCGTTCTGGGATCGGCGCTCGGTGTGCTGGTCGGCAGGCAGGCGATCGCCCTGCTGCCCGCGGCGTTGCTGCAGGGATACGAGTCGCGAATCGAATACATCCTGCCGCGGTACGCGATTCCGGTTGGCGTGGCCGCATGCGTCGTCGTGAGCGTTGTGGCGGCGGCGCTGGCGGCCCGCCAGGTGTACAAGGTGGCAGCCGGTCGAAGCCCTGGCGCCCGTCGGGACGTCCACCGCCGATGCCGTCGCGCTTCGGGCGACGGGTGGTGGCAGGTGTCTTCGGCGTCGGTCTCGTCGCAACGGCGATCGTGGTCGCCTCCCGCGATCTGGGCCGCGCTTCGGTGGTCGGCGTTGCGCTGATGGTGCTCGGCCAGATCGCACTGTGTTTCGCCTTCGCGGGACCGATCGTCGCGCTGTGCGGCGGCGTGTGCACGGGCGTTGGGTGCGCCGGGCGAGCTGGCGGCGGCCACGATCGAACGGGCACCGCGCCGAGTGTGGGCGACGCTGATGACGGTGATGATCGCGGTGTCGCTCACCGTGCACAGCACCGGCTCCAACGCCAACGCCATCGACTCGACCGACGCGAGCTTCGCCGCGCTCGGTGATGTCGACTTCTTCGTCAGTTCGTCCGGTCCCGGCGTGTTTCCGACCGCGCCACTGCTGCCGCAGGACGCCGAGTCCGTCGATCGCGTCGACCCCGGGAGTGGCGGGCCGTCGTTCCGGGGCAGATGGCGTACGCAACCCTCGGCGGCACCCGCGTGCTGATTCAAGGGCTCGCGCCAGGCTCGGTCGCTCCGCCGTCGGGTGCGACGAATGCGGAAGTGTTGCAACGGGTTCAAGCCGGCGACGGAGTCGTGGTCTCGCGCGACATCGCCCGCGCCATGAAGATCGGGGCCGGTGACGAGTTGACGCTGCCCACTCCGACCGGTGAGCGGCGCGTTCGCGTGCTGCAGGTGGTGCCGTTCTTCTCGCTTCTCGGCGGTGTGGTTTCGATGAGCCTGCCGCAACTCCGTCAATGGTTCGACCGGCCCGGGTCGACCATTCTCGCCGTCTCGCTGGTGCATGGAGCGGACCGCGCCGGCGTGCTCGAGGCGATCCGCGACGAACTGCCCGCCGACGTCTACGTGTATCCGGGGAATGAGGCGGCGAAGGCCGTCGGTGCGTCCATGGCTCAGGGCACCAGACTCATCACCGTCGTGGCGTGGATAGTCGTCCTCGTCGCCAGCGTCGCGCTATTCAACACGCTGATGTTGTCGGTGCTCGAGCGACGTCGCGAGCTGGGTGTCCTGCGGGCGATGGGCTCGTCGCGACGCTTCGTCTTGCGCACAGTTCTCGCCGAGGCCGCGGGTCTGGGTGTGGTCGGGCGCCGCGATCGGCGCGGTATTCGGCACGGTGAACCAGTACCTGAGTGCGTCCGCACTGACCAACGTGCTGAGCATCGACGTGGTGTTCCGCCCGAGCGTGCTCGCGTTCCTCTTTGCTTGCGGCGCTTTCGCTTTGGCGCTATTGGGCGCGATCCCACCGGCTGTTCGCGCGGCCCGGCTCAACATCGTCGACGCGGTGGCCGTCGACTGACGGGGTGACCAATGCAGACGAAGCTCACCCAAAGTCGAACTGGACGCTCCCGGCCACGCGCCGCTGACGCTCAACTGTTGCGAGATAGAACGCCCACGCGAACGCGAAGCTGGTGAACACACTTGCGACGACGTACAGCCATGGGCGGCGCACCCCCCGTCTGAAGCCGTCGACGATGGTGAACAGCGGTAGCAGCACCAAATTCGCGATCATCAAATCCTGGCTGGCGGCACTGCTTGCGGGACTGTCGAACATCATGCTCCGGTAGTCCGTCCAACTGCCCGCACCCCACAACGGGTTACCCGAGTCCGTCGCGTTCTGGCTCATGAACTGGAAGGCGAAGTACCAGCCCAGGACGACAGTCGTCACTCCGAAGACGTAGTAGGCCCATTCCAGTGCGGACAGACGCGGGCCGTACGGAACGCGTCGGAAGATCTGCCGGTTGGACGCGATGATGAACCCGATGACCACGACGCCGAGCAGTGCACGCACGATGACTCGAACCATAGCGTCAGCCTTGAGAGGGACATGAGCCCTTGTCAACACCGGTCGAAGAACGGTGGCGCTGTTGTCAGTGCGCGTTGACGCCGTCGACACCCCTCGCGTTTGTGCAGGTTGTTTCGCGTGACCCTGCGTTGTTTCGCGCACGGGCGATCCCGCCCTGTCGCAGGTAACAGGCTGATTGGGTGGGTAATGGCCAAGGATTTCGAGTCCCCTTAGCCCACTTATTTTCGCAGCTCAGAGGATGTTTCACCCGCCTCGGATCGCTCCCGGCGGTGGGGCTGCTGTTCGTTGTGTGGTGCTGACTACGGCGTCTCAGCCTCGGGTTCTAGCGCGAAACGGACGAAGGTCGTATTGGCTCCCGCTTCGAGCAACTGTTGCCGATCCGGCTGGCGGTCTCCCGGCAGGCCGAGCATCAAGCCCTTGGCGGCCTGCGCTCCGTTGCGTCGGACGAACTCGCCCAGAACATCCGCCTTCTGCTCGGCCTCCTTGATCACCATCGGCTTGGCTGTGAACCCCTGGCCTTTGATCAGTAGGCGCACATCGCGGGCGTTCCCGAGAGTCTTCGGCCAGTTGGCCGAACTGGATACAAGAACATCTCCGCCATCCCACGGGAAATAGCCGATGGCGAAGGCGTACTGATTGCCCGTCTTGCCGCCCGTGTAGCTCAGCAGCATCAACCGACCGCTGACGATCCGATGAAGCGGTGACCGCAGCAGCGGCTTGAGGACTGCGTTGGCTGAGGCGAACACTTTCGCGAGCTTTTGAGGATCGTCAAACACCTAGCTTGCTCCCGTTGCAGAGCTTCCGTCGGAAGGTTATGAGCGCTGCAGAATGTTTGACCATCTTGCCGGTACAGGTCGAGGACGCACGAGCTGCGGCCACCAGAACCATCGGCCCAAGAGCGCGGCAATAGAGGGCGTCATAAATGCCCGGATCACCAACGTGTCGAACAACAGACCCATCCCGATGGTCGTGCCCATCTGGGCGACCACGACCATGGCGCTCACCGATATCGACATCATGGTGAACGCGAACACCAGGCCTGCCGCGGTCACGACGGATCCGCTGCCGCCCATGGCGCGGATGATTCCGGTGTTGATCCCGGCCGGTATCTCCTCCTTCATCCGAGCCACCAACAGCAGGTTGTAGTCCGCGCCGACCGCCAACAGGATGATGACCGCCATCGCCATCACCATGAACTCCAGGTCCAAGCCAATCAGGTGCTGCCAGAACAGAACCGACAGCCCGAAGGATGCGCCGAGCGACATCACCACGGTGCCGACGATGACGCCTGCTGCGACGATGCTGCGCGTGATGAGCAGCATGACGACGAAGATCAGCGCCAGCGCGGCGACGCCGGCGATCAGCAGGTCGTACTCGTTACCGTCGCGCATGTCCTTGAAGGTGGACGCGGTGCCGCCGAGGTAGACCCTGGATCCCTCCAACGGCGTGCCCTTGATGGCGTCGAATGCAGCGCCCTTGATGGCGTCGATGCGGTCGATGCCATCGCCGCCGAGCGGATCGTTTTCGTGGGAGATGATGAATCGGACCGCGTGGCCGTTCGGGGAGATGAAGTTCTCCATGCCGCGCTTGAAGTCCTTGTTGTCGAAGATCTCCGGCGGCAGGTAGAACGTGTCGTCGTTGTGGGAGTCGTTGAACGCGTCGCCCATGGCGGATTGATTCTCGTTCGCTGCGTGCTGCTGATCCTGCTGGCTCGACTGAGTGGAGTGCATCGTCAGCATCATCTTCTGCATTTTCTTCATCGTCTCGATCTGCGGCGGCAGCATCGCCTGCAGCTGCGGCAGTAGTGAGTCGAGTCGTTCCAAGTCCGGAAGCAGAGACTGGATGTCATCGGTCAAGGTGTCGGTGCCGTCGAGCGTGTCGAAGATCGCCCGCAACATGTGGCACACCGGGATGTCGTAGCAGTGCGGCTCCCAGTACAGATAGTTGCGAATCGGGCGCAAGAAGTCGTCGAAATCGGCGATGTTGTCCCGCAATTCGGTGGTGTCGATCGTCGTGTCCCGGATCCTTTCCACCATGGAATGCGTGACGGCGGTCATCTGTCCCATCAACGAGCTCATCTTCGTCATCGTGTCGATGGTCTTCTGCATCTCGTTGGCCTGCACCAGCATGTCGTCCATGGATCTCTGCATGTACGAGAAGTTCATCTCCTGGAGCATGCCGCTCATGCTGAGTTGGGCCGGAATCGTGCTGAACTTCAGGGGTTTACCCTCGGGACGCGTGATCGATTGCACCCTCCCGATGCCGGGCACCCTCGTCACGGCTTTGGTGATCCGGTCGATCACGAGGAAGTCTGCCGAATTGCGAAGGTCCTTATCTGTTTCGACGAGCAGCATTTCGGGGTTCATTCGGGAGACGGGGAAATGTCGTTCGGCCGCTGCGAATCCCTGTTGCGAAGGCAGGTCGGCGGGTAGGTACTTGCGATCGTTGTAGCTCGGCCGGTAGCCCGGGAGCGTGAGTAGGCCGACCAAGGCGAGAAGGATGGTCAGCGTCAGGATCCAGCCCGGCCACCGGACGATGACGGCACCAATGCGCCGCCAGAATCGAATCCGCATGGCGCGCTTGGGCTCTAACAGTCCGAAGCGGCTCGCGACGGTGATGATCGCGGGCCCGAGAGTCAGCGCCACGAGTACCGCGACGACCATTCCGACCGCGAGCGGAATTCCCAGTGATTGAAAGTAGGGCAATCGGGTGAACGAAAGGCAGAACGTCGCGCCTGCGATCGTCATCCCTGAGCCGAGTACGACGTGGGCTGTGCCGTGAAACATCGTGTAGTACGCGGACTCCCGGTCTTCCCCGATTGAGCGGGCCTCCTGGTAGCGCCCGATGAGGAAGATCGCGTAGTCGGTTGTCGCGGCGATCGCGAGGGTCACCAAGAGCTGAGTGGCGAACGTCGACAGACCGATGAGGTTGTTGTAGCCGAGGAAGGCGACTACACCACGGGTCGCCGACAGGCTCAACACCATTATCGTCAACACGAGCAGGACCGTGACGATCGACCGGTAGAAGAACAGCAGCATGAAGATGATGACGCCGACCGTCACGAATTCGATGGTTCTGACGCTTGCGTTGCCGGCGTTCTCCTGGTCGGCCTGTAGCGCAGGCCCTCCCGTGACGTAGACCTTGACCCCTGGCGGGGGAGTCAATCCGTCAACGAGCTTCTGAGCCGCGGTGACCGACTCATTGCCGAGTGCCTCACCCATGTTGCCTGCGAGATACACCTGCACGTACGCGGCTTTGCCGTCTTCGCTCTGCGCGCCGGCTCTTGTCAGCGGGTCGCCCCAGAAGTCCTGAATGTGCTGGACGTGCTTGGTGTCGGCCCGGAGCTTGGCAATCATGTCGTCGTAGAACCGGTGGGCGTCCTCGCCGAGGGGTGCGTCGCCCTCCAGGACGATCATGGCCGAGCTGTCGGAATCGAACTCCTCGAAGTCCTTGCCGATGCGCATCATCGCGGCGACCGATGGCGCTTCCTTGGGGGACATCGAGACCGCCTGCATCTCGCCGACGACTTCGAGTTGCGGCACGGACACGTTCAGCACCCCGATGAGCGCTATCCAGCCGATGATGATGGGGACCGCCAACCGCCGGATCCACCGGGCTATGCCGCTTCTGCGCGGCTGCTCGGCGCGGATGACGGGATCGATCGTCGGGGCGCTCACCAGGCCATCATCCGCTCAACGCACCAGTCGGGCACTGCGGCGTGACTCCTCCCTGCGGCGTCGTCGTCTCGCCGCCCAAAAACCCAGGTCGCGCGGTCGGTGCCAGCGGGAGAACGAGTCGTGCGCGGGCTGAGAACACCGTTACCGTTCTAGCGCGAAACGGACGAAGGTCGTTTTCGCTCCCGCCTCGAGCAACTGTTGCCGATCCGGCTGGCGGTCTCCTGGCAGGCCGAGCATCAAGCCCTTGGCGGCCTGCGCTCCGTTGCGTCGCACGAACTCATCGAGCACATCCGCCTTCTGCTCGGCCTCCTTGATCACCGTCGGCGTGGCGGTGAACCACTGGCCTTTGACCAGCAGGCGCACATCGCGGGCGTTCCCAAGAGTCTTCGGCCAGTTGGCCGAACTGGACACAAGAACATCTCCGCCATCCCACGGGAAATAGCCGATGGCGAAGGCGTACTGATTGCCCGTCTTGCCGCCCGTGTAGCTCAGCAGCATCAACCGACCGCTGACGATCCGATGCAGTGGCGACCGCAGCAGCGGCCTGAGGACTGCGTTGGCTGAGGCGAATACTTTCGCGAGCTTTTGAGGATCGTCGAACACTAAACTTGCACGGCCCTACTGGCCTGCGTTGCGGGCCAGGTCGATGGCGAACTGGTTGACGAAGCGCCCCGCGGCGGGCTCCCCGCGGTTGCATGACCCGTCGGATTCGCCGGGACGTTTGACCCAGAGGTAGGCGTCGACGTTGCCGCTTGCAGTGTCCGTCGTCGGCGCGGCACCAAGCGCCCGTCCACCCGGATTGCACCAGTAGAGCTCGTCGTCGGTTGGTCCGGCGCCGTTGCGCCCCGTGTCGATTACGTAGTGGGCGCCATTCGTGAGCCCCGAAATCGCGTCGCCGTAGCCGATTGACTCTTCGGTGGTGAAGAAGTTCGCGGTGTTCAGACTGAAACCCCGCGCTTTGCCCACGCCGACATCGTTGAGCCTGGCGGCCATGTCCTCGACGCTCAACCAGCGCGCGTGTCCACCGTCGATGTATACGGCCGTGGCGGGATTGCGGGTCAGCGTGTCGACGGCGTAGCGCATCAGGTCGAAGCGTTCCTGGCGCTGATCACCCGACAGGCAGTCGGCCATGGCGAGCGCATCGGGTTCGAGGATGATCGCCGCCGGTCCGGAGCCGATGGCGGCTGCGACGCCGTCGATCCACCCTCGGTACGCATCGGCCGATCCGAACCCACCGGCGGCGAAGCTCCCGCAGTCGCGATGCGGGATTCCGTACAGCGCTAGCACCGGCATCGCACCAGCACCCTGTGCCGCCGCGATGTACTTCGCGTCCACGGCGGGAGTAGACAAATTGTCCATCCAATACGCCGTCGGCGTGTTGGCGATGGCGTCCAGCTGGGGATTCCGCGGATCGACGCCATCCGCGGCAGCCCTGGCCTTGGACGCGGGGTTGACGTAGAAGGGCAGTCCGGCCAGCGGGTTCCCATCACTGGTCAGGCGCACCGCCAGAGCGGACTCGACCTGCACCGGGTTGGCAGAACAAACCACGCCGGCGACGGCCGCAACCGCCAGGAAAGGAACGATCCACCGCGCGACTGCGCCTATAGCTGAGGACATCACCCCAGGAAAATTAGTGCCTCAGAGGTTTAAGTGCCAATCGCGACTGCGGCTAGGGCGATCGCTTCCTGCATACCCCGGGTGGCCAGTGCGTCGGCCAGTTCGTTGTCGGCGACACCCGCGTGCCCCTTCACCCAGAACCACTCGACCCGGTGCCGCGCGCAGGCCGCTTGGAGCCGCTGCCAGAGGTCGACGTTCTTCACCGGCTGCTTCGCGGAGGTCATCCAGCCGCAGCGCTCCCAGCCGAGAACCCACTTGGTGATGCCGTTCCGGACATAGGTGCTGTCGGTGTAGAGGTGCACCACCACCGGTCGGGTGAGGGCCTCCAGCGCCATGATCGGCGCCGTCAGTTCCATCCGGTTGTTGCTGGTCTGGCCGGACTCGCCACCGCACATCTCGCGGACGTGCTGACGATGGCGCAGCACCGCGCCCCAGCCGCCGGGACCGGGGTTGGGTCTGCACCCACCGTCGGTGTGGATGACCACGACGTCGTTGTCCATGAGCTCAGTCCGCCCGTGCCTGCCGGAGCAGCCGCACGGCCTTCGGCCCGACGCCGTGCAGGGCGAGGAGGCCGTCGAGATCTGCAGGCAGGTCGGCGACGGCGCGGTAACCGGCGTCGAGGAGCGCGCCAGTCGCGGGCCGGCCGATCCGCACACCGTCGAAGACGGGTCCGCGATCCTCGGGGTCTACCATGCGCCGAGGATAGGCACTGCCTTGAGCGATTGGCGCCGCGACTCGCGAGGCGGTACTCATGGCGTTGCTGTGGTCTTCCCGCGTCACCTACGGCGTCACGATGTTGAACCAGAACGGGAACGTGTCCAGCAGGCCCACGAATTCGTCGACCGATTGACGGTTCCCCTCAATCGTGACTTCGTTGGATTTGACGCCGTCTTCGAGCTTGAGGTTCCCCATCTGAATCTGGTTCATCGTCGCCTTGGTGAGCTGGAGGCTCGCATTGGCGTTCGGGATCGGGCCGGGCGAATAGTTGAGCACACCGTTCTCGACGGTGAGCCCGTACTCCTTCTTCAGATCGGTGAAGTTCACGTTGAGTGTGATCTTCTTGCCGGCGGCCTTAGGACCGTTGAGTCGCACCGCCAGGTAGTCGAACATCATCTCCGGCGGCATGGCGCTCGATGGTGTCCGGGCTCGCCGTGTTGGTGGTGGCGACATCGGGCACCCCGTTGCGAAGCTCGTAAGCCCCCTGCAGATACACGGACCGCCACGGTCCGGACTCGGCCTGGTAGCCCATCTGTTCGTAGCTGTCGGCCAGCAAGTTTTTGCCGTGCACACTCTCGGGGTTGGCGAACACGACCTGCTTGAGCACCATCGCGGTCCACCGGTAGTTGCCGTTGTCGAAATCGTTCTTCGCCTTTTCCAGGATCGCTTCCTCGCCACCCATGTACTCGACGTACTTCTTAGCCGCCTCCTGCGGTGGGAGGTCGTCGAGATCGGACGGGTTGCCGTCGTACCAGCCCATGTACCGCTGATACACCGCCCGCGAGTTGTGCTTGAGCGTGCCGTAGTAACCGCGGTCCGGCCAGTAGTTGTTGATTTCCGGCGGGAACTGGATCTCCTCGGCGATCTCGGATCCGACGAGGCCCTGGTTCATCAGCCGCACCGACTGGTCGTGCATGTACTTGTACATGTCACGCTGGCGCTTCCAGTAGTCGATGATGTTGGCGTTGCCCCACTTCGGCCAGTGATGGCTTTGGAACTTGACCTCGGTGTTGGGACCGTACGTCCGGATCGTCTCGTCGAGGAAACTGGCCCAGATGCGGGCGTCACGTACCTGAGCGCCTCGCAACGTCAGCAGGTTGTGCATTGTGTTGGTGGTGTTCTCGGCCATCCACATGGCCTTGAACTGCGGGAAGAAGGTGTTCATCTCGGTCGGCGCCTCGGTACCCGGAGTCATCTGAAACTCCATGTCGACGCCGTCGATGGTCATCTTCGTTCCGGTTGTGCTGATGATGTCGGTCGGAATGATCAGAGTCGGCAGGCCGGCGGACATCGTCTGGCCCAGACCACCGTTCACGCCCGCCCTGCGCGTTGCGGGGAAGCAGTGCGCCGTACATGTAGACCGCGCGGCGGGACATCGCGTTGCCAGCAATGACGTTCTCGCTGACCGCATCCTCGACAAAGGCTTGCGGTGCAATGATTTTCACTTTGCCGGAGTCGACGTCCTGCTGCGAGACGACGCCGCGGACGCCACCGTAGTGATCGACATGCGAGTGGCTGTGCACGACCGCGAGAATCGGGCGGTTGCCGAAGTGCTGGTTGGCCAGGTCAAGCGCCGCCTTGGCGGTTTCTGGTGAGATCGCCGTATCGACCACGATCCATCCGGTATCGCCCTTGATGAACGTGACGTTCGACAGGTCGTAGCCGCGCACCTGATAGATCCGTTCCGGCACCACCTCGAACAGTCCGTAGTGCATGTTCAGCTGCGCGTTGCGCCACAGACTGGGATTGACGGTGTCCGGCGCCGGCTTGTCGTCGGCGATGAACCTCTTGTACTCCTCCAAGTCCCAGATGACGTTGCCATCGGCACCCTTGATCGTCAGCGTGTCGGGGCGTGCGACTAGTCCGCGCTTCGCATCCTCGAAGTCGGCGCGGTCGTTGAACGGCAGCGAGTCGAGCAGCTTCTTGTTGGCAGTCTTCGTCGCATCGGTAGCCGGCTTGGGTTCGGCGTCTGTGGTCAGCGTGGGGCCGGCCGAACCCGACGAGCCGCTTTTCGAGTCGTCACACGCCGCGAGCAGCGTCGAGGCCGCCATGGTCCCCATCCCGACGACAGCGAAGCGACCCAACGCCGTTCGCCGTGAAAGCACTCCGCGAGCTTTATCCGTTACGTGGCCGTCGATTGAATCGTCTTGCTGCGTATGGAATTCCATGCGTTCGGATTATGCCCCCTGTCGTTATTGTTCGGACGCATATCGGTGCGGAACCTGATGACAACGCAACCAATTTGGGAGCGAGATGATGTCGAGCCGAACCTCCGCCCAGAATTCGCCGCGCTGATGGCGACGCCATGCTTCCCTTTTATCGTGACCAAATTCTTCCGCGGCAATCCGCGGCTCCTCCTTCAGGCCCTGCCGTTCGCGCTCGCGGTGATCGTCCTTAAGTGGCTGTACGACGCGAGTTCGGCCAAGCACCTGGAACTCAGTCCCCTGCTGGCCGGAGTCATCGCGGCCGAGGTTTTCATCGTGGGCTTCATGCTCAGTGGTACGGCGGGCGACTTCAAGGAGGCCGAACGCCTTCCCGGTGAGCTGGCTGGCAGCCTCGAGACGGTCGCGGACGAGTGCCTGATCGTGGACGCCGAGCTGAAGCTGCCCGAAGCGCGGCAGTGCATGGCGCAGCTGGTCGAGATCGGGCAGTCGGTGCACAGCTGGCTGCTGCACAACACGGGGTTCGACGAGGTCATGGCCGACCTGCGGGCACTGAACCCGCTGTTCATCGTGTTCGCACCGAAGATCCAGGCTGGCTTCACGACTCGGTTGAAGTCCGAGCAGGCGACCATGCGCAGGCTGGTGCTCCGGATGGACACGATGCGCCGGACGTCGTACGTGTCGGCGGGCTTCGTCATCGCCGAGGTCACGGCCGTGATGATCCTCGCGCTGTTGCTGATCACCAAGATCGGCGAGGTAACCCCGACGGCATTGGTGGTGGGGGTGATCACCTACCTGCTCGTCTACGTGCTGGCGTTGATCCGGGACCTCGACAACCCGTTCGAGTACCGCGATGGCAAGCCGGGTGCGGCGGACGTGCATCTCGAAGTGCTCGATGACAGCGTGGATCGGCTCCGTGGCTTACTCGCGACGATGGGTGCCTCGGCCTAGCGTGGCAGATACCTCCCCGACGACATCGTCCACCGGAATGGTTCCGGCCATCGGGTCGCCCGTGCACGACAACCCGCGTTGAACGTCGGCCGGCATGCTCGTGCAGTGCACGCGGGAGTCGGGCGAGTGCGTGCGGTTGTCTCCCATCACCCAAAGTCGGCCGTCGGGCACCTTGACCGGACCGAACTCCGGGCCCAGGCAGGGGTAGACCTCTGGATCGACCATCATCGTTGTCGGGTCCAGGTATCGCTCGGTGACCGGCTTGCCGTCCACCATGAGTCCAGTGCTCGCCCGGCACTCGACCGTCTGGCCGCCCACCGCGATGACCCGTTTGACCGATTGGTTCTCATCTGGCGGAACGAGGCCGACGACCGACAGGGCGTTCTGCAGCCACCGCACCGCAGTGTTGTCCGACCGGATCGACTGATAGCCAACGCTCCACTCCGGCGGAGCAGTGAACACGACCACGTCACCGGATTGCGGTGAGCCGAATCGGTAGGTGGCTTTGTTGACGATGGTGCGGTCGCCCGGATTCAGGGTCGGTGCCATCGCCTCGGACGTAATCAGGTACGGCTGCACAACGAATGTGATGGTCACGATGTACAGGACGACGAGCGCGGTGACCACGGCGCCCACTACGACAACGATTGCGCGCTGCGCGCCGCGCTTCGGTTTCGGCGGCGGGTCGGTAGGTGGTGCGTCAGGCATCACGATGTCCTAGCGATCAATGCCCGAGTGCGGGCGCGGCTTGCAGCTCCGGGGTGGCCGCGGCCAGTAGTGCGGCCCGGTCTCCGGTAAGCGGGGGATAGATACGTTCACCGTTGATCAGTCGCTTGGTCGCCTTGGCCTCCGCTCCGCGGCTGACTACCCGGCGGTCCCAGCCCTCCGTGTACACCGAACCGGCTGGGCCGAGATCGAGAACGGTGACATACCAGGGGATTCGCAGCGACAGCATGGGCGCACCCAGCAGATCGCTGATCACGTTGTAGCCTGCATAGCGGCCCATCGGGCGACCATGCTGACACGACATCACCGATAGGTGTTCGTCGTCCATCTTCGCCGCCGCCACATCGCCCGCGGCGAACACGCCGGCAACGCCCTCGAGCCTCAGATAGTCGTCGACGGGCAGCCGACCCAGCCGATCGCACGGCACGCCGAACTGCGCCGTCAACGGATTCGCCCGCATTCCCGCGCACCACACCACCGTTGCCGCCGGGACAACGTCCCCGGACGACAGCGTCACGCTTCGCTCGTCAACGGCGGTAACGCCCACCCCGGTGATGGTGTCAACCTTGTTCTCCGCCAACGCTTCCTCGATGACCGGACGAGCCGACTCACCCATGTCCGAACCGACGTGCGGGTTGTGGTCGACGAGGACCACCCGCGGTGTGACTGCCGCCCCGAGGGCGTCCGACAGCATCTTCGGCAGCTCGCTTGCGGTCTCGATGCCGGTGAGACCGGCGCCGACGACGACCGCCGTTGCGGTTGCGGAATCTACCGCGCCTTCGGCCAGGTCGCGGATGTGCGCCTGCAGTTTCATCGCGCCGTCGTACGTGTCGACGTCGTAACCGAACTCGGCAAGGCCGGGAAGGTCAGGCTTGACCACCCTGCTGCCCACCGCCAGCACGAGTCGGTCGTAGCCCACCGTTGTGCCGTCGGCTGTGCTCACCGTCGCGGCTGCAGCGTCGATTCCGGTCACCGCAGCGGTGATATGGCCGACACCGACCGGATCCAGGAGGTCCTGCAACGGGATTCGGCACGCGCTGAGATCGGCCTCGTAGTTACGGACTCGAATATCGTGGAACGGCTGCGAACTGATGACGGTGACATCGACGCCGCCTTCCGCGACTCCGAGCTCGTCCAGCCGCCGAGCCGCTCCCAGCGCGGCCCAGAGCCCGGCGAACCCAGACCCGAGAACGAGAACACGCTTGGCAGGCGGCATCGCCATATCGTCACGCCCAGCCGCTTCACGCACAAGGGCAGGCGCTTGAGCCGTCAGCGACGGACCGGGTATATCGTCTCGACTCCGTCGGCGTACGCCGATTTCTGCACCAGGGTCGCGATCATCGGGAATCTACGACCCTGATGCAGAACTGGCGGTCGCTCCGGGGCGTGCGACGGCAAAATGTCTTGGCCGAACCGTCCTCAAATGATGACGCGCCGTGGAATGGTCGTGTTGTGGTGGAGGTTGGCACCGTGACGACGATCTTTCTGTGCGGCGACGTGATGACCGGTCGTGGGATCGATCAGATACTCCCGCACCCGGGTGATCCCGCACTGCGTGAGAGCGTGGTGACCGACGCGAGAACCTATGTAACGCTTGCCGAACGAGTCAATGGCGAGATACCTAGGCCCGTGCCGTACAACTGGCCGTGGGGAGAAGCGCTGTCGGTGCTCGACGAGCTGGAACCCGACGTCCGGCTGCTCAATCTGGAGACAGCTGTGACCACCTCGGGCGATTTCGCACCGGGCAAGGCGGTGCATTATCGAATGAACCCGGCCAATGCCGGATGCCTCACGGCCGTCCGGCCGGACGTCTGCGTGTTGGCCAACAACCACGTGCTCGACTTCGGCCCCAGCGGGCTCGCCGAAAGTCTGCGAACGCTAGGCGAATCCGGAATCCGAGTCGTGGGCGCGGGACTCGACGTGCAGGAGGCAGGACGTCCAGCGGTGTCGGATCTGGCCGGTGGAGGCCGCGTGGTCACGGTGGCAGCCGGCCTGAAATCCAGTGGCGTTCCGCCTCAATGGGCGGCCACCGCCGACCGTCCGGGAGTTGCCTACATCGGTGATCTCTCCGAGCGCAGCGCTGTCGATCTCGCGGATCGAGTGATGACCTCAAAGCGGACAGGCGACGTGACAGTCGTGTCCCTGCACTGGGGCTCCAACTGGGGCTACGGCGTCGAGATGGACCAGGTTCGCTTCGCGCACCGGCTGGTCGACGCTGGTGTCGATGTGGTCTACGGGCATTCGTCGCACCATCCGCGGCCGATCGAGGTGTATCGCGAAAGGCTGATCCTTTACGGCTGCGGCGATCTCGTCAACGACTACGAAGGCATCCAACCTTTCCGGGCCTTCCGGGACGACCTGCGTCTGCTGTACTTCGCGTCCCTCGAGGCCGGTCGCGGGTTGTCCGTGCTGCGGATGGTTCCGATGCGCGTCCGCCGGATGCGCCTCGAGCGGGCCGGGCAGCAGGACACCGAATGGCTGCGCTCCACTGTCGAGCACGCCAGCGAGCGCTTCGGCACCCGGATCGACGGTCAGCGCGACGGCACGCTGGCGGTGACGGCGGCCTGATCCACCTTGGGGCGATGGGTCGCCAGTATACAGCCGGCAAGGATCAGGATCAGCGCGGCCACATTCCAACCGGTAAGCGGCTCGCTCAACACGATCACCCCGGCCAGCAGTGCGACGGCGGGGTTGACATAGGTGAAGACCAGGGCGCGCGCGGCTCCGACCTCGCGGATGAGGGCGAAGAACACCAGGAAGGCGAGGGCTGTGCAGATCACCGCCAAGCCGGCCAGCGCCAGCAGCACCCGCGTCGACGGCATTTCGGCCGGCCACGTGACCGCGGCCGGAGCCGCGTACACCAAGGCGGCGAACCCTAGGCACGCGGCGGTCATCGGCAGCGCGGGCACATCGGCGAGATGGCGGGCCGCGATCAGCGGAGCGATGGCGTAGCACGTGGCCACCAACAGCACCTCGACGATCGGCCAGGCACTGCCGCCTGCCAAATGCGGACCTGCGAGCACGGCCACCCCGCCCAGTCCGACAGCGAGACCGAGTATTCGCCTGAACCCGAGGCGTTGCTCACCGCCGGTGAACCGATCGAGGATGGCAGCGATGATCGGCGAGGCGGCGATCAGCAGACCCGTCATCGAACTGGTCAAGTGGCGCTCGGCATCCGAGAGCAGGAACCATGCGGCGATGATTTCGAAGAAGGCGAAACCCAGCAGGGGTTTCCAATGCTTGCGGACGATGGTGGGGATACCACTCGACAGCGCGAGCGGCAGGAGAACCGCCGCACCGACGGCGGTTCGCACAAACACCAAGACGGGTACCGAAACACCCTCGATCGCGATCTTGATCAGCAGGTACGGGATGCCCCAGATGATGCTCATCGCGATGAACAACAGCCATCCCCGCGAGCTCACCACACCACCCTTCGAGCGACGGCTACCTTCCGGTCAGCCTCGCATACCTCCCGATGTGGTGATCGGTTGACCCGAACTCGTACTGCATGGCCGTCAGCCGCTTGAAGTAGTGGCCGATGGCCAGTTCCTCGGTCATGCCCATCCCGCCGTGCAGCTGAACGGCCTGCTGGCCGATGAAGCGGGCCGCTCGTCCGACGGTGGCCTTCGCGGCCGACACCGACCGCGCGCGGGTTGCCGGCTCATCGTCGAGGTGCAGCACGGCGAGGAAGACGGCGGCGACGGCCTGTTCCAGCTCCATGTACATGTCGACCATGCGATGCTGCAGCACCTGGAAGCTGCCGATGGCCTGCCCGAACTGCTGGCGCTGTTTGCAGTACTCGACGGTGTCCGACAGCACTTTTCGCATGCATCCCACTGCTTCCGAACAAACCGCGGCGGCGCCCTCGTCGCGGGCCTGCTCCAGAGACGGCCACGCTTGCCCCTCGTCGCCGAGGAGGGCGCGAGCGGGCACCCTGAGGCCGTCGAAGACCAGATCCGAAGCGCAGCGGTCGTCGACGGTCCGATAGCTGTGTGCCTTGATGGCCGCCGCATCGGCGTCGACGAGGAACAGCGATAATCCGTTGGCGGTGCGCGCGGTGACCAGCAGGTGAGTGGCCAATGGCGCACTCATCGCAACGGCCTTGCTGCCGTGCAGAACCCAATCGTCTCCGTCGCGTTGCGCGGTGGTCGCAACGTCCTGCCAGCGATCGCCGGACTCCGGCTCCGCGGCGGCCAGTGCGACGATCGCGGTGCCTGCCACGATCTTCTCCAACAACGACGTGGCCGCCTCGCCGCCTGCGCGGCGCAGGAGCCCGCCCGCCACCACCGCCGTGTCGACATAGGGCTCAACCACCAAGGCATGGCCTAGCGCTTCGGTGATGACCATGAGTTCGACTGGGCCGCCGCCGATTCCGCCCACTTCCTCGGGCAGGGTTGCACCAAGGATGCCGAGTTCGTCGGCGAAAGCACGCCAGATCTCCGGCTGCCAGCCGGCCCCGGTCTTGGCCGCGGACCGGCTCTTTTCGAGGTCGTAACGGGTGGACAAAAACTTCGTCAGCCCATCACGGAGTAGTTCTTGTTCCTTGCTCAGGTTGAAGTCCATCAGAGTCCCAATGCTGCCTTCGCGAGAATGTTCCGCTGAATCTCGTTGCTGCCGGCGTAGATTGAGCCGGCCCGGTCATTGAAGTAGCGCAACGGCGCAACCGCCTGCCACGGCTCGCCGCTGACGTAACCGTCTGGCGGCGGCTCGAATTCGGTTACCGGGCCTCCGGGGCTAGTCGCATGGGGTTGATATGCGCGGCCACGCGGTCCGGCCGCCTCCATCGCCATTTCGGTCAGCGTCTGGCTGAGCTCGGTGGCGACGACCTTGAGCATCGAGGACGCCGCGCCCGGGTTCTTGCCCTCGGACACCGCGGCCAGCACCCGGTACTCGAGGATCTCCAGAACCTCCGTGCGTATCCGTGCGTCGGCGAGTTTTCGCGCGAACGCCGCATCGTCGATCAGCAGCCCGCCGTCGGGACCGGGCATCTCGGCGGCCACCGTGGCGATCTCCTCGGCCATCACCTGCAGTGCGGGCGATGAGGCGCCGCCGCCGCGCTCGAACTCCAGCAGATACTTCGCAACGGTCCAGCCGTCGTCGATGTCGCCGAGCACATTGGTCTTCGGCACCCGGACCTCGTCGAAGAAGACCTGATTCTGAACCTCCTCGCCCGACGTCATCACCAACGGGCGAATCTGGATGCCCGGCGAGGTCATGTCGATCAGGACGAACGTGATGCCCTGCTGCTTCTTCTGACCCCGCGATGTGCGCACCAGGCCGAACATCCAGTTCGCTTCGCGGGCATGGGTCGTCCAGATCTTGCTGCCGGTACACACAAGATGGTCGCCGTCGTCGGCCGCCGACATGGACAGCGACGCCAAGTCCGAACCGGCCTCGGGTTCGGAGTACCCCTGGCAGAAGAACACCTCGCCGGTGAGGATGCGAGGCAGGAAGAAGTCCTTCTGCGCCGCGGTGCCGAAGGCGATGATTGCGTGGGCCACCATCCGAATTCCCATGGGGGACAAGGAGGGTGCACCGGCCAGTGTGGACTCGCGGCTGAAGATGTAGTGCTGGGTCAGGCTCCAGTCGCAGCCGCCGTGTTCGACCGGCCACGCGGGGGCGGCCCAGCCGCGCTCGTGCAGGATCCGCTGCCACTCCATGCTGGCGTCGTGGTCGGCGTACACACTCGTCATGAGGCGGCCCGCCGTCCGCAGCTCCGGTGTCAGCTTCTCGTCGAGGAAGCTGCGCACCTCGTCGCGAAAGGCGGTGTCAGCCGCCGACCACTGCAGGTCCATGGGTCCCCCTTGTTCGGTAGGCACATAGTAAACCTAGTTACTCAACTGCCGGTAATTGCGGGCCTACCCTGTGGCGCCGAGGTCTATCCTGGACCGGCGAGGGTGGGGATGAACCGCGAGGAACTGTTCACCTCGATCGTGGCGGCACGCCCCGGTCGCGATGACATCGTGTACCTGGAGCGCCGCGGGAACGACTACGACTGGCAGATGGTGCCCGTGGGTGACGTTGAGGTCGACGCATCGCCGTCGGCGGGTCCGGACCCAGACGTCTGGATGTCGTTTTCCGCCGCCTGGCCGGTGGACGATCCCGACCGTTTACGGGCGTTCTTCGACGACATGCTCGCCGAGCTGGAGTCGATGGCCGACAAAACGGATCGGTGTCGCTGGCCGATCGACGAACCGTGGCCGCACTCCCATTGACGGGCAGACACCATGGACTATCGGATCAGCCCCGAGGACCGAGCACGGTTCAAGCGCTGCCGGCGGCAGTGGGATTTCGCGTCGCCCCACCGGCGCAATCTCGAACCCGCCGAATCAATTGAAACCGCCACTCTTTCAACAGCACTCAAGGACGCGCTCGCCGTCTACTACTACCCGGGGACGTGGGACTGGCAGCATCAGCTCAAGCAGTCGCTAGTGCACAAGGCGATGCGGCGCTCGTTGGAGGAGGCGGGCGCACTGGACGGTCTCGCCACCGCGACGGCATTGCTCGACTGTTACGACGCCTGGGCGGCGACCGTCGACGACTTCGCCCCCGTCAAGATCCAACACGATGTGACGGCCCTCGTGCGCGACCCCCTCGATCCCGAGGTGGGGCTGCTGACACCGGACGGTTCAGGGGTGGTCTACGCCTGCCGCGTCGACCTGTTGGCGGTGGACGCCACCGATGAGTATTGGGTGGTTCGCCACCAGATCGTCGACGATTGGCGGACCGCCGAGGAGCTGGTGTTCGACGAGGAGGCGACCGCGGCCTGCTGGGCGTGGGAGCAGGACTACATCGGCATGGAGATCGCAGGCACCATCCACAACGAAATTCGTATCGACGGCCCGCTCGATTTGCCCGCCGATCAACCGGCGACGGCCAGGCCGGTGGCACAACACGAACCCAGCGGTGGCGGCCGCTCCATCCCGCAGCACGTGCGGCTTGCCGCCCGCGACACCAGACCCGCCGACGGCGGCCGCACCGAGCAACGGACCGCGGGGATCCTGCGGCGCACCCGTATCCGGCGTAGTCGCGACGAGATCGCCGCCGTTGGAAGTCTCATGGCGGCAGAAGCCCTCGAGATG
Organism: uncultured Actinomycetota bacterium; assembly: GCA_963743225.1. Taxonomy (GTDB): domain Bacteria; phylum Actinomycetota; class Actinomycetes; order Mycobacteriales; family Mycobacteriaceae; genus Mycobacterium. The sequence continues at coordinate 32,508 of CAVUPN010000035.1, read as the reverse complement.
ACCGGTGCACCGGCCACCTATCCCAGTCCCGGACCGCACTGCCTCGCGTGTGAGTTCATGGCGCCGTGTCTGACCATGTTCGAGGGCGCCGACCCCGAACCGTTGCTGGAAGTCCACTTTCATCGACGCTCGGATGACGCCGAGCAGACGCCGCGACTGGGTCAGGCGACGTGGGGCTTCGGCAGGGGAGCGGCACCACCGGCATGGTGAGCGCAACCTGCGCGCGCAGGCTCTATCGGGAAATGGCGTGGAGGGCGGTAGACCCGGTAGAGCAGTCAGCGCGCTGGCGCAGCGGAGAACTGCACCGGTATCCGCCGCTGGGCAAGGAGCGACTCCATCGCGTTGCTGTCAACGGGGCGGGACAGCAGGAAGCCCTGCGCGCGATAACACCCGTGCCGCAGCAAGGTCAGAGCCGCCTGCTCCGTCTCGACGCCCTCGGCGACCAGCTCCAGACCGAACGATTCGGCCAGCGCGATGACCGCACGCACGATGGCGAGGTCGCCCGGGTTCGTCCCGAGCTCGCGCACAAAGCTCTTGTCGATCTTGAGCGTGTCGACGGGAAGCGACTTCAGGTGGGACAGCACGCTGTAGCCGGTGCCGAAGTCGTCGATGGCGATCTGGACACCGACTTCCTTCAGCCCAGCGAGCGTGATCCTGGTGGTTTCGATGTCCTGAACGACCACGTTCTCCGTGATCTCCAGACACACGGAACCGCCGTCGAGCCCGAACTCGTCGATGATGCCCGCGACCGTCTCGACGAAGCCCTCGGTGACCAACTGCACCGGTGAGACGTTCAGGCGGAGTACGACGTCCTCGCCCACCCCGTTCGACCGCCACTTGCGGAACTCGGCGCAGGCGGCACGCATCACCCAGCGGCCCAGTTCCCCCGCGAAGTTGATCGACTCGGCCACCCCGATGAACGCGTCGGGGGACAGCAAGCCCCGCGTCGGGTGCTGCCAGCGCACCAGTGCTTCGAACGCCAGGATCTCGCCGGTGCGCATGTCGACTTCCGGCAGGTAGTGCAGGACAAGGGCGGCGTTCTCGATCGCGCCTTGAAGATGAAGCTCGATGTCGTTGCGGAACTCGCCCTTCAGCGACATGTCTTCGGAGAACACCGCGATCTTGTTTCCACCTGCACTCTTGGCCGCGAGGAGAGCCTGGTCGGCCTGGCGGAGCAGGTCGGAGGTGGTATCACGGCCGGGCACGCCCAGCGCGACGCCGATGCTGACCGTGCGCGTGAGCATCTCGCCGTCAATGGACACCCGCTCTCGCAACATCGCCTGCAGCCGACTTGCCAGGGCTTCCGCCTCGTCGGCGTTCATTGGCGACACCGGGACCACGACGAACTCATCTCCGCCAAGGCGGGCGATCAGGTTGGGCCCTTCCGCCCCCTCGCGGAGCCGCTTCGCGAACACCCGGATGAACCAGTCGCCGGCCGTGTGGCCCAGATAGTCGTTGATCGCCTTCAGCCGGTCCAGGTCGAGGAACAGGGCGGAGACGGGCCCGGGTTGTCCGGCCGCCAATCGCTGGTCGAGGTGGGCCAGCAGCGCGCGGCGGTTGTTGAGGCCGGTCAGGTCATCGTGCTCGGCAAAGAAACGAAGTTGATCCTCCGCCGCAATGCGCGCCTGTAGCTGCGCGAACAGCGATGCGATCGCCTTGAGCGCGTTGAGCTCTTCGGGTGTCCATTCCCTGTCGCCGAACTTGATGAACCCCAGGACACCCGTCGTGACGTCTCCCGAGAGCATCGGCACGCACGCCATCGATGTCGCGGGGATGTGGCGGCCTTCCTCGATCGTGCGCTGGTAATCGTCGGTGGACGGCTCGGGGCGGAAGACGACGGGTTCCTTTTGATGCTCGCAGCGGGCGAAGACCGGGTCGGCGTCGGCGAAGTACACCACGGCAAGCGGATCCGGGTCGGGGATGTCCGGGCGCACCGGCCACTCCGCCACCAGCCTCGTCGCGTGGATCTTGTGATCGTTGTGCCGCAGGAAGCTGACGTCCACCTCGAAGTGGCTGACCAAGTCAGCCAACACACGCTGGCTCACCTCGGCGGAGGTAGCCGCGTCTACCGCCATCAGTTCGGTTGCCACGGCGGTGACGACTTCGTCCAGGGTACGAACCACGTTTGCTCCGGGGTCTGCGGTTATGCCATGAGAGTACTTGCAACAACGGCGCGACGCCGACTCCGTACCGACGTGGCAGGCGCATCGGCGAACCTGAGCAGCAGCGCCTGCGACTCGTCGGGCGCGGTAGCCACGAGTTCGCGGAACTGATCTCGCAGCCGCTGCAGAGCGGCCGCGTACGTCGGCGAGAGCTTCTCCAGATCCTGGTGGTCGTGGGCATAGAGGAACACCGGCGAGATGGGTTGGACTGCCAACCCGCATTGTTGGGCGATGACCCACACCGCTTCCACCGCCGACCCGGCCCGCGCATAGTCGGTCAGCGCCTGACCGGTCGTCGACACCACGGCAACACAGGAGCTGGCCAGGATGCGCTCGCGGGTATCGGCACCGAGGGCCGCGCCGACGTCCCATTCAGCGAGATGGGCCATCACCTCGGGGCGCCGCAGAACATCCAGCTTCACGAGGTCGGCTGGATTCAGTTCCAGGCTTTGGACATCGATGCCCGAGTCCTGTGATTGGTCGCTGGGCCAACGAACTTCGGCGATCATCTCGGAATGCAGTCGCGGAGTCAGGTACCGGATGCGGTCGCTCTCGGCGAGGATGGTCGCCGCCCTGTCGACGTCGTGACGCTCGGTGAGCAGGTGCAGCCGGGCGCCTTCGCGCTGGGCCGCGACCTGAAGGGCTTCGACGGTGTTGGGGGACAGCGAAACCGGCTTGCCGTGGTGGCGGTTCGTTTCCCTCGCGAGCATCGGCTCGTACAACGCCGCCAGTTCCGGATCGGATTCATCGGCGAGTCGCAGCACAGCGCGTAGCGGACAAGCATCGTCACCGGGCTCGAAGATCATCGGACCGAGGATTCCGCCGGCAGCCGCGGCTACGCGGGCGTTGAACGTCGCGGCTCCGACCGCGACGGCGCTGGCTCGACAGCCGACGTCCATCGTCGACGTGTAATCGGGTGCCAGCGCAATGGTGATCGCACCGTCCTGCGTCGAAACGTGCCAGGGTTGCGCATTTCCACCGGACGGCGCGCGAACCGCTGCCGCGACAACCCGCTCGACGTCGTCTGCGGGCGTGGGGTCGGTCTGCTGGTCTTGCGCGTGATCGGCAGTCGGCGTCGACACGGTGGGGTCGTCAATCTCGTTGAGTCCGTGTGCGACATCGATGCGGAGCCTGCCGGACGACAATTCCTCGCCGAGACCGATCCGTCGAACCCCTTCGGCGATCAGCGTCGCGCTCAGTGCGACCTCGCCAACCAGCTGTGGCCAGGTGGCCAGGGTGTTACCGACCTCGACCAGGGATGCGGCCATCCGTGGCGACAGTCGTGCGCCGTCCATCATGCGGAGGGCATATGGAACCTTGTCCTTGCTCGGCAACTCCGACAGCTCCGCGAGGTCCACGTCACCCAGCAGGCCATGCAGGATCTGCCGCTCCGGCTCCACATCGAAGCGCTCGACATCCAAGAGGCCGCGGTCACCGGTGGCCATGAGGACCGGGATACGTCGCTCACGCGCGGCCTGGCGGACAAGGATTTTGGTGTCCAGCGAGTCGCATTCCTCCACGAGAATGTCGATGCCGTCGAGGAATCCGGCGACCGACTCCGCAGTGATCCCGCGGTTGAACACTTCCACCGGCAGGTAGGGGTCGAGCTCGGCGATCCGTCTGGCCGCCAGTGTCGCCTTGTTCAAACCCTGGTCGAACACCGCCGCAGGCACGCGATTGAGATTGGATAACTCCAGTTCGTCGAAATCGGCGAGCCGCAGCCTTCCACACAGGCCTTCCTGCGCGAGGGTGTGTGCGACGGCGTGCCCGACGCTGAGGCCGACGATCCCAACGCTGAGCAGACCGAGTCGGTCCTGCTCCTCGGCGGTGATCAGGTTCCGATTGCGGTCGAGCCGCACAGCGCGATAGCCCCGCGGACCCAGGACACTCGCAACAATTCGTCGCCAGGGGTAGTAGGCCCAGCACTTGGGTTCAGCGATTACGTCTGCGTCGGGGGGCGGGCGAAGCCGGCGCAGTTCATCGCGCTGTACTTCCCACCTGTCAATGACGTCGATCCTGGAGTCTGCTCTCAACTCCGATAACACCCGACGGTCGTGCGGTTCAGCCTCAACTAGGACCGTTGCGCTGCAAAGATCCCCGGCGGCTGAGGTCACAGGCCGCTCCCGAGCGCTCGAGCACCGACGTGGTCAAGCCGACGTGCGAGTATGGCCATCTCGTTGAAGATCTTCGAGACCTGTTCTGGGTCAGCATGGTTGGCAAACGCGCTGCGATCCCACCACATCATCTTTGTACGGTATCGGTCATCGGGATACGGCGTAGCCGGAATCTTCGAGGCCACCACACCACCCGACGTGCGCCAGCGATCGAGAATGTGTGATCCGGCCGTGGCCACGACGAACTGGGCATCCATCAGCGCCATGGTGGGAAACGGTGTGCGCGCCAGCGTATTGCTGAGTGATCGTCTCAGGTGCGGCTCGTCGCAAACCCAGGCGGTTTTCATCTCCACGACACCGAACGGAAGTCGATCGGTCAGCATCTTGCGCACCGTGCGCAGACCGGGCCGGTCGGCCCATTCGACGACCGCATGCGATTCCTCAGCCGACTCCAACGGCCCCTTGGCGCGCAGTCCGCCCACGACCGTTCCGGATTCGTCCACGGCGGCGTGGAACAGCTGGGTGTTGGCCTCGTCGAGAAGCGAGTCCATGTCCAGTGCGCGTTCGACCCCGTGCTTGTGGTAACTGCGCACCGCGCCATCCACGAAGTCGGCCCAGAGGGCAGGGTCGGCGGACGGCGTCGAAACGACGATCGTGCAGCTTGTGTCGGAATCAAACCAACTGATTCCCCCGTCGAGCGGAAAGTTGGAAGCCTGACCTTTGACGCTCGGCTGAGGAACGGTCACTTTTATCCCATCGTTCGGGCAACGGCGATCAGGAGTCGTCGAGTTGTCGCGCTTTGCCGGGATGCATTCACATGCGGTCTATATGAATGCCCAAGCATCGAGTATTGCGCTTATGTAGACCGTTATTCCAGCTAGGGGGCAGATCTTGTCCCGCAAAGATTTTTTTGATGAGCTACTTTGTTTGCGGGTTGCAGGAAGCAAAATTGCTGGGCAATCGTCGCACACGTCAATTTTCGCAGATGAATTGATGTTATCGAATTTCATGGCGAACTCAATCGGAAAACTGACAGCAAAAATTGACGTTAGCCGCTTAATCTGGGCGGAGAGTGTAACCAGTTGCCTCGCCAGCGAGACAGCGGCGTGTATCACCGATAGTGCCGCGATCTCGCGGGGTTTTCCACCCCAGTCGCGTGTTCCTCGAGCGTCGGAATGAGACCCTGAAGAAGGTCCGGATCTGACGGACCCAACTAGGGAGGGTTGAGGGGATGTCCACCCGAACGGATGTCGACGCCGAAGCGGGCGAGTATCCACAGCAGGGCCGCGGAGACTTGCCGACCAAGGACGTCGGTCGGCTGCTACTGCGGTGCGCAGACCGCCCGGGATTGGTAGCCGCGGTGAGTAGTTTCCTGGCATCGGCGGGTGCGAACATCGTTTCGCTGGATCAACACTCCACCCAGCAGTCCGGCGGCACCTTCATGCAGCGCACGATATTCCACCTGCCGGGGCTGACCGCGGCGCGTGACGCGCTGGAGCGTGATTTCGCTGAGCAGGTTGCCAGCCCGTTCGACATGGACTTCCGGCTGACGGAAGCGGCCAAACCAAAACGCGTCGCGATCCTGGCCTCGAAAGAGGACCACTGCCTGCTGGACTTGCTGTGGCGCAACCGACGCGGTGAGCTGGACATGTCGGTGTCGATGGTGATCTCGAACCATCCCGACCTCGCCGATCAGGTTCGGCCTTTCGGCGTGCCATTCCTTCATGTCCCGGCAACGAAAGACATGCGGGCAGAAGCCGAACAACGTCAGCTCGATCTGCTCCGCGGCAACGTCGATTTGGTGGTGTTGGCCCGCTACATGCAGATCCTCAGCAAGGAGTTCCTGTCGAACGCGGGCTGTCCGTTGATCAACATCCACCACTCGTTCCTGCCCGCGTTCATCGGCGCAGCGCCGTACCGACGGGCCAAGGAGCGGGGTGTGAAGCTGGTGGGGGCGACAGCGCATTACGTCACGGAAGAACTCGACGACGGACCGATCATCGAACAAGACGTGGTGAGAGTGGACCACCGGCACTCCGTGGAGGACCTGATGCGACTCGGCGCGGACGTCGAGCGGGTGGTCTTATCGCGGGCGGTGCTTTGGCACTGTCAGGACCGAGTCATTCAGTACGGCAACCAGACCGTCATCTTCTAAGCGCCCAGCTCCCCGTTTTCGGGTGCTCATGCCCGGACACCCTTCACGAGATTGCTCCCGATGATGAGCCGCTGGATCTCGCTGGTGCCCTCGTACAGGCGCAGCAGCCGGACGTCGCGATAGATCCGTTCGACCGGAACCTCGCGCATGTAGCCGCTGCCGCCGTGCACCTGGACCGCGAGATCGGCTACCTTGCCTGCCATTTCGGTGCAGAAGAGCTTGGCCGCCGATGGCGCGATCCTGCGGTCTTCGCCGGAGAGCCACAGTCGCGCGGTGTCGCGGACCAGGGCGCGCCCGGCCAGCACGCCGGTCTGCTGGTCGGCGAGCATCGCCTGCACCAGTTGGAAATTCCCGATCGGTGTCCCGCCCTGCGTTGCGGTTGCGGCATATGCGACGGATTCATCGAGTGCGCGTTGTGCAATCCCGACGGCCAGTGCGGCGATGTGGACCCGGCCGCGCGCCAGAGAAGTCATCGCCGCCCGGTAGCCGATGTCCTCGCTGCCGCCGATCAATGCGCCTGCCGGCACCCGGACGTCGGTGAAGCTGACGTCGGCTGTCCACGCTCCCTCCTGGCCCATCTTCGCGTCCTTGACGCCGACTTGAACACCCGCGGCGTCTGCGGGCACCAGGAAGACCGCGATGCCGGGGCCGTCGTCGTCGGCCGGCCGGGTGCGGGCGAAGGCGATGAACAGATCGGCGATCGGCGCGTTGGTGATGAATCGCTTGTCTCCGTTGATGATCCAGTCTGCGTCTTCTCCCGCGCCGTCGCGAACGGCCTTCGTCCGCAGCCCGGAAGGGTTCGATCCCGCGCCAGGCTCGGTGAGCGCGAAGGAGGCCACCACTTCGCCGGTGGCCATGCGCTCCAGCCAGGTGGCCTTCTGCTCGTCGGTGCCGAACCCCACGAGCACCTGCCCCGCGATTCCGTTGTTGGTGCCGAACATCGACCGCAGGGCAAGAGACGTGTAGCCCAATTCCATGGCCAACTCGACGTCCTGGGCGAGGTTCAGGCCGAGGCCGCCCCACTCCTGGGGGATCGCGTAGCCGAACAGTCCCATCTTCTCGGCCTGCTCGCGAAGGTCGTCGGGCACCCGGTCGTCGGCGAGGATCTCCTGCTCGCGCGGGACGACCGCGGTGCGAACGAAATGACGAGTCTGGGCCAGGATCTCCTGGAAGTCCTGGTCGGTGACTTCGGCGGTGGTCATCGAGACGTGCTCCTCTTCGGCGGGGTGGATGCCGCGCGGCGGCAGAAATCATATATGAAATATGATGTGCACTCGGACGGGCCCCTTGTGGCCGAGCACAGCAGAGGACGGGTGAATCGGGTGTCATTGCTGACGGGACAAACTGCGGTGGTCACGGGGGGTGCGCGTGGCTTGGGCTACGCCATCGCCGAAGTCTTCGTCGCCGAGGGCGCACGTGTGGTACTAGGCGATCTGGACCTGGCGGCGACGGAGGCCGCGGCCAAGCAGCTCGGGCCCGACGTCGCCCTTGCGGTGAGGTGCGACGTGACTCAGGCGGAAGAGGTCGATGATCTGATCGGCGCCGCGGTCGAGCACTTCGGCGGTCTGGACATCATGGTCAACAACGCGGGCATCACCCGCGATGCGACGATCCGCAAGATGACCGAGGAGCAGTTCGATCAGGTCATCGCCGTCCACCTGAAGGGCACCTGGATCGGAATCAAGGGGGCCGCGGCGATCATGCGCGAGAACAAGCGCGGGGCGATCGTCAACATGTCGTCGATCTCGGGCAAGGTCGGCCTGGTCGGCCAGACGAACTACTCGGCCGCCAAGGCCGGCATCGTCGGAATGACGAAGGCCGCCGCCAAGGAGCTCGCCCACCTCGGTGTGCGGGTGAACGCGATCCAACCGGGATTGATCAGATCGGCGATGACCGAGGCTATGCCGCAACACATTTGGGACCAGAAGTTGGCTGAGGTGCCGATGGGCCGGGCCGGTGAGCCCGACGAGGTGGCCAAGGTCGCATTATTCCTCGCCAGCGATCTGTCGTCGTACATGACCGGAACCGTCCTCGAGGTGACAGGGGGGCGGCACGTTTGACGTCCTCCCCGGAAATATCCGGGGATTCCAACCCCATCCCGACGACTTAGGCGGCAGGAGTACAGAGTTGAGGTTCACGGTTCGCAGACCGCCCATCGGCGAGGTCTCCCCGTGCGGTCACCGCCCGTCCGGCGGCGATGTTGCGTGCAGCGTTGACGTCGGCGTTGCACCGACCGGCAGTGCAGACTTCGCACTCGAAAACCGCTTGGCTCTTACGGTTCCCGGGAGCGACGTGCCCGCACGCGGAGCATCGTTGCGACGTATAGGCGGCCGGGACCTGCTCGACCCGACCGTAAGCCTTGTGCTGCAAACGCGCGGCAAGAAGCCCCCAGCCGCTACGCCTGATTGCCCGGTTCAGCCCGCGCTTCTGGGCGACGCGCATGCCAGGCTGCTCCACAGTTCGCCGCGCAGTGCGGGTCATCGCCCGCACGTCAAGGGCTTCGATCCTGATCGTGTCGAAGCGGCGCGCAATGTCAGTGGTGGCTTTTTCGACCCAGTCCTTGCGCCGGTCGCCCTCACGGGCTTTCAGTTTCGCGATCGCCGTTTTCGTTCGGACGCGCCGGTTGGAGCCGCGTTTGGCGCGAGCAAGTCGCTGTTGCAGCACCTTCAAGCGGTTCGACTCGCCCGCGGTCAGGCTAGGTGCATGCAGCAGTTCACCGGTCGACAGCGCCGCCGACACGGCAACGCCACGGTCGATGCCCACCACGCTGCCATCGCTTGGACCCGAGATCGGGGTGGGGATGTGGGCGAACGCGATATGCCAGCGGCCGGCCCGATCACGGGTAACCCGGTAGGACTTGACGCCCGCTGGCACCGGCCGCGACAGGCGAAACCGCATCCAGCCCACCTTGGGCACCCAAACTCGACCAAAGTGGCGGTTAAGCCGCGCTACGTGATGTGGTTTGAGCGCGACCTGTCGAAACCCTTCGTGCACATTGGCCTTGCGCCACGTCGGGCGACGATGCGTACCGGCGAAGAAGTTCTGCATGGCCTGCGCGAAATCCCGCAGTGCCTGCTGCTGCACCGTCTGACTCCCGGCACGAAGCCACCCGTACTCAGCACGGACCTCGGTCAACTGCGCGGCCTGCTCGACGTAGCCGGGAGCCCTGCGGCCCGGTTGCCAGTGCTGTTGCTGCTCCACCGCCAGGTTCCACACATAGCGGGCGTCCCGGCAATGCGCCAACAATGCCGCCTCCTGCTCAGAGGTCGGCAACAGCCGAAACCGCGACATATCCGGACCGTAACCACCACCACCGACACCCCCGACGTGGTACGCCAGCCGCGCACCGGGGATCGGCTTCCTCCCCGGACTGAAGTCCAGGATTTCCAGCCGAAGGAGACCTCGATGACTGGGTTAGGTCTGCGTCCGGGACGACGAAATGGCAAGAGCTACTCGAACTGTTCCGGCCATGTGTCCGTTTCGGCGAAAGGTGTAGACCATGCGTGACGTTGTGATCTGCGAACCGGTCCGGACGCCGATCGGCCGCTACGGCGGCATGTTCAAGTCGTTGACCGCCGTGGACCTCGGGGTCACCGCGTTGAAGGCCCTGCTCGAACGGACCGGCATCCCACCCGAGGCGGTGGCCGACGTGATCCTCGGACACTGCTATCCCAACAGCGAGGCGCCCGCGATCGGTCGTGTCGTCGCCCTGGATGCCGGCCTGCCCGTGACCGTTCCCGGCATGCAGATCGACCGGCGGTGTGGATCGGGTCTGCAGGCGGTCATCCAGGCGGCTCTTCAAGTCGGCAGTGGGGACAACGATCTCGTCATCGCGGGCGGCGCGGAGAGCATGAGCAATGTCGCCTTCTATTCGACCGACATGCGCTGGGGAGGTGCCCGCGGTGGCGTGAAGGTGCACGACGGCCTCGCCCGCGGGCGCACCACCGCCGGTGGCCGCCACTATCCGGTGCCGGGCGGCATGCTCGAGACGGCGGAGAACCTGCGTCGCGAGTACGGCATCTCCCGCCAGGAACAGGACGAACTCGCGGTGTCTTCGCACCAGCGCGCGGTCGCCGCACAGAAGGACGGCATCCTCGCCGAGGAGATCATCCCGGTCGTGGTGCGCACTCGGCAGGGCGAAGAACTCATCGACACCGATGAGCATCCGCGGGCGGACACCTCGGTGGAATCCCTCGCCAAGTTGAAACCCGTACTGCTGGGCGATGATCCGGATGCCACGGTGACGGCGGGCAACTCCAGCGGGCAGAACGACGCCGCCTCGATGTGCGTTGTGACGACACCTGAGAAGGCCGACGAACTCGGCTTGAACCCGCTGGTTCGGCTCGTGTCATGGGGTTCGGCAGGCGTCGCCCCGAACATCATGGGCATCGGTCCGGTTCCCGCGACCGACATCGCGCTCGCCAAGGCCGGCCTGGCGCTGAAGGACATCGACTTGATCGAACTCAACGAGGCGTTCGCCGCGCAGGCGCTTGCGGTGATGCGCGAGTGGCGGTTCACCGGGGCCGACCGCGACCGCACAAACGTGCATGGGTCGGGGATTTCGCTCGGCCACCCGGTCGGCGCGACCGGCGGGCGGATGCTCGCGACGCTGGCGCGCGAGCTGAATCGGCGCGAGGTCCGCTACGGGCTGGAAACCATGTGTATCGGCGGCGGGCAGGGGCTCGCCGCGGTCTTCGAAAGAGTTGGCTCATGACAAGAATCGCTCAAACGCTGGGCTTGACCGAGTTCCAGACCGAAATCGTTTCCACCGTACGGCAATTCGTCGACAAAGAGGTTATTCCGAACGCGCAGGAACTCGAGCACGCCGATACCTACCCACAGGACATCGTCGACCAGATGCGCGAGATGGGCCTGTTCGGACTGATGATTCCCGAGGAGTACGGGGGCCTCGGCGAATCCCTGCTGACCTACGCGCTGTGCGTCGAGGAACTCGCCCGTGGGTGGATGAGCGTGTCCGGCGTGATCAACACCCATTTCATCGTGGCCTACATGCTGCGCCAGCACGGAACCGAGGAGCAGAAGCAGCGTTTCCTCCCGCGGATGGCAACCGGCGAGACACGCGGCGCGTTCTCGATGTCCGAGCCCGAACTCGGATCCGACGTCGCCGCGATCCGCACCAGGGCCAAACGCAACGACGACGACACGTACACCATCGACGGCCAGAAGATGTGGCTCACCAACGGCGGAAGCTCGACGCTGGTGGCGGTGTTGGTGCGAACCGACGAAGGAGCCGACAAACCGCACCGCAACCTGACCGCCTTCCTCGTCGAGAAGCCCACAGGTTTCGGGGAGGTCGCACCGGGACTTGTGATCCCCGGCAAGATCGACAAGCTCGGCTACAAGGGGATCGACACCACCGAGCTGATCTTCGACGGTTATGTGGCCAGCGCCGGCGACATCCTCGGCGAGACACCCGGGCAGGGTTTCTTCCAGATGATGGACGGCATCGAGGTCGGCCGCGTCAACGTCTCGGCGAGGGCCTGCGGCGTCGGGATCCGTGCCTTCGAACTGGCTGTTCGGTATGCGCAACAGCGTCAGACGTTCGGCAAGCCGATCGCCGAGCACCAGGCGATCGCGTTCCAGCTGGCCGAGATGGCGACGAAGGTCGAGGCCGCGCATTTGATGATGGTCAATGCGGCCCGGCTCAAGGATTCCGGTGAACGCAACGACGTCGCCGCCGGCATGGCCAAGTACCTGGCGAGCGAATTCTGCTCCGAAGTCACCCAGCAGAGCTTCCGGATCCACGGTGGATACGGCTACTCGAAGGAATACGAGATAGAGCGACTGATGCGCGACGCGCCGTTCCTATTGATCGGCGAGGGCACCAGCGAGATTCAGAAGAACATCATCAGCAAGCGACTGCTCGCCGACTATCGGATCTGACCGTGACCGTTCCGGAATTCGCCACTCGGCCACAGCTTTCCGAGGCTGTGGCGGCCTATGTCCGTAACCGGATCTTCGACGGAACGTACGCCGCAGGCGAGTACGTACGACTTGACCAGTTGGCCGCCGAGCTGGGAATCAGTGTCACACCGGTGCGCGAGGCGCTTTTCGAACTGCGTGCCGAAGGCCTGCTCGCCCAGCAGCCTCACCGCGGGTTCGTGGTGTTGCCGGTGACAGGCCGGGACATCACCGACGTCTCCGACGTACAGGCGCACATCGGCGGAGAACTTGCGGCTCGGGCCGCGAAGAACATCACCGACGACCAAGTGCATGAGCTGGAGTCGATTCAGACCCAGCTGGAAGCCGCATATGCCAGCGACAACCACGAGCGGGCGGTCCGGCTCAACCACGACTTCCATCGCGCCATCAACGTCGCCGCCGACTCTCCGAAGCTTTCTCAGCTGATGTCCCAGATCACCCGCTACGCACCCGAATCGGTGTTTCCCGTTGTCGCGGGCTGGCCCAAGCGGTCGATGAAGGATCACCGGCGGGTGGTTGCCGCGCTGGCGAAACGCGATGCCGAGCAGGCCCGCACCGCCATGTCTGAGCATCTGTCGGCAGGCGCAGGGCCGATGATCGACCACCTCAGGCAACGCGGTGTGGTGACGTAACCCCTCGCGACTAGGATTGACGGGTTGCCGCCGGGTTGAAGAAGCTGTAAAGACGGGACCCTGATGTGAGTTCACCGCAGTGAGGATCAGATGGTTGGCGGCCACCGCCGTGCTGGCCGTCCTCACGGGCTGTCCGGCCCACACACACGCGGCTCCGGCCGTGCCCGAGTTGCGCGCCACCGTGCTCGCCGAACTTCCGCACGACTCCACTGCCTATTCAGAGGGTTTGGAGCTAGACGGGGCGATCCTCTGGGAGGCCACCGGTATGGCGGGCCAGTCCCAACTACGCCAGCTGGACCCGGCGAACGGCGCGGTCCGTCGGGCGGTTTCGCTGCCCAACTCCTACTTCGGTGAGGGCATCACCGTCGTCAACGACCGGATCTGGCAGGTGACGTACCGCGACAATGTCGCCATCGAGTGGGACAAAGGCACGATGACCCCGATACGGGAGGTGGTCACCACCGGTGAGGGATGGGGCGTGTGCTGGGATGGAAACCGGCTGATTCGCAGCGATGGCAGCGACCGTTTGCACTTCCACGCCACCGCCGATTTCACCGAGATCGACTCGATCACCATCACTCGCGACGGCGCGCCGTTGGCCGGACTGAATGAGCTCGAATGCGTAGACGGGCAAGTGTGGGCCAATGTGTGGCCAACCGATCAGATCGTCCGCATCGATCCGGCCAGCGGCGTGGTGAACACGGTGGTGGACGCGTCCGGGTTGCTCGGGCAGCCGCGGACGAACAGTCAAGTGCTGAATGGCATTGCGCACATAAGCGGCGACGAGTTCCTGCTGACCGGCAAGTTTTGGCCGTCAGCGTTCCGCGTGCGGTTCGACCAGCCGATCTGAGCAGCTGCTCAGCGGTCGGCGTCGGTGTAGCGGATGATGCCGCGGATGTTGTTGCCCGCCAGCATGTCTTTCAGTTTGCGCAGGTCTACCTTGCCGGTCGATCCGCGCGGGATTGCGTCGTCGGTATCGACAATCAGCCATACCGTCGGAACCTTGAAGGAGCTCAGCAGCTTTCGCGCAGCCGCTCTCAGGTGATCGACCGACATTCCGCCGATGACGACCGCACCCACCGCGCCGGACACGTCGGTGACGAAGGCATTGTCGACGCCGTCGATGCTCCGGAGAGCTTCTTCGACCTCGCTGGGGTAGACGGTGGCGCCGCTCACCTTGAACATGTCGTCGGACCGACCGTGGTAGAACATGAAGCCGTCGTCGTCGAGACGACCGAGATCGCCCGTGGGGTAGAAGCCGTCGGCGGTGAAGAGCTGTTCCCGGCTCCGCCTGCAGATGCCGCGCATCGTGTTCGGTCCACGGATCTGGATCATGCCGATCGTGCCCGCGGGCACGGGTGCGCCTCTGTCGGGGTCAACGATGCGGACCTCGGTGCCCGCGAACGGCTTGCCGCAACTGCCCCATGCCGATCGCGGCATGTCGGTGTCGGCGGGATATCCGCAGTACGGCCCGAATGCCTCTGTCATTCCGAACAATTTGGCCCGTGCACCCGGCTCGGCGCGCTGGTCGGGCGGCAGCAGCGCGTCCAGACTGCCTGGCTGCAGCGCCGACAGGTCGGCGCCGACGGAGCTCGACTGACGGGCAAGGGATTCGGCCTGGTCGGGCCACCCGCGAAACAGCGTCACCCGCTCGCGTTCCAGCAGTCGAAGCGTTGTCTCGGGCTGCGGAGCCTCTTCGGTGATCAGCGTTGCGCCGGCCAACAGTGCGGAAAGTATGCCGCTGCCGAAGCCGCCCACCCAGAAGAACGGCATCGGCAGGTACAGCCGGGTATCGGCGTCGATGCACCGGGCCGCAAGGCCGGACTGCACGGCGCCCAGCGCGTTGCCATGCGAGTGAATGACACCCTTCGGCGGCCCACTGCTTCCGGACGTGAACATGACGACCAGGGTGTCGGCGGCCGTGACGGTTTCGGTGAGCGCGTCGACTTTGGAGTCGTCGGTGATTCGTTTCAGCTGCTCTGGCGTCCACACCTCGCGCATCGCGGGGAGCTTCGCGAGCTCCGGTCGGACGTCATCGAGATAGTGGTGGCCTCGAAACTCCGCCACGGTGACCAGGAACTGCACGGAGGCGACGCGCAGTTGCGCGACGAGTTCGGGCGCCTGCATCAGGGTGCTCAGCGGGACGAGTACAGCGCCGATGCGGGTGAGCGCGACGGCGATCTGCACCCAGCGCACACCGTTGGGCATGATCAGGCCGACCCGGGTGCCCTTGGTCACGCCCGCCTCGATGAAAGTGGCGGCGAGTTCGCGAGTGGTCGCGTCGAGTTCGGCGTAGCTGATCCGGGTCACCGGGTCGATGACCATCGGCTTGGAGGCGTGCTGGGCGGCGCGCAGCCGGACCAGTTGATCGATTGTTGCGGGGTAGTCAGGCATCGAACACCGTCGCCAGCCGATTCATGTCGACCTTGCCGCTGGACAACAGCGGGATCTCCGAAGGTGACACCGCGACCATTCGTTTGGGGATCTTGTACGCCGAGAGTTCCTGTTTGAGCTCGTTTCGCAGCGCCGACTCGTCGAAGTGGTCCTCGGTGGCGATCACCGCGACCACCGTCTGTCCGCGCTCGGGGTCAGGTATTCCGAGCACATATGCCGTCGAGCCTCCGCTGACCCGGGCGATCGCCTTCTCCACCTCGGCCGGAGAGACATTGGCGCCGGCGGTCTTGATTATCGAACCGCGCCTGCCGATGAAGTAATAGAACCCGTCTGCGTCAGTGCGCACGAGATCGCCGGTGTGAAACCAGCCGTCGGCGTCGAAGCATTCTTCGCGGCTGCGTTTGTAGTAGCGCTGCATGACGTAGGGCCCGCGGATGCACAGCTCGCCGTGCTCGCCGATCTTGGTCTCGAACCCAGCCGCCGGCTTGCCGAACGACCCGCGCCGATGCTCGGGCTGATCGGTCTCGTCGCCGCTGAGCAGCACGACACTGCCCGCTTCGGTCATGCCGAGCATATTGTGCCGCAGTTCGGGATCGGCGGGTCGCGCCTCGGGCGCCATGATCGGGTACAGATTGCCGCGTCGCATCGATGACAGGTCACGCGCGCCGATGCTCGGATGGCGGGCGAGATGGGCGATCCCCGCGACGAAACCGTTTGTCACGGTGGGCCGCTCGGCCTCGAGCAGATCGAGTGTCTCGCCGGCATCGGTGGCGTTGGAGCACACCAGCGTCGAACCGGCGACCAAGGTGGCCAGCAGACCGAACGCGAAGCCGCCGATCCAGAAGAACGGGGAGTTGCAGAACAGCCTGTCGTCGGCCGTCAGGCCGCGGACCGCGTTGAGATTCTCCTGATGTCCGAGCACGCCGGCGTGGGTGTGCAGCACCCCCTTGGGCGCGCCGGTCGAACCCGACGTGTAGATGATCGCCAGCGGGTCGGATCCGTCGACGTCGTCTTCCAGCGCCTCGAGCAGCGCCTCGTCGACAGTGTCTGCCGGTTCAGAATCGATCAGCACATGGCGCAGTAGCGGCACGGATCCACCGATGTCGGCCAGCCGCTTGCGGAAGTCGTTGCCGCGGTGGGACGCAGCGGCGAGAAGGATCGCCACGTCACTGTGGACGAGTTGGTCGGCCATCTCCGGCGCCGTGGCGAACGTCGTGAACGGCACCACGACGGCCCCGATCCGGGCGGCGGCCAACATCGCGACCACAAAGTCCGCCCCGTTCGGGTAGAGAACCCCGACGTGGGTGCCCTTCCCGGCACCGAGGGCAACCAGGCCTCGCGCAAGTCTCGCCGACCGGCGCTCGGCGTCCGCGTAGCTGAGGCGATCGCCGTCACAGACCAGGAGCGGATGCCGGCCCCGTGAGTCAGCTTGCAGTCGCAGGATGTTGGCGACGGTGTAGGACTCAGCCGCCACGGATGGCACTCAGATCGGGCTTGCCGGACGGTGTCCGCGGGATTGCATCGACTATTGCTATTTCGGTCGGAATCTCGTAGCGCGCCAGCCGGTTTCGCAGGAATTCGAGCAGTTCGTCGGCGTCGGCGGACCCGGTCTCGCGTAGCTCGACCACCGCAACGGGAGTTTCCCCGAGGCGCTCGTCGGGTCGCCCGACCACCGCCGCACCCTGCACCGCGGGATGGCTTTCCAGCGCCGCGCGCACATCGTCGGGCATCACCTTGAAGCCACCGCGGATGATCGCTTGGTCTGCGCGCCCCAAGATCCACAGGAATCCGTCTTCGTCGATGCGGGCCATGTCCGTGGTGCGTATCCAGTCCGCGGACGGTCCCATCTGACCCGGCTTGACCTCGAGCAGGCCCGGCTGATCCGGGCCGACCGGGGTGCCGTCGTCGCCGACCACCCGCAGCTGGGCGCCGGGATTGGCGCGACCCACGCTGCCACGTTTCGCCAGCCAGTACTTCTGATGATCGGCAAGCGTCCAGCCGGCCACACCGCCACCGAATTCCGTTGCGGCATAAGATGTCAGGACAGGTATACCGAACTTCTGCTCGAAGGCATCGGCGTCCTCGGCGGAAAGCGGCGCGGTGCCCGAAGTCACGGCGCGAATGCTGTCCAGGTCCTCGCGGCCCAGCGCGGAGTGCAAGACCATCCTCAGTGCGGCGGGCACCAGCGACACCGCCCGGGGTCGATGCCTGCGTACGGCGTCAGCCCACCGGTCGAGCTCGAATCGTTCCAGGAGCACGAACGGCCTGGCCTCAGCGATGCATTGCAGCACCCGGAACACACCGCCGATGTGCACAAGCGGTGCGTTCACGATCGCGACGCCGTTGCGGACTTCCCTTGGCGATGGGGACCGGTCCGGTTCGGGACCCATCACGCTGTGCGCCAACATGTCGTAGGTGAGATCGATCCGCTTCGGCGGGCCGGTCGTGCCGCTGGTCAACATCCGAACCGCGACATCGGGTCTGCCGGCATCGCCATGTTCGCCGCTCACCGTCACGTCCGGATCGGCATCCAACGCCGATATCGATATCACCGTCGATCCGGCTGGCTGCCCGACCAGATTCGTCAGGTCATCGGAGTCGCCGATGATAACGGCCAGTTTCAGAGCCGCGATGTCGGCCTTGGTGCGGTCCTCACCGCGGGACGGGTTGATCACCACGATGGTCGCACCTGCCATCAGCACCCCGAGGAACGCGGCGACATGTGCGGGCCTGTTGCGCAGCAGGATCCCGACCTGCCCCCGCTCGTTGACCAGCGTTGCGATCCGACGGGCCAGCGTGCCGACCTGTCGGTACGAGAACCATTGCCCGTCATACTCGATCGCGGATTCGTCGGGGGTCAGCTCAAGCACCGCGGCGATTCGTTGGCGCAACGGGTGATCGGTCATCACCGGATCCGTGGTTCAGGTCTCGCGGGAGTGCCCTGTTCGGCGAGTTCGGTCGTGCCGATCGGGTTTCCCAGGCGGGTGTAGATCAGCCCCTGTTCGAGTGCCGCCCGGTAGGGCTTGTCCAGCGACTCCCAGATCGCCTTCACGGTGCCCTGTGTCGCAGACGTCGGCTTGGCGGCGATGCCCGCCGCGAGGTGGTGGGCGCGCGCCCAGAGCTGGTCTTGGGGGACGACCTCCGTCACGAGCCCGATTCGGAGCGCGGTGTCGGCG
This sequence comes from uncultured Actinomycetota bacterium, assembly GCA_963743225.1. GTDB lineage: Bacteria > Actinomycetota > Actinomycetes > Mycobacteriales > Mycobacteriaceae > Mycobacterium. Next base: position 13,932 of record CAVUPN010000035.1, on the reverse strand, counting down.
CTGACGCGTTCGTCATTGCCCATCAGGGCGATCCGCAAAGTCTCGCCAAGGCCGACGCGTCGCATCAGTCCGATCGGTTCGAGTGCGCAGACCAACCCGGCAGACACGTGCGAGTCGAAGAACGTGGCGTCGTCCGAACAGATCACCACATCGGCTTCATTGACAAAGTAGAACGCGCCCGCGGTGCACATGCCCTGAACGGCGCACACGACCGGTTTCCACATCTTCTGCCACTTAGGGCTCAGCGCCTCGCCAGGATCCTCGTGGTTCCACACGTTGTCGGGTTGCCCGTAGGACGATTTCATGTCGAGACCGGCGCTGAACGCCCGACTGCCCGCGGCGCGCAACACCACCGCGTTCACCGAGTCGTCTAGCTTGACGATTCGCCATGCGCGGGCCATCTCCTCGCACATCATCCGGTTGAACGCATTGAGCGCATCGGGCCGATTCAACGTGATGGTGGCGACGTGGTCGTCGGCATCGACGTCGAGCAGGATCGTCTCGAACGTATCGCTCATCGGCATTGCCAGTTCGGCACGCGCTTCTCGACGAAGGCCTTCGGCCCTTCGAGTGAGTCCTCGGTGTGCAGGTTGCGCTCGCGGAATGCTTCCGCGAGGATCTCGCCCTCGTGCAGCGGCAGGTCCAGCGTCTTGTGAATGGCAAGCCGAGTGCCCCGAACGGCAAGCGGCGCATTCGAGTTCACGATGTCGGCGATTTCGTGCGCACGTTCGCAGCAGCTTGTCGTGCTCGACGACCTCGCTGATCATGCCGAGCTCATAGGCGCGCTCTGCACTCATCCGTTCGTGCTTGCCCATCAGCGACATGCGCAGTGCGATGTTGCGGGGCAGCACCCGGGCCAGGCGCACCATCTCACGTCCGGCCACGAGCCCGATGCTGACGTGCGGATCGAAGAACGTCGCCTTGTCGGACGCGATGACGATGTCGCCGGTGGTCACCCAGTCCAGGCCGGCGCCACAGCAGATGCCGTTGATCGCCGCCAAGACCGGCTTGGCCATCCGGCGAAACGGCGGAGTGCCCTCCTGGGGTGCCTCCCATTGGTCATAGGTGGACAGATACGGCCGCTCATTGATGACCTTGCCGTCTTCCGGGATCTGCTTCGCGTCCGCACCCGTGCAGAACGCCCGGCCGGTGCCGGTGACGATGAGAAGCCAGACGTTGTCGTCGTTTTCGGCTTCGTCGTATGCCGCCCGCAGCTCGGTGATCATGTGCGGGCTCAGCGCATTGAGTGCGTTGGGCCGGTTGAGCGTGATGGTGGCCGTGTGCCCCGCGACCTCGTAGGTGATGTCCTGGAACGACTTAGCAGACATGGGTGATTCCTTTGCTCGTCATCGGCCGCTGAACTCCGGCGGGCGCTTCTCGCGAAACGCCGCCAGACCCTCCTTGAAATCGGTGGTGCGACAGGACAGTTCCACGTTGAAGAGTTCCTGGGTCATCGCCTCGGTCAGCGATGCGTGCTGGGCGTGGTGGATGGCTTGCTTGGCCAGTCCGATGGCCACGGTGGGTCCGGAGGCCAAGCGGGATGCGAGTGCTTCGGCGGTGGCGTCCAGGTCTGCCGATTGCACACACCGGTGGATCAGTCCCCATTCTGCTGCGTCGGTGGCGCTTACCTTCTCGCCCAGCAGCAGCATCTCCTTGGCTCGGGCCAGACCGGCAAGTCGGGGCAGCAGCCAGGTCGACCCGGAGTCGGGGCTGAAGCCGCGGGTGACGAACGGCTCCCAGAACACCGCATCGTCGGCGGCCACCGTGAAATCGGCCGCCAGAGCCAGATTGCAGCCGAGGCCGACGGCCCATCCCCGGACGCTGCAGACCACCGGCAGGTGGATGCTGTGCACGAGTTCGACGATGCGGTTGGCCGTGTGCGGGATTCGACGTACCAGGTCGCCGGTGCGCGGACGAGCACGTGCTTGCTTTCCCGGGTCGCTTCGCTCTCCCCCTTCCTTTCGGGGGGGAGGTGCCCCCAGCCCTCCGAAGTTGGTCGCCACCCAGTCGGCTCCTGCGCAGAAGTCGTCGCCCGCACCCTGGATGTGTATCGCCCGGAGGGATTCGTCGGTCGCGGCGTCGGTCAGCACATCGACAAACGCGTCGGTCATGGCGTGGCTCAGAGAGTTGCGGCGTGACGGGCGGTCAAGCACAACCCGCAGCACGGCGCCGTCCCGCGATGTCCTGACCGCACCCTCGTCGGCCGCCTGAGTCACCGTCGAATCCGCCCGTCCGCATCTATATGGTTAGCCATACAGTACTGCTATCCTGTACAAGTTAGCAAGGAAAGCAAGCGAGCGGAACACGTCGCTGACGAAGGGGCCAGGCATGGCGGTTGCAGGGGAAGGTGAGTCCGTCTCCTACGGTGAGCGACCGCTGCCCCAAACCGCTGCCGCCGCAGGGGCAATGCGGCGCCTGACCGGTCTCCTCCTTTCGCTCGAGCATGACCATCCGACGGTCGACGCCATGCTCGAGCAGATGGCCGCGTGGGAAAAGGAACTGGCCGCGGCCGCCTCGCCCGACCCGACTCCGCGGATGGGCCCGTCGGGCGGCGAGCAGCAGCGCGTGTACCTGGATCATGCGTTCGACATCGGCGCGTTCAACCCGTGCTTTCCCGAATACACCTTCGAGCACCTCGACGCCGAAACAGCCTCCGGCCGCGTCACGTTCCCGTTGGCCTACGAAGGGCCGCCGGGGTTGGTGCACGGTGGTTTCCTGGCCGTGTTCTTCGACTCCGTCACCCAGCATCAGAGCTGCGCGGCGAAACTCACCGGCAAGACCAGGTCACTCACCCTGAAATTCCGGCGGCCCACCCCCATCCTCACCGAACTACGCTTCGACGTCGTCCGAGCACAGACCGATGGACAGGTCACGTCTACGGCACGGCTTCTCCGCGACGACGACGTGTTGTGCATCGGCGAGTTCAACACCGTGGCGTCTTCACCCGACAAGCTCGCCGGCGTCCAGTTCGGCAAGCGACGGGACAAGAACCAATGACCGGCGCACAGCGCATTCGGCAACCCCGCGTCGCCGAGATCGTGGCGGCACGGTTGCGTGAGGACATCTTGTCGGGGCGGATCAAGGAAGGCGACGTGCTGCCGTCGCAGGAAAGCCTGTTCTCCGAGTTCGGCGTGAGCCCGCCGGCGTTGCGCGAAGCGATTCACATCCTGGAGACCGATGGCCTGATCTCGGTGCGCCGCGGGAATGTCGGTGGGGCAGTGGTCCATCCACCATCGGCCGAGCGCACTGCGCACATGATCAGCATGGTGTTACAGGCTCGGTCGGCGACACCGGCCGACGTCAGCGGTGCGCTGCTGCACCTGGAACCCATCTGCGCGGGGATGTGCGCTGCACGCGAAGATCGGATGACCGAGGTCGTGCCGTACCTCGAGGCCGAAATCAAGCTGCAGACAGAGCAGTTCGACAACCTGTCGCGGTACGTGCCCAACGCGCGCCGGTTTCATGAGGCCGTCGTCTCCCGGTGTGGCAACGAGCCGATGATCCTGCTGATCGGTTCGCTCGAGCTGATCTGGTCGGCACACGAGTCATCGGTGTGGAGCGACGAAGGCGATCCGATGGAGCACAAGACCATGCGGGCGGCGCTACGCGATCACCAACGGCTGCTCGACGCGATCCGCGACGGCAACTCGGCGCGCGCGGTGCGGTTGGCGCAGGACCATCTCGCCGCGGCGCGCCGGAACACCTTGGCCGTCGGCTCCGACAAAACCATTGAGGCGAAGCTGATTTCAAATGCCGACTACTGAACTCCGAAGGGCCCGACGATGACCACCAGCACAGACGACCGCGTAATCTTTGAGGTGGATCGCGACAAACGCATCGCGACGATCACTTTCAACAACCCCAAGCAGCGCAACTCGTACGACGCCGCCATGCGCGAAGCCGTCGGGCGTTGTCTGGACGAAGTCGCCGAAGACGACGACATCACCGTGGTGCTGCTGCGCGGAGCCGACGGAGTGTTCAGCACCGGGGCGGACATGAACAACGCCTACGGCTGGTATGGCGAACGCGGCGAACGCGACGAGGCCAAGAAGAACCGTCCCAGCCAACGTCGACGCCTGACGGTCGATCGCAAGTCGTTCGGCTTCTACCACAACCTGATGGGCTTCCCGAAGGTCACTGTCGGCGAGATCAGCGGCTACGCGCTCGGCGGTGGCTTCGAGATGGCATTGATGACCGACATCTCCGTCATCGCCCGCGACACCAAGATCGGCATGCCCGCCACCCGCTTCCTGGGGCCCGCGCTGGGCAGCCTGCACATGTTCTTCCATCGCCTCGGGCCGGTGCAGGCCCGCCGACTGTTACTGACCGGCGACATCATCGAGGCGGGCGCGATCGAGCACCTCGGCATCTTCACCGACACGTGCGATCCCGAGAAGGTGACGGCGCGGGCGCGCTACTGGGCGGAGAAGGCGGCCAAGATGCCTGCCGACGGCGTGGTCATCGCGAAGGAGGCGTTCCGTCTCGTCGAACAGAGCCAGGCCTACCAGGGCGAGGAAGTGGCGAGCTACCTGTTCCACGCCTATGGGACGAACCTGCAGTTCGCGGACGGGGAGTTCAACTTCGTCAAGACGCGGGCACAGCACGGAACCAAGGAGGCGTTCCGCCTGCGTGACGAGCATTTCCACGTGCCCGAGCCGGAGTGACGCTGGTCACGTACGGAAAGCAATACAGTATCTGCTAGTTTTGTAAAGTCGTAGACGCCAAAAGCTGAGGTCAATGAACATGCCCACACCCGTTATCGTCAGTGCCGCCAGGACAGCGATCGGCCGGTCCTTCAAGGGAACTCTGGTCAACACTCCTCCGGAGACCCTGATCACCACCGTGCTTCCAGAGGTCGTCCGCCGGTCGGGTATCGACCCGAATGCGTTCGACGACATCATTTTCGCCGAATCGCACTACGGCGGCGGGGATCTCGCCCGTTATGCCGCCACCGCAACGGGCATGGAGAACGTTCCCGGTCAGTCCGTGAACCGGCACTGCGCGGGCAGCCTGACCGCGATCGGCAATGCGGCGGCGCAGATCGGCTCGGGAATGGAGCGGGCCTTGATCGCAGGCGGAGTGCAGTCGCTGTCGATGACGCCCCTGACGAACTGGCGCATCCCCGGTCCCGAGCTGAAGTTCGAGGAGCGGTGGATGCCGCCGACGCACGTCGAGACGCCGGACGCGCCGGCCAAGGACATGTCGATCACCGTCGGGTGGAACACCGCGCAGACCGTCGGCATCACCCGCGAGGAAATGGACGCGTGGGCGGCCCGGTCACACCAGCGTGCGATCGCCGCGATCGACGCGGGCAAGTTCCTCGACGAGATCATCCCGATGAAGATCCAGCAGTTCGACGGATCGGTGGTCGACTTCAGCGTCGACGAACACCCGCGTCGCGACACCACCGTCGAGAAGCTGGCCGGGCTGAAGGTTCTGCATCCCGAGATCGAAGGCTTCTCGATCACCGCGGGCAACAGCAGCGGTACCAACGACGCCGCGGCCGCGGTGGCCCTCGTCGACCGTGACTACGCCGAAGCCGAGAATCTCACGAAGATGGCGACCGTGAAGGCCTGGGCCGCAGCGGGTGTGGCGCCCCGCGACTGCGGTCTGGGCGCCGTGAAGGTGATCGGCAAGGTGCTGCAGCGCGCCGGTCTCAAGCCGTCCGACGTCGCGCTCTGGGAGATCAACGAAGCGTTCGCGTCCGTGCCGATCGCGGCGTGCCGCGAATACGGCATCGACGAGGAGTTGGTGAACTTCTCCGGAAGTGGTTGCAGCCTCGGCCATCCCATCGCGGCATCGGGTGCACGAATGGTGACCACACTGGTCTACGAGCTGCAGCGGCGTGGCGGCGGCATCGGCGTCGCGGCCATGTGCGCAGGCGGTGGCCAGGGCGGCGCGGTCGTCGTCGAGGTCTAGCGCTTGCGCTTGGCGGGCTTCTTGGTCGTCTCGATCAGCCGCTCGGCATGGTCGAGAATGCACTCAAGGCCGTACTCGAAGTTCTTCTCGTCGGCCGCAGCGATGCGGTGACCCTTCTCGGAAACCTGTGCGAGCAGCGGTGCGGTCGCGGGATCGATGAGCATGCCTTCTTCGAAGTCGCTCGGCCCGTCCTCGGCGGCCGCCCGGTTCTTCTCATGCAGCCGTTGCAACACCACTGATCCGCGAACGTGCACCGACACCGCGGAGTAGGTGTCGAAGGCATCCTCCGCTGACAGGCCCGCTTCCACCAGGCTGGAGATGGCCTTTTCCATTTCGCTGACGCCCGCTCGTGCCGCCCGTGGACTCAGCGCCGACCGAATCAAGATGAGGTCGCACAGAATTGGGTTGCCCATGAACGTCTTTCGCATGGTGCGCGCATGATTGCGCAGCGTCTCGCGCCAGTCTCTGGCCTCCACGTACGGTGTGGCGAAGACATATTGCCGCAGCGCGCGGTCCGTCATCGCATTGAGCAGGTCGTCCTTCTTGCGGAAGTACCAGTAGATGCTCGTCACCCCGACGCCGAGGTGCTTGCCCAGCAGCGGCATGCTGAGGTTGTCGATGCCCACTTCCTCCGCGAGCTCGAATGCGCCCTTGATGATGTCGTCGGGATTGATGGATCCACGCTCGCGCCGCTGACGCTTCTCTGCGGTAGCTTGCTTCGCCACTGAGGGCACCTCCATCAGATGAACCACTGTTTCGCTCGTCTACTGTAAGTCCTATAGTAAGCATTTCTAGCAAGTTTGGTGCAGAGGCGAGGGGCTACGAGTGTCGGAAGAGATATTGCGAGAGCGCCGGGGGCGCATTCTCGTCATCACGATCAATCGGCCGGAAGCACGGAATGCGGTGAACCTGGCGGTCAGCCAGGGTCTGGCCGATGCGGTCGACGAACTCGACAGCAGCGACGACCTCTCAGTGGCGATCATCACCGGCGCAGGTGGCAACTTCTGTTCGGGTATGGACCTGAAGGCGTTCGCGGCCGGTGAGGTGGTCGCGATTCCGGGCCGCGGTATCGGGTTCACCGAACGGCCGCCGCGGAAGCCGCTGATCGCCGCCGTCGAGGGGTATGCCTTGGCGGGCGGCACCGAAGTGGTGCTCGCCACCGACCTCGTCGTGGCGTCGCGCACCGCGAAATTCGGTATCCCCGAAGTCAAGCGCGGTTTGGTGGCGGCGGGCGGCGGCCTGCTGCGGCTGCCGCGCCGAATCCCGTACCAGAAGGCGCTCGAACTCGCGCTGACCGGTGAGAGTTTCACCGCCGAGCAGGGCGCCGAATGGGGTTTCGTCAACGCCGTCACCGAACCCGGTGAGGCGCTGGCCGGCGCGATCGAACTGGCCGAGCGCATCACGGCCAACGGGCCGCTTGGCGGTGGCGACCACCAAGGAGGTCATCACGAAATCCGCGGGCTGGACCGAAGAGGAGATGTGGAAGAAGCAACTCGAACACATCATTCCGATCTTCACGTCCAACGACGCCAAAGAGGGCGCGATCGGCATTCGCCGAGAAGCGCGCGCCCAACTGGACCGGCACCTGAGAGCGCGCGCCATGGACCTCGGTTTCGCGGACGCCACGGCGGTAGTCGTCGGCGGCGGACGCGGTATGGGCTTCGCGGCCGCGCGGTGTCTGGCCGAGGACGGCGCGCGCGTGGCCGTCGTCGGCAGAACCAAGGCCGTGCTCGACAAGGCGGCCGAGAACCTGTCCGCATTGGGTAGCCCGGATGCGCTCGGGTTGGTGGCCGATGCCACCGATGACGTTGCCGTCCAACGGATATTCGATGAGTTGGCCGAGCGGTGGAACGGTGAGCTGAACGTGCTCATCAACGCGGCGGGACCGAGTGCGGTCGGCCGATTCGAGGACCTCACCGACGACCAGTGGCGGCAAGCCGTCGACGAGGGCGTGATGGGGATGGTGCACTGCGTCCGCTCGGCGCTGCCCCTGCTTCGCAGCGCGGCATGGGCGCGGATCGTCAACTTCTCCGCCCACTCGACGCAGCGGCAAAGCGAGATTCTGCCCGCCTACACGGCATCCAAGGCGATGGTGACGAGCATTTCCAAGAACCTGTCCCTGGCGCTGGCCAAGGACGAGATCATGGTGAATGTGGTCTCGCCGGGCAGCATCGCGTCCGAGGGGTTGAAGGGCTGGGCACAGTCGGTCGACGTGGACGGCAACGATCCCTACGCGTTGATGGCCGCCATCGACAAGCATTTCGGGCATCCTGCGCATCTGCCCCGTGCCGGTCTGCCCGACGAGATCGGGCCCGTCGTCGCGTTCCTGGCGTCCAAGCGCAACTCCTACATGACCGGCGCCAACATCAACGTCGACGGCGGTAGCGATTTCACCTGACAACCCGAGGAGTGAATTATGGCGACTGCCAAGGAAGCTCGTTAGTGGGCACGCAACACGCTGCGCGGAATCGGTAGACTCGCTCTACACGCCGTTCTGCGGCCAGGACGGCGACGACATCGACTGGGACGCCTACCGCACCCTGGTGCGCTACTGCGTCGGTGAGCTGGGACACCCGATGCTGTGGTGCACCAGCGGCGTCGCGGAGTTCTGGTCGCTGACGATCGACGAGCGAAAGCGGTTGCTGGAGGTGGCAATCGAGGAAGGCCGCGCCGCGAACCCGGACATCGTCGTGCAGGCGTGCACGGCGGCGATGTCGCCGAAGGACTGTCTGGAGCTGACGCAGCACGCCGCAGCAGGCCGGCGCGGACATCGTCTACATCCAGACGCCGATGATGGAGGCCCACGGCGGCGAGGGTGTGCTGAAGCTTCTTCCGCTACATCGCCGATCGCACCGACATCGCGCTCGGCATGTTCAACTCGCCGTCGTCGGGCTATGTGCTGACCCCAGCCGAGGGTGCGCGCATCTACGACGAGATCCCGGCCGTCTGCGCCACGAAGGAGGGCGCGTTCCGGCTCGGCAGCAGCCGGACTGCTCCATGAGCTGGCGCCCGATCTGACGATCTGGGAGTGCGACCTGACCGTCTACCGCGCCGGGTGGCTGCGGGACGGGATTGTCGTGTCCGGCCCAGCTCGGCACGGCAGGCTACCTGTGCGAAACCCCGCAGCGACCAATCTTTTCCGAGTACTGGGACCTGATCTGGAACGACAAGCTGATCGAGGCGATGGACTACGCGCGCGAGTCTGGAATGGACCAGTTCGAGAGTCGACATGGGCTCCTGGTTCACGTGCTATCCCGGGCGGCCGGACTACTTCACGCACTGGGGCGGCGCGTTCAAGTACGCGGCCTCGCTGCTCGGCCTCCCCGATCGGCGACTATCCCGCATTCGCGGCCACCGCAGGCGGAGTTTCCCGAGGTGGCGAAATCCCAGATCCGCACTGCGTACCGAGCGCCTCGGACTGGTCGATCAGTAGGGCCGCCCACCTGTTGCGGAAGGCGCTACCGATAGGTGTACAGTATGTGCATACATCGAGCTCGAAAGCTGCATCTGAGGAGGTCCGCACCGTGAGTGCCGACGACCCCGTGCTCTACGAGTTCCGGGACAGCGGCGTTGCGATTCTGACGCTGAATCGGCCCGAGCGGATGAACGGCTGGGGCGGCGGCCTCGCGAAGAAGTTCTATGCGCTGCTCGACCGGGCCGAGGCCGACCCGGCTGTGCGCGCCATCGTCGTCACCGGCAGCGGCCGGGCGTTCTGTGCCGGCGCCGACATGGGCGATCTGACCTCGATCGGCGAGGCCAACACCGACGGCGAGACCGACATCTCCAAGATGGTCGGCGAACGGCATCCGCACTTCGTCACGACGCTGCGCAAGCCGGTCATCGCCGCCATCAACGGCGCATGCGCAGGCATCGGGTTGACCCAGGCGCTGATGTGCGACGTGCGGTTCGCCGCCGAAGGCGCGAAGTTCACCACGTCGTTCGCGCGTCGCGGTCTGATCGCGGAGTACGGCATCAGCTGGATACTCCCGCGCGTCGTCGGGTGGGGCGCCGCGATGGACCTGTTGCTCTCCGGCCGGGTCTTCCTGGCCGACGAGGCCGCCGAGCTCGGGCTCGTCAAGGAAGTGGTGGCCCCCGAGAACCTGCTGCCGCGCGCGATCGCGTACGCCGAGGACATCGCCGCCAACTGTGCGCCCAGCTCGCTCGCGGTGATCAAGCAGCAGGTGTACGGCGACGCGATGCGCGATGTCTTCGAGGCAAGCGATCGCGCCGAAAAGCTGATGCACGAGTCGATGTCGCGGCCAGACTTCATCGAGGGCATCACCGCATTCTTTGAAAAGAGACAGCCCAGCTTTCCGCCTTTAAAGGAGGACGCGACATGACTCTCGACTACCGGGCGATCGACGTCGACAACCACTACTACGAGCCGGTGGACTCCTGCACGCGCCACCTACCCAAGGAGTTCAAGCGCCGCGGCGTGCAGATGCTCACCGAGGGCAAGCGCACCTTTGCCGTAATGGGCGGTGAGATCAATCAATTCATCCCCAATCCGACATTCGACCCGATCATCGAACCGGGCTGCCTGGACCTGTTGTTCCGCGGTGAGATTCCCGAGGGCGTCGACCCGGCCTCGCTGATGAAGGTCGACCGGATGGCCGATCATCCCGAGTACCAGAACCGCGATGCCCGGGTGAAGGTGCTCGACAAGCAGAACCTCGAGACGGTGTTCATGCTGCCGACGTTCGCGTGCGGTGTCGAAGAGGCGCTCAAGCACGACATCGAGGCGACGATGGCCACGGTGCACGCGTTCAACCTCTGGCTCGACGAGGACTGGGGTTTCGACCGCCCCGACCACCGCATCGTCTCGGCGCCGATCATCTCGCTGGCCGATCCCGACGCGGCGATCGAGGAGGTCGAGTTCGTGCTGGCGCGCGGGGCCAAGATGGTGTTGGTGCGGCCTGCGCCGGTGCCCGGCCTGGTCAAGCCGCGGTCACTGGGCGATCCGCTCCACGATCCGGTCTGGGCGCGGTTGGCCGAAGCCGGTGTTCCGGTGGGCTTCCACCTGTCCGACAGCGGATATCTGGCGATCGCCGCGCTGTGGGGCGGCCAGGCGAAGTTCGAGGGTTTCGGCAAGAAGGATCCGCTCGACCAGATCCTGCTCGACGACCGGGCGATCCACGACACGATGGCCTCGATGATCGTGCACCAGGTGTTCACCAGGCATCCGAAGCTGAAGGTTGCCAGCATCGAGAACGGGTCGTACTTCGTGTACCGGTTGATCAAGCGACTCAAGAAGGCCGCCAACACCGCGCCGCACCACTTCAAGGTCGATCCGGTCGAGCAGCTGCGCAACAACGTCTGGATCGCCCCGTACTACGAGGACGACGTCAAACTGCTGGCCGATACTATCGGCGTGGACAAGATCCTGTTCGGTTCGGACTGGCCGCACGGCGAGGGACTCGCAGATCCGATGACGTTTACCGCCGATATCCCGCAGTTCCCCGAGTTCAGCGCGGAAGACACCCGGAAGGTCATGCGGGACAACGCTCTTGACCTGCTCGGCGTGAAAGTGCCGGCCGCCTAGCCATGGGCGAATGGACCATAGGCGATGTCGTCGACGCCATCGCCGACGTCATCCCCGACCGCCCGATGACGGTGTGCGGTGACCGCAGGACCACCTACGGCGATATGGCAGTCCGCACGCGACGGTTCGCGAACTTCCTGGCCGACAAGGGATTCGGCACCCACGCCGAACGCGACGAACTGGAGCGCTGGGAGTGCGGCCAGGACCGCGTCGCGCTGATCATGTACAACGACCAGTATCCGGAGCTGGTCGTCGGGTGCCTCAAAGCCCGCACCATCCCGGTGAACATCAACCATCACTACACCCCGCGCGAGGTCGCCGAGCTGCTGGACTACATCAAGCCGCGCGCCGTGGTCTATCACCGCTCGCTCGGCGCGAAATTCGCCGACGCGTTGCCGCCCGAGACGGCCGAGTTGCTGATTGCCGTCGACGACGGCAGCGACGCGGCGGACCTTCCCGGCGCGGTCACGCTCGACGACGCGATCGCCCAAGGCGATCCCGATCGCCGGATCGCCGGATCGCCCGACGACCTCATCATGTACTGCACAGGCGGCACCACCGGCAGGCCCAAGGGCGTGCTGTGGCGGCAGAGCGACTCGTATGTCGCGTCGATGGTGGGTGCCGACCACGAATCCGCCACCGAGATCCACGACAAAGTGGCACGCAACGAGGGCGCACCGTGGTTCGCCGTCTCGCCGCTGATGCACGCCGCAGGCCTGTGGACGGTGTTCTCCGGGGCGCTGGCCGGCCTCCCCGTGGTGTTGTACGACGACCGGGTGAAGTTCAACCCGCCCGCGGTGTGGCGGACCGCCGAGCGGGAGAAGGTCGGCCTGATGACGATGGTCGGCGACGCCTACGCGGCACCGCTGGCCGAGGAACTGAACCGGAACTCATACGAGTTGTCCTCGCTCTACGCCATCGGAACGGGCGGGGCCGCAACCAATCCCAAGCACCAGCGCGCGCTGCTGGAATTGCTTCCGCAGCTCACCATCATCAACGGGTATGGCTCCTCGGAAACCGGCAACATGGGATTCGGCCACAGCCAGGTCGGAAAGCAGGCCGACACGTTCACGCTTCGCGAGGGCGGACTGGTGCTCTCCGAGGACTACGCGCGATTCCTGGAGCCGGGTGAGAAGGAAGTCGGCTGGGTGGCCCGCGAAGGCCGGATTCCGTTGGGCTACTTCGACGATCCCGATGCCACCAGGAAGACATTCCCGGAGGTGCAGGGGCGACGTGTGGTGATCTCCGGTGACCGGGCCAGCATCGAGGAAGACGGCACGCTGCGGCTGTTCGGCCGTGACTCACTGGTTGTCAACACCGGCGGCGAGAAGGTGTTCGTCGAAGAGGTCGAGGAAGTCCTGCGCGCACATCCCGCCGTCGCCGACGCACTGGTGGTCGGGCGCCCGAGCGAGAGGTGGGGCGAAGAACTCGTCGCGCTGGTCGCATTGCGGCCTGGCGCCGACGTTTCCGAGGCCGGTCACGATCCGCTGCACGCGCACTGCACATCGCAGCTGGCGCGGTTCAAGGCCCCGAAGGATTTCATCTTCGTCGACCAGGTTCGCCGGCTCGGCAACGGCAAGGCGGACTACCGCTGGGCGAAAAGTAGCGCGATGCAACAGGAGTCGTTGACATGACCGCGAAGGCGATCGACTGCCTGGTCAACGTCCACTTCGGCGAGACGGCCAAGCAACCCGAGTTCATGCTCAAGGTGCGCGACGACTACTTCAAGGGGCCGAAGTCGCTGTACGAGCAGGTCGAGCTGCCCCAGCTGCTTGAGGAGATGGACGAGCACGGCGTCGTCAAGGCCATCTTGATGGACAACCTGGTGAAGCCTTCGGTGACGGCCCGCAAGTTCGTCGAGGAGCGGCCGGACAAATTCGCGTTGGCGGTTGGTGGGGTCAACCTGTTGCGTCCGGTGCCCGCACTGCGTGAGCTGGCCGCCGTGCACCGCGACCTGCCTGTGGCGTATACCGCTGTCGGGCCGAGCTTCTGGGGCGACGGCATGTATCCGCCGAGCGATGCCGTCTACTACCCGCTGTACGCGAAGTGCGCTGAACTCGAGTTGCCGCTGTGCGTCAACACCGGGCTGCCCGGTCCGCCGATTCCCGGTGAGGCCCAGAACCCGATCCACCTGGACCGGGTGTGTGTGCGCTTCCCTGAGCTGAAGCTCTGCATGATCCACGGCGCCGACCCGTGGTGGGACATCGCGATTCGGCTGCTGATCAAGTATCAGAACCTGCGCATCATGACCTCGGCGTGGTCGCCGAAGCGGTTGCCGGAGAGCCTCTTGCACTACATGCGCACGCGCGGCAAGAACAAGGTGATCTTCGCGTCGGACTGGCCCGTGCTGCGCCAGAGCCGTGTCGTGCCAGAGGCCTTGGCCCTCGACCTGCCCGCCGACGTGCTGGACAACTACCTCTACAACAACGCCAACGACTTCTTCTTCGGCAGCGAGAATCAGGAGAACTGAC
>CAVUPN010000034.1:0-30938 GCA_963743225.1 uncultured Actinomycetota bacterium | reverse complement strand
GCACATCGGACTTGCCGACGCCGCCCTCCTGAGCGATCCACGGGCCCTCGATCGACGGGTCGAGAATTCCTTCTTCGAGCCAGGTGTAGCGATCGTTCAGCACGCCCTGGGCCAGCGTCCGGTCGGAGTCGTCGCAGTTATGCCAAAGCTGATCGAACCGCTGCTCGGCCCGCCCCCGTGCCTGACGGCAGAACGCGTCGGCGAGCTCGACGGCGGTACGGTCCGCCCGGTCACGCTGTGCCCGGACGCAGGCGGCGGTCATCGCGAACAGCTCCGTGCCGATATCGACGATCCTCGCCAGGAACCGCTGCTTGTGCTCGAGCCTGCCCTGCCAGCGCGTCATCCCGTAGAAGGTGCTGCGCGCCAGCCGGCGGCTGGCCCGTTCGACATAGCGCAGATGCCCCGCCAGCGGTCCGAACTCGGTAAACGACGTGGGAAGCTGGCCTCTTCCGGTTACCAAAGTGGGCAACCAGCCGGCATAGAACTTGCCGGCCCTCGCGGCCGCTTTCGCCTTGCGCCGGGTGCCGGCCTGCGGGTCGATGATGTCGCCGGCCACCGATAGATGCGCGTCTACCGCCTCGCGGGCGATCATCAGATGCATGATTTCGGTGGAGCCTTCGAAGATCCGGTTGATCCGCAAGTCGCGCAGCACCTGCTCGGCGGGCACTCCTCGCTCACCGCGGGCGGCCAGCGACTCGGCGGTCTCAAAGCCGCGTCCACCGCGAATCTGTACCAATTCGTCGGCGACCAGCCATGCCATCTCCGAGCCGTAGAGCTTGGCCAGCGCCGCCTCGATCCGTATGTCGGTCTGGCCGGCGTCGGCCAACTCACTGGCAAGCTCGAGCATCGCCTCCAGCCCGTAGGTGGTGGCCGCGATGAACGCGACCTTTCCAGCCACCGCTTCGTGCTCGCCGAGCGGCCGGCCCCATTGCACCCGCTCGCGAGACCACTCCCTGGCGATCTTCAAACACCATTTCATCGACCCGGTACAGACCGCAGGCAGCGACAACCGCCCGACGTTCAGCGTGGACAGCGCGATCCGCAGCCCGTCACCTTCCCGACCGATCCGGTTCGCGGCCGGCACCCGCACGTTGGTCAACCGGGTGAGGCCGTTCTCGATGCCGCGCAACCCCATGAACGCGTTGCGGTTCTTCACCACGATGCCCGGTGCGTCCGCCTCCACCACGAATGCAGTGATCCCACCCCGGTGCCCCTCGCTCTTGGGCACTTGGGCCATCACCACGAGCAGGTCGGCGATCACGCCGTTGGTGGTCCACAGCTTCACGCCGTTAAGCACATAGTCGTCGCCGTCCGGGGTCGCGGTGGCGCGCATCCGCGCCGGGTCGATTCCCACGTCCGGCTCGGTGAGCAGGAACGCGCTGATCTCCGGGTACACCGCGGCAGCTATGTTCGCTTCTGCTCGGCGGTACCGAACAGATTGATCGGCTGGGGCACACCGATCGACTGGTGCGCGGAAAGCAGCGCGCCCAGCGAGGGTGCACCGACCCGACGAGTGCGAGCGCCTGGTTGTAGTAGACCTGTGACAGCCCTACCCCGCCGTACTCCGTGGCAATCTTCATGCCGAAAGCGCCGAGTTCCTTCAGTCCGCCGACGACCTTGTCCGGAATCTGCGCGTCGCGTTCGATGACGCGGCCTCGATCTGCTCACACACGCCGCGCAGCCGCTCCAGGAAGGCCTCGCCCTTCGCCACCGCCGCCGGATCGCCGACCGGATGGGGATGGATCAGGTCCAGCCGAAAGTCCCCGAGAAACAGTTGCTTGCCGAAACTGGGCTGGTGCCACTGCACCTCCCGCGCCTGTTCGGCCACCTGCCTGGCCTGTTGCTCGCTGACTTTTTCGGTGACGATCATCGCGGACCTCCCAACGACCCACCCCGGCCCCAAGGCGGTCGGCATGCACCTCACCGCGCCCTCAGTTCCAGGGCCACCAGAGACTCTTTCGAACGTCCCCGTCGGGGTCCGCGTAACCGCCGAGGCCGTTGCGCTCCACGGCTATGCGCTCGGCGCCGCCAGACACGTCGGCAGATTCATCGGCCTCGTCATCGTCGGACACCGAGGCCCATTGTGGATGCGCGCGACCATGCAGTTCGGCCGCCTTGCGCGCCGCCCGCACCCCGGCCGAGATGCTGTGCCACATGTGCTCCTCGCCGAGCAGTTCGATGAAGTCGGCGCGCGCCAGGGTCTGCCTGGCCTGATGGAAAACCCGCACCAGGTAGAAGTCGATACCACGGTCCTGGAGCCGTTGAAGCAGCAATCCAAGCGCGTCGATGCTGGTGATGTCCAGTTGGCTCGTCGCCTCCAGGTCCAACAGCACTGCGCGGACATCGTCGCCTGCCTCCTGAGCGCAGGCCAGGACCCGGTCGCAGGCGTCGCTCGCATTGGCCCAGAACAGCGGCGCATCCAGTCGGACTACCACGATGCCGTCGTAGGTGCGCCGCTCGGGATGGTTCCTGATCGAGCCCCAAGCAGCCTTCTCGTCCGGCACCCGGCCCATCACGTCGAGCTCGATGCGGCTGAAGCGGTACACCAGCCCCAGCAGCGCCTGCCCGATCGCGATCAACAACCCGTACAGCGGACCGAACAGCAGCACGCCGATCATTGCAGCAATCGCGGAGATGAAGTCGTTGCGCCGGATCCCCCGGTACCGCTTCAGCGCAGCCGTATCCATCAGCCCCCACACCGCCTGGATCACAATGGCCGACAACACGGCTCGGGGAAGAGGAGCCAGCAATTCGGCGAACAGCACAAGCACGAGCAGCACGATGATGGCTGTCGTCAGTCCAGTCACCTGGGTCTGCCCGCCAGAACGTCGGGAGGCGGCGGTCTTCGACAGTGAACCGGCGACCCCGAGCCCGCCCGAGATCCCTGCCGCAATATTCGCTGCGCCCGATCCCACGAGCTCTTGGTTCGAGTCGATCGAGTACCCCTCCTTGACGGCGAACAGGCGGGCGGCGCTGAGCCCCTCGGCCAGTCCCACCAGCGCCATGGCGAGCCCGCCGAACACGACCGGGGCAATGTCGTCCAGCCCGATGCCGGGCAGTCCGATTGGCGGCAGACCCTGGGAACCTCGCCCACCACGGCGACCCCACGGTCGGAGAGGTGCACGGTGGAGGAGATCACGATGGCCGCAACGAGCACCGCCAGCCCCCACGGCAACCGGGGCGCGAATCTGGCTCCCAGGAAGAGCACCGCCAGTGCGCCCACTCCGAGCAGGTGCGTCGGCGTGTCCAGTTGAGTGATGGAGCGGACGAGCTGGATCGACTGTTCGATGGAGTTGCCGCTCACGGGCGGCAATCCGAACAGTTTCGGTATCTCTCCGATGATTATCACCAAGACAAGGCCGAACACGAACCCGGTGACGATGGGCCTGGAAAGGAATTCGGCGGCCCATCCCAGGCGCAAGAGCCCCGCTGCCAGCAGGCCGAGTCCGGCCCCGATGGCCAGCGCGGCGGTGAGGGCCGCGGCGCGGTCGGGGTCGCCGGCCGCCATTGGAGCCACAATCGAGCCGGATACGACCGACACGGTGGAGACCGGGCCGACGATGAGATGGGGCGATGATCCGAAGATCGCGTAAGCGATGAGGGCCGCTGGGATCGCGTAGATACCCATGACGACCGGGACACCGGCGATACCGGCGTAGCCCAGCGCCTGAGGCACGGCGAGGGCCGCGACGACGAGTCCGGCGAGCAGGTCGCCGCCCAACCAGCGCCGCCGATAGCGGGGTGCCCAGGACACAATCGGCAGTCGGCTCCGGAGACCATCCGATACGTTCACCGACCGATCACCTCTCGTTCACCTAGGAGTCAACGGTAATCCCCTAGCAGGCGGCGGCAAGGCAGACGGAGCAGTTCCTCGAGTCGTACCATCGCCCCAACACCCAGCACCCCAAAACGGAATCGCCTAGGGATTTCCCTTCCTGACACCTCCGGAGGCGTTTGTGACGGACGCGAAAACCCATATCAACCGGTCACCATCTCCAGTCGCCCCGCCGATCTGGGCAAACGGCGTCACGAAGAATCGCCCGACCCAGCCGCGCCACGTCACCCCATCGCAGCAGTTGGGCCGCGATTCGTTCACAAGTCCGTACACAGCATCCCGGGACGTTCGGCCAAACCCACTCAACCGATTACCACTCCTACCGGGTTGTGATAGCTCCAATTATTGTTGGTTTGCATTGTGGAACAACAGAATTCGGTCTCCAAGCTCCGCTGTGAACCGGGCGATTCCGGTAGGTTCCCGGTCATTGGCGTTAAATGCGGACCCCGTTAGCGAAGCCCCGCGAGGAAATTGGGTGTGCCATGAGCCGATCGAGAATCGGACGATCCCGTCAAGAGCTTGACCCGCGCCTGGTCGACTGAAAGCCATTGCACTCGATCGACTTCCGGGGGAACTCACGCAGTGTCCCGGAGCCCTTCGGCCACTCCACTCTCGCCCAGGGGTCGTCGCCGTCGATGTATTTCGCCCTTGAGGATCGACCACGCGCAGTCGTCCCTGCGTGCCCAGAACGGCCCGCCGGGATAGCCGATCAACACCTCGACGACGCGTCGCGCACCCGGTCGAGCAACAGGCCCGAGCTGCGTTCGGCGCGGGCTCGTACGCCGACGGCGCGCTCCAGATCCTTCAGCGACGTCTCGAGGTGGCCGAGCAGCCGCTGCAGGTGCGGAACGCTGCGTCGGCAACCCACGAGGAACCCGAAGTCGAGGTTGTCTGCGTTGTTCGTCAGCGTGATGTTCAGCGCCTGCCCGTCCAGCGCGATCGACAGCGGATAATTGCCGTCGATCCGGGCGCCGCGCCAGTACATCGTCTCCCGCTGGCCCGGCACATTGGAGATGACGATGTTGAACGGTGGCGGTGCCGGACCGCAGGTAGCCGGGAACCAGCGCGGTGACCACTCCCCCGGACAGAACCCCGGACAGCGCGAGTTGCTGCGCCCGCGGCAACTCGGCGAACACCTTCTTGTTGTCGCTCATCGACGTGTTGACTGCCTGGAGCCGACGCGCCGGATCGTCGGTGTCGGTCGCCAGGTTGCACAGGAACGTGCCCACCATATTCCGCCGCCGTCGGTCTCCTTCTGATCGCCGATTAACCGGAACAGGTGCGCGACCAGCGGCGCGTCCGAGGCAGCGCGTCGTGCTCATGCAGGTAGCGCGCGCAGGGCACCGCCGCTCATCGCGAGCACGACGAATCGTTGACGGTCACACCCGCGGCGGACTTGACCCTTCTGATGCGGTCGAGCGCCCAGGATTGGCCCGCGATCCGTCGCGCCCCGCCGATACGGACGTTGAACATGGTGCGCGGCGCCCGGAATGGCAGGGTGAGCTGCTGTTCGAGCAGAGCAGAACGGGCGAGCGAAAGTGTCGAAGGTAACAGTCCCACAAGGGATCCCACCGTATCCCCGACCAGTCGGAGAGCGGACGGGCCCGGCTCCGAGTCCTTCGACTGCCGCGGCTCGAGGTTCCAGGGAACCCGGACTTCGCGGTCGTTCGGGTCGGGTGTGAACGCCCGCTGCAAGAGCCGCAGCCCGGACACTCCGTCGAGCAACGAGTGATGGAACTTGATGTAGACCGCGTACCGCCCGTCCTCGAGCCCCTCCACCAGGTGCGCCTCCCACAGCGGGCGATGGCGGTCGAGCAGGCTGCCGTGCAGGCGGGAAGTCAGCTCGAGTAGCTCGCGAACCCGCCCGGGTCGGGGCAGTGCCGACTGGCGCAGGTGGTAATCCAGTTCGACTTCCTTGTCGAAAGACCATGCCACGTTGGTGATTCCACCTAAGAATGCCGGGTGCTTTCGGAACATGGGCTGCACATCGGTGCATTCCAGCATCGCGTCATAGGTCTCGCGCACGAACTCCGGCCCCGCACCGTCGGGAGGCATGAAGAGTTGCAGGGCTCCGACGTGCGATGGGATGTTCCCGGGATTCGCCCACGAGGAATATCTGGTCAGTGGGCGAAATCGGCTTCATCGTCGCGACCCCTTATTCTGGTTAACCCCCTCTGGACCATTCTCCACGTTTCCACCCGACAACTTGATGCATTGGTGCGACATTGCTTGACCGTCTGATCTACTGTTCGGCCCGCCATCCTCTCCCCTGGTGGCAGGCCGAACCGATTTGTATCGCCGCGCCCTGCCGGGTAGCGAAAAGAACCTTGGTCGGGCTGACAATGGTCGGGCTGACAGGGGGTGTGGTCATGACATGACCACACACGCGACGACCGCCGATACGACGAGCCATGCCGCGTAGTGCCCTGCAAGCACCGCGCGAGCAGGAACCCGGCGTCCCCGAACGTGGGGCACAATCGCACGCGGCGCCAAATTGAACCAGGTAATTGCGTGCAGCAGAAGGAAAATGAACGCGACGATGTTGACCGAAACCACGAGTGGATTGGCACTCCAGTCCAGGAATCGCGCGTATGAATCCCTTCCCGTGCTAGTAGCGTGCACCAGCAGCAGCAGGTACACGACAGACCAGGCCACGAAGACGCAACTTATTTCGCGAAGCATGAACAGCAGATAAGACCGCCGCTTGGCCCACCAGTACCTGCCGACGGGCTGACGATAAGCGCGAATCGACGTGGTCATCGTGCACCCCGGGGGAACAGCAACTCCTTCACCGAATGTGTTGCCGCGGTCAGCTTGTAGCGCTGTATCGCACCGTCCGGATCGACTCCCTTCGGGCATGCCGTTGAGCATTCACCCACCAACGTGCACGCCCACGCACCCTCAGCCGCGGCGAGCACGTCCCTCCGATCCGCCGCGCCTTCGTCGCGCGAATCCAGGTTGTAGCGCTGACCCAGAGCGATCGCCGCTGGACCGAGGAAGTCCGGGTCAAGCGCGTACACCGGGCATGCCGAGTAGCACAGCATGCAGTTGATGCACATGCTGAACTTCTTGTATTCGTCGAGTTCTGCTGGGGTCTGCAGGTATTCGCCATCCTCGACGGACAGCTCGTCGTCCCGGATGATCCAGGGCTTGATGCGAGGCAGTTTGGCCATGAAATCGCTGATGTCGACGACCAGATCGCGGATGACCGGGAAGTTTCGCATCGGCTCGACCCGCACCGGCCCAGGCAGGTAATCGACGAGGAATGTCGCGCAGCCCAGTTTCGGGTCGCCGTTGATCGTCATACCGCAGCTGCCGCATATACCCATCCGGCATGACCATCGGAAGCTTAGCGTCCCGTCGAGCTGATCCTTGATGTAGTTCAGACCGTCAAGGATCGCCCATTCGCGGGTGAGGGGAACTTCGTAGGCCTGCAGGACCGGCTCGGATTCGATCTCCGGTCGATACCGGGATACCTCCATGACGATGTGGTCCACCGTTGCTACCTCCCATACACACGTTCGCCCGGTGGCCAGCGCGTGATCGTGACCGGGACGTAGTCGATCCGCGCCGTCCCATCGGGCTCGCGATGAATCAGTGTGTGTGCCAAGAAATGCTCGTCGTCGCGTTTGGGAAAGTCGGTTCGTTGGTGCGCGCCGCGCGATTCTTCTCGTCGCAAGGCGGATTCGATGATCGTCTGCGCAACGTCGAGCATCCCCGACAGCTCGAGCAACGCCAACAACTCGGTATTGAATGTGTGGCTGTGATCGTCGATGCCGACATTCGCGAATCGTTCTTGCAGCACCCGGAGCTGCTCGACCGCCTTGGTCAGGGTGGGTCCGTCGCGATAGATGCCGGCCGCCGTCTCGAGGGTGGCCTGCATCTCCGTCCGGATGTCGGCGATCCGGTCGGCGCCGTCCCCACGGCGAGACAGCTCGCCCTCCAGTCGTTGCTCCTCGGTACGGGCCAGGGCCTGCACGGCCGGAGGGGCGGCCCCGATCGTGGACGCGTACTCCGCTGCGGCGCGGCCGGCTCGGGTGCCGAACACCAACAGCTCAGGCAGTGAGTTCGAGCCCAGCCGGTTGGCGCCATTGATGCTGACGCAAGCCGTTTCACCTGCGGCATAGAGCCCGGGAAGTGTTGTGGCACCGTTGATATCGGTGTGGACACCACCCATCATGTAGTGCACCACGGGTCGGACGGGAACGAGTTCGGTGACCGGGTCGATATGCTGGTAGTTGCGGCACAGCTCACGCACGAACGGCAACCTTGTGTCGATCAACTCCGCGCCGAGGTGCCGCAGGTCGAGGTAAACGACGTGTCCGTACGGCGTGTCGACCGTTCGCCCTTTCTCCTCCTCGTGTACGAACGCCTGAGACACCCGATCCCGGGGCCCGAGTTCCATGCTGCGCAGCTTCGGCTCGGGCGTGGGCGTGCCGAGGTCGTAATCCTGCAGGTAGCGGTAGCCGTCTTTGTTCAGCAGCCAGCCGCCCTCGGCGCGCGCGGCCTCGGTGATCAAGATTCCGGTGAAGGGCAATCCGGTGGGGTGGTATTGGACGAACTCCATGTCCTTCAACGGCGCACCCGCCCTGAAAGCAAGGGCCATTCCGTCCCCCGTCTTGATGTTCGCATTGGTGGTGAACGGGAAGACGCGTCCGCATCCGCCGGTGCACACGACCACGGCATCGGCGAGGATGGTCTCGATGCGACCGGTCGCGAGCTCGACGGCGACAACGCCGCGGACCCTGCCGTCATCGACGAGCAAGGTGGTCGCGAACCACTCGTCGTACCGCACGATGTCCGGATATGCGAGCACACGCTGAAAAAGCGTGTGCAACATGTGAAATCCGGTCTTGTCCGCGGCGAACCACGTTCTCAGCCTCTTCATTCCGCCGAATGCGCGAACGGCGATGTGCCCGTCCGGCTTACGGCTCCAGGGACAGCCCCAGTGCTCGAGCTGCAACAACTCCAGAGGGGCCTCGGCGACGAAGGCCTCGACAGCGTCCTGATCGCACAGCCAGTCGCCGCCGGAGACGGTGTCGTAGGCGTGCTCGTCCTGGCTGTCGTCCTCTCCCGCGACGCCCGCTGCGCCACCCTCGGCCGACACGGTGTGGCTGCGCATCGGGTACACCTTGGAGACGATCGCGATTTTAAGGTGCGGGTTCGTTTCGGCGATGGCTATTGCGGCGCGCAGGCCTGCACCCCCGCCGCCCACTATCACTATGTTGTACGACGCCGTCATCGCCGTGGCTTACACCTCGAAGCCTTCGTGCTCGCCACAACGCTCGTCGCGCAACACCTTGCCGTCATGCCGTATCGTCCGGACGCGCACGCACCCGTCGTGGTAGACGTGCCGGGTCTCGCGGCAGCCGCAGGAGTATTTGAGATCGTCGAAGGCCAGGCCGTCGTCGTCGCTTTCGACGTGGCGATCGCCCTCGTGCATCCGCCCGCAGGGCGCCTTCTGCTTGGGAAAGTGCATGGTCGTCGCGGCCATCGTCCCGCCTCCTCGGGTCTCAAGCGAGTGATCTAGATCACATCACAATATGCCCGGACAGGAGTGCGCGCAGACAATTGTCATGACCGGCTTGTCGCGGGTGTCGGGCGTTCGGATCTCCCCTACCCCGGGCTGATTGGTAGCACTCGGCGGATCGCATGGCACAACCCAGGCATGGAAAGACAGGCGCCACGGCGGACAAGGCCACGTTTGTCAACGCCGATATCGACGTGGAGCTCCGGCGTGTTCACGAGCACGCGGTCGCCAACTGGCCGGCCGATGCGCGGTCAGCAGGTTCTCCCGCAAGGCCGACGCAGGACAACAACACCTCGGCGGTCAATCGAAGACGCATTCCCGGAACAGTGACATCAGTTCGCACCAGGAGCTCGCCGTCCGAAGCGTCGAGATTCCACACCGCGGCAGTCACTTGCCGAATGTATCCGCTCACTAACCGCTCTCACCGCCGCGGCGCACTCTGGCGAACGAAAGCCGCCACGGTTCGCCGCGCGAGATCGCAGGCCGGTTGCACGACTGGGGATGTCGTCTTGAAAACTGATTCCCAGCTGCAGCGATGCTGGGTGGCAGGTGCAGGATTCGAACCTGCGTAGGCGTAAGCCGACGGATTTACAGTCCGCTCCCATTGGCCGCTCGGGCAACCTGCCTGGGTGCGAGTAGCAGGGTACAACGAGGACGTACCCGAGACGAAAACGGCCAACGCCGCCGCCACAGCCCTTCTGCTCGGGCACCCCTTCGGCGCTCGCCGAGGATGCGCGAGGATGTACCCAGACACGAACCGAGCCACCACCGAAGGAGGACAGAGTCCAATGGCGGATTCAAGCTTCGACGTCGTCAGCAAGGTCGATCGCCAGGAGGTCGACAACGCCCTGAACCAGGCCGCCAAGGAGCTGGCCACCCGCTTCGACTTCCGCGGCACCGACACCCGCATCGAATGGCAGGGCGAGGAAACGGTCACCATCACGTCGTCCACCGAGGAGCGGGCCAAGGCCGCGATCGACGTGTTCAAGGAGAAGCTCATTCGCCGCGACATCTCCATGAAGGCGTTCGACGTCTCCGGCGACCCGCAGGCGTCCGGCAAGACCTACAAGATCAGCGGCAGCATCAAGCAGGGCATCGACAGCGAGAACGCCAAGAAGATCACCAAGCTGATCCGCGACGACGGCCCCAAGAACGTCAAGACCCAGATCCAGGGCGACGAGGTGCGCGTCAGCTCCAAGAAGCGCGACGATCTGCAGGCCGTCATCGCCATGCTGAAGAAGGCCGACCTCGACGTCGCGCTGCAGTTCGTCAACTACCGCTGACGCAGCTGGTCGGTGATATCCACCGCGATCGTCTTGCGGTCGTCGTGGTGGTCGACCATGTTGCGGCACTCCCCCGATACCTGCACGTAGCCCTCTTCCCGGTAGGTCGCGTCTTGGGCCATGATCGCCATGATCGGGCCCTTGTGGATCACCGTCCCGAACGGCTTCAATCCCGGCGGCGGACCGTCGGTCCAGCCGGCTGCAACCATCGTCTTCGCGATCCGCTGCAAGTACGTCTCGGGCTCCATGTCTTTCGGCAGCGAGAAGTTCATCTGAGTAACGCCGCGGTACGGCGGCTCCCCCTGGTCGTTGCACGCCTCGAAGGAGAATCCGCCTGTGATTCCCTGTAGCCCGGCGATCCGCGCGATCTCCTTCGTCGGCTCGACAACCTGCGCCATCGCCTCCTCGTCGGACATCGGCGCCAACGACGGCTTCGGCGGGTCCGGCGGCCGCGATTCGGGTTTCATGGGGAAGCAGCCTCCTAGTGCGAAGGCCAGCGCGAACGCCGCGCAGGCCACCCGTGTGTGCCTAGAACGAATGGTCATTGGTAATAGTCTGCCGTGGACGCCGGGCCTCGGTGTCGATGATCGCCGGTGAGCCCGGGATGTCGGCGCCGACGGGTGGCAGCTGGATTGGCGGGAGGAACGGCAGATCGATCTCGGTCGGCGGGAGCTGCACTCGGGGCTGGTGCCGGCCCTCCGCCAGCAGACCCTCCGCTTCGAGCTGATCGCTGGTGCCGGTGACGATGCGCGTCATGGCGCGCAAGGATTCGCTGCCCCTGTCGTAGTAGTGCGAATGGTCGTTGGTGTCCAGGCCGTCGGAGCCCACCACCTCCGCGTCGAAGCGGATCGAGCCGAATGCGTCGCCTGCCGGATCGATGCCGAGGCCCGCATCGAAGCCCACGGGATAGCCGAGATTTCGGTTGAGCCAGTCGGGCAACCACTCCGGCGCCGCCCCGATCCAGCTGACCGGATCCGACGACGCGGAACCGACATACACCTGGCCGCCGTCGAGGTGGAAATCGGCGGCGCTCCTCGCCAGATCCGTTCCCGGACAGCCGAGCAGGACCGCGTCGTTGGCGTGCATACCGGACTGGGCGAAGGCGTCCGCCACCGTCGTCGACCCGTAGGAATGCCCGATCACCGTCACGTGCTGCTGAACGTCCGGTGAGTGAGTCACCCACAGCCCGTTGACATCTGCGGCCAGGAAGCCGCCACCGTCTCGAGCGTTCCCAGGGGCGGCGACATCGGGATCGCTGAAACCGTCCGGCGCGTCATAGCCCATCCAGGAGATCACCGCATGCTTGCCCGGCTCGGCGGCGTTGCTCTGCTCCCACAGGTTGATGGCGTCGTTGTGACCGTCGGACAGCCAGCCGTCCCGAACGCTGCTGCCCGTACCCGGCACGATGACCGAGACGTCGTCGGCGAGGTCCGGATCACCGATCGATATCGCGGCGCGGCCCTGGCCTCTGTCGGCAAGCGGCTCGTACTTCCACAGCATGACCGGCCGCGGACGGTTCGGGTTGCCGGTCCTGGATTGGTGCTCGATGCCCTCCTTGACCTTGACCGCGTTGTTGTAGCGGGTGACCTGGTCGGCCGACAGCCCATACAGGCCAGGGTTCGCCAGCACCTGCTCCGTCGAAACACCGTGCTGCGCAGCGGCGTTGGTGACGCGGTTGAGGTCGTCGTTCATGACCTGAATGTTGATCCCATCGCGTGCCACTGCAGGAATCCCGTTGAGATTCCCCAGTTCTGGCGGATGCTCGCGGATCAACCGTTGCTGGTCGTCCGGGCTCAACGACTCCCACCACTGGTGGACCTGCTCCGTGGAGGCCCCGGGCGGCGGCATCGGGACCGGCCGTGCCTCGGGCGGCACCTCCACCCAGTCGTCGGCCTGGTCCATGGCGGCGGCGAGCTGCTGGTCCACCTGGGTCGCCTGCGCCAACACCTGTTGGAGCGCCTGCGTCAGTACCGCTGCGTTGTGGATGTCCTCCGCGAAGTTGAATCCTGGTTTGGGCTGCACGGTGCCGGTTGCGGTGTCGACGACCAGCCCGAGATCGTGGGCGGTGTCGAGCACGTGCTGCAGGTTGTCCTTGACGATCTGCACATTGGTGGCAGCCGCATCGGCGGCCCGCGCCGCCGCCATCGCCGCGTCGGCGTCCTTCATCAGCGCCTTGCGGGACTCCTCGAGCGCCTGCTTGGCCTCCTCGGAACCGGGGCCGGTCCAGTCGGGAAACGTCGGCAGGCTGTCGGCGGTGTCGATGGAGACCCGCGCGCGAGTGCGTGCGGCGTCGCCGACCGTGCGAACCGCGCCGGGGTCCCAGCGCTGTACGTCCTCGACGGTCAACGACATGGGCTACAGGCTGGTTGGGTCCAGCGAGCTGATTGCCCTGGTGTTGTCGGCCTCGGTCTCGGCGTACGCGTTCGCGGCGCTCGCAAGCGCGTCGGCCTGCGAGGCCAGCACGCGCTGCAGCGCCGCAGTGGTGGTCTGCCAGCGTTGCGTCTTGGCGCTGATCGCTTGTGCCGACTGCCCGACGAGACCGGACTGCGCGGCGTCGGCCGCGGTTACCGCCGACCCATGGCCGGCGCGCAGTTGATCGGCGTAGCCGCGGACACGTTCCGCGGCATCGGCCAACTCCTGCGGGTCGACCCGAATCGGTCGGGGCACGGGGAGCCTTTCTGCCGTTTGGCAACTGACGCTACCAGCGCCGCAGTGGGGTCAGTCGCACTAATTTGGGCCCGCCAGTTAACTTCGCCGGTGCGTGCCGACGCAGTTCGTCAACTGCCAGTGCAACGGCATGCGTCGGCAATACCCTGAACGCCATGGCACCTTCTCAACGCGAAATCAACGTCGTCGTCCTCGGTGGAGGTTCCTGGGGCACCACCGTCGCGTCCATCTGCGCCAGGCGCGGGCCGACGCTGCAGTGGGTGCGCTCCGAGGAGACCGCCAACGACATCAACGAGAAGCACCGCAACACCAAGTACCTTGGCGACGAAGTCGAGTTGGCGCTCACGCTGAAGGCCACCACCGACTTCTCCGAGGCGGCCGACTCTGCCGACGTCATCGTGATGGGCGTGCCTTCGCACGGCTTCCGCGGCGTGCTGACGCAGCTCGCGAAGGAACTGCGACCGTGGGTGCCGGTGGTGTCGCTGGTGAAGGGTCTCGAGCAGGGCACCAACTACCGGATGAGCGAGATCGTCGACGAGGTGCTGCCCGGGCATCCGGCGGGCATCCTCGCCGGGCCCAACATCGCGCGTGAGGTCGCCGAGGGGTACGCCGCCGCCGCCGTGCTCGCGATGCCGGACCAGCATCTGGCGGCCAACCTCGCAAACCTGTTCCGGACACAGAGATTCCGGACGTACACCACCGACGACGTCGTCGGCGTTGAGATGGCGGGCGCGTTGAAGAACGTGTACGCGATCGCCGTCGGGATGGGCTACTCGCTGGGCATCGGCGAGAACACCCGCGCGATGGTGATCGCCCGCGCGTTGCGCGAGATGTCCAAGCTCGGCGAGGCGATGGGCGGGCACCGCGACACGTTCGCCGGGCTGGCGGGGATGGGCGATTTGATCGTGACGTGCACCAGCCAGCGCAGCCGCAACCGCCATGTCGGCGAGCAACTGGGCTCGGGCAAGTCGATCGAAGAAATCATCGCGTCGATGAACCAGGTCGCCGAGGGCGTGAAGGCGGCGAGCGTGATCATGGAGTTCGCCGAGAAGTACGGGCTGAACATGCCGATCGCGCGCGAGGTCGACGGCGTCGTCAACCACGGCGCAAGCGTGGAGGACGCCTACCGTGGACTGGCCGCCGAGAAGCCCGGCCACGAAGTACACGGCTCAGGCTTCTAGACCCGTCCTAGTTGGAGAAGGGGTTCGTTCCCTCTGGCCGATCCACCAGCGGATTGATCTCGTTGACAATCCAACTGCCCGCCGGCGCAATCACGAACCCGGACTGGGTCATGCTGTCGACGCATGCCGTCACGGTGCCGTCGTAGCCACAGCTCACCGTCTGGAAGCTGAGCCGCGAGTTCGAAGGAAGCGGCTTGATGTCGCCGGCATTGGCGAACGGATTGGCGGCGAAATGGGAGAAGCCGGGAACTCCGCCGATCCTGCCGCTGGCCACGTTCGCGCCTTCCGGCGCACCCGGGATCGGACCGCTGCAGCCGTAACCACCGGAGCGCTGCAGCATGCACGTCAGCCCGTCCGGTGTGGTGAACGCGTAGGCGGTGTTGCCCAACACCGCGAAGTCAGACGGCTTCACCGGCGCATAGGCATTCACATTGGGCGGTGGTGGCGGTGGAGGCGGCTCAGCGGGATCGGCCGCGGCGGTGCCAGGTGCGCAGGCCATCGCCGCTGCCGCGGCGCCCAGGACGCCGATCATTCTGCTCAGCATTGGCACAGCTTAAATGTTACAGAAGTAAACAGCAGAGGTTCTATCCGAACGTGTAACTGCCGCGGGCTGAGCGCGAAGCCGGACTGGTCAGCGCTGTTCAGGCAGGTCGTGGCCACGCCGTCGGTGCCGCAGCCGACCGTGCGGCGCGCCGAAAGCCAGCCAAGCGCCTTCCTGCACCGGTGCTCAGCATCGATGTCGAAAGAGAACCCAGGGTCGCTAATCGAGAGCGATAGCAGCCGTGGCTTCTCTTTCGCGTGCCTTCGCCGGGCGACCCCCGGCAGCCGACGAACGCGCTCAGTAGCGGTCCGGGCCCCGACCCGCCATCTCCTCCAGCCGACGGATCCGCTCCTCCATCGGCGGGTGCGTGGAGAACAGCTTCCCCATCTTCTCGCCCGCCCGGAACGGGCTGGCGATCATCAGGTGGGCCTGGTCGGCCAGCTGCGGCTCCGGCGGCAGCGGCGCCTGCTGCACGCCACCGCTGATCTTGCGCAGCGCGGACGCCAGCGACAGCGGGTCGCCCGTCAGCTCGGCGCCGGACTGGTCGGCCTGGTACTCCCGCGACCGGGACACGGCCATCCGGATCACCATCGCCGCGATCGGGCCGAGCAGCGAAACCAGCAGGATGGCAAGGGGATTCGTGCCACCATCGCGGTTCCCGCCGAACATGCTCGCGAAGAACGCCATGTTGGCCAGCGCGGTGATCACCGCCGCCATCGCCCCGGCCACGCACGAGATCAGGATGTCGCGGTTGTACACGTGTGAGAGCTCGTGGCCCAGCACGGCGCGCAGCTCCCGCTCGTCGAGGATCTGCTGGATGCCCGTCGTGCAGCACACCGCGGCATTGCGCGGGTTGCGTCCCGTCGCGAACGCATTCGGGTTGGCGGTGTCGCTGATGTACAGCCGCGGCATCGGCTGATGGGCGGTGGTGGCCAGCTCTCGGACCACCTTGTACATGAATGGCGCCTGTACCTCGGTGACCGGCTGCGCGTGCATCGCCTTCAACGCCAGCTTGTCGCTGTTGAAGTAGACGTAGACGTTCATGCCGATGGCGAACAGCACCGCCAAGAACATGATGTTTCTGCCGAACAGCGCGCCAAGTCCGACGATCAGGCCGGAGAACAGCGCCAGCAGCACAAATGTCTTGAACGTGTTGGCGTGCGTATGCCAGCTCATCGCGTCCTCCTAGGAGTCTCGCTTCCCCCAACGCTCGGTCGGCCATCACGGGTTCCGGATCTCAGCCGTGGCGGTTGACGGTGTAGTCCACCAGCGAGGCCAGCGCCTGCCGGCCCGGCCCCTCCGGCAGGTTCGCCAGCTCGTCGCGAGCCTGGACGGCATACCGCGCGACCGTGTCCTTGGCCCGCACCATGCCCGGTGACCTGCGCAGCAGGCTCAACGCCTCGGCCAGCTCGTCGTCGTCCTCGACGGGGCCGACCAGTAGCTCCCGCAGCCGGTCGGCGTCCCGACCCGTTTCGCGCAGCGCGTAGAGCACCGGCAGCGTGTGCACCCCTTCCCGCAGGTCGGTGCCGGGCACCTTGCCGGACTCGTCGGGGTCGCTGTCGATGTCGATGATGTCGTCGGAGATCTGGAACACCGTGCCGACGATCCCGCCGAGCCGGCTGAGCCGCTCGGTCTGCTCTTCGTCGGCGCCGGAGAACGCTCCGCCGAACCGGCCGGACGCCGCGATCAGGCAGGCCGTCTTCTCGTACACCACCTTCAGGTAGTGCTCGACGGAGTCGACGTGTTCGGCGGCGCCGCGAGTCTCGCGCATCTGCCCGGTGACCAGCTGGGCGAACGTCTCGGCGATCACCCGCACGGCGTCCGGTCCCAGCCGGGAAACGAGCCGCGACGCCGTCGCGAACAGGTAGTCGCCGGCCAGGATCGCAATGTTGTTGCTCCACCTGGCGTTCGCGCTGGGCGCGCCGCGACGCACCTGCGCCTCGTCCATCACGTCGTCGTGGTACAGCGTGGCCAGGTGCACCAGTTCGATGACGGCGCCGGCGACGGTGACCTGCCAGTTGTCGGGATCGGGGCCCAGCTGCGCGGCTAGCACGGTGAACAGCGGGCGGAAGCGCTTGCCGCCGGCCTGGAACAGGTGCTGCACGGCCTCGGCCATCAGTTCGTCGGCTTTGTCCAGCTCAGTGGACATCAGGTCCTCGATGCGGGCCACACCGTCGCGGACCTCGGCGGCGAAGACGGGATCTCCGAAATCCACTCCCGCCACCACGCTCGCCGGTGTCCTCATTCGTCCAACATACTGGTCAACATGGACACCAAGGCCGACGTGGTCGTCGTGGGCGCCGGTCCGGCCGGCTCCGCCGCGGCCGCGTGGGCGGCCCGCGCCGGGCGTGACGTCCTGGTGGTCGACTCCGCGCAGTTCCCCCGCGACAAGGCATGCGGCGACGGGCTGACGCCGCGCGCGGTCGCCGAGATGGAACTGCTCGGCCTCGGGCCATGGCTCGACGGCCGGATCGCGCATCACGGGCTGCGGATGTCGGGCTTCGGGGCCGACGTCGAGATCCCGTGGCCGGGGCCGTCGTTCCCGAAGACCAGCAGCGCGGTGCCGCGCACCGAGCTCGACGACCGCATTCGCATGGTGGCCGTTCACGACGGTGCGAAGATGATGCTGGGCGTGAAAGCCGTTGATGTGCACCATGATTCGGCGGGCCGCGTGGCGTCAGTGCTGTTGGATTCCGGCGCGGAGATCGGCTGCGCGGACCTGATCGTCGCCGACGGTGCGCGGTCGACGTTCGGGCGGCTCCTGGGCAGGCAGTGGCATCAGGAGACGGTGTACGGCGTGGCGATCCGCGGGTACATCGCCACGCCGCGCGCCGGCGAGCCGTGGATCACGTCGCATCTGGAGCTGCGGTCGCCGGAGGGCGAGGTGCTGCCGGGCTACGGCTGGATCTTCCCGCTGGGCAATGGCGAGGTGAACATCGGCGTCGGCGCGCTGGCCACCTCCAAACGGCCCGCGGACGCCGCGCTGCGGCCGCTGATGTCGTACTACACGTCACTACGCCGTAAGGAATGGGGCTTCGAGGGCGAGCCGCGCCTGGGGCTGTCGGCGCTGCTGCCGATGGGCGGCGCGGTGTCCGGGGTGGCCGGGCCGAACTGGATGCTGATCGGCGATGCCGCGGCCTGCGTGAACCCGCTCAACGGGGAGGGCATCGACTACGGGTTGGAAACCGGCCGGCTGGCCGCGGAGATGCTGGGCACCGGCGATCTGACGTCGGCGTGGCCGTGCTGTCCTGCAGCAGCACTACGCCCGCGGTTTCTCGGTCGCGCGTCGGCTTGCCCTGCTGGTGACGATGCCGCGGTTCCTGGCGTCGACGGGGCCGGTCGCCATGCGATCGACGTTCCTGATGAACATCGCGGTGCGGGTGATGGCCAACCTCGTCACCGACGAGGACGCGGACTGGATCGCGCGGGTGTGGCGGCGCGCAGGCGCGGGCTCGCGGCGCATCGACCGCAGGCCCCCGTTCAGCTGACCTCGTCTCCGCGAGCGATCATGCTTGTACAGCGACACGCCGCGGTGGGCGTACATAAGTGAGCGCTCGCGCAAGACTAGCCCAGGGATTTCGCGAAGCCGCTGACGTCGCGAATGCTGGCGCGGAACACCTCGGGCAGGTAGCCGCCGAGCAGCAGGTCGCCGCCGTGGCACGTGCCGGCCACCATCCGGCCTACCGCGGGCACCCCCGCGTGCACCAGCCGGCGGTAGTAGAGCAGGCCCTCGTCGCGCAGCGGATCCATCTCGTTGACCGAAACTGACATGGGGCGGAAGGCCGCTCAGCTCCTCGTCGGTGGCCCATCCCGCGTAGCAGGTGGCGTCGTGCGAGTTCGCCCCGGTCGGGTCGTACACGGACCCGGCGAGGCCCATCACCTCGCGGGTGAGGAAGTAGCCGTCGTTCTCCTTCAGGGACGGCAGCTCGTCGGGCTGCTCGTACCAGCGACCGGACATGAAGGGGCACTGCGCGTAGGCGCCGGCGATCTCGTTAAGCCAGCCCTCCCGCTTGGCCTTGTGCACCACGGTCAGGGTGAGGTTCCCGCCGCCGGACTCACCAGAAGTGATCAGGTGGCTGATGCCGAGATCCTTGCGGTTCGCATACGCCCATCTGACAGCGGACGCGCAGTCGTTGAGGCCCGCCGGGTACGGGTGCGGCCCGAGCTTGCCGCCCGCGTTGCGGAACTGGACGCCGATGACGACAAGGCCTGTGGCGGCGAGGTTTTCGCGGGCACGCGTATAGGGGGTATCGGTCACGCTGTTGATGACCATGCCGCCGCCGTGCAGGTGCACGACGCACGGCATGCTGCCGGTCGCGTCGGCGGGCCGGGTGATGTACAGGGCGATGTCATTGCCGTCGACCCCGCTGATGGTCATTGTGGTGGTCGCGATGCCCTCGGCGATCGGCAGGTTCTGCGCGAGCGCGTCGAGAACCGCGCCCATCCTCTGCTCGGTTGCCGCGACGGCGCCCAGCCGGTCCTCGAGCGGCGCGTCGGGCGTCACCGGTGGGACCGGCATGTGGCCGTCCAGCCCGAACGGCGCAAGCGCCTTGACCATGCGCGGGTCGGCACGCGGATCCGTGCCGATCGTGCAGCCGGGGTCCGCCAGACGTCCCTGCATCTCGCGACCCTAGCGCGACGGCCGCGACGGCTTCGTCGCGGCGTGCAGCGCGACGATCCCGCCGCTCAGGTTGCGCCAGCGCACCGTCGACCAGCCCGCATCGGCAATCCGGTGCGCCAGCTCGGCCTGGTCGGGCCATGCCCGAATGGACTCGGCCAGATACACATACGCGTCGGGGTTCGACGACACCGCACGCGCGACGCGCGGCAGCGCCTGCATCAGATACTCCTTGTAGGCGGTGGCGAACAGCGGGTTGGTCGGCGTCGAGAACTCACACACCACCAGCCGCCCGCCCGGCCGCGTCACCCGCGCCATCTCGCGCAGCCCCGCGACGTGGTCGACGACATTGCGCAGCCCGAAGCTGATCGTGACCGCGTCGAACACCCCGTCGGCGAACGGCAACCGCGTCGCGTCGCCGGCGACCTTGGGCACATCACGGCCCGCCCCCGCGGCGAGCATGCCAACCGAGAAGTCCGCCGCCACACACCACGCGCCGGACACCGCCAGCTCCACCGTCGACACCGCGGTGCCCGCCGCCAGGTCGAGCACCTTGTCGCCGGGACCGATGCGCAGCGCCGAGCGGGTGGCGCGTCGCCAGAACCGGTCCTGCCCGAGCGACAACACGGTGTTCGTCAGGTCGTAGCGCCGAGCGACGGCGTCGAACATCGACGCCACTTCACGTGGGTCCTTGTCCAGCGACGCCCTGCTCACGCCCGCGACGGTACCTGTCAACTTCCGTAAAGTGGGAATGCCCAGAACGTCGGCATCTACCGGCCGAGCGGGTCCGCAGCCGGCCTCGGTTCTCGCGCAGGGCTGATCACGCCGCTTTGGCGTCGCGGGTCCCGAGCACGGCCTCGTAGTGGCCGATCAGCTCGTCGCAGATCGCCGGCCAGGTGCGGCCCAGCACGCTGCGGCGGGCAGCCACCGAGTAGCGCTGACGCTCGGCGAGCAGATGATCGACCGACGTCGCCAGCCGGGACTCGAATTCGTCCACCGGCAACAGCAATCCGGTGTGCATCGGCGATACCAGATCCCGCGGCCCACCCGCGTCGGGCGCGATGACCGGCAGACCCGACGCCATCGCCTCCTGCACGGCCTGGCAGAAGGTTTCATGCTCGCCGGGATGGACGAAGACGTCCATGCTGGCGTAGGCGGTGGCGAGCTGCTCGCCGTAGAGCGCTCCGGTGAAAACCGCGGTCGGCAGGGCGGATTCGAGCTTCGCCCGGTTCACGCCGTCGCCGACGATGACCAGCTGCAGGTCATCGCGGCCTGCCAGCACCGCGAGGCGCTCGACATGCTTCTCGGGGGCGAGCCGGCCGACGAACCCGACGATCGGCTTGCCGCCCGGTGACCAGCGGCTGCGCAACTGCTCGTCGCGCGCCGACGGCACGTAGCCGGCGATGTCGACGCCGCGCGCCCACTTGTGGACCCGCGGGATACGATGCACAGCAAGGTTTTCCATCGCCGACGTCGATGGCGCCAACGTGCGGTCGGCGCGGCTGTGCAGATGGCGGGTCCACGCCCATGCGGCACGTGCCGCGACACCGACGCCGTAACTCTCCGCGAATCCCGCGACATCCGTTTGGAATACCGCGACGGTCGGCACACCGAGATAGCGCGCAGCATGCAGTCCGCCATACCCGAGCAGTGCAGGCGACGCGAGGTGCACGACGTCGGGGTCGAATCCCCGTAGCACGCCGACCATTCGGGGCCGCGGCACACCGAGCGGCAGCGAGGTGATCTTCGGGAACATTCGCGACGGCACCCGGTGAATGCGGACACCGTTGTGGATCCGGTCTGCCGGGGGCTCGCCGCGCGGGGTGTCCGGGGCGATGACGATGACTTCATGACCGTGGTGGCGGAGGTGCTCGATCACCCGAAGCACCGAGTTGGTGACGCCGTTGACATTCGGGAGGAAGGACTCTGCGACGATCGCAACGCGCACACCAAGATGGTGTCACCAACGCCTGTCGCCAAGGTTGCATCCGGGGATACGACACGCAAAGTTCTGGTGCCGATGAACGGCCGCCGCCCAAATTGGAAAGCTGCCTCACATGCAGGTCAGAGGGCTGTATGGTCGCCTCAGCAGCTAGTGGATGGCGGTGGTGGGGATGAGTCTCTCAAGAGGCTGGATCGTGGTGGCGGCCATGATTGTGGCGTCCGGATGCTCGACAGTGGTGGACGGCGTCGCGGTAGTTCCGGCAGGAACTGATCCGAGCGCCGACGTCGCGTTGACTGAAGACGGGTTCGGTATCCAGCTCGGAAAGTCCTTCGCGTCGACACAGATCACCCTCTACACGGAGCCGCAATGCGAGCACTGCGCCGATCTCCAATTCGATGTCGGCGATGACATTGCGCGTTACATCGAAGACGGCCAATTAGTCATTACCTACCGGTTCGTGACCTTCCTCGACACCTCGTCCGACGGCAACTCCGCAAGGGCAAGCAACGCCGTATTCCTGGCAGCAGATCCGGACGCCGATGTCTCGGCAGCAGACATCCAGTTTTTCATCCAGGAGCTGTACCTCGAATTGGTCTTCACCGATCCTCGCGACGAGGCACCGATCGCAGACATCGCCGAGATCGCCGAGCTTCCCTCGGGGGTCGTCGAACGCATCGCCACCGGGGATGCGGGAGTCGACGTCGAGGCCATGGACGACGTCAACCAGGACCGCCTGGAAGAGATCAAGCCGAACGATGTCGGTACCCCAACGGTTTTCGATAGCACAACCAACGAAGTCGTCGACATCGGCGAAGAGGACTGGCTCGATCAACTTGTCCAATCCAACTAGCCCAGGGCAGGACATGCGAATCTCCCGCACCGTCGCGGCGCTGACGGCGGCTCTGCTCATTACGGCCGTCGGCTGCAGCAAGCAAGTCACCGGCACGGCCATACAGGATCCGACGCAGCCGCCGCTGGCATTGAGCGACGACGGCTCCGGCATCGTGGCCGGCTACCCCGACGCCCCGGTGCAGATCGAGCTGTACACCGAGCCGCAGTGCACTCACTGCGCAGAACTGCAGGACGCGTACGGCGACGAGATGGGCCGCTACATCAACCTCGGCCAGCTCGCCGTGACCTACCGCCCGCTGACCTTTCTGGACGAGCTGGAGGAGAATGGGCATTCGGCGCGGGTGGTCAACGCGTTGTTCCTCGCCGTCGGGCCGCCGGAGGAAACCGAGGAACCCGATACCGCGTCGGGACCCGAGTTCCAACGATTCGTCGAAGAGCTATGGGCCAACCAGGATCCCGGCGGACCGGGACCCACCGACGAGGAAATGGCGGCGATGGCGACGGAGGCCGGCCTGCCGGACGACGTGGCGGGCACGATCGGCGACGGTCAGGCGGCGGCGGACGTCGACATCGAAGAGGCGGCCGCCTATAACTTCGGGTCGCTGATCGGAGTGGATCCGATAGCCAGCAGAACGCCAACGGTTTACGATCTCGGCAACGAGGAGAAAGTCGATATCTACGACAACGACTGGCTGGGCAAGCTGATGTCGTCGGACTGACGCGCCAGCCGTTTCTCGAAGTACGCCAAGCCCATCAGTGCCGCCCCGGCCACTAGCCAGCCGACCACCGCGATCGAGCCGGCCGGGATGATCGCCAGCGCCGCGTTGCGGTGCTGCACCCGGACCAGGTCGGGGTTGTTCTTGTCGTATTCGACGTAAATCCGCATGCCCGTGTCCAATTCGGACGGGAACAGCACTCCGAGTTCCGGCCGATAGGTGACGCGGTCGGGGGTGACGAACTCGATCGTCGAGCGTCGCGGACCCGCGCTGAGCACCTCGGCGGCAGCCACCCCCATGTTGCGTTCGATCTGCCGGTCGTTGCGCCACGCGCCCAACACCAGCAGCAGCGACTGCAACGTCACCAGGCACGCCGCGATGACGACGCCGATGCGGGCCCGGCGAAATATCCGTTCGGTGCGGGTCTCGCCGGGCTCGCCAGACAAGTGCGGAATCACGCTGCGCACCAACCGCATAACCGGTGCGATCACAGCGCCGCCTTGATCGACGCGTGCAGCGCGCGCAGCGATGAGCGGTCGGCCTTCACCTCCAGCACCCGCATGCCTTCGAACGGCTCGTTCAGTGCGGCGGCGAGATCGTCGACCTCCATCTGCCGACTCTCCACGTGATACGCCCGGCACAGCGCGCCGACGTCGACGTCGTGCGGTGTGCCGAAGATCCGCGACGACACGTCGGAGAACCGCGGATCGCCCTGCTCGAGCAGTTCGAAGATGCCGCCGCCGTTGTCGTTCGATACGACGATCGTCAGATGGCGCGGCGTCGGCTCGGTCGGCCCGATGAGCAGCCCCGAACTGTCGTGCACGAAGGTCAGATCACCGATCAGCGCGACCGTCCGAGGTATTTTGTCGCCGGTCGACCGGCTCTCGCCGCCCGACCGCTCGTGCGCCAGCGCCGCTCCGATCGCCGTCGACACCGTGCCGTCGATGCCGGCGACACCACGATTCGACCGCACCTTGACGCCGTGCGAGTTCAGGCCGACGAGCGCGGCGTCGCGGACCGGATTCGACGCGCCGAGCACCAACTGGTCGCCCTCGCGCAGCGCGTCGGCCACCGCCGCCGCGACGTGCAGCCCCGTCGTCAGCGGATGTGCCTTGAGCTGGCCCCTGACCGCGTCGATGGCGTTCCCGTTGACCGCGGCGCAGCGCCGCAGCCAGGCCGGATTCGGTTCGCCCGCGGTCACCGCGCGGGTGCCGGTGGCCTGCGAGTTCCCGGATACGTCGGGCCAGCGCGGGCCTGTGGTCAGCGCGTACACCGGCACCGAAGGGTCGGCCAGCAGCGCCGACACCGGCCGGTGCAGCGTCGGGCGGCCCAGCATGATGACCTGCTGCGGCCGTAGCAGCGGCAGCGCCATCGGATGCAGCGGGTTGTCGGCGGGCGGGGCGGTCGGTTCGGCGACCGTCGGCAGCGCTGCCAGGTTCGGGTGCGTGCCTGCGCCGTGCCCGGCGATGACAAGCGTGTCCGGCGTCAGGTCGATATCGAGCGGCTGATCGAACGTCACCGGCGGGGTGTACGTCCACGGCCTGCCGCCCGGGCGGCCCTGCGGCGCGTACGGCTTCGCGGAGTCCGACACTGCGTCATCGGGAACCAGCGGTTCGCGCAGCGGGATGTCGAACTGCACCGGTCCCGCGTTCGCGGTGCGAGAACCCGTGGCCGCCACCAACACTCGGCATGTCACCGACCGCCACTGCGCGTTCAGCGAAGTTAGATCGCCGGGCGCGACTCCCCTGATTTCTGGGGCAAGCCCGAGGCTGATGTTGGCCCGCATCTGTGTGCCGAAGTAGCCGAGCTGCTCCATCGTCTGGTTCGCGCCGGTGCCCAGCAGCTCGTAGGGCCGGTTGGCCGACAGCACGATCAGCGGCACCCGCGCGTAGTTGGCTTCCACCACGGCGGGCCCGAGGTTGGCCACCGCGGTGCCCGACGTCATCGCCACACACACCGGGGCTCCGGCGGCCACCGCCAGCCCGATCGCCAGGTAGCCGGCGGTGCGCTCGTCGATGCGGACGTGCAGCCGGATGCGGCCGGCCCGGTCGGCGTCGTGCAGGGCGAAGGCCAGCGGCGCGTTCCGCGATCCCGGGCACAGCACGACGTCGCGGACGCCGCCGCGAATCAGCTCGTCGACGACGACACGGGCCTGTGCCGTCGATGGGTTCACCACTACAGCCTATGCGGCGAAGAACTCCAGGGCCGCCGCGTTCACAACCTGCGGCTTTTCGATGAAGCCCAGATGGCCGGCGTCGGGAATCTCCTGGTAGCGGCCGTTCGGCAGCGCGTTGGCGACCTCACGGCCCAGGTGCGGCGGCAGCACGACGTCGTCGGCGAACCCGACGACGAGCACCGGCGCCGTAATACTTCGGTAAGCGGGCAGCCGGTTGTCTCGCGGGCCGATGTCGAGCTGAGCCCGCAGGCCGGGCGTCGACTTTGTCGGCCACACGGTGAACATGTCGATCCAGTCCCGCACCGCCGCGTCGTCGTTGAGCGTCTTCGGCGAAAAGCTCTCCAGGAGGCGGATTTTCGCGTCGAATGCGGCGGGCAGCTCGACGCCGGACGCGGCCAGTTCGCGTTCGGCGGTGCGGAAGAAGTCGCGGGTGCGGTCGTGGCGGCCGCGAGTGGCGAGCAGCACCGCCGAGCGGACCAGCTCCGGGCGGGCCAGCATCAGCTCCTGGGCGATGAACGCACCCATCGACACCGCCACGATGCGGGCGGGCGCGGCGTCGAGCTTCTCGATCAGCGCGGCGGTGTCGGCGACCATCTGCTCGACGCCGAACCCGTCGGCCTGCTCGGTCGCGCCGATCCCGCGGTTGTCGAAGGTGATCGCCCGGTAGCCGGCCGCCAGGAACGCGGGCACCTGGTGGATATGCCAGGTGCGGCCCGCACCACCCTTGCCGGCGATGAACAGCACCGGATCGCCGGAGCCGCGGTCGTCGAAGGCCAGATTCACCCCGCCGACGTTACTTGAGCGCGTCCCTTGCGGCGCTTCGAGCGGGCCCGCTCGATTGCGTGGTCCCACAGCAGTCCCGTCGCGGCCCTCAGCTGCTTGGGCTTGATCAGGTCCTTGGACATCAGCGCCGTGGCCGCCGCCTTCGTGGTCGCCGAGGCCTTCGACATGTGGCCGGAGTCGAACGGTGGCTGCGGGTCGTACTCCATCGACAGCTGAATGACCTTGGCCCGGCCCTCGCCGGCGATCTGTCCGGCGAGCCACAACCCGAGGTCGATGCCCGCCGACACGCCCGCACACGTCACGATCCTGTTTTGTGCGGCCCCATCCGCCGCTACGATGCGCTCGTCGCCAACCGGCTTGACGCCCAGCGCCTTCAGCGCGGGCAGTGCCGCCCAGTGCGAGGTGGCTCGCTTGCCTTCCAGCAGCCCCGCGGCGGCCAGCATTATCGAGCCGGAGCACACCGATGCCGTCCACGTCGCGGTCTCATGCGCGCTGGCGCAGCCAGTCGAGCACCTTCTCGTCGCGGGCGTGCTCCATCGTCGAGAAGCCGCCGGGCACCAGAATGACGTCGGGAGAGGGTGTTTCGGCGAACGAATGCGTTGCTCCGACGACGAGTACTCCGGAGTCGGCCGTTATCGGGCCCGGCTCGTGCCAGACAAAGCGAACTTCGGCGTCGGGCAGCCAACGCAGGCTTTCGTAGGGACCGATGAAGTCCAGCGCGGTGAAGCCTGGGTACAACACGATGGCGATCTGCATGATTTCTCCTCTAGGCGAAGGCCTTCCGGTACTGGTCGGGCGAAATGCCCATTCGACGAACGAAGTTGCGGCGCAGGGTTTCTGCGGTTCCGAAGCCGCAGCGGGTGGCGATCACGGTGACGGTGTCGTCGGTCTCCTCCAATTGTCGGCGCGCGGCCTCGGTGCGGATGCGGTCGACGTAGGCGCCGGGCGCCTCGCCGACCTCGTCGGTGAACACCCGGGTGAAATGCCGCGGTGCCGTCGTCCTCCTCGACCAGCGACAGCGCCAGGTCGATGCCTGCGGTGACGCCTGCCGCGGTCCACACGGTCGGCGAACTGTGCACATAGATCGGATCGGGATCGACAGCGGCTGGCCCGACCATGTCCAGCGCCTGGACGCCCGGATACCCGAATATCACCACCGATCGCATCACTGCTCTAGTGTTGGCCACTTGATGCATGTCGTCTACGCCATGGACCCCACAATTTAGGACATTGGGCCATTTCGTTCTAAAAGTCCTGCCCAGAACAGAATGATCATTAACATAGGTGCCGTGCTCACCGCAGTGCGCAAGATTCTGAGCTTCGAGATGACGATCGCCGAGTGGATCGGCACAGCCATTCTCGCCGGCATTCCCTACCTCGTGGTTGGCGTGATCTGGTCGGCCACCCATACCGCCCACCTCAGCGGGTTGTCCGGCGTCGACCGCGCGGTGTCGTTCCTGGGATCCATCGTGAGCTGGCCGGTGCTGTTGATGTCGAACGTCTGCATGATGTGATGAGCGACTGCCGCATCTCGGTCAAGCGACGCACTGCCCGCTGGGATCCGGGCGCCGAAGTCAGTGCGGCCGAGGCGATGGACTTCTGGTCCTTCGCGGGCGCCGCAGCCAACGTGGTCATGCAGTTGGCACGACCCGGCGTCGGTTACGGCGTCATCGAGAGCAAGGTCGATTCCGGGAACCTCCTGAAGCATCCCTGGAAGCGTCTTCGGACGACGTCTCAGTACCTGGCCGTCGCGGTGTTGGGATCGGAGCAGGACCGCGCCGCTTTCCGGGAGGCGGTCGACAGTGTGCACGGTCAAGTGATCTCTACTCCCCAAAGCCCGGTGCCGTACAACGCGTTCGACCGAGAGCTGCAGATGTGGGTGGCGGCATGCCTTTTCGTCGGGCTGGAAGATACGTACAAGTTGCTCCGCGGCGAAATGACCGCCGAGCAGGCCGAGCAGTTCTACCGGTCCGCGTGGCCGTTGGGAACTACCCTGCAGGTCACCGAAGACCAGTGGCCGGCTACCCGCGCCGAGTTCGACACATACTGGGATGCCGCCTGCCAGCATGTCGTCATCGACGAGCCCGTCCGCGAATACCTGCTCGAGCTGATCGACCTGCGGATGATCAATCCGGTGCTGGGGCTGCCGTTTCGGCCGCTGCTGAGGTTCCTCACGATCGGCTTCCTCGCCCCGGTCTTTCGGGAAGCGTTGGGTGTGCGGTGGAGCAACGGCAAGCAGCGCCGGTTCGAATGGCTGTTCCTTCTGGTGGCTTTCGTCAACCGGTTCCTGCCGGTCTTCATCCGGCAAGGCGGCAGCTACGTTGTTCTGGCCGACGTGCGGAGGCGGGTCCGTGCGCACAGCAGCCTGGTGTGACGGGCGATGCTGACCGGCCTGCGGCGTCTGCTCAGCCGAAAGGTGAGCATCGAAGCGATGATCGAGTTCGCGATGTGGACCGCGATTCCCTACCTGCTGATCGGCATCGTGTGGACGTTCTTCAACGCCGACGACGTCGCGCGGATCGAGACCCAGTTGCAGACCCGGATACCCGCGGGCTCCGACCTGGTGGCGTTCAGTTTGACGACGGCGCTATGGCCGTTCCTGCTAGTCGGCCCGGAATTCTGTGCGGCGTGACGCGTAACAGGCCTTGACGCGGTCAATCCACCACGTGCGGCGGTCGGGCGGCGCGGCCAACGCCGCCAACCGGGCCGGATCGGGAGTCACCGGTACGACGGCCAGATACCCGTCGACGGGCGTCACCGGGTCGGCCACGTCCTCGACGAACAGCCCGCCGGTCCCCAGCCCGCACGCGTGCCGCAGCTCGGGCAGCGCTCCGGCGGCGAGCAGACCCCGGCCGATGCCGACCGCCGAATCCAGCGCGCTCGACACCACTACCGGGACGTCGATCTGGTCGGCGATGGCGAGCAGCCTCGCGACCCCGCCCAGCGGCGCG
Organism: uncultured Actinomycetota bacterium; assembly: GCA_963743225.1. Classification (GTDB taxonomy): domain Bacteria; phylum Actinomycetota; class Actinomycetes; order Mycobacteriales; family Mycobacteriaceae; genus Mycobacterium. The sequence goes on along the minus strand of CAVUPN010000034.1, from coordinate 1,860 downwards.
ACCTTCAGCACGGCGATGTCGGCGGCGCCCGACCGCACCACGTGCAGCGGGTCCTCGGCCTTGCGAATGCTTTCGTCGGCGGCGATCGGAACGTCGACGAGCCGACGCAGCTCGGCCAGTTCGGGCACTGTCGCGCAGGGCTGTTCGAGGTACTCCAGCGGCCCGTCGGCGGTCAACGCCCGCGCCGCCTCCACGGCCGCGGCCACGCTCCAGCCGCCGTTGGCGTCCACCCGGACCGTCGGCATCTGTTCACGGACGGCGTTGACGCGCGCCACGTCGTCGGCCAGCGTCTGGCCCGGCTCGGCGACCTTCACCTTGGCGGTGCGGGCGCCCGGGAAGCGCGCGAGCACCTCGGGCACTTGCGCCGCGGCGACTGCAGGCACCGTCGCGTTGATCGGGATGCGGTCGCGGTGCGTCGCGGGCGGCGGGGTATAGGCCGCCTCGATGCCCGCCGCCAGCCATGCCGCGGCCTCCGCTGGGTCGTACTCGAGAAAGGCGCCGAACTCGCCCAACCTGCCGGGCCATCGATGAGCGCCAACTCGCGAACGGTGATGCCGCGAAACTTCACCCGCATCGGCAGCGCGACGACTTGCAGGCGATCGACGATGTCGGTTACTGACGGCACGGCGTCAATGATGCCCCGACGTCATAGTTCGGTCAGAGTTCGGTAATGATCTTCAGCGGTTGACGGCGGTGTTGGTGGGCTAATTCTTAGTTACCTAACTACCGCCGAATTGCGAGGTATGACATGCACATATCCCTTCGATCTTCTCTCGTCGCAGGCGTCGCCGCCGTGGGCGCCGGTGTCATCGCCGCGGCCCCGACGACGCCACCCGCGCCCGTCGCCGCACCACAGCCCGCGTCCACCGACGTCGCGCTTGGTGCCGCCATCCTGCCTCTGCCGTCGCCGAGCGTTGGATCGCAAGCGCTGCCAGCCGTCGGTAACGCAATCGCGGCCGGAGCCGGCGCTGCGGTCGCACCCGTCGTCTCGGTGCGCGAGGCACTGCCGGCGTTGCCGCTCGTTCCGTCCGGCGTCCAGCTCAGCCTCCTGACCGGCACGCCGAACCTCGGCTTCGGTAACGAGGGAACTTCAACATCGGAGTCGTCAACGACGGAAACTTCAACATCGGAAATAACAACGAGGGCAACTTCAACATCGGCGGCGATAACGAAGGCGATTTCAACATCGGCTTCAACAACGTCGATGACTTAGACAACGTCGCAGTCGCCAACATCGGCAATAACAACAACGGCGACTTCAACGTCGGGCTCAACAACACCGGTAGCCGCAACTTCGGCGCCAACAATTTGGGCGCGCTGAACGTCGGCACCGGCAACCGCGGTGCACTCAATCTCGGCGCCAACAACACCGGTAACTTCAACGCCGGGATCGGCAACACGGGCAACGGTAACATCGGCCTGTTCAACACGGGTGACAACAACATCGGCGCCTTCAACTCGGGCAACACCATTGGCGTCGCCGACATCGGCATCCGTAATCCGTTGGGCTCCTCGGCATCCGCGGCCGAGGTGACGAACAACGCCGACGTCGGTGAAGACTGATCGGAGATATCGAATCTCGTGGGCATTCTGAAATTGCCGGTACAGGTTGCGAAGTCGGTGCTATCGATCGGCGGCATCCGAATAGGCACCGAAGAGCCGCATTACATCAGCACGCCGCTCACCGACGGTGTCGAGATGCGCCGGTACGGCCCGCGCACCGCGGCCGAAACCACGGTCGCCGCAGACGAGGACCGTGCCCGCAGCGTCGGTTTTCGGCGCCTGGCCAATTACATCTTCGGCGCGAATCATCGGGACAGAAGATAGCGATGACGGCGCCCGTCGCCCAGCAGTCCGGTC
>CAVUPN010000033.1:0-103890 GCA_963743225.1 uncultured Actinomycetota bacterium | reverse complement strand
GGTGTCGGTCACACGCGCACTCGTGGGAGGAGTCGTCCACCAGCGCCGTTGCCAGCGGGCGGATCGCCTGCCGTGACAACTTTGCGACGACGACCGCGATCGCGAGCATCCCGACGAATTCGGCGACGGCGAGGGTCATCGCAGGCGAAGAACAACACGGCTGCGGCCGACGAGAATGGCCACGCAAGAGTTCGTGCTGCGGTCATCGTTTATTTAACGCCAATGACCGGGAACCTACCGGAATCGTCCGGTTCACAGCGGAGCTTGAGAACGAATTCTGTTGTTCCACAATGCAAACCAACAATAATTGGAGCTATCACAACGCAAGGAGTGGTAATCGGTTGAGCGGGTTTGCCCGACGCCTGCGGGGGATATTGTGAACGGATTTGTCAACGTTGGGGCGATGGTACGACTCGAGGAACCGTCCGTCTGTCTTGCCTCCGCCTACTAGGGGATTACCGTTGACTCCTAGGTGAACGAGAGGTGATCGGTCGGTGAACGTTTCGGATGGTCTGCGGAGCCGACTGCCCATCCTGTCCTGGGCACCCCGCTATCGGCGGCGCTGGTTCGGCGGCGACCTGCTCGCCGGACTCGTCGTCGCCGCCCTCGCCGTGCCTCAGGCGCTGGGCTACGCCGGCATCGCCGGTGTCCCGGTCGTGGTGGGCATCTACGCGATCCCGGCGGCCCTCATCGCCTACGCGATCTTCGGATCGTCGCCCCACCTCGTCGTTGGCCCGGTCTCCACCGTGTCGGTCGTATCCGGCTCGATTGTGGCGCCAATGGCGGCCGGCGACCCCGACCGCGCCGCGGCCCTCACCGCCGCGCTGGCCATAGGGGCCGGACTCGGCCTGCTGGCAGTGGGGCTCCTCCGCCTGGGATGGGCCGCCGAATTCCTTTCCAGGCCCATCGTCACCGGGTTCGTGTTCGGCCTTGTCCTGGTGATCATCATCGGAGAGATACCGAAACTGTTCGGATTGCCGCCCGTGAGCGGCAACTCCATCGCACAGTCGATCAAGATCGTGCGCTCCATCACACAACTGGATACGCCGACGACCCTGCTCGGAGTAGGCGCGCTGGCGGTGCTCTTCCTGGGAGCCAGATTCGCGCCCCGGGTCCCGTGGGGGCTGCTGGTGCTCATTGCGGCCATCGTGATCTCCTCCGCCGCGGACCTCTCCGACCGTGGGGTCGTCGTGGTGGGCGAGGTTCCTAAGGGTCTGCCGCCAATCGGACTGCCGGGCATCGAGCTCGACGACATTGCCCCGGTCGTGTTCGGCGGGCTCGCCATGGCGATGGTGGGACTGGCCGAGGGGCTCAGCGCCGCCCGCCTGTTCGCCGCCAAGGAGGGGTACTCGATCGACTCGAACCAAGAGCTCGTCGGATCGGGAGCGGCGAACATTGCGGCAGGGATCTCGGGCGGGCTCGGGGTCGCCGGTTCACTGTCGAAGACCGCGGCCTCCCGACGTTCCGGCGGGCAGACCCAGGTCACCGGACTGATTACAGCCATCATCGTGGTGCTCGTGCTTGTGCTGCTCGCCGAATCGCTGGCTCCCCTTCCCCGCGCCGTGCTGTCGGCCATTGTGATCCAGGCGGTGTGGGGGCTGATGGATACGGCGGCGCTGAAGCGGTACCGGGGGATCCGCCGAAACGACTTCATCTCCGCGATTGCTGCGATGATCGGCGTGCTGCTGTTCGGTCCGCTGTACGGGTTGTTGATCGCGATCGGGCAGGCGCTGCTAGGGCTGGTGTACCGCTTCAGCCGTATCGACTTCGAGGTGATGGGCCGAGTGCCGGACGAGAAGGCTGCTTGGGGGTCGATCAGGAACCATCCCGAGCGGCGCACCTACGACGGCATCGTGGTAATCCGGCTGGATGCGCCGCTGTTCTGGGCCAATGCGGGCCACGCATGCGACGGGGTCCTGGCCTGCGTTCAGGAGGCCGGCGACGATGTCCGCGCAGTGCTGTTGGACCTGGAGGCGACCAGCCAACTGGACATCACCAGCATCGACGCGCTCGAACTGCTGCTTCAACGGCTCCAGGACCGCGGCATTGACCTCTACCTGGTGCGGGTGTTCTATCAGGCCAGGCAGACGCTGGCGCGCGCCGGCTTCATCGAACGGCTCGGCGAGGAGCGCATGTGGCACAGCATCTCGGCCGGGGTGCGGGCGGCCCGTAAGGCGGCCGAACTGCACGGTCGCGCGCATCCACAATGGGCCTCGGTGTCCGACGATGACGAGGCCGATGCATCTGCCGACGTGTCTGGGGCCGCCGAGCGCATAGCCGTGGAGCGCAATGGCCTCGGCGGCTACGAGGACCCCGACCGAGACGTTCGAAGAAGTCTCTGGTGGCCCTGGAACCTGGGGGCGCGGTGAGGTGCAGGCCCAACGCCTTGGGCCGGGGTGGGTACGGATCCTTTGGTTCTCTGCCTGTTAGATCGAGGACGACACACTCGACGCCGCGCAGGCCCAGTTCGGCGGCGGCGAGGCCCGCGGGCCCGCCGCCGACCACGAGCACTGCCGTAGTCTCCACGCGGACCGGACCCTCAGCGCTCCCCAGACCATCGTCAGCCGCCCGCCCGGTACCGCGCGCCGGTGATGCCAATGATTGGCACAGCGCTCTTTCGCACTAGTCGACCCGCATCGCGCGGGAGATGGAGCGGCAGACGGCAGTCACCGCCGGGGTCAACGCGACCGGGTCGACGTCGGCCGACGGGGTGACCACCGACAGCGCCGCGATGACTTCGTTGCTGCGGCCGAGGATCGGTGCCGCGACGGAGGTCTAGCGAAGCTCTTTGGGCATGCGGGTTGAGAACGAAGGCTCTGACTCGCGCGACCGTTCAGGCCGCCGTGTCGGGCACTCCGCCATATAACTGGCCTAGTCGGCGTGCGATGTCGGCGTGTCGGGAATACGCGAACGCAGCGTTCCCACAATGCTTTCGCGCAGTGCCTGCGCCAACTCCGGTTGCCCCTGCTCATCGATTTTTTGCAGCGTCTGAGCCGACGCTTCCAACCGCCTCAACTCCGCCACCGGGAATGCGGCCAAGAACTGCACAGGATCGCCCGGATTGACATGCGCGACCTCCGCGTAGCGCTTCAGCACGTCCCATACATGCCGCAGACACGCCGCCTCGTCCTTGATCAGGTGGGCCGGCCACTGGATGACCGAACCCGAAACGCACACCTGGATGGATGGGCCGTTTTCAAGCTGTTGCCAGCCGGTGTCCCTCCGGCGAAAGAGCGCCTGCAGCGACAAACAATGCTCCGGTTCGCCGGACGTGCTTCGAAATGAAATCCGGTGCCAATGCCCCTCTACCGGGCAGACGTAGCGCACCGAGGGCAGGCCAGGGCAAGGTTCGCCGGGGAGAATCACAGCCGGCCCGTGGCCGGGATCGAATATCATCTGCCCGTTCACCGCCCAGCCGACCACCAAATCATCGCCTTCGTGTTCGTAGCCCACCGTGACGGTTTGGATGAAGGTCTCCTGCCATCCGACCCACAAGCCGCGCCGGCATAAAGTGGGATGATCCTCATAGTCTTCGACGACGAGATGTCCGCCGGTCACCGTCTTTGTCTTGCTTAAAATCTCCAGTTCGACCGTCATGATCGCCCCTCCCTCGGCTTTGCGGCGACGGAGGACTTCGCCGCGATGTCAGGCAAATTACCGCTGGGCGTGTGTGGTCGACGCGAGGCTCGCCGAGCTCAGTGCCGCAGATCGATGCCGAGGTGACGCCAACGCAGAAGCGGCTCCCACCAGCCGCAAATGGGGTTACTGTCGAGTAACAGCTCCGCCCACGTTGGGAGGTCCGCCATGGCCGTCACCGAACAAGTCAGCGAGCAACAGGCCAGGCAGGTGGCCGAACAGGCGCGAGAGGTGCAGTGGCGCCAGCCCAGCTTCGGCAAGGAATTGTTCCTCGGTCGATTGCGGTTGGACCTCGTTCATCCACACCCCAGCGGGTCGGCGGAGGCGGTGAAGCGTGGCGAGGCGTTCCTGGACAGGCTGCGCGATTTCTGCGAGTCGCAGATCGATGCCGCTGTGATCGAACGCGACGCGCAGATTCCAGACAAGGTCGTCCGCGGCTTGAAGGAACTCGGCGCGTTCGGCATGAAGATCGCCACCGACTACGGCGGGGTCGGGCTGTCTCAGGTGTACTACAACAAGGCGCTCGCTCTCGTCGGCTCTGTACATCCGTCATTGGGCGCGTTGCTTTCCGCGCACCAATCGATCGGCGTGCCGCAGCCGATCAAAATGTTCGGCACCGAGGAACAGAAGCGAACATGGCTGCCCCGGTGCACTCAGGAGATCAGCGCCTTCCTGCTCACCGAGCCGGATGTGGGCAGCGACCCAGCCCGGCTGCACGCCACCGCCACCCCTGATGGCGATGACTATGTGCTGAACGGCGTCAAGCTGTGGACCACCAACGGCGTGATCGCCGATCTGCTGGTGGTGATGGCCCAGGTACCCAAGAGCGAGGGGCACCGGGGTGGGATCTCTGCGTTCGTGGTGGAAGCGGACGCACCGGGCATCGTGGTGGAGAACCGCAACGCGTTCATGGGGTTGCGCGGCATCGAAAACGGCCTGACCAGGTTGACCAACGTGCGGGTACCGGCGGCGAACCTGATCGGCCGGGAAGGCGACGGGCTGCGGATCGCGCTGTCCACGCTGAACGTGGGGCGGTTGTCGCTGCCGGCGGTGTGTACCGGATCGATGAAATGGTGTTTGAAGATCGCCAGAGAGTGGTCTCGAGAGCGGGTGCAATGGGGCCGACCGCTCGGCGAGCACGAAGCGGTGGCTGGAAAGGTCGCGTTCATCGCGGCCACCACGTACGGGCTGGAGGCGATGCTCGAGCTTGCCAGTGAGTTGGCCGACGCCGGGGAAACCGACATACGGATCGAGGCGGCGCTGGCCAAGCTTTACGGCTCGGAGATGGCATGGCTGGTCGCCGACGAATTGGTACAGATTCGCGGTGGACGCGGCTTCGAGACCGCCGAGTCGCTGGCCGCCCGCGGTGAGCGAGGGGTGCCCGCCGAGCAGGTGCTGCGCGACTTGCGCATCAACCGGATCTTCGAAGGCTCCACCGAGATCATGCATCTGATGATCGCCCGCGAGGCGGTCGACGCTCACTTATCGGTGGCCGGCGACATCATCGACCCGCAGGCCGACACCCGGCGCAAGGTGAAGGCCGCCGCAAAGGCCGGCAAGTTCTATGCCCGCTGGCTGCCGACCTTGGCAACCGGCAAGGGCCAGCTTCCCACGTCGTTTACCGAGTTCGGACCGCTGGCGGGGCATCTGCGCTATGTCGAACGGGCCAGCCGCCGGTTGGCGCGAAGCACCTTCTACGGGATGTCGCGGTGGCAGGGCAGGCTCGAGCACAAGCAGCGGTTCCTGGCGAGGATCGTGGATATCGGCACGGAGCTATTCGCGATGACTGCCGCCTGCGTCCGGGCACAGCGTGACCGGGCGGACCATACCGCCGTCGAACTCGCCGACGCGTTCTGCCGTCAGGCCCGGGTTCGGGCCGAGCAGCGGTTCGATCAGCTTTGGCATAACTGCGACGACTCCGACCTCACGTTGGCTCGCGGCGTGCTTGACGATCGCTACACCTGGCTCGAAGAAGGGGTCCTCGACCCGTCGATCGAGGGACCGTGGATCGCTCAGGAGGGCGGCGGCGCAGGCAAGTCCGATGTGCACCGCTCCATACGCTGATCGGGGTCAAACGCGGAGCCTGTTTTTTCATTCCACGGGACAGCATGACTTCCACACGTGCGCGGTCGCTGGGCGTCTACTGGCTCGGCACCGTCACATCCGTCCGCGCTGCCCGCACCTATACCAGTCAATCGTCTCCGGCTTGATGCCCTTGCGGCGGTACGGCAGGCGCCGCCGGCTGCGGCGGCGCAGCGGGGATGGTCGAGAGCGGCGGCGCGGCAGGTGCGGGCAGGTGCGGCTGACCCGCGGGAGTGGGTGCTTGCGGTGGTGCCGCGGGAGCAGACAGGTGCGGCTGACCTGCGGGAGCGGGCGCTTCCGGGGGTGCCGCAGGCGCACGCTTCGCCGCGATCCGGGCCGCGCTGAAATTCGCTGCCTCGTCAACCATCCCGGTCTCCATGTACTGCGTGTGCGCGTTGAAGTCCCTACCGCTCGAGCACACGAAGTCATCCGGGACGCACAATTCGAGGGTCTTGTCCGCATACAGCGGACCGACAGTGATGTCTGGCTGATTTATCGCGCGCATGAACCGCTCGTTGGGCTTTCCGAAAAGGGCGACCGCGGCGACATGCTTCGCCACCTCGGGCGGCATCGGGTTCGGCACACCCTCGGGTGCTCCGTCCGGAATGACGTTGGCGGTGACAAAGCCTGCGACAGCGGCGCCCTGGGAAAATCCGCCGAGCACGATGTTGGTGTTGGGGCAATTCGCCGCCGTGGACTTCACACGAGCGGTCGCGTCCCGAATGCCGTCGATGGCCGTCGGGAAGGCGGTGGTGGCGGGGTAATCGACCGGATACACCTCCATCGACTTCGAGCCGATGCGCGAGCGCAGTGAATCCACAAACGCGTCTCCGGTCGGACCAAGGCCGGGCGCCTCGGTGGTACCGCGCGCGAACACCACCTCGACGTCCGGGCACGTCGCCGCGGACGCGGGCGGAACGGATGCGGTCAACGGAGCCAAACTTGCTGCCGTCGCAGCACCAACAAACATGGCGATATGGCGTGCCCCCACGGCACCATGCTGACACATCGTGACGACGGCGGCGACCCGAAAGCCCAAATGCCAATGAACGCCTGGTGAATGGCGCGCCTAGATCATCTGCTTTTCGGTCATCCAGCGCATCAAGAACCAGCCGACGAACACGGGCAGCCAGCACGTGAGAACCCGGTAGAGCAGCACCGACGACACGGCGACCCCGGCGGGCACCCCGAACGCTGCCAGCCCACCGATCAGCGCAGCCTCCACTGCGCCGACGCCACCCGGGGTGGGGGCTGCCGAGGCGAGGGTGCCGCCGATCATCGTCACCACCGTGACCGTGACGAAGGAGGTGTCGCCCCCGAACGCCGAGATGCATGCCCACAGGGCCAGGGCACCTCCCAGAGTCGTTGCGGCGCAACCAACGACGATGATCACCAGCCGCCGTGGTTCGCCGGCGAGCTCGCGCAGGTCGCGCAACACCTCTTTGACTCGAGGCCCGACCGTTGCCGTCAGCCAATTCCGCAGCCTCGGCACGACGCCGAACGCCGCAACCACCACCAGGATCGCACCACCGACCAGATACACGATCGTCATCGACGGGACGAATTTTGTGAGGTCGGCCGACGCTCCGGCGAAAGCGCTGAACAAGATCAGCAGCACAACGTGGGTGACCACCTGCACCGACTGCTGAAGTGTCACCGCCGTCGCGGCCCGCAGCGCGCCGAGCCCACCCTTCTGCAGGAATCGGACGCTCAGCGCGAGCCCGCCGACGCCTGCGGGCGTCGTGGTGGCGGCGAAGGTGTTGGCCACCTGCATGATTGTCAGATTGCGGAAGCTCACCAGCCCGTCGGCACACGCCCACAGGGCGGCCGCCGCACCGACGTACTTCAGCGCTGAGACCACCAATCCCAGCAGTCCCCACCACCAGTTCGCCGTCCGCAGCTCGGACAGGAACGTGGGCACAGTGCTGATGAACGGCAACGCGACGTAGACCAGAGCGACGAGCAGAACCATCTGGATGATCTGGTTGCGGTTGAAGCGCGTGATCGTCTCGGACTGAATCTCATCGGCACCGGTTTGCCGCTTCACCTCGTCGCGGGCAGCGCCGAGAACTCCACGCGCGTCGGGGATGGAGTCCCGGATACGCTTGGGCACAGCGGCTTTCGTGAGTCGGCGGGACGCCGTCAGGACCGTCTCTTTGCCGAAGACACCCATCGCTGTGCGAACCGCGGTCGCCGGGTCATACAGCGCGCTCGTCGTCACCATCAGTTGCGCGATGTCGGATTGCAGCTGGGCGTCTGTGGCCCCGTACTCGGCGTGATCGAAACCGCCGAACAGTACCGTGCCGTCGTCGACGGTGATCTTGTTTGCGCGCAGGTCGCCGTGGGAGATCTGGTGATCATGCAGCACCCGCAGCGGTCCCCAGACCCGGGCCTCCAGCGTCGTCTCTGCTGCCTCCGCAAGCGGGACACCGCGGGCGGGGGTGTGCGCGTACAACGTCCATCCGCGGCTGAGCGGGGCGACGGCCAGCGGCGAGGTGTTGGCGACTCCGAGGTCGTCGATCGCGATCGCCATCAGCGCGCGGTGCTCGACGGCGCGGCGCATCGAGGCATGGAACGGCGCGGTTTCGCCGCCGCGCAGGGTGAGCTTCCGCCACAGCTGGAACAGCACGCCGCCGCTGCGTTGATTCGGGCCGTAGAGCTCGAGTTCGGCCACCGAGTCGTCGCACTTGGCGGTGAGTATCAGCGCTCCCGGCCCGGCCGGTCGAACCACTGTCAGCCGCGTCACCGTGCACCCTCGCCTGGCCATCGCCCGCACGGCGCCGTCGAGGGGCACCTCCAGCGCGGGCGTGCCGACCACCAGCACCACCAACGCGCCGACGAACCAGCCCACCGCCAGCCCCAGCAGCGAGCGTGCGGGCACCACGGCGCTGACGACGAGGTGGATGGGCACGAAGGCCAGCAGCAGCGCCCACCACCAGTGCCGCCACCGCGCCGGCAGCCACGGGCCCGACACCGTGAGCATGGCGGCGAGCATCGCGATCCAGCGCGGGTCGTCGAGAAACTGCGACAGGAACGTCTTCGGTTGATCGGACACGTCGAAGTGCCAGCGCGGCGCCGCGATGCCCGTCGGGCTGACCGACAGTGCGAGCAGGGCGATGAGGCCAGCCGCCGCGTAGGCGCCGAGCAGTTGCCACTGCCGGGTGGCGATCAGGCCGATGAGGATCGCGAACGGCAGCGCCAGGATGGCCAGGCCGTAGGCCAGATAGACCAGGTTGGACTGGGTGGGCGTCAGGACCCCGACGATTTCGGAGATCGACTTTTCCAGCGCGACCCAGTCATATCGGGTGATCAGGGAGCTGGTGATGACGGCCACCAGGAACACCGTCGCGAGGGCGAGCCGGATGATGTCGCTGGTCCGGCGGGCCAGTGGCTGCAGCAAGCTGCCCGAAACGGTGATTTCCCGCCCGTCAACTCGCACGCCGACAACTTAACCGGACATGCTCAGCCTCCGTGCACGACATTGCGCAGCGGTTCGCCCCGCTGCAGCCTCCCGATGTTGGCGACGATGTCGTCGACGCGGCCCGTGAAAGTGTCGCGTGTGACGCCTGAGGAATGCGGCGTCATCACCAGGTTCGGCAGGTTGGCGAACGGCAGGTTGCTCGGCGGGCTGACATCGTCGCCCGATGGGTAGCGATACCAGACGTCGATCGCCGCAGCACGGATGACGCCACCGGCGAGCGCGTCGTACAGCGCGCGCTCCTGCACCAGCGGGCCCCGGCCGACGTTGATCAGCACCCCGTCCCGGCCGAGCGCGCGAAACTGTGCGTCGCCGATCATCCCAACCGTCTGGTCGTTCAGCGGTGCGGAGACGACGGCGACGTCGCACTCCCGCATCAGCCGGTCCAGCTCGCTGGTATCGGCCGCCCACGCCAGGCCACAGTCCGGCACCCGGCCCGAGCCCGTCACCGCGGCTGCCGTGCAACCAAAGGCGCGGAACAGATTCCATGTCCGCTGGCCGATGTGCCCGAACCCGATGAAGCCGATGCGGGCGTCGCCAAGGGCGCTGGGTTGGGGTATCGCCGAGTCGTATACCGATGTCGCCCATATGTCGCGCCGCAGCTCGCGGTCCTGCGTCAGGAAGCCACGGCGCAGCATCACCGCCGCCGCGACGGTGTACTCGGCGATGGACTGCTCGTGATGAAACGTGTTGGCCACCAACGTGTCGGGCACCAATGCGTCGAAGTCGACCTTGTCGGTGCCCGCGCCTGCGATATGGACGAGACGGAGCTTTTCCGCGGCGTCTGCCATTGCAGCGGTGAAGCGGCTTCCGACGTACACGTCGGCGTCACGGAGCTCGTCGGGTGACACTCCGCCCACCTGCCAACACACTCGGGCGTCCGCGGGAACGCCGGCCTCGAACCGCTCGCGGTGCGGCACCAGGTTTGCGTCGGCCACGATAATTTTCATCGTCAACTCCGTTGCAGTGCAGGGCGTTTGCTGTCGAACGTCCAGCCGGGGATCAGGTACTGCATGGCGATCGCATCGTCACGCGCGCCGAGCCCCTCCCGCTGGTACAGCTGGTGCGCGGCGGCGACGGCTTCGTCGTCGAGCTCGATACCGAGGCCGGGCTTGTCGGGCACCGTCAGGTAACCGTCGACGATCGCGTAGGGCTCCTTCGTGATCCGCTGGCCGTCCTGCCAGATCCAGTGGGTGTCGATGGCGGTGATGGCGCCGGGGGCCGCGGCAGCCACGTGGGTGAACATCGCCAGCGAGACGTCGAAGTGGTTGTTCGAGTGCGAACCCCACGTCAGTCCCCACGCGTCGCAGAGCTGCGCGACCCGCACCGAGCCGGCCATCGTCCAGAAGTGCGGATCGGCCAACGGAATGTCCACGGCCGCCGCTTTGATCGCGTGACCCAGCTCGCGCCAGTCGGTGGCGATCATGTTCGTCGCCGTCGGAAGCCCGGTGGCCCGCTTGAACTCGGCCATCACCTCGCGACCCGAGAAGCCGCGCTCGGGCCCGACCGGGTCCTCGGCGTAGGCGAGCACATCGGTCAGGCCGCGGCACAACGTCACCGCGTCGTCGAGCAGCCAGCCGCCATTGGGGTCCAGCGTGATTCGGGCGTCCGGGAATCGGTCGGCGAGCGCGATCACCGCCTTGGCCTCGTCGGGGCCGGGCAGCACGCCGCCCTTGAGCTTGAAATCGGAGAAGCCGTAGCGCGCCTTGGCGGCCTCGGCGAGACGGACGACGGCCTCGGGCGACAGGGCCTCCTCGTGGCGGATGCGCATCCAGTCGTCGGCTGCTGCGTCCTCGTCGGCCGCCGACCGGTACGCGAGATCGGTCTTGGTGCGGTCGCCGACGAAGAAGAGGTAGCCGAGGGCCTGCACCCGCTCACGCTGCTGGCCCTCCCCGAGCAGCGCCGCGACCGGCACGTCGAGGTGCTTCCCGAGAAGGTCGAGCAACGCTGACTCGACGGCGGTCACGGCGTGCACCGCGACGCGCAGATCGAAGGTCTGCGCACCGCGGCCGCCTGCGTCGCGGTCGCCGAACATGCGGCGCATATCGTTGAGCACGGCATGGTGCTCACCGATGCTGCGGCCGGTGACGATCGCCGCCGCATCCTCCAGCGTGCGGCGGATCGGCTCGCCGCCCGGCACCTCGCCGACGCCGGTGTTGCCGTCGGAATCGGTGAGGATCACCAGGTTTCGGGTGAAGAACGGGCCGTGCGCACCGCTGAGGTTCAGCAGCATGCTGTCATGACCGGCGATCGGGATCACCGTCATGTCGCGGACAACTGGAACAGTCATTACCTTCTCCTGATACTCAAGACGCAAACCATTTGTCGCCATTGGCCAATGGCCGCACGACGCGAGAAACCTTGTCGCCCATGGCGCGCAGCGCGTCGACGATCTCGCGCTCACGCTGCGGGTTCAGCCGCTCGACGGGTATCGACGCGCTGATGGCGTCCTGCGCCGGGCTGCAGTAGCGCAGGGCGACGGCGAAACACCGCAACCCCGGGGTGTTCTCCTGATCGTCGGTGGCGTAGCCGCGTACCCGTACGTCGTCGAGGGCGTCATCCAGGGCGCCGCGGTCGACGATCGTTTCGGGGGTCAACGCCTTCAGCGCGGACGGGATGTGCTCGTCGCGCTCGATGCCGAACCGCTCGGCCAGCAGGGCCTTGCCCAGCGCCGTGGCATACGCGGGCAGTCGGCGGCCCACTCGGTTCGATATCCGGTGGTACTGCTTGGATTCCCGCGTGGCGAGGTACACGATGTCGGTGCCGTCGAGCCGGCCGAGGTGAAACGTCTCATCGAGGTCCTGACGCAGATCGTCGAGGAACGGCGTGATCAGCGGCATATACGGGTCGCCGTCGAGATAGCTCGTCCCGACGAGCAGGGCGCGGATGCCGATGCCGTACAACGTTCCTGACGCGTCGGACCGCACCCAGCCCTGCGCGACGAGTGTTCGCAGCAGGGCGTGGGCGCTGCTGCGCGGCATGCCGAGCGCGTCGCTGATCTCCCGCAGGCGGGCCGGGTTGTCGTGACGGGCGGCGAGGTATTCGAGAAGCTCGACGGTCCGTACGGCCGACTTCACTTTCCGTACAGCGAGATCGGGTGCCGGAGCCGCCGAGCCGGCGACGTTGGACCAGGGTTCATCGGTCATGTCAGCCTCCCATCGCCAGAAGTTCGTGACCGATCAGCACGACGGCGCCCAGCGTGGAGACGCCGATCGCCAACCACCGCAGTCGTTGCGGGTCGAGGAACCGGTTCATCGGGCGCGACAGCAGGTATCCCGCCACGGCCGCCGGGATGAGCACGGCGAAGCCCCACAAAGTGCGGCCGTCGATTGCTCCGGTCGCGGCAAGAGCGCAGATCGACATCAGTGAGCCGACGAGGAAGAAGCCGCTCATCGTGCCGCGCAGGCGAGCGCCGGTATTGCGTTGCCACACAAGCGCCATCGGCGGGCCGCCGATCGCCGTCGCGGTGCCGAGCACACCCGACGCGGCGCCGGCGAGCACAACGTTGCGCCGCCGCGGCGCGGGAATCCAGCCGAGGCTGGTGAGCGCGACCCCGACGAGGACGACAGCGGCCAGCAGGATGGCCAACGCCCGGTGCGGCAGCATCGCCAGCAGAAGCGCGCCCGCGATGGTGCCGGGCACCCGGCCGACAAGTGCCCAACCAGTGCCGTGCAGGTCGATGTCCTCGCGTTCGCGGATCACCACCATCAGCGTGACGACGGTCGCGACCATGATCAGCGTGCCCGGAATGAGGCGCGGGTCGATGAGCGCGATGATCGGCGCGGCGAGCAAGCCGATGCCGAATCCGATCGACGACTGTAGTGCCGACGCCAGCAGGACCGTCCCGGCCACGATGCAATACCCCGCGGTGCTCATGCCTCGACTCCCACTCGCTCCGGTCCTCGCTGCGCTGCGATCCTCACTCGCGCTCGTCTTCGGACGCTCACGCTGATGCCAGCACGCTCCCTTCCTCCAGGAGGGGATGGTGGCATTCGGCGGTGTGTCCGACGACCTCGAGATCGAGTGCGTTCGGCGGCGCGGTCGTCGCGCAGATCTCGGTGGCCTTCCAGCAGCGGGTCCGGAACCGGCAGCCCGACGGCGGGTTGAGCGGCGACGGCACCTCGCCCTTGAGCAGGATGCGCTCACCACGCTGTGCGTCGTCCAGCGTCGGAGCCGCGGACATCAGCGCCGCGGTGTAGGGGTGGTTGGGGCGCTCGAAAACCGCTTCGGTAGGGCCGGATTCGATGATCCGGCCGAGGTACATCACCGCGACGCGGTCCGCGACGTGCCGGACCACCGACAGGTCGTGCGAGATGAAGACATAGGAGATCTTCAGCTGCTGCTGAAGCTCGTTGAGCAGGTTGAGCACCTGCGCCTGGACGGACAGGTCCAGCGCGGAGACCGGCTCGTCGCAGATGATCACGTCGGGGTCGAGGGCAAGCGCGCGGGCGATCCCGATGCGCTGGCGCTGCCCGCCGGAGAACTCCTGCGGGTACTTGTCTGCCGCCTTCGCGCCGAGACCGACGAGGTCGAGCAGTTCGCGCACCCGCATGTCGCGCTCGCGCTTGTTCTTGTACATGCCCTTGTGGCTTCGCCACGGCTCGGCGATGATGTCGCCCGCCGACATCCGCGCGTTCAGCGAGGCGTAGGGATCCTGGAACACCATCTGCACGCGGCGGCGGAAGTCCAGCAGTTCCTTGCCGCGCAGGCCGTACGGGTCGATGCCATCGAAGCGGACGGTGCCCGAGTCTGGGCGCTCCAGCATCATCAGTGTCCTTGCCAGCGTTGACTTTCCGCAGCCGGACTCACCGACCAGGCCGAGGGTCTCGCCGCGTGCCAGGTCGAGCGTGATGCCGTCGAGCGCGCGCAGTTTCTTCTTCCCCGCGTTGGGCACGTGGAATGACTTGCGCAGATCGCGGACCTCGAGCAGGTTTTCAGACATTGGTCACCTCTTCGGGGAAGTGGCAGGCGGCCTTGCGGCCTGAGTTGGATGTCGCCGGCTTCGCGGCTCCGACGCCGACGGCGTCGAGGGTAGGTCTCTTGGTCGCGCAGATGTCACGGGCCAGCGGGCAGCGCGCCTGGTAGACGCAGCCCTCGGGGATCGTGTGCAGGTCGGGCGGCGTGCCGCCGATCGACTTGAGTTCGTCTCCGCGGCGGGCATGAACGGGAACCGAGTTCAGCAGGCCCTTGGTGTAGGGGTGCTTCGGGTTGGCGAAAACCTCTGCCACCGGACCGGTTTCGACGATGTTGCCGGCGTACATCACCGCGACGCGGTCGGCCTCCTCGGCCACCAGCGCCAGGTCGTGGGTGATCAGCACGACGGCCATCTGGTACTCGGTGCGTAGATCGCGCAGCAGGGCCATGATCTGGGCCTGCACCGTGACGTCGAGCGCGGTGGTGGGCTCGTCGGCGATCAGCACGGTCGGGTTCAGGGCGACGGCCATCGCGATGAGCAGACGCTGCCGCATGCCGCCGGAGAACTGGTGCGGATAGGAGTTCACCCGGGTCTCGGGCTGCGGGATGCCGACGCGGGCCATCAACTCGACCGCCCTCTTCTTGGCGGCCTTGGCGCTCATGGCCTGATGGATCCGGAACGGTTCGGCCAGTTGGGTTCCCACCGTGTAGAGCGGGTTGAGGGCGGTCAGCGCGTCCTGGAAGACGATCGCGAGTTCGGTGCCCGCGAGCTCGCGCCGCTTCCTGCGGTTGGCGTTGAGCAGTTCGGCGGTCCCGGTCACGCCGGTAAGCGTCGCCGTCCCGCCGACGATGTCGGCGACCGGTTCGAGCAGGCCGACCAGCGCGGTCGCGGTCATCGACTTGCCACAGCCGGATTCACCGAGCAGGGCGAGCGTTTCGCCGCGGCGGGCCGAGAAGGTCACCTCGTTCACGGCGCGCACGGTGCCGGAGATGGTGCGGATCTCGACGCTCAGGCCGTCGACCTCGAGAACAGGGTCGGCGTCGAGCGTTTCGGCGTTCACGTCGTGGTCTACCAGTGCAGTCATGACAGGGCCTTCGTTGTCTTGGCATAGCGGGTCAGGCGTTTCTGCGGGACGGTGAGGCGCCACCGCTGCCCGGGGTCGGTGGCGATGCGGGCCCAGGCGGCGAGGATGGTGGCGGACACGGTGGTGATGACGATGGCGAGGCCGGGGAAGAACGACAGCCACCACGCGGTGTGCAGGTAGGTGCGGCCCTGCGAGACCATCAGGCCCCAGCTGATGTCGGGCGGCTGGATGCCGATGCCGAGGAAGCTCAGTGAGGACTCGGCGAGCATGACGTAGCAGAAGTCCAGTGTGGCGACGGTGAGCAGCGTCGGCAGTACGACCGGCAGGACGTGGCGCCAGATGATGGAGTTGGCGCTGGCGCCGAAGGTGCGGGCGGCGTCGACGAACAGCCGGCTCTGCAGTTCGGCGGACTCGGCGCGGGCGGTGCGAAGGTAGACCGGGATGCGTGTGATCGCCAGCACCAGAACGATGTTCGCGGCGCTGGGGGAGAACACATACAGGACGACGACGGCCAGCAGCAGCGATGGGAAGCTCATGATGACGTCGGCGACCCGCATGGCGACGGTTTCGCGCCAGCCGCGGTAGTAGCCGGCCCACATGCCGATCATGGAGCCGATGACGGCGGAGATGACGACTGCGGGGATCGCGACGGACAGCGTGGTGCGGCAGGCGACGATGAGCCGCGCCAGCATGCTGCGGCCGAGCGGATCGGTGCCGAGGACGTTGGCCCAGCCGTGCGTCAGCGTGAACGGCGCCTGGTTGGAGTTGTCCAGATCGATGTGGGTGGCGAGGTTCCCGACCAACATCGGGCCGACGATCGCGGTGAGGAAGACAAGGCCGAGGATGACCGCCGCGGCGGTGGCGACCCGGTCATTGACCAGCAGCCGGAACCACTTCGACGCCCTGCCCTTGCGTGAGGTTTCAACGTCGGCCTCGCCGACGATCGCCGTCGTGGGCTTGACGGGAACCAGATCGAGTTGATTGCTCATGTGTCGTGTCTCCCTCAGGCCATTGCGGGTTCGCGGACGCGGGCGTCGAGCAGCGCGTAGCAGGCGTCGATGATGATGTTCAGGACGAAGATGCTCACCGCGGTCAGCAGCACGGCCGCCTGTAGGACGGCGAAGTCGCGTTGCAGGATGGCGTCGATCATCAGCTTGCCGATGCCGGGCCAGCCGAAGATCGCCTCGACGACGACCGCTCCGTTGATGAGGCCGACGGCCAGGTCGCCGGCGACAGTGAGGGCCGGCGCCGCGGCGTTGCGCAGGGCGTGGTGGGTGACGACGCGGAAATCGCTTGCGCCCTTGCTACGGGCGAGCCGCACATACGGCGCCGACAGCGCGGAAACCATTGCGCCGCGGACCACTTGGGTGAGCACGCCGAGCGGTCGGATCATCAGCGTGGCGATGGGCAGTATCCAGGACAGGCCGCTGTCGACGCCGGACGTGGGCAGCACGCCGAGCAGAACCGCGAACAGCCAGACGCCGGTGATGGCGAACCAGAAGTCGGGGATGCTGGCGGCGGTCATGGACAGCAGGCTGGAGAACCGGTCGGCCAGGGAGTTGGGCCGGTAGGCGGCCCAGCAGCCGATGATGACGGCGAGGACGATCGCCAGAAGCATTGTGGTGACGGCGAGTTGGAGCGTGGCGGGGAAGGCACGCAGCGCCATCTCGGATGCCGACTGACCGGTGCGCAGCGAGGTGCCGAAGTCGAGATGGATGACGCCCTTGAAGTAGTCGACCAGCTGAGTCCACACCGGCTGGTCGAAGCCGTTGCTGGCGGCGAACTCCGCCCGCTGCTCGGGCGTGGCCGACTCGGGCAGGTACAGGTTGGTGGGGTCGCCGGTGAGCCGGGCGAGCAGGAACACGCCGAGCAGCACGATGATCAACGGCAGTGCGCTGGTGTACATCCGGCGCCGGACGAAGGGGAACATAGGCTGGGTCTCCAGGCTTCTAGGACTGGTCGGCGCGGTCGGCGCCGTTTTGGGCGAATGTCATCTCGGCCAACCGCATCTCGTCGCCGGTGGCGGAGTTGGGCGTGTAGTCGACCCGCGCGGACTTCCCGAGGATGCCTTTCATGTGCGCGATGTAGGCCATCTGCATGATCTCCTTGGGCTCCTCGGCGAACAGCTTCGCGAAGGCGTCTTGACGGGCCTGGCCCGTGAGGGCTTCGGCGGCAGCGATCTTCTTGTCGAATTCCGGTGTGCCGTAGGCGGCTTGGGGTCCGTCGCTGAGCATGTACTGATCCATGGTGAAGGCGGCGTCTCCGGCCTGGTTGCCGTGCATGATCATCAGCAGGTACGGGCCTGCGTTCTCCGGGAACGGCCGCAGCTGGTACAGCAGCTGGTTGGATGTGTCCATCATCTCGATCTTGACGTTGAGTCCGATGTCGGTGAACTCGCTCTGGAGCACCTCGATGGTCTCGCTGATGTTCGGGAACTGGGCGGTGCGCCCGATCAGCCGGATCTGCTTGTCGACCGGGACGCCGTCGGCCTTGGCGTCGGCGACGAGTTGCTTGGCCTTCTCGGGGTCGTGCGGCCAGAGCTGCAGCTGGTCGTTGTAGCCGACGACGCCGGACGGAATCAGCTGCGACGCAGGCTGTCCCAGTCCGCGGAACAGTGCCTTGACGATGCCTTCGCGGTTGACGGCGTAGTTGACGGCCTGGCGGACCCGCATGTCGTTGAGTGGCGCCTCGGTGGCCTGCATCCGCAGGGCGGTGGTCTCGTTGTTCTGGAACGGGACGCCGAGGTCGCCCGCGCCGTCCTCGGGGCCCAGACCCGTCGCGATGTCGGTCTCGTCGTTGGTGATCATCGCGGCGCGGACGCTGCCCTCGCTGCGCCACTGGTACTCGGCCTTGGCGAACGCCGGCTTCTTGCCCCAGTAGGCGTCGTTGCGCATCAGCCGGAGCTTCTGCCCGTACTCCCAGTCCTCGATGGCGTAGGGGCCGGTGCCGATCGGCTCGCGGACCTTCTCCGTGGTGCTGGTGGTGCGGGGCACGATCTCGACGAACGAGATGCGCAGCGGCAGAATCGGATCCGGTGTCACCGTGCCGACCGTCAGGGTGGTGTCGTTGACCGCATCGAGCCTCAAGTCGTCGTCGCCGAATACGTAGCCGTCGACGTTGCAGTTCAGGTCGGAGTTGACGGCCCGGTCGATGGAGAAGGCGGCATCCTCCGCGGTGAAGGGCGCGCCGTTGGAGAAGGTGACGCCCTTGCGGATGTCGAATGTCCACTGGTTGGGCGAGGTCTGTCGCCAGCCGGTGGACAGCATGGGTTGCAGGTCGCCGGAGTTGGCGTCGCGCTCGATGAGGGGCTCGGTGATGTTGGAACGGACGACGATGCCGGTGGAGGTGAGGGAGCTCTCGCACGGCTCGAGGGTCGGCGGCTCTTGCTGGAGGACGATGCGCAGCGTGTTGGGGTCGTAGCCGCCGTGGCGGGAGTTGGCGACGGTACAGCCGCTGGCGGCCAGGGTGATTCCCGCGAGGGCGACGGCGGCGGCCGCGGTGGTGCGGCGTCGCGGTGAGCGTGCTGCGGGGCTCATGGGTCCTCCCGGGACTGCTGCTGTGACGTCCACGTATGTGGATAGAGCGTGTGATCGCAGACACAAGGTAAGGACGGCGTCGGAGGAGCGTCAACCCCGGCGAAATGGTGAAATCGGGTGTCGAATTAGGGTGCCCTGACTAGCTGAGAAGGGTCAGAAATGGGCTCTGAACTGTATATTTACGGGCAGCGAGCGTTCACCGATACCGAGTTCGCGTGTTCAATAGGCGGGCTATGCGGCTTGGGTATAAGTCCATGCCAATTCGGAGTTGGACGGGTATTCGCAGGTCGCCGTACCGTAGGAAAATCATGAGCACCGAAGCGCGCACCCCACAAAGCAGGCCCGTACTCCAGGTCGGGCCGCTGAAGCCGTCCTTGGCGCAGATCCTCCAGGACGATTACGCGGCCTACGTTCTGCCCGACGAAGCCGCCGAACGTGAGGCGTTTCTTTCCTCGCACGGCGAAGAGATCACGGCGGTGGTGACGTCGGGCCGCACTGGTGTGGACGCCGGCTTGATGTCGGCGCTGCCGAACCTGGGCGCCGTCGTGAACTTCGGCGTCGGTTACGACACGACGGATGTGGACGCGGCGGCCGCGCGTGGAGTTCTGGTGAGCAATACGCCCGACGTGCTGACCGACTGTGTGGCCGACACCGCCGTGGGGCTGATGATCGATGTGCTGCGGCAGTTCTCCGCGTCCGACCGGTATGTGCGGGCGGGCCGATGGCCGGTTGATGGGATGTATCCGCTGACGCGCCAAGTGAGCAATACGCGGGTAGGGATCATCGGGCTCGGCCGGATTGGTAGTGCGATCGCGAAGCGGCTCAGTGCTTTTGGCTGCACGATCTTCTATCACAACCGCAATCGGATCGCCGACTCGGCATATGAGTATGTGTCGTCGTCGGAGGAGTTGGCACGAGGTGTCGACGTGCTGATCGTGGCGGCCGCCGGCGGCTCGGGAACGCGAAAGCTGGTCAGCCGCGAGGTGATCGACGCCTTGGGTGCCGGCGGGTATCTGGTGAACATCGCGCGGGGCAGCGTCGTCGACGAGGAGGCGTTGGTCGAAGCGCTCACAGACGGTCGGCTTGCGGGGGCGGGCCTGGACGTGTTCGCCGACGAGCCTCAGGTTCCCGAGGCGATGTTGACGATGGACAACATCGTCGTGCTGCCGCACGTGGGAAGCGGGACGATACAGACTCGCGCCGCGATGGAGGCACTCACGCTGCGCAACCTCGACGGGTTCCTGGCGTCAGGTGAGCTGGTGACACCGGTGCCGATGCCGGCTACCGCGACCAGTTAGTTTCCGCAAGCGTCATCAAATGATGACGCTCTCGCCACGGCAGATTTGCGCACGCGAATTTTCGGAGACCGCGTGCCAGATCTCACGGGTGCGTTCATGATTGTTCGCATGGAGGGGCCCAAGTCGTTCGATCGGGGACGCGGCCGTCTGTGGATCATTGTCGGGCTCTCGTTGGCTGCGTTGGCCGCGATCTTGTTCGCACTGATCGCGGCGGCTCGGCCCGGAGATGGAACCGGGTCGGCATCCCCTCGAGCGAGCACACCCACGGTGACCATCCAGGAAACCAAAACGGTCGAAGTGGCACCTACCCGGAGAACCGAATTTCCGTACCTCCCGGGACCACCCATCGCGCCGACAGCTACCTTGACCGCCCAGCCGCCATCCACCGTCACCGTGACCGTGCAGTCCCCAGCGGCGCAGCCAACACCGAGCGCGACCGCGTCGTCAGGCGGAGGCCTTCTCAATAGCACTGCTGCCACCATCGGGCTCGTAACGACGCTCGTGGTCGCGGTGTCCGGACTGATCACTGCAGCAACAGGATTGATCAAGGTCCTCCGGCCGGAACGCTCCACCGCAGGCACACCTCCGAAGTGACCTGACGGTTTCACAAACGCTCAGACCAGATCGGTCGCGTCGAACACCCAGCTCAAATCTGCGTCTGCAAGAGAGCTTTGAAACCATGCGGCGTTGGCGATCGCATTGAAATCCCAGTAGTCCTTCCAGAGGGATATCTTGCCGTTGCTGACCTTGTGGACCGAGACGATCGGGTTGTTGGTCACCTCGCCGTTTGTCGATGTGTAGGTCACCAGGTGCTCGTACATGACGTCGACGCCGTTGGTCAGCAGAAGCACGTCGCGGTTGGCCCAATCAGCGAGGTTCTCGTTCTCCAGACCACCCTTGAGCCGTTTGACGATGTTGTCCGGTCCCCGCGCGGCGAGCGTCGGTCCCAACGGCATGTCGAGGAAGATGCAGTCGTCGGTCACTACGGACTTCACCGCTTCCCAGTCACGCGTCGCGAGCGCCCGCCAAAGATGCAGCACGGGTTCGGCCGCGTTCGTCATTCAGCCATCGTTGCATCCGAGAACGCCGAATGGCCTGCGACCTCGTCAAGATCGCTGCGCGGAAAGTCCGCTAAGGCAAGCTGAGCGGAGGTAGCGTCCGCTCCATGCCGCTGCGATACGTCGATCCCAACCGGAAGCAGAGTCGGATCTACCGCGCCGACATGCGCTTCGGGCGCAGCCGCGCAGGGGCGTTCATTGGCCGCCATGTCAGTCCGCGCATCGACCCGTGGTTGTATCGCAAAACCCGCGGGCGTTATCCAGCATCGCTGCCTGTGATCACCAGCGCACCACTCATGACCACGGGTGCGAAGACGGGTCAGCCGCGAGAGGTCCAACTCGCCTACTTCCACGATGGGAGCGACCCGATTCTGATCGCCTCCAACTATGGGGGACCAAAACACCCGCAGTGGTACTACAACCTCAAGGCACACCCTGAATGTCAATTCGGCGACGAGCGATTTGTGGCGACAGAGGTTTCTGATCCCGACGAGTACACGCGCCTGTACGCGCTCGCCGAGCACGTCTACGCCGGGTACGCCGACTACCGTGCCAAGACAGTCTCGATCGGGCGTCAAATCCCGATTTTTCGGCTCAAACCCGGTTAGAGCTTGTACTCACTGGGGCCGCGGCCAGAGTCCAAGCGACCGCGAACGCATCTAAAGAGCGGACCTGAGTCTCTGTTCACCGTCGAACCGAAATAGCCAGGGATCAGGCGTAGTGTCCGCTCCACCAGCAGGTTCAAGCAGAGGAGCCGATATGTCCACGACCGATCAGGACTGGACAAAGCCCGCCGCCATGGCGATCCCGAAAGAAGGATATTTCGAGCTGGAGCGGGGGCGGTACGGGCCGGTTTTTCCACGCACTCCGGCGTGTTACGGCTTCTCGATCATCGCCAAGGTGAAGGAGGGTTGCGAAGACGCGATCCGCGAACACGGCAAGACCATCCAAGCAGCCATCACCGAAACGCCGGAGTTCCTCGCTCCACTACGCCTGCACTACCTCCGCTGGGTGCTCTTCGATATCGGCGATGGCTTGACCTTTCAATACCAGGGCATCTTCGACACCGACTTCGACAAGTACACCGAGGACGCCGTGCAATTGTTCGGCCAGAGCGGCATCAACACGGTGTTCACCAATCTCGAAGGGTTCCCCGACGATTGGAAGGAGAACCCGGACTCATTCGTGAAGTTTGTGCGCGAGCACCACTTCCCCAGCTTCTTGGAGTACGGCGAATACCCGTACGTCACCGCCGACGAGGTCAAGAAGGCGCTAACGCTTAAGGATGCCTTCTCGACCATGCTCGACCAGATGCAGTAGCAAGCACGCAGGCGACCGCGTGGACGCTAGCTGACCACGTCTTCAACGAGATCGTCCGTCGTCCATTCCCGTTGCGGCAGAACATCTCTGAGTAGACGCAGCAGTGCGGGATTGGTGCTGTCGCCACGCCACACCGCGTCGAGCTCGACCGGCCGCTCCCGGAACGCCCCGATCGAGCGGAACACCACTCCGTCGGGATGCAGCGTCGCCGCCGACGCCGGCACCAGCGCGATGCCGATGCCGGACCGCACCAGCACCAGCATGGTGTGCACCTGCGTCACGTACTGGACGTAGCGCGGCGTCGCGCCGGCGATGGTGAAGGTGCTGATGAGCAACTCGTTGAAATAGCGGGCCTGCACCGGCGAATACATGACCACGTCCTGGCCGTCGAGGTCGTTGAGCGTCAGCTGGCGGCCAAGCCCGGCCATCGGATGGGCCTCGGGCAGCGCGGCGATCAGCTGCTCGTGCAGCAGCGGACGCGACACCAGGCCCGGACGTTTCACCGGCGGGCGGGCCATGCCCAGATCCACCTCGCCCGTCATCAGGCCCTCGAGCTGGACGGCTGTCACCATCTCCCGCAGTTCCAGCTTCACGTCGGGAAGCTTCTCCCGAGCCGCCCCCAGCAGCCGCGGCAACACGACATGTGCGGAGGCAGCGGTGAATCCGACGACGACGGTGCCGAGATCGCCCGCGGGGATCCGCTTCACGGTCTGCGCCGCGCCCTCGGCGAGCTGAAGAATGCGGCGGGCGTCGGGCAGGAAGGCGACACCGGCGGGTGTCAACGTGACGGCCCGCGTGGTCCGGTCGATGAGCTGCACGCCGAGCTCGCTCTCGAGCTGTTGGATCTGGCGACTCAGCGGCGGTTGGGTCATGTGCAGCCGCTCGGCGGCCCGTCCGAAGTGCAGCTCCTCCGCGACGGCGACGAAGCAGGACAGCCTGGCGAGCGAAAACACCGATGCACTCCTAGCATCACTGCACGCGATTTGCGTGGTGGTGGAGCATCAGTCTAGTGGCGCGGCGAATCGCGAATTGCGTATCGCGATAAACCGCACCCGGTAGCGGATATACGAGGTCCAGCGTGCGCGCCGGACCCGGGGTAGTTAGGCCGTACGCAGCGGCCGAAAGAACGCGCGAAGGTCCTCGACCAGCCGTTCGGGCTCTTCCGCCGGCGCGAAATGGCCGCCGCTCGGCATCCGCGTCCAATGCGTCAGGTTCGCATAACGCTCGGCGACCGACCTGGGCACGTGGGACAGCTCGCGCGGGAACACGGCAATCCCGGTCGGCGCCTGCAGCGTCGGCTGCAGGTCATGCGACGGCTGCCATGGCTGGCGGAACGAATCCGCATAGAACCGCAATGAGCTCGACACGGTTCCGGTGAGCCAGTAGAGCGCGAAGCTGGTAATCAGCTCGTCTTTGGTGAACCGGCGTTCGACGTCGCCGTCGCAATCGCTCCATGCCGCACGCCGATGCAGCATCCACGACGCGAGACCGATCGGCGAGTCCTGCAGGGCCCACGCCAGTGTCTGCGGTTCCAGCATGTGAACCAAGAAGTGCGTCATGTTCGACATCGGGTCCCGTTGCCGGTCAAAGTCTTCGACCTCGTCGGCATCGAAATCATCGCGGCCGAAGACCGCAGACGGATCGAGCAGCGCCGGATAGCTGAGGTGGGCACCGATCAGCCGGTCGGCGTGGGCGTGGGCGAGTTGAGCGCTGACGAAGGCTCCCGAATCGCCACCGTGCGCCCCGAATCGTTGGTAGCCCAACTCCGACATCAACCGAACCCACAACGACGCCGTCTGCCGCCAGCCGATCCCACCCGGTGTCGGTGACGAGAAGACCGAACCCGGCAGTGACGGCACGACGACATCGAAGCCGTCCTCGGGGTCGCCGCCGAACCGTTCCGGATGCGCCAGCGGCTCAATCACTTTCGCGAAGTCCCAGAATGTCCACGGCCAACCGTGCGTCAGGATCAGGGGGACGGGTGCGCTGCCGGATCCGCGTTCGTGCAGCAGGTGAAGCGTGCTCCCGTCCACGCTCGCCGCGAAGGTGCGTCCACCGATTCATCGCGGCTTCGTGCTCGCGCCAGTCGTACTGCTCGATCCAGTAGTCGACAAGCTCATGCAGATAATCGCCCGCCACCCCGTATGCCCAACTGGACCCGTCGGGGACGTCGGCCCAAACGGTGTCACGGAGCCGCGCGTCGAGCAGGTCGAGACGACCCTGGGGTATGTCGATTCGAAACGGCTTCAGCGGCATTGCCCACCGACCCGCGCAATCACCCTCGATCCCAACGAACTTCGGGCACCGTCGGAGTGACGCCCTTCGGCGGTGTCAGGTCGAGCAACCCGGCGAGCATCTGGACATGCAAACCGGTGTTGAGCTGCGCGTCGGCGAACTCGGCCGGCATCCGCCCCTGGGCAACGAACATCGAGAAGAGCTTGGCCATGATGGCGGCCAGCCGGTAGGCGCCGAAGACCAGGAACCAGTGCAGATCGGTCGCGGTGTTTCCGGTCAGCTCCTCCCAGAGGTCGACGAACTCGTCGTGGGTACCGATGCCGTCCAGGTGCACGCTCTCCTGCGGGGTCATCAGGATCCACCACGCGATGTCGGCCTGCGGCCCCGCGAGCGATACGAGATCCCAGTCGAGCAGTCCGACCGGCGTGTAGTCGCGGTAGATGACGTTCGGGAGTCGGCTGTCACCCCACGACAGGGCGGTTGCCGACGGCCGGTTCGCCGACAACCACGCCTCCGCTTCCTCCGTGAGCGGCACCGGCTGTGCCGGGTCGGCCCAGCGCAGAGAGCGCATCCAGAAATCGAGGCAGTCTCCGACACCGTCGGTCGTTGCGCCCGTGCGCAGGAAGGCGAAGCGCTCACCGTCCAGGCGGTGCATCTCGGCGAGCAACCCCACGGTGCGCTCCCACAGCCGTCGCCGCTGCGCGGGTGACGCGTCGACCACGAAACCCTCGGTTCCCCAGGACGGACTGTCGGTGGGAATCGCCCCGTCGATCTTCTCCATGACGAAGAACTCGGACCCGACGATCGACGCGTCACGTTCGTAGCCGATGACGGCGGGTGTGGGAACCGCGGGCACCTCCATCATCGCCTCGTACATGCGGTAGTGCATCGACAGGTCGTAATCCAGATAGAGCGGGTCGGGCGTCGCCAGTCGGGCGACCAGGCCCTCCGTCGTTCCGTCTGCGCGGCTCACATCGAACAGCAGCGTCTCGTTCGCGACACCGGTGCCGCCCGGGGTCGTGAGCTGTCCAACCGTCAAGGTGTTGTCGCGCAGGCGACTTCGCAACCAGTCCTGTAGCCCGGAGCGGACGTCGTCCAGTTCCCGACCCTGCTCCTTGAGCTGGGCCCAGCCGCTGCCCGTCGTCGTCGGCCATCAGCTGTCCGGCTTCAGCGTAGAAAGGCTCGGGCGCAAGCTGATTAAGGCGGTCCGACCTCTCGCAGTAGAAGTAGCCCGTCTCGCCGTCCCACTCGCAGCGGCCATGATTGAGCACGTACATCAGGCCCAATCCCTCGAGATCCCTGCCGACCGCAAGGCTGCGTTGCATCGAGGTCCACAGCGTCCGCTCACAGTGCAACTCGACGTCGAGTACACCGCCTGACCACTCCAGCCGCACCGAAAGGACCTCGCCGCCGTAGCACAGCTCCGTCAGTCGGGGCGTGGTGAGAACCATTGCGTGCTCGAACTTTCCGTCGACGAAGATGTAACCACCTTCCAGGGTGATGCGTCCGTCCGCGCCGTAGTACCGCGAGAAGCCCCAGCCCTTCCCGCTCGGATACGGGCAGCCGATGATGACGTGTCCACCCCAGTCCATGTACAGGGAGTGATCGCGCGCACCTCGCGAATGGTCTCGCCAGCCGTAGCCGTCGAACGGGATCTCGTCGCCCGACGGCAGAGTGACCGTTCCGGTCGCGTGCACCAGCTGTTCGTAGTGTTCGCTTGCCCAGTCATGCGAATCCATGTCGCCGGCACCGGATTTCAGGCTCGCGGCGGTGCGCGCATCCCACGCCGGTGTGAGGCATTCGATATCGAGGTCGGCGGAGAACGACTTGCCGGGTCCATCCCGGGTGGTTCCGGCCAGCATCTCGGCTACCGGCGTGTGCAGGCCGAAGCCGTCGAACGACACGTGCCAGTGCCGCCACGGGGTGGTCTGTCGGAATTCGAGCCCGGGTCCGGCCGGACGGCGCTCGGGCGCGGTGTGGTGGTAGGCGCGCAGTGACAGCGCGCCGTCGTCGCAGGGCAACATGACGAGGACGCGGTCCTCCCACATCGTCCACTTCCCCGGGACGGTGCCCAAGTGCAGCCACATCGAGATGTCGGCGCCCGGGTCGTAGAGGGCGAAGAGCAAGTTCTCCGACCAGTTCGGGATATCCGGACATTCGGCGACGATGAAGTCGCGCTCATCGGCCAGCCCCGACGACATGTCGACCGCGGTATGCACACACGAAGGCTAATTGACGTGCAGCGGCCTACGTCGCCGATTTCTGCGCCTTGGTTGTAGATCCCGCCGAAGCACAGCCCGCATGCAGAAATCGCGGACCAGGTACCGAGGTGACTACCAGCGCGGGCTGACCGCCTCGAAGTCGGGATCGATGCTCTTCATGTAGCCGGTGTCGTCGCGATCGCGGACACCGCAGCGCACGTACTGCTCGTGCAGCGCGGCCAGCGCATCGTCGTCGATCTCGACACCGAGGCCCGGCGTCGTCGGCACCGGCACCGAGCCGTCGATGAACTCCAGCGCGCCGGGCTTGACGATCTCCTCGGTCTTCCACGGCCAGTGGGTGTCGCACGCGTAGGTGAGGTTTGGTGTGGCCCCGGCGAGGTGCACCATCGCCGCCAGGCTGATGCCGAGGTGGGAGTTGGAGTGCATCGACAGCCCGAGATTGAAGTTGTCGCAGACGCCGGCAAGCAGGCGCGACCGCTGCAGGCCACCCCAGTAGTGGTGATCGGAAAGCACCACGCGCACCGACTGTTTGGCGACCGCAGGCGCGAGATGGTCGAACGCGACCACGCACATGTTCGTCGCCAGCGGCATGGGCGCCTGCTGGGCGACCTCGGCCATGCCGTCCAGGCCGGGCGTCGGGTCCTCGAGATACTCGAGTATTCCGGCCAGACCCGAGGCCACCTTGACCGACGTCTGCGGCGTCCACGCCGCGTTCGGGTCCAGGCGCAGCGGGTGGTCGGGGAAAGCTCTTCGCAGCGCTTCGATGGCCGCCATCTCCTCTTCGGGAGGGAACACCCCGCCCTTGAGTTTGATTGCGGTGAAGCCGTATTCGTCGATGATGCGCCTGGCCTGCGCGACGAGGCCGTCCGGGTCGAGTGCTTCGCCGTACGGCGTCGGGCTCACCGCCGGGGTGTGCCGCCCACTTGTAGAAAAGGTAGGCGCTGAACGGCACCGCGTCGCGAACCAAGCCGCCGAGCAGGTCGGAGACGGGCCGGCCGGTCGCGTGGCCCTGCACATCGAGGCAGGCGACCTCGAACGGCGAGAACACCTGGTCGACGGCGCTGGCCGTGGTGATCATGCCTGCCGTGCCGACGGCGCGGGAGTCGCCGCGGAGCCGTTCGGCAATCGCCGCGCGGATCGCGTTGAGCGCGAACACGTCCAGCCCGGTGATCGCGTCGGCCGCCGCTGACAGCCTCGCCAGGTGCGTCTGGTCGGCGTAGGTCTCGCCGAGACCGACCAACCCGGCGTCGGTGTCGAGCTGAATGATCGCGCGCAGCGCGTACGGCTGGTGCACGCCGACGGTGTTCAGCAGCGGCGGGTCTTCAAACGCGACCGGGGTGATGCGGGCGCCGGTGATGCGAATCTGGCTCGGCGCCATCGCTACCGGGCCTCGGTGAGCGCCTCGGCGATCACGGCCCGGCCGGCGGCGATGATCGAACGCAGTTCGGCGACGTCGTCGGCGGTCGGCATGACCAGCGGCGGCCGCACCGGCCCGGCGGGCGTGCCCTCCAGCGCGACGCCGGCCTTGACGAGCGAGACGGCGTAGCCGGGCACGGTGTCACGCAGCCGGACGAGCGGATGGAAGAACTCCCGCAGCAGCGCGTTGATCAGGGCATCGTTGCCGGTTTCGACGGCGTTGTAGAAGGCGAGCGCGAGATCCGGGGCGAACGCGAACGTGGCCGAGGAGTACAGAGGCACGCCGATCGCGCGGTACGCCTGCTGGGTGGTTTCGGCGGTCGGCATGCCGTTGAAGAACAGGAAGTCCTTGGCATCGTCCTTCGAGGCGTCGGTGACCGCGCGGACGATGCGCGCGACGTTGTCCAAATCGCCGGTGCCGTCCTTGAAGCCGATGACGTTCGGGATCTTCGAAACCGCGATCGCGGACGCCTCGGTGAAGCGGGCGTTGTTGCGGTTGTAGACGATCAG
Organism: uncultured Actinomycetota bacterium; assembly: GCA_963743225.1. Lineage (GTDB taxonomy): Bacteria > Actinomycetota > Actinomycetes > Mycobacteriales > Mycobacteriaceae > Mycobacterium. The sequence continues at coordinate 75,100 of CAVUPN010000033.1, read as the reverse complement.
AGGCAGATCGGTGGCAGCGGCGACGTCGCGGACGTAGGCGACGAGGCCGGCTTGGGGCATCTCGACGAGATAGGGCGGCAGCAGCAGCACGCCGTCGGCGCCGTGCGCTTCGGCGTTCTTGGCGAACAGCTTGGCCTGCGCGACGGCGCCACCCGCACCGGCATAGACGGGTACCCGGCCGGCGACCACCTCGACGGCGGTGCGAACGATGCGGCCGAACTCTTCGGGCTCGAGAGCGTGGAATTCACCTGTGCCGCAGGCGATGAAGACACCGCCGGGACCCGCGTCGACGCCGCTGGCGATGTGTCGCGCCAGCGCGTCGAAGTCGACCTCTCCGGTCTCGGTGAACGGGGTGACGGGGAAGAACAGAACTCCATCGAAACGTGGGGTGCATCTCGGGGACTCCTTGGTGAGTGGGTGGGTCAGTCCTGTTGGAGTCGGCCGTCGATGCGCCGCCACAGGTTATCGGGGTTGCCGTCAGCGATTGCGCTGGGCAGCAACGATTTCGGCACGCTCTGGTAGCAGACGGGCCGAAGGAAGCGTTCGATCGCGCGGGCACCGACCGAGGTGCTGCGCGAATCCGATGTCGCGGGGTAGGGCCCGCCGTGCACCATGGCGTGGCAGACCTCAACACCGGTCGGCCAGCCGTCGAAGAGAATCCGGCCGGCCTTGAGTTCGAGAATCGGCAGAAGCTCGCCGGCGTCGTCATAGTCGGACTCGTCGGCGTGCACTGTCGCGGTGAGCTGGCCTTCGATGTTGCCGGCGACGGTCTGCATCTCGGCGGTGTCCGCGCACCGCACGATCAGGCTGGAGGATCCGAAGACCTCGGCCTGCAGCGTCTCGGACTTCAGCAAGCTCTTCGCGTCGGTGGCGAACAAGGCGGCGCGGCAGGCGGTTTGGCTATCACCGGACTCGCCTCGCACGACCAGATCGGCTTCGCCGCTGAGTTTGGTGACGCCGTTGCCGTAGTTGTCGGCGATGCCGGGCGTGAGCATCGGCGTGGCCGGAGCCTGCGCGATGGCGTCGCGGGCGGCGCTGATGAATGTGTCGAGGCCGGGGCCGTCGACCGCGATCACCAGGCCGGGGTTGGTGCAGAACTGGCCGGAGCCCATCGTGAGCGAGCCGACGAAGGCGCGGCCCAGGTCGGCGCCGCGGGTGGCCAGTGCTCCGTCGAGGAGGAACACCGGATTGATGGAGCTCATTTCGGCGTACACCGGGATGGGCTCGGGTCGGGCGGCCGCGGCCGCGACGAGTGCCGTTCCGCCGGAACGGGATCCGGTGAAGCCGACCGCCTTGATGCGCGGGTCGGTCACCAGGGCGATGCCGAGCTCGGGTCCGTATCCGAAGAGCAGGGAGAAGGTGCCGGCGGGCAGACCCGCGGCGGCGACGGCATCGGTGATGGCGCGGCCGACGAGCTCGGAGGTGCCGGGGTGGGCGTCATGGGCCTTGACGACGACGGGGCATCCGGCGGCGAGCGCCGACGCGGTGTCTCCGCCTGCGACCGAGAAGGCCAACGGGAAGTTGCTGGCGCCGAAGACGGCGACGGGGCCCAGCGGGATCGAGCGCTGGCGAAGGTCGGGCCGTGGCAACGGGGTTCGATCGGGCAGAGCGGGGTCGATGCGGGCGCCGTTCCAGCTTCCCTCGCGGAGAACGCCTGCGAAGAGGCGCAGCTGTCCGGTGGTGCGGCCGACTTCACCGGTGATGCGGGCCTGCGGAAGTCCGCTTTCGGCGACGGCGCGCTCGACGATGGCGTCCTTGACGGCCTCGATGTTGGCGGCGATCGCTTCGAGGAACTGGGCGCGCTGCTCGGAGGTTGTGGCGCGGTAATCGGCGAAGGCCGTCGCGGCGGCGGCGCAGGCCGCGTCGACGTCGGAGGAGTCGCCGTAGTAGTAGGTGGGTTCGAGGTCCTGGCCTGCGGTGGGATCGAAGGCGCGGATCTGCTTCCCGGAACCCCGAACCTGTTCACCGGCTATGAGCATCTGTCCCGTCAGCTGTGTGTCGGGCATCGTGGCAGTCATGGTGTCCTTGGCCTTGGATAGTCCAGTTGGGCGATGGTCTGACACCCACGGTAGAAGCGACATCAATGCTTGTCCAAGACCGATTGAGGTATGACTGATGCACGATTTGCATTAATCGGCCGGCCGTCGCATCACCTCCTTGCTCAGTACGGATGTGCATCCACAGAGCACAGCGGTAGTCTCTGAGCCGGATGACAGGCAGAGGGGGATAGCTATGGACCTCGTGCTCGGTCTGTCGGTGACCTCGACAGCCGTCCGCTGGGTGCTCGTCGAAGGGACGTCCGGCGAAGGCGCTCCCGTCGACCGCGGCGCGCTGGACATCACCGATGATGCGCCGTTCGACGCGGACGGCCTGCTCTCGGTGCTTTTGGACGCCAACGAGCCCGTCGTGGAAAGCGGCGTGCACGCGGTCGGCGTCACCTGGACCACCGACGCGGACGCCGCGGCCCTCGCTGTCCTGGAGGCGCTCGACGCCCGGGGCGTGCAGAACGTCGTCTCGGTGTCGGAGATCGAGGCCGCTGAAGCGCTGGCCGGCGGCATCGCGGACATCGCCGGATACGACGACGTCGCGGTGTGCATCTTCGAGCCCGATGCCACGCTGGTTGCGGTGGTCAACGCCGACGGAGTGACCGTCGACCGCCAGGACCGGCCCACCGACGGTGACGACAACGTCGAGCTGACCAGCAGCGTGATCGCGCTGGACCTCAACGATCGGCAGCTGGACTCCATCTTCGTCGTCGGTTCGTCCGACCTCGATACGGCCGTGTCGTCGATAGACACGGTCGCGGCGGCACCGGTCATCTCCTCCGCCGAGGCCGACATGGCCATGGCGCGCGGGGCGGCGGTGGCCGCGGCGCTGGCGGTGAACACCCTGGACGGCGCGGAGGCACCGCTGCTGAAACTGCGCGGGATGTCGAAGACCGCCGTGTTGACGTCCGTCGTCGCCGCCGCAGCGGTCACCTTGGTGGTCTCGCTGTCGGTTGCGCTGGGTCTTCGGGCTACTCCCGATTCGCACTCCGAACAGACTCAGAACGCGAACGCCACCGGCGAGCAGGTTCGGGAAGGAGTGCCGTCGGCGGCGAAGATGGCGCAGGCCGCGCCAAAGCTGGCGCCGCGTCCCGCCGCACCGCCCAAGCCGGTTCCCGCGGCAAAGCCGCCGAAGCCCGCTCCCGCCGCACCCCCACCGCCTGCGGCGCCGCCGGTGGCCCAGACGATGGTCGCTGCCCCTCCGGCTCCCGCCGCGCCTGCACCGGATCCGCCTGCGTACGTCCCGCCCGCGCCGCCCCCGGCGTACGTACCACCCGCGCCGGCGCCTGCGTACGTTCCGCCGCAACCGCAGGTCCCGCCGGTGCAGCCGCAACCGCGTCTGCGCGACAAGATCCTCGAGCGCATTCCGATCATCAACCGGTTCCACGAGCCGCAGTTTCAGTACCCGACGCGGTAGCCGCGCAACCGCGCATGTCGACGCATCCCCGCATATCGACGGCCGAACGTTCCTTACCAGTCGAAATTTTCGCCTTTTGTCGACCGGTACGGAACGTTCGGCGGCCCTGAGTTTGTACATGACGCGGAAAGCCAACGTACACAGCCTGTTTGCATAACGTCATCGCTGCGGCGGGACACCGTACGACTGTCGGTCACCGTCCCGAAAGACGACTTGCCGACACTAGCGGCGCTCGAAATGTTGATAGTCCTTCGGTGTGCGCCAGTCGCCGCCCCAGCGCCAACCGCGATCGGTGAAGACGCGGACGGCGGCGTCGCCTGCGTGCAGAATCCCCGGGTCGGTGCGGCCGCGGTCGAGGTATGGCGCCGCATTCTTCGGCTGGAAGTCACCGCGGCTGTCGACGAAGGGATTGAACAGCGGGTTCAGATCGATGGCCCGGCCGTAGGCGTGCAGAGACCACGCTCGACCGGACGGCAGGGGCCGGCAGTTGAACGCCGAGGTGTTGTTGTCTTCCATCGACAGCTCATCGTCGGCGCCCGGATAGTGGTCCACCGTGCGCATCGTGGCGATGGGATAACGCAGCCGGTGCAACTGCTCGAAGATCGCGACGACGTCGCCGACCAGGTCTTGGTGCACGATCAGCTCGCCGCGGTGCGTCTGCCCGTCGAAACCGACGTAGCCGACCCCGACTCGCCGCAGCCGGTCTGGTCCGACGGGGCAACCCGGCCGCCAACTTGCGCCGAGTTCGGCGGCGGTGACCGGGCGGACGGACGCAGGTGTCGACCGCGTCGTCGTGGCGACAGACGGTGACGGCGGTGACGATGTCGCCGGCTGGGGCGGTGGCGCGGGGCTGCATTGCAGCAGGCTGGTACCCACGGTGGTCAACACCACCAGTGTGGCGATTCGTCTGTAGGCCTTGATCGTCCGACGATAACGGGCACCGACGATTAGTGGACCCCTGCTGTTTCACAAAGGTTTCGCAAACGTGGTGCGTGTTGCTGAAGTGACGTTTTCAGTGTCGAACCTTCGCATTGGCCGCCCGCAGGGCGATCATGGGCCGCCGGGGCTTTTTGGGGTTGCGAACGCCCATTGTCTAAATTATCGTTAGCGTCAGTGCTGGCAGAACAGTGATTACATCGGAGCATGGCCGGCGCACCAGAAATCAACGGGGACAGACAGTCCGGGGGCTTTTGGTGCAACAACCACTTCCGGGTCTGTGCTGCACAGTTTGCGAGCATTGGATGGTGCGAATGATGCGAAACGGGCTGATCGCAGGTGGCAGGCCGGATAGCCAACAGATCGACAACCATATGAGCTCGCGGCAGGTCGCCCAGGAACTGGACTTCGAAGCCATTGTCCACATGCTGGACGAGGGGGTCATCGTCATTCGCCCCGACGGCTATCTGAAGTTCATCAATCCGGCGGCCATGCGAATCTACGATCTCGAGTCAGAACGTGCCGCTGCTGACTTCGTCATGCAGGCGGCGACCTCGCCGTGTTACGACGCCGATGGCACCCGGGTGCCGCCCGAGTTGCACCCCGCGGCGCTCGCGTTCCGCACGGGGCTTTCCTTCACGAAGCAGATCTACGGAATGGATCTCCCGAGCGGCGAGCGGCGATGGTTGCTCATCAGCGGCCGCCCGTTGAACCCCGATGATCCCCACTCGGACGTGGTGGTCTCGGTCTCCGACATCACAGCAGAGCGCGAAGATCTTGATCGCCTGGTCTACCAGGCCAATCATGATCCCCTGACGGGGTTACCCAATCGCGCGTTCGTGCGGCGCAGAATCACCGAGGCGCTGGCCGCGACTGACAGCGGACGGTTGCGTGCGGTGTTGTTCATCGATCTGGACGACCTGAAGATCACCAACGACACCTTGGGCCACGAAGCCGGCGACGACCTGCTGAATGCCGCCGCAACTCGACTGCGGCAGGCGGTCGGGTCGGGCGACGTGGTCGGCCGGCACGGCGGCGACGAGTTCGTTGTCCTCATCTTCGGCGATGCCTCGCGCGGAGAGCTCGACAATCAGGTGTGTCGGCTGCGGGATCGGCTGGCGGAGCCGGCGGTCATCGCCGAGACGGCTGTTCCGATCCGCGCGAGCATGGGCATCGTCGAGGTTGACCGCGACGATCAGCGAAGTGCCGAGGAGATCCTGCGCTATGCAGACGAGGCGATGTACAAGGCCAAGTGGGCCGGCCGAGGTCACCACCGCTGACTGACCGGCCGCGGGGATTCTGCGGTTCCGCGCTGCGACGATCGGGTACAAGTGGTGTGTGGCCATGTCGATGCGCGCGGGTTTGAGACGAGCCGCGACTGCGCTGGCGTCGGCGCTGGTGTTGGTTGTGGCGTGCGCGAACGACGTCGAATCCCGCGGACAACCGGACGGCGGACCCGCGGAGATAGCCACCAACCTCGCCGTGCCGTGGGGCATCGCATTCCTCGCCGACGGCAGCGCGTTGATCGCCGAACGCGACAGCGCCGCCATCAAGCACCTGGCGTCCGGCGCCGTGACCGATGCCGGCACCGTGGCCGGCGTCGCGCCGCGCGGGGAGGGTGGCCTGCTGGGTCTGGCGACGGCGGGTCAAACGGTGTTCGCCTACATCACCACGGGATCGGACAACCGCGTCGTCCGGATGGGGTTCGACGGCACCAAGATCACCGGGCAGACGCCGATCTTCACCGGTATCCCCGCGGGTTCGCGCCACGACGGCGGGCGCATCGCGTTCGGGCCGGACGGCAAGCTGTATTTGGCGACCGGAGAAGCCGGCAATACCGATCTGGCACAGGACAAGTCGTCGCTGGGCGGCAAGATTCTCCGCATCAACGCCGACGGTTCGATTCCGTCGGACAACCCGGATCCGGCTTCGGCGGTGTGGTCGTACGGCCATCGCAATATCCAAGGGCTGGCGTGGGATTCGGGGGGCCGGCTGTGGGCGACGGAGTACGGCTCGAATGTGGTGGACGAGCTCAATTTGATCCGGCCGGGCGGCAATTACGGGTGGCCGATGGCCGAGGGACGTTCCGACATCGCCGGGCTGATCAACCCCGTGGTCGAGTGGCCGACGGGCGACGCGTCGCCGTCCGGACTGGCCTACTTCGGTGGCTCGCTGTGGGTCGCGTGCCTGCGCGGTGAGCGGCTCTATCGGATACCGGTCGGCGGCGACGGCTCCGTCGGCGGTTCGTCGGCGCTGTTCGTCGGGCAGTACGGGCGGCTGCGGACCGTCGTCGGGGCACCGAACGGAACGTTGTGGTTCTCCACCAGCAACCGCGACGGCCGGGGCAGTGCCCGCAACGGCGACGACCGGATCCTGCAGCTCACGCCGTGAGTACCCTCAATCGGCGAGCAGGTTTACCACGCCGGTGAAGATCGCCGGAAAACTGTTGGCGGCAGGCACAATCCGCGACCGCACCGGGCGAAAGGCGCTGGCGCGCAGAAGGCCCGCGGTCAGCAGCCGGTAGCGGCGCGACATGCGGCGCCACTGCCGGTCGTAGTCGGCCGGCCGGTCGGCGGCCACACAGTTCACCAGGAGCTCGGCGGCGCTGAAGGAGATGCCGAGGCCTTCTCCGGTCAGCGCGTCGACGTAACCCGCCGCGTCACCGACCAGTAGCACCCGCCCGGCCGTGCGGCTCCGCACCTTCTGCCGCAACGGGCCCGCGGCACGGTCGTGTCCATGGTCGCGGCCGGACAGCCGATCCTTCAGAACGGGAAAGGCGTCGAGGTGCTCGTCGAATCCGCCCTTGCGGGCGGTGAGGATCGCGACGCCGACGCAGTCGTCGGCCACGGGTGTCACATACGCCTCGGAATCGGCCGACCAGTACACCTCGACGCAGTCGCTCCACGGCGTCAACAAATGATGACGCCGAATGCCGAACCTACGCGGGCCGGCCGAGGGTCGGGCCAACCCGAGCGATGCGCGGATCGGCGAGTGCAGCCCGTCGGCGGCGGCCAGGTAGCGGGCGTGAAAGTCGCCGCATCGCACCGATGTCGCGTCCTGGCTCACCTCGCCGATCTCGCCGTGAACGATCTGCACACCCGCGGCTGCGGTTGCCTCCAGCAGCGCCGCGTGCAGCGCCGTTCGCCGCACACCGCGACCACTGCCGGAGCGGAATCGTCCAGTGACACAACGTTGCCCGTCCAGGTAACTAATGCCCTCAAACGGCTTACCGGGGGCATCCACGCCGAGGCGGTGCAACTGCTGCACGGCATGGGGCATCAAGCCTTCGCCGCACGCCTTGTCGACTGGCCCGCGGCGACGTTCAACGACGACAACCTCGAGTCCGGCGCGGGCGCCGTAGATCGCGGTGGCCAGCCCGGCCGGGCCGCCGCCTGCCACGAGCAGGTCGATCACCGCAGCCTCGCCAGCGCGGCGTTCTCGACCTTGATCCGCGTCGTCAGCAGTACGGCGTTGAGCATCGTGAAGGTAAGGGCCGTGATCCACGCGGTGTGCACCAGCGGCAGCGCGACACCCTCGAGAACCACCGCCACGTAGTTGGGGTGCGGCACAAAGCGGTACGGGCCGCCGGTGACCCGCGACGCGTCCGGTACGACGACCACGCGGGTGTTCCACTGATGGCCGAGCGTCGCGATGCACCACCAGCGCAGCGCCTGCGCGGCCAGCACGACGGCGAGCATCGGCCAGCCCAGCGCGGGCAGGAACGGGCGGTGCAGGACGATGGCCTCCAGCAGGCACCCGGCCAGCAGTCCGGTGTGCAGTGTGACCATTGCCGGGTAGTGGCGAGCGCCGAACTCCACGCCACCACGGGCCCGGCTCCAGGCCAAGTTGCGTTGTGACACAACCAGTTCCGCGATGCGTTCGATCGCCACCGCGGCGATCAACACCACATACCAGAACATGGTCAGCTCAGTGCCAGCGCAGCAGCACCAGTTCCGCGCAGAAGCCCGGACCCATCGCCATCAGCACGCCGGGGGTGCCGCTCTGCGGCGGCTTGGCGCGTGCGTCGCGCAGGACGTGCAGCACCGACGCCGACGAGAGATTGCCGATCTCGCTCAGTGAGCGCCACGACAGCTCCAACGCATCGTCGTCCAGTCCGAGGGCGGAGTTGATGGCCTCGAGAACTTTCGGGCCGCCCGGGTGCGAGACCCACGAACCGATGTCGTCGATGGTCATATCGTGCTCGGCGAGAAAGCCGGTGACATCGTCGGCGAGATAACGCTCGATGACTTCGGGCAGATCAGCGGACAGCACCAGCCGAAAGCCCGCAGCACTGACGTCCCAACCCATCGTGTCCAGCGAGTCGGGATACAGCCTGCTGCGTGTCGCCAGCACGTCGGGCCCTTCGGTGCGGTCGCGGGCTGCGCGGTCCTCGCCGACAGCGACGACGGCGGCTGCGCCGTCACCGAACAGGGCGCTGCCCACGAGGCTGGGCATGGTGGGTTCGGCGGCCGGATACATCAGCGAGCACAGCTCGACGGACACCAGCGCGGCGACGTCGTCGGGTGCGCCGCGGAGATAGTCGTGCACCCGCGCTATGCCTGCCGCCCCGCCCACGCAGCCCAGGCCGAAGATCGGCACGCGACGCACATCGGGGCGCAGGCCCAGGCGTAGGGCGATGCGGGCATCCAGCGACGGCGTCGCCACCCCGGTCACCGTCGTCGTGTAGATCACGTCGACGTCGCTGGGATACAGACCTGCGTCGTCGAGGGCGCCCGTCAAGGCCTCGCAGCCCAGTTCCACCGCATGCTCGATGAACAAGTCGTTGGTTTCACCGAAATCGCTCAGCGACAGGTAATCGTCCAGCGGAAGGACGGTGTGCCGGGTGTCGACTTTCGCGCTTTCGTGCAGACCGCGGAGCACCTTTTCGAATCCTGCGTAGGCCGGCACCTCGACGAACGCGTCGGTGATCTCCTGCTGGGTGTACCGGTTGGGCGGTACGACTCCGTGTACGCCCGCAATAACGCTTGTGTTGCCCACGCTTTTGACACGAGTTCTAGTGGCCTGACGGTTCAATTTTCGCTCACTTTCGTCAGATTTGCCGGTGTGTCGGTCGGCACTGACTCGGCACGAGGCCCGTCGTTGAATCCGAGGCGGTGGTGCAGCCAGACCAGCGGTCTGGGTGCCCACCAGTTCCAGTGGCCCATCACGTGCATGAACGCCGGCACCAGCATCATTCGCACCAGGGTGGCATCGGCGAGGACGGCCAACGTCAACCCGATGCCGAACATCCGCATGAACGAGACGTGGGCGGCGATCAGCGCGGCGAAGGAGATCGACATGATGAGCGCCGCGGCGGTGATGATCCGCCCGGTGTGGGCGATGCCGAGCGCCACGCTCTCGTCGTTGTCGGCCCTGGTCCTCCCGGACGCCAGCCAGAACTCCCGGATTCTGGAGACCAGGAACACCTCGTAGTCCATCGACAGGCCGAACGCGATGCAGAACAACAGCACCGGCACGTTGGCGACCAGCGTTCCGCTGGGCGTGGTGCCGAGCGCGCCGAGATGTCCGTCCTGGAAGATCCACACCATCGCGCCGAACGTTGCGGTCAGCGAAAGTACGTTGAGCACCAACGCTTTCAGGGGCATGACGATGCTGCCGGTCAGCAGGAACAGCAGCACGAACATGATGACGGCGATCAGCCCGAGCACCAGCGGCAGCCGCGTTGTGATCGCGTCGACGCTGTCCCGGTTCACTTGCGCGGTGCCGGTCATGTCGACCTGCGTGCCCGCCGGGGTGGGCACCGCGTGCAGGTTGTCGAGCTGGTCCTCTGAGCGATCGGAGAACAGCGGAGCCGTGCTCTCGACGGTGAGGAATGCGCTGCCGGGAACCTCGCCGGTGGGCGCGGACGGAGGTCCGGCGAGGTTGCCCGCAACGAAGGTGCCCATGGGAGCGGAGACGGCCGAAACGTCGGGAACCCGAGACAGGTCGGCGGCGTAGCCGGCGATGTCGTCCGGGCTGAGGCCGTCGGTGTTCGGGACGACGACCGTCACCGCGGTGTCGGAGTTGGTGGCGAAGTCTTGGCGCAACTGGTCGCCGACCTGGTGTGCAGAGGCGGTCTTCGGCAGCACCCGGTCGTCGGGAAAGCCCCACCGCACGCCGAGGAACGGCGCTCCGAGCAGCACGAGCACCGCGACGCAGGCCAACCCGACGGGAACGGCACGGTGCATGGTGCATTTTGCGCTGCGATACCAGAACCGTTGCTCGACGGGGACGGGCGTCGGCTCCGGCCTGCCGAGCACACGCCGGGCGAACCGACGGACGTCCAGCGAATCCAGCCGGTCACCGATGAGGACCAGAGCCGCGGGTGTCACCACGATGGCGGCGGTGGCGGCGAATGCGACGGTGGCGACCCCGGCGTAGGCGAACGACTTCAGGAAGTGCATGGGGAACAGCACCAGCACCACCATCGACAGCGCCACGGTGGTGGCGGAGAACACGACGGTTCGCCCGGCCGTCAACATCATTCGCGTGAGGGCGACGTCTCGGCTCGCGCCGTCGGCCAGCTCGTCGCGATACCGGCTGATCATCAGCAGCGTGTAGTCGATCGCCAGCGCCAGGCCCATCGCCGTCGTGAGGTTGAGCGCGAAGATCGACACGTCGGTGGTGAAGGAGATGATGCGCAGCACGGCGAGCGCGCCCAGGATCGCCATGCCACCGACGGCGACCGGCAACGCCGCGGCCAGCAGGCCGCCGAACACCCAGACCAGGACGAGGAAGCTCAGTGGGATCGCGATCGACTCCATCAAGAGCAGGTCTCGCTGCGACTGCTCGGTGATCTGGACGTTGACCATCGCGATGCCGCCGGAGCGCACCGTGACGTCGCCGCCGTCGCGGGCGACCTGTTCGGAGAGTTCCCTGGCGTAGGTCTGTTGCTGGCTTTCGTTGCCGGTGATGCCCGCGGCGATCAGACCGGCGGTGCGGTCCCTGCTGACCAGGTCGGCGGCGGCTGCCGGTGGCGTCGTCCACGGCGACGTCACGTTCGCTACATGAGGTGATTGGCGTAGCTGGTCGACGATCTGGGTGCCGGTCGCGCGGGCGGCCGCGCTGTCGACGCCATCCGGCGCGGAGACGACGATCAGCAGCTGGACATCGCCCTGGTGGAACTTGTCGGTCAACAGCTCGGTCGCTCTTGAGGATTCGGCCGTCGGGTCCTGGAATCCGCTGGCGGACAGGCTCTTGGCGACCGGAACGCCGAAGACACCGAGCACGGCAGTGATCAACGCCGCAACGGCTATCACCCGTCGCGGCGCCGCGATAGCCAGCCTGGCTGTTCGGTGCAGCAGCTCAATCCTCCGCTCCGTGCGCCAACGGTCGAGAGAGCCGCGGTGCTCCCATTATTAGTAGTACGAACCAGACCGGTCAGCCGTTCACGGTAATGGGCACTTTTGTTTTCGTGGGCCTACGTCGTCAGAGGTCGCCCGGGTCGTCGGGCACGTCGACGGCGTGCTCCGACAGGGCCTCCAGCGGCACCACGTCGAGGGTGCGCTCGTGCGTCGACGCCAGCACCACCGGTGCGGCTCGGCCGTCGTCGTAGGCCTTCAGCCAGTTCGCGGCGGTGACGCACCAGCGGTCACCAGGCACCAGGCCGGGGAAGCGGTACTCGGGTCGCGGGGTGGACAGGTCGTTGCCGATGAATACCTGGTGCTCGAGGAACTCGGCGGTCATCACCGCGCAGATGGTGTGCAGGCCGATGTCCTCGGGCCCGGATGAGCAGCAGCCGTCGCGGTAGAAGCCGGTCAGCGGTTCGGTGCCGCACGGCTCCATCGGAGTTCCCAGCACGTTGAGATCCGGCATCGGCTCAGTATCGCCTTATGACTAGTGTCGTCGCTATGCCTTCCGTGACGCCCGTGCCGGGCAAGCCGAACCTGCTCCTTGGCGCTTACGACATTGCCGATCTGGGCTACACCGCCGCCGAGTTCTTCGTGTCGGGGACGGCCACTTCGTACGCGCGGGACGGCGCGTCAGATGACTTCACCACCCGGATCGTCGCGTTGACGCCAATCGATGCGGCGAAGTTCAACGGGACGGTCCTCGTCGAGTGGCTCAATGTCAGCGGCGGGATCGACGCGTCCGCCGTCTGGTTCATGGCGCACCGCGAAATCGTTCGTGAGGGCTACGCATATGTCGTCGTGTCGGCGCAACAGGTCGGCGTCCAGGGCGGCTCAACCATCACCGGCTTCGACATGTCGTTGAAAAAGCAGGACCCCGAACGGTATTCGATTCTCAGCCATCCTGGCGACGCGTATTCGTTCGACATCTTCAGTCAGATCGGCCAGCTGGTCCGCGAATCGGCGGCCGAGGTGCTGGGTGAGTTCAAGCCGGAGTCCGTTGTGGCCGTGGGGGAGTCACAATCGGCGATGTTCCTGACGACGTACATCAACTCTGTCGATTCTCACGCGAAGGTCTACGACGGCTTCCTGGTCCATTCCCGATTCGGCGTCGCGGCACCGCTGGACGAGGTGTACGCGTTGGAGGCGCTGCAAGCGGGGACGTCGGATCCCGCTCCGTTCCGGGCCGATTTGCGTGTGCCGGTGATGAACGTCATCACCGAAACCGACCTGGTCGGTGCCGTTCTGGCGGGCTATTACCTGGCCAGGCAGCCCGATAACGAGCGGCTGCGGACGTGGGAGATCCCGGGCACCGCGCACGCCGACAACTACACGATCAAGGTCGGCTTCATGGACACCGGCAGAGCGCCGCTCGATCAGCTCGCGGATGGATACGCCCCGACCAACGTGTTGATGGGTCAGGAGTTGGAGTACTTCATCAACTTCGCCCCGCAGCATCACTATGTCCTGCAGGCCGCGATCGCCGGCCTGGAAAAGTGGGTTCGTACCGGTACGCCTCCGCCGAGCGCGCCGCGCCTCGAGATCGGCGACGGTCATCCCCCGCCGCTGATCGTTGATGCGAATGGGATCGCCAAGGGTGGTGTCCGCACACCCTGGGTTGACGTGCCGATCGCCCGAACGTCCGGAATCGCCGACAGCGAAAACGTCCTGGCACATCTGTTCGGCTCGGGTGAGCCGTTCGACGACGCCACGCGCAGCCGGCTCTATCCCGGTGGAAAGACCGAGTACCTGGAGCGCTTTGCGGAGTCCCTCGACGCGACGATCCGGGCGGGCTACCTGGTGCGGGCGGATCGTTCGGAGATCCTCGAGCTCGCAGCCGCGACGTACTAAGCGGGGGTGAGCTTGACGGCGCGCATGCCGTCGCGCTGCGCCGCCTCGGTGAACTCCTCGAGGGTGGGGACGCGGTCGTCGCGGAATTTCAGGCCCATCATGCGCTGTGCTGTCTTGGCGCCGTAGGACTCGGCGGCGCGGTGGGAGAGGTCGGCGACGGTGGCGGGGTCGCGGATGAGTTCGCCGCGCATGGTGGTTTTCTTCCCGTCCCACAGCACCTCGGCGGTGGCGCCGTCGCGGAAATTGGCCGTCCAGCCCGCGCTGGCCAGCGCATAGAGCGCGTTGTCGAGCCGATGTGCGCTGACCGGGATCGAGTAATGGCGGCCGCTCTTGCGGCCAGTGAAATTGAGCACCATCATCTGCCGGCGGAGGCCGCCGGCCAGCGGCGTGCCCAGCAGGAACTTCACGGCTGGATTGACGGCTCTCAGGAGCCCTTCGGGCGGATGCGAGATGGTGACCGCGGGCGACTGTTCTGTCATGCCGCTACCGTATGACGTATCGGGGTCGGGCGGTGGCGCTTCACGACCTCCCAAGGGACGGAAAGGATTTGACAATGGCCTCCGCGCAAGGCGGCTCGCGGCTGGGCACCCGATTCGGGCCCTATGAGCTGCACTCTCTGATCGGTGTCGGCGGCATGGGTGAGGTGTATCGCGCCTATGACACCGTCAGGGAGCGGACGGTGGCCGTCAAACTGCTGCGCGCGGAGATGGCCGCGGATGCGAGCTACCAGGAACGCTTTCGGCGCGAGTCGCGGGTAGCGGCGCGGTTGCAGGAACCGCACGTCATCCCGGTGCACGACTTCGGCGACATCGGGGGCACGCTCTACATCGACATGCGCCTGGTCGAGGGTGCGAGCCTGAAGGACGAGCTGCGGGCGAACGGCCCGCTGGAGCCGGCGCGAGCCGCGTCGATCATCACGCAGGTGGCGGCGGCTCTGGACGCGGCACACGCCGACGGCCTGGTCCACCGCGACATCAAGCCGGAGAACGTGCTGCTGACGCCGGACGACTTCGCCTACCTGGTCGACTTCGGCATCGCGCACGGCGACGGCGATGCGAGCGTGACGTCGACGGGGCTGATCATCGGCTCGTGTGCGTACATGGCTGCGGAACGGTTTGCGGGTGGGCAGGTCGGCCCGGCGGCCGACATCTACTCGTTGACCTGCCTGCTGTACGAATGCCTGACGGGTCGGGCGCCGTTCGAGAACAGCGGCGACCTGCGGCAGTTGATGAGCGCGCACATGTTCTCACCGCCGCCGCGGCCGAGCATCATGCGACGGGGCATCACGCGCGCGTTCGACGACGTCATCGCCCGGGGCATGGCCAAGAAACCCGGAGACAGGTACTCCTCGGCGGGCGAACTGGCCAAGGCGGCGACCGCGGCCGCGGGCGTGGCGCAGCCGTCGCGGCCGGCGCTTCCGCCGCCGAGCCCGCCGTCGAGCACGCGGCAGTTCTCGGCGATCTACGAGAATCCGGCGGGGACGGGATACACGCCGTACCCGCCGCAGGTTCAGGCGCCCCAGAGGCCGCCGGGACCGAAGAAGCATTTCGGCCGGACGCAGGTGGCGTTGGCGGCGGCGACGGTCGCGCTGTTCGGCGTGGCTGCGGTCCTTGCGTCGGTGTTGATCTTCCGGCGACAGCAGCCCTTCGGCCCAGAGCAGCTTGGCTGCGCCTCCCCCGGTGACGACGACCGAGACGGTCACGCCGTCAACCACGTCGACGAGTTCGGCGCCGTTGGCCGGCATGACGGGACTGGACGGCCAGGGCTTCGTCGGCCACACGGCCCGCTGCGACCCGGGCAGCTCGCCGGTGGCCGCGATACAGACAGCGCTGTCGATGGCGGTCGTGTGCGAGACCGCGCCTGGGAGTTACGAGTACCGGGGTGAGCGACTGCGCGACGGCGCCAACATCCAGCTGGCGAACGCAGTGCCCGCCGGCGGCGGATTCGACGTCACCAACCCGGCCGACGGCGCCCGGTACGAGGTGCGGCCCGATCGGCTCCGAATCCTCAGCAATGGTGGAGTGGACTCCGACGAGCCGGCGCTGCAGTACGGATCGCGGTAGACCGCGGTCGTCCCTGTTTAGCGATCCGGAGATTCGTCGACCCTCGCGCCATGGAACAGCGCAACGATCCACCAGCCACCCCGAAGGACGCGACGAAAGCCACTGAGGAGCAGCAGGAACTTCAGGAAGAACTCGATCACCAGGACGACGATCCTGACGCGCCGGGTCGGCATCAAAGCCGGAAGCACGTCGCCGACGAGACCTAGTTGCGAGTCGGGTTCAGCATGTATGGCTCAGCAGCCCGGCTCGCGCCGGCGGACAATCCGGTTGGCCTTCTTACTCGCAGGCGATCCCGTCGTGGTCGCGGTCGAGGTGCGGCGCATAGCCGGAATCACCTTCGCGGAGCGGCGTGACCCCGGCTTCGCGCGCTTCGGAGCAGTTCGCGTAGTAAACGTCGGCGCTGGCCAACCCGGCTCCCAGTAGCGAACCGCTGAGGAGCGCGCCGCCGATGGCGGCTGTGATTATCTTCTTCATAGTCTCGGAGTTGCCTTTCGTTATTCCGATCTGCCGCAGCCTGATTGGCTCCCGGTCAGTTCTTGGGGGCGACCGTTACGCCGCGCAGGTGCTCGGCGACCACAGGCCGCGTTCATGCGTTCGGGCGTTGTCTTCGGCGGCGCGGAAGATCTGCTGATAGCGGTAGGGCAAGTAGTACGTGTATTCATGCGCAAAGCCCTCGGCGATCATGTCGAGGTTGAACAGCCGTCCCGACTCGGTCCAGACATAGGCCAGCAGGCGCCCGTAACGATCGACGGAATCCTGTGACGGGTCTGTCTCCAGATACACCGACCGACCGGCAAGGACGGTCTCGGCCCGCGCCGAGGCTTCCTGGGCGAAGCACTGCACCGGCTTGCGCGGATCTACCGACTCGGGAGTGTCCAGCCCGATCAAGCGGATCTTCTGGCGCTGGCCGTTGTCGTCGACCCAGATGGTGTCGCCGTCGACAACCTTGGTCACCACGAAGGGGCCGCGAACCTCATCGGGCATCACCGGATACTGAGCCTGGGCCGGGGCAGCGAATGCCACCCCTCCCATCAGCGCTACAGCGGTCGCGAGTCCCGCGACCAAGCTGCGGATGCGCATCAGATGGCGGTCAGACCGATCGCGACGGCGACGATGCCGCCGATCAGTGCTTTCTTCATCAGGGCTTCTTGGCCGGGCCGAAGCTGGGCGCCGCGGTGATGCTCTTGCCGAACTTGTCGAGTTGCTTCGACGGATCGATGCTGTCCGTCAACGCCTTTGACTGGCTCTGCAGGTTCTGTCGGAAAAAGTCGAACTGGTTCAAGACGCCGGGGTGCGTTTCCTCTACGGGAACGGGGCAATTCGTCGGGTAGGCGCCGCAGTTGCCGTTCAGGAACGCATTGACGACCTTCCCTGGGTCGATGCTGTCGCGGAACTGCCCAGCTGGCTCTGCGGGCTGTCGGTATTCCCGGTGTCGGCCGACGCGGGCGCAGCCATCGCGATCATGCCGGCAGTGCCGAGTGCGCCGGCCGCCAGAAGCAGGATTCGTTTCATTGGGATCTCCTTGGTTCACCGTCCAGCGTTGCGGGGTGCAACGGGGTGCTGGTGCGGTTGTGATGCAACGATAGGAAATAAACGGCAATTGATGTCAAGCATACGGAAATAACTTCTGTAGTGATCTCCCTCACTAGGCTGACGCGGCTTTTTTGCGGACGTGGCCGTGGGGTGCTGTCAGACTGAAGCCCAGCCACAACCGGACCCAGGAGGCAGCGATGACGACGGTGTACGCGGTGACCGCGGGCAGCGGCGACACCTACCGCATCGAACGGATCTACCTCGATAGCGACGAGGCCTACGGGTTCGCCCAGGCCTACAACGGCATCGCGCCCGTAGAACCGGTTCAGGTGGAGGAATGGCAGGTCGGTATCCCGCCGACCGCCTACGACGGCCCCTATTGGCGCGCGGAGTGGTGGGCACGCATCCCGGACAGCAAGCGTCGCGGCGCACTACGGCACACGGACGAGGGCGAACGCTTCGACGACTTCGCGATTCGGCAGGAGTGGTGGACCGGCGAGGAGCTGCCCGACGCCGAGGTGGTGCGCCGGGAAATGACCGGTGCGCCCAAGATCGAGGTCGTCGGCCTGTCCAAGGACAAGGTCGAGGAGATCTTCTGGGACGCGGTTACCCAGGCCAGGGCCGACCTGGCGGGCATACAGAGGAAATAGTCTCCGCCGACTGTGCGGCAGATAGAAATAAATGGGCATGGCGGTTAGACATTTCCACTCTTGTACGCCATGATGGCTTCCATGGATCGACGCTCCCTGGATCGGCTCGGCCACTACATCGTGAGCCGGCGCGTGGCGCTGGGCTGCCGCAACCGCACCGACCTGGCCAACAGCCTGCCGTTTACCGTGCGCACTCTCTCCGACATCGAGCAGGGTGTGCGCAAGGCCAGCCCGGGCACCTACGCCATGCTGGAAAACAAGCTGGCATGGGCACCGGGCAGCATCGAAACCATTTTGGCCGGCGGGGAACCCGAAGAGATCGTGACCGAACTGCGCCGGCCAACCTCCGCGCCGGTAACCCACGCCTCCACCGACGTGCTGTCGCGCGCTTCCACCGAAGAATTACTGCTGGAGCTACGGCGGCGCATCGTCGCCCCCCGCCTACGACGCCACCAAACCTGGGACGACTGGGACGACGGCCTTGACGCGCAAGGCGACTGGACCGAACAGGCCTAGCAGCCCGTACGCGGGCATTGCAGCGTTCTGCCCGCACCGAGCCCGTATTGACGCACGCGCGGACATTCTCGGCAAACCTGATGTAGCTTCAATCGACACATCAGCGGGTTTCGCTCCCGAGGAGTAAACGCGGTGGATGCGACACCATTCGGGCACTATCAGCTGCAGCAGCTGATCGGCCGCGGCGGAATGGGCGAGGTCTACCTGGCCTACGACACCAAGACCGACCGCGTCGTCGCGCTGAAGGTGCTGCCCCCCCATCTGGCCAAGGACGTCACCTTCCAGCAGCGGTTCCGGCGGGAGTCGCAGGCCGCGGCGGGCATCAACGAACCGCATGTGGTGCCGATCCACGGTTTCGGCGAGATCGAGGACCGCCTCTACCTGGACATGCGGCTGATCGAGGGCCAAAACCTCGGGGCGATCCTCGGCGATGGCGGCAAGCCGCTGAATCCGGCGCTGGCCGTATCGATTATCGACCAGGTCGCGGCCGCGCTGGATGCCGCGCACCAAACGGGCCTGATCCACCGGGACGTCAAACCGTCCAACATCCTGATCACCGACCGTGACTTCGCCTACCTGATCGACTTCGGCCTGGCCCGCACGGCCAGCGACGCCGGGTTGACCACGGCCGGAAGCACGCTCGGAACCATGGCGTACATGTCCCCCGAGCGGTTCGAGGGAGGGCACATCGATGTACGCGCGGACGTGTACGCGCTGACGTGCGTGCTGTACGAATGCCTGACGGGCTCGCGGCCCTACCCGGTGGACAGCCTCGAGCAGCAGATCGCGCGCCACATCGGTGCGCCGGTGCCGAAGCCGTCGACCGTCGATCCCAAGCTCGCCCCGTTCGACGAGGTCATCGCCAAGGGCATGGCCAAGAAGCCGGACAGTCGCTACCAGACGGCGGGCGAGCTGGCCGCCGCCGCGCGGCAGGCGCTGAGTATGCCGGCGGGGACGACGGGCGGCGTCGGGAGGCATACGGCCGGTCGCGTCAAGAAGCCTGGCGGTCGGGGAGTGTCCGGGCGTGCGTTGGCGATTGCAGGCGCCGCGGTGCTATTGGTGGCGGCGCTCGCATTCGGGGGATGGCAGTTGTTTGGCGGACGGGGCGATGGCGGGTCGGCGGGGCCGACCGACACGTCGAGCCGCCGGCGGAGGCAACCGACGGTGCTGTGCCGGCGATCGCGGCGCTGGTGCCCGCCGACATCAAGTCGACGGGCCGGCTGGTGGTCGGGGTGAATGTGCCTTACGCGCCAAACGAATTCAAGAACTCCGCGGGCGAGATCGTCGGCTTCGACGTCGACCTGATGAACGCGGTGGCCAGAACCATGGGACTGGAGACCGATTTTCGGGAGACGACCTTTGAGGCCATCATTCCCGCGGTGCAGAACGGGGAGTTCAACGTCGGAATGTCGTCATTCACCGATACCGCCGAGCGGGAGCAGCTGGTCGACTTCGTCACTTACTTCGAAGCGGGAACCTTGTGGGGGCAACGAACCGGTTCCGGGGTCGATCCGAACGCCGCGTGTGGGCTGAGGGTCGGCGCGACGCCCGGCTCCACCCACGAGACCATCGAGATCCCCGCGAAGAGCGATGAGTGCGTGGCGGCCGGTGTGGCGCCGATCGAGAAGGTGGTCTTTCCGCGTCAGGACGAGCTGACCGCGGCGCTGATCGCCGGGGAGATCGACGCGATGTCGGCCGATTCGCCGGTGACGGGATTCGCGATCAAGCTGTCCGGCGGCGCGCTTGAGCCGGCGGGTGAAATCTTCGACACCGCGCCGTACGGCTGGCCGGTGGCCAAGGGCTCGCCGCTGGCGGAGGCGCTGCGCCAGGCGCTGGAGCATGTGATGTCCACCGGGGAGTACAAGACCATCGCCACCCAGTGGGGTGTAGAGAAGGGCATGATCGACAAGCCGGTGATCAACGGCGCGATCAACTGAGCGCGGCGACGCGAGATTCGGCGCCGAGGCCCGACATATCCAGGCGAAGTCCAACCTCAAAGATGCCGGCGAGAAGGTAAAGGACGCCTTCAAGAAATAGGACCGATAATCGGTGATCAACGCCTCGATCAGCTGATCGAGGCTGACTTAGGCCGAGTTGGTCGCAACCTTGCCGTGCGCGGCGCCCTGAGAACGCGCGGCCTGCACGATGTCGTCGGCGGCTCGGCATGCCGCGGTGTCGAGATGCATGGGCAGGATCGGCAGGGTAGCGGCCTGTCGCAGCACCATCACAGCCAGGGCCCTGGTGGTCCGCGGGGGGATGACCAGGAGTTTCACCCGCGCTCGACGGCCGGTCACAGTCATCACGCGGACGTGGCGAACCTGGTGTCCCGGGATAGCGGCGACACGGCTCAGCGAGTCAAGGTCTGGCACACCATCCAACGGCGACCAATTGACGCCGATATCGATCACCTCACCCAGGGGCTCGCGGAGGGCGTCGATCAGTTCGGGCAATTCTCGTGCTTCCGACGCGGTGTGCGGCCACCATGCCCCGTCAAGGTCGCCGCCCAGCTCGGATGCCAAAGTGAGCCGGACCGGGCCTTCCGATCGCCGTTCCTGCAGTGTGCTCATGGTGTCGCAGTCCACGCGCTGGTAGCCGAAAACGTTTGGCCGGCAGGGAGAGTGCGTGAGCGCATGCGATCCATGGACAGTTCCTTAAGTTCGAGGTCGATCCGGCGCGGACTGCATGCGGGAATCGACATACGAATCGGATCGCACGATGATCTTGGCCGGCCCAGACGGGGCGGGATCACGCTGACTAACGAAACGGTTCACCGTTGACGATACACGGGGATGATCGCCGCGAGCACCGCGGGCAAACCTTCGAGAGCATCGGCAGAGGGCAGTGTCAACTGGCCGTGATAGCGTGAAGCAGGATGTTTTTCTACATCCGTTCAGAATGAGAGAGTTGAAAAAGTATGGCACAGGGAACTGTGAAATGGTTCAACGGCGATAAGGGCTTCGGCTTCATCGCCCCCGACGGCGGCGAAGCAGATGTGTTCGTCCACTACTCAGAGATCCAAGGGAGTGGCTTCCGTTCGCTCGAGGAGAACCAGCGCGTTCAGTTCGAGATCGAACAGGGGGCCAAAGGGCCTCAGGCGGTCGGAGTTACCGCGATCTAGCAAGCTCCATGCAATGTGGGCTGGTGGGAATTTCCTACCAGCCCACATCTCTTTGCGCGTGACTGAGGCAATACGAATCCCCCACTGGCAGAGGGTACTTCGTCGAGCATCGACGTGTCCCACATCAAAAGCGCTGTGGGAGCACCGAACTCAAGCCGTAGGCAATGGTGTTGCAGTTGGCCGCCTCAGAGCGACACCATCGCTAAAGACGGACACCAACTATCCGCGAGCGACACTGTCGCTCGTAGGCGGGCACGGAAGGGCTTCGCCCAACTAGAAGCTTCCCAGCCCGAGGCAGCTCACCTGACGTTGCAACCGGTGCCCATGTTGTGGCAGTGCGAACCTCCGCCGCACGACCCGCAACTGCACCCGCACGCAACGTGCGCCTGGGGCCGCGGCCGCGAAGCTGGCTGGACGTACTCAACGTCGTGATCGTGGTCCCGATTGGGACGGCCTGGTCGTCGTGCCATGTCAACTCCCTAGAACTCTGATTCCCTGACGTTAGACCCGCTCGTCGCCCAAATATCGGGAATCGACAACGCGGTTAGCGCGTTTGCTCGCGTCCAAGATTCATGAGGTACCAGAACTACGATGCGGTGATGGGTACCGACGTCGACCTGCTGAAACACCCGGTGGTTTCCGCTGGAGGAGTTGCTTGAATGCGCGGACCGGCGCGCACTTGAGGGTGCGGTGCTAGGTCTCGACGGTGTCGACGTGCAGGTCGTTCACGTGGTCGAGGAACTCCCTGACCCAGTTCTTGACGTCGTCCTTGCCAGAGATCTCCTGGCCGCCTGCCTCGATGACGACGTCGTCGGCCACGAACCGCCCGCAGGTGTTCGACAGCATGCGGGCCAGCACCCGCCTTGAACCCTGTTAATTGCGTGACCGCTGGCAATAAGATACCGGTGTGCAGCGAATCGGCGCGTACGCGCGGTCGCGGCTGCGAACTGGTTCATTGCACACGACCGGTTGACAACACTGCGCGACAAGATCGGGATGCGATGGCCGTTGGGCCTTCGGTGCCGGCGGGGCGGCCGAGACAACAGAAGGACGCTGCGCTGCTCGAAGCGGTGCGGGCGCACTGGCGTGAGGCGGTTCTGCGCGCACGACCGGTTGACAACACCGCGCGACTAGATCTCGATGTTTACAAGACTGCGCGACTAGATCCGCGTGCGGTGGCCGTTAAGCCTTCGGTTCCGTCGCGGCGGCCGAGCCCGCAGAACGATGCGGCACGGCACGAAGCGGTGCGGGCGCGCAGGCGTGGCGGTGAGGTGGTTCGGCGCGCGCGACTGGTTGGCAACACTGCGCCACTTAGGCGGGGGGTCGTCAAGCCTTCGGTTCCGCCGCGGCCGCCGAGACAGCAGAGCGTGGTTCGCGGCGCACGACCGGTTGACAGCGCTGCGCGACTTCGGCGCGGGGTCGTCAAGCCTTCGGTTCCGCCGCGGCCGCCGATAATGCAGAACCCTGTTGCACTACGCGCAGCTGTGACTGTTGGCGAGGCAAATCTCTGGGGGCTCCGGGTCAAGCGGACTGCCATGGCGTTCGCTGCCGTTCTCCTCTTCGTCGCGTTAGTGGTCTTCAGTGGGCAGCCTTTCGGGGGCGACGACCAACCCGCGCCACAGCCGTCGGTGCCCTCAGCCAGCGGTGAAGGGTCATCTCCCGCGACGGAACAAGAGCAACCGGGAGCGGATTCACCCCCGGGCGCGCATCCCGAAGGCTCATCCGGCGGCGCACTACCACCGGCCCAGGGCGTGCAAGCGTATCCAGGCGGCGCTGAGCCACGCGCACAGCCAACGGCTGCCGAGCAGAGCGACAACAATCCGTCGTCGTGGC
This sequence comes from uncultured Actinomycetota bacterium, assembly GCA_963743225.1. Lineage (GTDB taxonomy): Bacteria > Actinomycetota > Actinomycetes > Mycobacteriales > Mycobacteriaceae > Mycobacterium. Next base: position 51,789 of record CAVUPN010000033.1, on the reverse strand, counting down.
CGCAGCTCCTCCTTAATGGCGTGCTGGTGCTCCTGTCGCTGGGGTTGTTCACGGTCTCCGCCACTACCCTGTGGTGGATGCTGCATGCGTGGCGCAGTCCGGACGCGTTGGCAGCAACGGGTTTTCGGCGTCGAGCAGCTGGCGCGCCTTGGTCATTCTCATTGCTGTTACCGGCTCGCCACGAACAGGATGTCCTCGGTGACACGATCGACGCGCTAGCTCGGCTCGACCACCCCAAGTACGAGGTGATCGTGATCATCGGTCATGACGACCCGGAGACCGAATTTGTCGCGCGCGAGTCGGCGGCGCGCTACCCCAGGATCGTCACGGTGGTCATGGACCACAACGTGCCGAAGAACAAGCCGCAGGCGCTCAACACGGCCCTGCCCTTATGCCGCGGCGACATCGTCGGTGTCTTCGACGCCGAGGACGAAGTGCATCCGGGGCTGCTGCGTTTGGTCGAAGCGCGTTTCGAGGAATCCGGCGCAGATGTGGTTCAGGCGGGCGTGCAGCTGATGAACGTCCAGACGAATTGGTGGTCGGTGCGCAACTGCCTCGAGTACTACTTCTGGTTCCGCTCCCGGCTGCATTTCCACGCGGAGAAACGGTTCATTCCGCTTGGCGGCAACACCGTGTTCACCCGCACCGAGCTGCTGCGGGAAGTGAACGGCTGGGATCCCGACTGTCTAGCCGAGGACTGCGAGATCGGCGTGCGGTTGTCCGCCCGGGGTGCAGTCGTGGCCGTCGCCTACGACCCGGAAGCGGTAACCCGGGAAGAGACCCCCGGCTCGATCCGTGCCCTCGTGAAGCAGCGCACGCGCTGGGATCAAGGTTTTCTGCAGGTGCTCCGCAAGGGTGAGTGGCGCAAGCTGCCTGGCCGCAGGCAGCGTTGGTTGGCCCGCTACACATTGGCGATGCCCTTGCTGCAGGCGGCAACGGGCGTGTTGATTCCACTGTCGTTAGCGTCGATGTTCCTGCTGAAGGTTCCGGTGCCGACGGCGTTGGTGACGTTTTTGCCACTGGCGCCGACGCTCGTCACGATGGCGGTCGAGTCTGCGGCACTCGGTGAGTTCGGACGGGAGTTCGGCATCCGAATACGTTTCCGTGATCACGCGCGACTTTTGCTGGGCACCTTCCCATACCAGCTGCTCCTTGCGGCCGCCGCGTTGCGGTCGGTGTGGCGTGAGAGCCGCGGGCACGGAGGCTGGGAGAAGACCACTCACACCAACGCCCACCGCACCACCACACCCAAGCGGCCGGTTCCGGCATGACCGCGCGACTCGATTTCGGTGCTGACGACACTGCGCGGCTAGATCCGGATACCGGAGCCGTTGAGCAGTCGGTTCCGCCGCCGCGGCCGGGACAGCAGAACGACGCTTCACTGCACGAAGTGGTGCGGGCGCGCTGGCGTGAGGTAGTTCGCCGCGCACGACCGGTTGACCACACTGCGCGACTGGACCTGGGTGTTGACCACACTGCGCGACTGGACCTGGGTGTTGACCACACTGCGCGACTGGATCTGGGTGTTGACGATACTGCGCAGCTAGATCCGGACACTGTTAAGTCGTTGATTCCGCCGCAGCGGCCGAGATTGCAGAACGGTGCTTCACTGCTCGAACCGTCGGCTCGCGGCGGCGGCGACATGGTTCGCCGTGCAGGACCGGTTGACAACAGCCGCTCATTCCGCCTGAATCCCTCGATCCCGGTACTCGGAATCCTGTTGATACTCACTGCGATAGTGCGGTTGATCAACCTGACAGGGTCACCCGCTCGACTTGACGACGAAGGCACGTATATGGCCCAGGCCTACGCCGTGGCCGAATGGGGAGAACTCGCCCACTACACCTACTGGTACGACCATCCGCCGGCCGGCTGGCTGCAGTTGGCGTTGTGGACGGCGATTTCAGGTCCCGACTTCGGGGGCAACGCGGTCGCTGCCGGGAGATACCTGATGGTCATCGTCGCCGTGATCACCGCCGCCCTGCTGTGGGCGCTTGCGCGCCGACTCGAAATGTCGCGGTGGGCATCCGCGGCCGCGGTCGCCGTGTTCGCGCTGTCTCCGTTGGCAATCTCCTTGAGCCGCACGGTATATCTGGATAATCTCGCCACCGCGTGGCTGCTGGCCGCCCTGGTGCTTCTGTGCTCACCGCGGTACCGGCTGTCGGCAATGTTCGGCGCCGCATCATGTTTCGGAATAGCGGTGTTGACCAAAGAGACCATGCTGCTGCTACTGCCGATGTTCGCATGGCTGGTATGGACCAGGACCGCACCTACGACCCGGCGCTACGCACTCGCCGTGTTCGTCGCCGTGTTCGGCGTTGTGGTGAGCACGTACTTGTTGATGGCCGTCCTGCGCGGTGAGCTGGTCCCCGGGCCTGGACACGTCAGTTTGTGGGACGGCATCAGGTTCCAGTTGTGGGAGCGCACGACCGGCGGCACGCTGGATGATCCCTATTCGCTCAAACGCCATACCGTTAACGAATGGCTCAAACTTGATCCGGCCCTGCCGTTTTTGGCCATCCCGATCGCCCTGGGCGCATTGTTCGTCAAGCGGCTGAGGCCGTTCGCGGTCGGTTTGGTGGTACTCATCGCCATCGTTATCCGTCCCGGATACCTGCCGGTGCCGTTCATCCTGTCCGCACTGCCGTTGACAGCGCTTCTGGCCGCAGGCACCGGCGAGGTGGCGCTGCGCCATCTGTTCCGTTCCGTTGAGCAGCGATCGGTTGTCCTGCGGCGCTTCCGGATTCCGGCGCTGGCCGCCGGGGCGCTGGTCGTGTCCATCGCCGTGTCCCTCTGGCTGCCCACCTATCACGGCTTGTTGGCATCCGACGAGGACGCGTCGATGCGGCAGACACAGCAGTGGATCGAGCAGAACGTGCCAACGACCGACCGTCTGATCGTCGACGATGCGTTTTGGCTGGACCTGATCCAGGACGGCCGCGACCGGCGCAATGTCGTGTGGGCCTACAAGGTGGACACCGACGAGCAGGTGCAGGGTTGGGCGCCCGGCGGCTGGACCGACTACGACTGGGTCGTGTCGACGGCATCCTTGCGTGCCAACATGCCGTCGAACGGTGTACTCACCGACGCCGTCGCCCACGCACAACCAGCGGCGATATTCGGCTCGGGCGGGACGCGGGTCGAGGTGCTCCGTGTCGACAATGGCGCACCGACCTCGAAACCCCCGGCGCCCGCGGCGCCGGCGTTCGGAGGGCAACTCGCGGCCCGCCTCGCCGGTGCCACGGATTCGGATGTGCTCGCGGTCCTGCAGTCTCGGACGGTGGATCAACGTGTGCTTGCGACGCTGGCAGTGGTCGCTGCGACGCAACCCGTTCGGGTCGAGGACATTTCGATTATCGAAGGAGAGGACGACACCGGAACGCCCCGACGAGATATCACGCTGAGAGGTCCGCGCCACCGGCTACCCGGTGTCGCGGCATTCTTCGAACGCCAGGTGGGCCCGTTCGCAGTACAGTCCGTGGATCTGACCGCCAAGGGACTGAGAGTTCGATTTCCGTTGCGCACCAAGGATATCGGTCTGGGCGAGAGTCCGGTGCAATTGCAGGGCGATCCGGCCGCGTTGCGGGTGGCGGACCTGCGTCGCAGCCGACCGGCCGAACAAGTCAACCTAGTGCGCATCGACGGCACCGCGGCCGGCTCGGTTGAGACGAGCGACGCGGCGAATCCGTCGGGCTATCGGTCGATGCTCGCGGGGACGTACGCGGTGGTGACGAACCGTGTCGGCGGAGGCGATCCGGTTATACGTCAGGTAATCACGCTCCGTCCAGGGGTGAGCTACACGCTCGCACTGTTCTCCGCGGCCGATTCCAGCCAGGTCGCGGTGCAACTCGCACCGGACGGCCCGCCCACCGGCCCCACGCCCGACGCCGCTGTGCGGATGCTCCATGCTGCAGGTGCGACGGGATCCGTCTACCTGGCGCTGGTAGCACCCGGCATGCTCGAGCCGATGGTGCTGGCGAACCAAGCCGGGTACGGGCTGATCACCGGGTATGCCGCGCTGCCCGCGGGGCAGTACGAAGCGGTGGTGACCGCAAACGGCCGGGAATGGCGCCAACCCGTCGAATTCCTCGGTGGCGAGCCGACGAGTCTCCTGCTCACCGACGGGCCGGACGGTCCCGTGCTGCGGACGCTGCGGGATGTCTCGGAGGCCCCCGCTGCGCTGAATCCCCCGACGTTGACGATGCCCGCGCGCGGAAGTGCGGTGGACGAAACCAAGGCGAAAACGCGCGCAATTGAACCCTCGGACGGAAGGTGGATCGCGGTTGCACTCTGCGTCGCCGCCATCATGGGCGCAGCGGTCCTGACGGCCCGGATGCGGCCGACGCGGCAACCGGGACAGCAGAACGATGCTCCACTGCACGAAGCGGTGCGGGCGCGCAGGCGTCGCGGTGAGGTGATTCGCCGCGCGCCACCGGTTGACGACACTGCGCGACTAGATCTCGGTGCTGACAACACTGTGCGATTAGATCTCGGTGCTGACAACACTGTGCGACTAGATCTGGATACGGTGCCCGTTAAGGCATCGGTTCCGCGGGTGCCCGGATGAAGAGGCGACTGAGCACCGCGTCGGTGATAGCGCTCGTGCTGGTGTTGATGGTCGGCGCGGGCTGGTGGATCGCGAACGCCGTCGATCCGCGGCTGGATTCGGCCGACATCGCCGGCATGCGGGAGGAGACGGCGCGTATCGCCGGCCAGAAGTTCCTGGATGAGTACGTCGAACCCGACGGGCGGGTCGTGCGACGTGACGAGGGCGGTGACGTCGTTAGCGAGGGACAGGCCTACGGGATGCTCATCGCTGTGGCGGTCGGCGACGAGACTCGGTTCCGGTCGATATGGAAGTGGACGAAGACTTACCTGCGTCGCGCCGACGGCCTGCTGGCCTGGCGGTGGGCCGATAACAAGGTCACCGATGTCAACAGCGCCGCGGATGCTGATCTCGACGCGGCGCGCGCGTTGGTGTTGGCCGGCCGACGCTTCGATGCGCCCGATCTCACCAAGGACGGCACACGGCTGGGCGTGGCGATCCTGGACACCGAGACCGTCGCCGTCGGTACCGCGGTCGCCCCTGCGAGCGATGTGAATCCGCCGGGTACGTGGGTGGCGGGACCGGGGCGCGTGCTGGTCGGCGGAAACTGGGCCAAGACGGCGCCGTACATCGTCAACCCGGGGTACTTCAGTCCTCGCGCCGAAGGGGAACTCTTCGAGGCATCGGCCGACCGGCGGTGGACGGACATCACCCGCACCCAGCGGGTGCTGGGCTGGCAGCTCATCGGGACCGGGATGCTGCCGCCCGACTGGACCACCGTCAGTGAAGTCGGCCATGCCGTGCCCACCGGACCCCCCGCCGGAGGGCCCATACGCTTCAGTCTCGACGCTGCGCGCCTACCAGTCCGGTTCGCAGAATCCTGCGATCCAGAGGACCGAGCCCTCGCGGGTGCGATGCGCCCCGTCCTCACAGCGCCCGGTGAAGTTCCCGCGTTGCGCAACTTGAACGGGTCGGCTGCCGGCGATTTGCAGCATCCCGTCGCCCTGGTGGCCGCCGCGGCCACCGAACAGGGCGCCGGCAATCTCGACGGCACACTTGAGCGCCTTGACGCGGCTGCGCAACTGGAGCAGCGGACTCCGACCTATTACGGGGCCGCCTGGGTGGCGCTGGGCCGCATCATGCTGACCACGTCGCTGCTCGGCGAATGCCCGGTGGCCGGCTAGTCGCCGCCGCCCTTCCCGTGCCCGCGCCCGCCACCGTGGCCTTTGTTGCCGTCGCCAAACCGCGGGTTGAAGAAGGGCGGTGGCTGAATACGCGGTGGCAGCCACTGCACGACTATGGGCGGTATCCCCGGCGGAAGCACAAGGGGCGGCGGTAGGGCCGGTGGTGGTGGCGCCGCCGGTGCGGGTGGTGGCGCGGCAGGGGCGGGCGCTGCATTGCGCACCACCACTCGCGGCGGCGGGGCGGGTAGTTCCATCAGCTGTGCCGTGGCGAGGCGCGCAGGGGGTGGGACCGCCGGAGGGGGCGCAGGGACCGTGGGCGGCAGCAGCCGCGGCGCGGGCGGCGCACCCTGCAAAGCGGGAGGCGGCGCAGCATCCGGATGCACCGCCGTGTCGTCCGAGCCCTGATCCGCGGTCGGCCGGATATTGATCACCATTGCGATGGTCAGCGCCATCATTCCCGCTACGAAGATGGCGGCTAGCGAGCTGCCGACTAACAGGAACGGCTTGCTGCGTTCCGGCATGTCGTCGGGGTTCGACGCGATGTCGGCGGCGCCCGGGGATACGTCGGCGGCAAGGAAAGAGGTGGCGTCATCGGCCAGGGCTAGCTGGTAGGCCGTGGTCCCGTCGAGAACTTGTGAGTAGGCCAGGCCGATGGTGGATGTGTCGTAGCGCGGCGCGCTCGCCGACGCCAGCGCAGCGCCGCGCGCCAACGCCAGCTGGGGTTCTTCGGGGGCGATGACCGGCGCCGAGACAAGATCCTGCAAATGTGCCTTGACCGCGGTGACGTCCACGCCGGAGCCGACGACGAACAGGCCCTGGGGCGTCGATTCCTCGGCCTGCAGGCTGGTGACCATCTCGGCCACCACGTCGATTGCGTCGCCACCGTGCAGACTCTGGCTCAGTACCTTCACGACCGAGCCGTCGACGGTTTCGACGACCGCCAGCGTGGCCTTCTCGCGCTCGACGAACATCAGTGCGGTCTTGTCGTAGCCCACCGCGCGCCCGACCGTCTGGGCGAGGGCCGCGGCGGCGTGCAACTCCGAAACCAGCAGCACACCTTCGATGTCGCGGTCGACCAACGCCTCCCGCAGCGCGGCCGCTTCGTCGTGGTCAGTCCACGTCACCCCGGTCGACACCAGATGGTGGCCGGCGGCGAACGCGCCCTCCTGGGTACCCAGGATCGCGGCGATCACGTGTTCGGGTGGGCTCGAGGTTGCCGAGCCGTCGTCGGCGGTGATCTCGAAGACGTCGTGGTCGATGATGGCACCGTCGGCCTTTTCGCCCTCAACGAGTGCGATGCTCACCCTCGTGGGTGTCATCGACACACCGAGTACGATCTCCACCGCCCCTCCAACACATTTGCTTCCGGCGGGTCACATCGACGTGGGCTCGCGCTTGCCCTGTGAGAAAAACCCTACTCGCTTAGTCCAGCCCTGACGCGTGTTGGGGAGAGATTATTGAGATCGTTCCGGCCTCGATCGCTAGCGGTCTGTCGGGCTGCCCTTCGGCAACGGCGGCGTGTTCTCCATGCCGGACCCACCGGGTCCGGTGGACTTCGACTGGTTCGACGGCCGATTCATCGTGCTCGCATCCATCGGAGCGTCCGCGATCGTCGGCGGAGTCGACTTCGCGGCCCTGCGGTTCTACAACGCCGATGGACCGTGGCCGGAGGCATCGTTCGCCGACTACCCGATCGGGGTGACGCTTGGCGTCGGCGGAGTCGCGATGATCGGCTACTTCAACGTCGATCTCTGAGGGAGGGCGAGTCACCTCTCAACCTGCGACCGGATCCAATCGAGGTTGGCCTGCATGTTGTGCTGCCACTCTGCCAGACGCCGCGCGACGATCCTCGCCTCTTTCTCCGGTTGCGCGGCGATCCCGACGCTCAACCCCGACGGTCCCGGCCCCATCCGGGCCCACTGGCGAATCAGCGCACCGTCACTGGCCGGTTCCACCTCGAAACCCCAGGTGGCCCCGACACCGTCTGGCCCGATGACGTTCCACACCCAGCGGCGCTGATCTTCCACCTCGACGACCTGGCATACCGTCTCCCATTTGCCGAATGCGTCGTGCTGGCTGCGGCCGCGAAAGCGAGCACCGACCCTGACGCTGTCGGAATCGTCAAGCCATTCCGCTGATTGCAGCTCCGCCGAGCACCGCGCGGGCAGAGTGATGTCGGTGACGTATGCCCATGCGGTGGGTACATCGCAGCGAACCCGCTGTGTCACTTCTATCGTTGGCTGATCGCGGTAGCGCACCGTTGCAGCATGCCAAGGATGCGCGACGGAGCGGCTGGAACGACAAGAAAGCGGGGCACGGGGTGAAGGTCGGAACCATGATCGAGCCTCGTTTGCCGGGTGCAATGGACTTTGCCGTGGCCGCCGAGCGAATCGGGGTCGATTCGTTGTGGGTGCCGGAGGTTTGGGGCTACGACGCGCTGACCGGACTGGCGTATCTCGCGGCCAAGACGTCGATGATCAGACTTGGAACGTTTGTGGTGCAGCTGGGCTCGCGCAGTCCCGCACTGCTTGCAACCTCCGCGCTCAGCCTGCAGGAACTGTCGGGCGGAAGGTTCCTACTGGGTGTTGGTACGTCTGGGCCCCGGGTGATGGAGGGCTGGCATGGTGTTCGATTTCGCCGGCCGGTAGAGATGACAAAAGAAACGATCGAGATCATCCGGATCGTCAGCCGCGGGGACCGGCTCGAGCATCAGGGCGAAATCTATCCGCTTCCGCTGACCGACAGTAGTGGTGCTGCGTTGCGACCTCTGGTGCGGCCGCAGCACGTGCCGGTCTATGTGGCGGCAATGGGCCCACGAAACCTGCGACTCACCGGTGAGATGGCTGATGGCTGGCTTGGCAACGCGTTCATTCCCGAAGCCGCCGAAGTGTTTCTGGGTCCGTTGCGCGAAGGCGCAGTGCGTGCCGGCCGCACATTGCCAGACCTCGATCTCGTTGCGCCGGTCGCGGTCGAGTTCCACGACGACGAAGCATCCGCCGACACTGCGGCACGCCGTCACGCCGACGGATACGCGTTCACCATCGGTGCGATGGGCGCTGACGGTCGCAATTTCTATAACGACGCGTTCGCGAGGCTGGGCTACGGCGCGGAAGTCAGTAGGGTCGTCGAATTGTGGCAAAGCGGGGAACGAGACGAGGCCCGCCGAGCAGTGCCGATCGACCTCGGCCGCCTCACGAATCTTGTTGGTACACCTGACGGCATCGCCGCGCGCGTGCGAAAGTACCTGGCCGCGGGGATCACGACCCTGCTGACCAAATTGGACGGCGACTACGTGCACCAGCTGGCGACGCTCGAACGACTGCTCAACATCGTCGGCGACGTTTGACGCACCCGTGGGGGCGCGTCCTGTGAGCGCTCTGGACGTGAACCCCGCGAAAGCGTGATCGCATGTGATATCGCTTTCCAATCACCATCCCCGCCAATGTGAAGGCAGCCGCGGCTTGTGCTTGGCGGGGCTCTCCGGATCAGGGCCTTCGGTGGCCTGCCGCCGCACCAGCTGCCGCATCGAGTTTCTCGCCGGAGCTGCTAAATACCGAGTCGGTCGACTCGCCCCGGGCTCGCTCGGGAAACGACTTCTCGTCACCGTATGTACGGTCGAGATTCAATTCCCACGGAAAAGCCATTCGCTCCCCCCAAGGTAGCGTCGCGTCGGCAATTAGCGGAAAACGCTACGCAATGTCTCGCGAAGTTGGGTAACTGTTCGATATAAGGTGAATTGCGACTTAGTCCTGCAATCCGCCGACGGCCCAATGTGTTGTCGAGAGTCGCTCATTACGCGGCCACTGCAACACACTGCGGCATGCCCGTAGATTCCCGCCGGCATCGAACGTGAATCCACTGCGAAACACCGCGTGGAATCTCGCAGCCAACGCACGTTGGGCGATGTCGGGCCCAGCATCCGCACGAGCGGTCATCGACTTTGCAACTAGGTGTGTGGCTCTGCATTTTGGGGATGAGCCGGCGGCTGGCATTCGGGCCCGAACAGCGGGACCCAGTTGCCGAAATACCAGAAGCCCCACTGCCGCAAGCCGCCGTCAAACGTGGGGGAGACCGTCTGGCCGCCGTACTGCAACGGCGGGGGAGGCGGCGTATCCGGCTGTGGCGGCACCACGCACGGCGACGGCAGGACGACCGTCGTGGACTCCCACGAGTCGGACGTGTCGGGCCAGAACGGATCGTTCCACGGCCAAGTGGGAGGCTCGCTGGGCCCGTCGGGCGGGCGCGGGCACCAGAACGGGCGGCACCCGTGACCCAGGTCTTGTTCGGGTACCCCAGTCGGATCACCGGGAGTTGGATTTAGCTGAGCCCCAGGGGCGTTCGGCGCTGGCATGTCGGCGGGACCGGTGGTGCCCTCGATCGGCGGTTGGTCAATGGGAACGTCGAGAATCGGCGGCATGTCGGACGGAGCACCGACAGTTGGATCGGGGAGAGGTCCGGCAGGCATGCTGGAACCGGTGTCCGTCGACGACGCAATCCCGGTGTCGCTAGTGATGTCGGGCGACGGCGCCGAGGGTGCCGGCTCGATCGTGAAAGTCGGCCCGGAAGGGTCGGGTTCGTTCGACGTGATGGGCGGTGACGCGTCGGCGGTCACGACCATCGGGCCCAGTCCGACGACGAGTCAGCCCCGCGCCGCCGACGATGGCGGCCCCGGCCACCAATTGCTTGGTCCTCATGGCGAGACCTCTGTCCCGTGATCGCCGTGGCCGGCGATCCATCCCCGTGATTGTCCTCGCCCGAATTGTTGAACTCAGACGTTTGGACGGTTGTCAGCGAAAAGCAGCGACCTCAGCGACCGCTCGGCCAGCTCCTGCGGATCCTCGCGGATGCCGACATGCGAGAAGTCGCTGCCGATGGTCAACATCGAGATTCCGTGCAGCAGCGACCAGGTCGGCCCGGCGATCTCGCGGGGATCGCCGGCGGGCATGAGGTCCGCCTGTTGGCACCGAACGATGGCGTCGAGCAGGTCGTCGAAGGTGCGCAGCCCGGCGTTGAGCAGCTCGGGTTTGTCGCTCTTGTCCAGTTCGGCGCCGAACATCACCTGGTAGTAGTCGGGGTGGGCGACGGCCCAGCCGACGTACGTCCGTCCCATCTCGAGCACTTGCCTTGTCAGATCGGCCTTTTCGGCAGTAGCGGCGGTCAGCGCCTCGTGCAGCTCGATGAAGCCCTGGGTGGCGACGGCACCCAACAGCTGAGCCTTGTCCGAGAAGTGGCGGTAGGGCGCAGCGGCGCTCACGCCCGCCCGTCGCGCGACCTCCCTGAGCGTGAAGCCCTTGGGTCCCTTCTCGGTGACCAGCCCCAACGCCGCCTCGGTCAGCGCCCGTTTGAGATCGCCGTGGTGATAGGTGTCGCGCTGCTCGGCTGACGTCTCGGGAATCTTCTCTCGACGCGGCATGTTTACAATGTTAACATGAACATATGTTAACGACGTCAACATCTACGGAAGGACCGACCATGTCGAAGAATCACCAGGTAGGAGAGGGTTGGGCCGTCGTCACCGGAGCGAGCTCCGGGCTGGGCGCACTGTTCGCCGAGAAGCTCGCCCAGCGAGGGATGCCGCTGGTGCTCGCCGGCCGGGACGAGGTGCGGCTGACACAGGTGCGGCAGCGCGTCGAGCGGTCGGCGCCGGGCGTCGACGTCGAACTCGTCGTCGGTGACCTTGGCAGCCAAGCGGGCGTCGAGGCATTGGTTGCGGCACTGGACGGACGGGTCATCGACGTCCTGGTCAACAATGCGGGCTTTGGCACCTACGGCCGGTTCCCGGAGATCGATCCGGACCGCGACCGCGACCTGATCGCCGTCAACGTCGACGCGTTGGTGCGCCTCACCCACGCGGTACTGCCCGGAATGCTGGAACGCGGGCACGGCCAGATCTTGAATGTGGCGTCGACGATCGCGTTTCAGCCGGGGCCGTATCAGGCAACCTACGGAGCCTCGAAGGCGTTCGTGCTGTCGTTCAGTCAGGCGTTGTGGGCCGAGACGAGGGGCTCGGGCGTCTCAGTGACGGCGCTGTGCCCGGGGCCGACGCGGACCGGCTTTGTCGACGCGCTCGATGCCGATGTGTCGGGCACGGCCATCTACAAGAACCTCGCCTCGCCGGAACCGGTTGTGGCCGCGGGACTTCGAGCGCTCGATCGCGGACGACCAGTGGTGGTGACAGGTCTGAAGAATCGGGTGATGACCACCGCTTCACGTCTGAGCCCCGGCTGGGTCGGCGCGCTGATCAGTGGCCGGATGCTGCGTCCCGCCGACAGCTCGCGAGCCCACGCCGCGGCGCGATGATCACCGGCAGCGGCTTGACAGCGGCCGATGAGGCGGCGCGGATGGTCGCTGAAGTGCGCGATGATCCCGCCGGTCGGATCCGTCTCGCCGCGGACACCTACGCGGTGGGTCGCGGGGGTCGGCGGTATCGGCCCTACCGGCGGGCGGTCGTCGCGTTCATGCGGTGGCAGCGGGCGCGAGGTGTGCTCAACCCGCTGGACGACGACAGCCCCGGCAGCCCGTGGTGGCGGGCGGTCAACGAGGACCTTCTGCGCGACACCCTCGAGGCGAAGTTGCTGATGCAGCGCGGGGGCGGGCAGCCGTCGCGGCCGAGCGTCGAGCGCTGGGTCAGCTTCTTCACCGCTCCATCGGCGCAGTCGTGGTACGGGGCGCACAACGCGAGCGTCGTCGCCGGGTACCTCGCGCATTCGGCACTGGCCGCGCGCGAGGTGCCTGCGGAGCGGTTCTTCATGAACGTCGTGCTGGTGCGGGTGTTGTACGCGCACGCGCTGGTGCTCGACGGCGACCTCGCGCTCGGCCGGCTGTCGTTTCTGGCACGGCTGATCGGCCACCCGCGGTCGCGGGGTCCACAGGCGTTGCTGTCGGTGAAAGACGTTCTGCCGGATCGGTATCCGATCGACGGCGCCGGGTTGGAGGAGATCATCGACAGCGAGAACAGGCTCGGCCGGATGATGGACTACGGAGTGATCGCTGCGCGCGTCGACGCTCTTTACGCCGCCTCTGCACGCGCGTTGGGTGAGCCGCGGCTGCTCGATTTGATCGTCGACGGGACTCCGGCCTACGCGTGGCCCGCCGACCAACGTCACGTGTGGAGGCCCCATTCACGGCGGTCGTTCACGTCGTTGGTTGGGGTCCTGACCCGACCACGACGCATCGACGTATGCCTCGAACCTGTCATGGCGTAAGGCGCTGAGACACAACAGGTCTCAGCGGGACGACGATGGCTCGCACGTGAATTCAATTGTCCTATACGACTCCCTGATGTCGGGGGGATACCGTGCGAGTACTGTCAGTGATATCGGCGGTATGTCGCACGCGACCATCTGAGATTGTGTCGTCGCCGATTCGAATGAGGGGCCTTTCGATGAGGCCGAGACGGGACGTCGCAAATGACGTTACAAGGAGGCCGGGCCGACACCGGCGGGCGCGAACAAGGACCCGAGCACACACCGCGGCTGCGGTTGAAGCCCAAGGCGCCCCCCACCGGGCATGTGGATGGGGCCTGGTGGCCGCGCAGTGATGACCTTCCGAACGAGCTACCAGATCTGCTGGCGGTGCTCTCGGTGCGCCTGGGTGCCATCACTCGTGTGATGTACAACTCCACCGAGTGGGCGCAGGCACCGGCAAGCCTGCAAACAGGCGGGCACGAGGTACAACTCGAGGGGTCTGACCTGCAGCCGACGAGCACGCTCGAAGTACTCGGAACCGACGGCAAGAAGATTCAGCTTGTGGTTGTTCCCCATCAGTTCGACCCCGACATCGCACACCAGGCGATGATGGCCGCCGCGGCGCCGAACAACGCATCGACGGTCGACGATTTACTGGTGGTCAGCCCCCAGGAGCGAAAAGCCCGCGTCCGGGCGGCTGCCACCGAACGGGGCTGGACCACACACGACTGAGCGTTCAGATTTGCCAACTAATGAATGATGGAGGAATGACCTCGCCACCTACACCCGCCGGCACCGCCCCAGCTGCCCGGCTCCTGTTCGGTTAGATGTGGCAATCCACGAGCAGCTCCTCGCCGCCGTCGACGGCAGGCGTGGGGTAGACGCCGCCGACCGGCTGTGTGAGGCGTGCGTGATGCTCTTCGACATCGATGCGGCGGCGATCTCCCTGGTTTTCGACGGCACCAACAGCGGAACCCTGGGATCCAGCGGGGCGCCCGGGCGGATGTACGACGAACTGCAGTTCCTTCTGGGCGAGGGGCCGTGCCTCGAGTCGGTCGCCCGGCGTGCGCCGGTCGTGGTTATCGACCTGGCCGATCCGATTGAGCAGCGCTGGCCGGTGTATGGCCCCGCCATGCTCGACCTCCACGTCCACGGCGTGTACGCGATGCCCGTCGTCGTCGCCGGCGAATACGTCGGTGCTCTCGACCTTTTCCGAAGCCAACCGGGCTCGCTGGTCGGAGAGGAGTTCTCGGGTGCCTTCGTTGCCGCCGAGCTGGCCGGCATCCCGCTGCTCGACCTGCTCGACGCCGACATGGCGGCCGCCGTCGGAGATCCCGACAGCAACGCCTGGGCCGAACTGAACGCACTGTCGCGCGCCGAGGTCAGCCAGGCCACCGGCATGCTCGTCGCGCAGCTCGAGATCGAACCCGCCGAGGCCCTGGTGCGGCTGCGCGCCCACGCCTACTCGACCGGCCGCAGCGCCACCGAGGTCGCCCGCGACATCGTCGACCGCCGACTCCGGCTGGAGGCCGACTGATGCGCGACGTCACTACGACCAGAATGGAGGGCAGTGTGACTGAAACCCCTCGTGAAACCCGCGTACTGGACGCCGTCGTCTCCCTCGTCGACACCCTGCTCGACGACTTCGACGTGGTCGACCTTTTGACCGAACTCACCGAACACTGCGCGCAACTGCTTGACGTCGCCGCCGCCGGCTTCCTGCTCGCCGACCCGTTCGACCAGCTGCGCCTGCTGGCAGCCACCACCGAGGCGGCCCGCGAGTTGGAGCTCTTCCAACTGCAGGCCGACGAGGGCCCGTGCGTCGACTGCTACGCCACCGGACAGCCGGTCTCGGTCGCCGACCTGAACGCCGCGGCCGCGCGATGGCCCCGGTTCGTCCCCGCCGCGCTCGACGCCGGCTTCGCCTCCGTGCATGCCGTCCCGATGCGCGCGGCCGGCATCGTGCTGGGCGCGCTGGGCCTGTTCGGCACCGACACCGGCGAGCTGGACGAGGCCGACCGCCTCGTCGCGCAGACCCTCGCGCACATCGCCTGCGTGGCGATCCTGCAGGAACACGCGCCCACACCCGCGGCCGTCATGCCGCAGCTGCGCTCCGCGCTCGCCAGCCGCGTCGTCGTCGAACAGGCCAAGGGCTTGCTCCGGGAAACCCTCGACATCTCCGTCGAGGACGCCTTCACCTACATGCGGACCTATGCGCGCGCCAACGGTGAGCACCTGACCGACGTCGCCCGGCGCCTGATGACCGCTCGGCACTCCCGCTCCGCACTGGTCGCCGCCATCTCCGAATTTGCCGCGGCACCAAAACAATAGGAACGATTCCGTGCTTTGGCGCACGGTGTCGTCCCGCCGAAAGAGATTGCCCGAGAAGCTGATATGGTCACCCGGTTGTCCGTCGCCGATGCGATGGTGCTGCACACCCAAACCTCGACGACGCCGGCGCACACGGTCACGTTCGTCGTCCTCGAGGCGTCCGATCACCTCAGCCACGACCGGCTACAACAACTGGTGGCCTCGTCGCTGCCGCAGCTGGCACGTTTTCGCAGTCGACTGGTGGACAAGCCTTTTGGAGTGGGCCTTCCCGTCTGGGCCGAGATCGACGGCTATGACTCCAGCCGGCAGATTCACAGTGCGACGGTGCCCGCGCCCGGGGGCAGGCGCGAGCTCGCCGATGTAGTCACGCAGCTGGGCGGCGCACCACACGATTGGCGTCGATCGCTGTGGGAAGCGTGGAGCATCGACGGCCTGGCCGGAGGCCGGTGGGCGTTGGCGGTGAAGATGTCGCCGGTACTGAGCGCCGGGAGCGGCAGGAAAGCTATGTGGGAGCGCCTGCTCACGAGTGGTCCACACCATGAGTGGGCAGGCAATCGGCCGACCGAGCCCAGCCTGGGCCCGGCGCCGTCGGTGGGAGAGCTCGTCACCGACACGCTGGCCGAGATTGTCGATAGCTACCTCACGGGCGGTTGGCTGATCGCCGACGCCGTGACCGGTGTGATGCAGGCCGCGCGTCGGCGGCTGCGCGACACGGACGAGGTACCCCTCGCTGAATCCCCGGCGGCGTCGTCGATGAGCGGACCCGTGCCGCACACCGTGTTCAACGCCCCGCTGACCAAGCGGCGGGCGATCGCCATCGCCTCGATCCCGCTGGCCGACGTGAAGACCATCAGCGACGCGTTCGGGGGCAACACCGCCAACGTCCTCTTCGCCAGCTGCACACTTTCCCTACGCGCGTGGCTGCAGCGGTACGACGTCGTCCCCGACGATCCCCTGCTGATGCAGGTCCCGCTCTCGTTGCCGGCCGGCGATCCTGCAGAGGCTGGAAAATCATTGACGATCGGGCAGGTTCGCCTCCCGGTTCAGCTCACCGATCCGATTCAGGTTCTCACCAACCTCCACACCGCCACCGAACGGCTGAACATCGCCTACGACCAGAGCATCGAAAAGACCGATCCGACAGTTGATCTCGCGAAGATTGCGTCGCTGCTGCCGTCGTCGGTCGCCCACGCAGGGATGCAGATCTACAGCGGTTTGGGCCTGGCCCGATGGCGGTCACCGAGCTGCCACGGCACAGTCTCTTTCTTATCTTTGAAGCCGGCGCAGGCGTACTGTGCGGGTGCCAGAGTCATCGGCATGCACACCGCTGAGCCGCTCGTTGAGGGCTGCGGGTTGACGATCACCGTAACCTCCCACGCCGACGTGATGGATCTGTGCGTGAGCGTGTGTCCAGACAACGTGCCCGGAGTCGACGACATCGCGACCGGCATCGCCGAATCGGTCGATGTCCTTTTGGCGGCGGCCGAGAAATCGCCCAGGGGCGAGGGCCGTTCAGTCGTCACAGAAATGACGTCGCATAGCAGCAAGCATTCGCGCGCCGACTGACGGTGCGGGCATCCCGCCGACGTTGCGACACCCCTTGGGTGTAGCGTTGACGGCGTTGGGAACCCAGCCAGTCCGGGATGCGTCAGCCGTCTTCCGCTGATATCGCCGAGCAACCGCTCACGCCGGACACGCCGGTACCAACCGTCAAATCGGAACTACCTTGAGCGCTCCACCCTACGTTCCATCCGCTCCACCCTCCTTTCCCTCGATGATGCACCCTGTTCGGGCGCAACGCCTTTCCGGCCCTACCCGTATCGGCGTCCTCAGTACCTATCCGCCGACAGCATGCGGCTTGGCGACGTTCACCGCTGCCCTGTCTGATGCGTTGTGTGCGAATGGCGCCGATGTCAGTGTCGTACGCGTGGCCGACGGATCGCCTTCCTCGAGTGGCCGGGTGATCGGAGAGCTGGTCAACGGCTCCGCGACATCCGTAGCAGCATGCTCCGAGTTACTGAACCAGAGCGACGTCGCCGTCATCCAGCATGAGTACGGCATCTACGGCGGTGTCGACGGAGACGACGTGGTGGACATTGTCGGCGGGCTGCGTGTGCCGTCGATCGTAGTCGCCCACACGATCCTCAAAGACCCTACGCCACACCAGCGTTCGGTTCTGGAGGCGATCGCGGCGATGGCGGATCGAGTGGTCGTCATGTCCGAGGCCGCGAGGCACCGCTTGTGTCTCGGTTTCGACGTCGACCGCCGCAAGGTCACCACGATCCCGCACGGCGCGACTGTCCCGAGCGGCCCTGCTCTGAAGCGTCCGAGTAGACCCACCCTCTTGACGTGGGGACTTCTGGGCCCGGGGAAGGGTGTCGAGCGGGTGATCGAGGCGATGGGTTCGCTGCGTGATCTGCCCGGCCGGCCAAAGTACCTGGTCGCAGGGCAGACGCACCCGAAGGTCCTGGCCGACGATGGCGAGGCGTACCGCGATGCCCGAACCGAACAAGCGCGCCGCAGCGGAGTAGCGGATTCGGTGTCCTTCGACGCCCGCTACTGGAACGTGTCATCGCTGCCTGCCCTCGTCCAGTCCGCTGCGGTTGTCGTTCTGCCCTATGACTCCACCGATCAGGTCACCTCCGGTGTTCTGGTCGACGCCATCGCGTGCGGCCGGCCAGTCGTGGCCACCGCATTTCCGCACGCCGTCGAGCTCCTCGGTACCGGAGCGGGCATCGTCGTCGGCCACGACGACCCGGACGCCATGGCGTCCGCCCTGCGCCAGGTGCTGACGCAGCCGCGTCTGGCCGGCTCCATGGCCGCCGAGGCTCGCCGATTAGCGCCAGAGATGGCGTGGCCGGTCGTGGCGAGCGCGTATCTGCGGCTGGCGGACCGGCTCCTCACCGAGCGGCGGGCACCGGTATGACCGCTACTGCGCCACCTCCCAAGTTCGACCATCTGCTGCGACTGACAGACCGTCGCGGCACCTTCGAGCACGCCTGTTTCGCCGAACCCCGGCCCGAGCACGGCTACTGCACCGACGACATGGCCCGGGTCCTTGTCGTCGCCACCAGAGAACCCGACACCGAAGGCCAGGTGAACGGTCTCGCCGGGATTGCGGTGCGGTTCTTGAACGAGGCGCAGGCATACAGCGGTGCCTGCCGCAACCGAATGGACCGCAACGGCCGGTGGACTGACGAGCCGACCACGGGAGACCACTGGGGCAGGTGCATCTGGGGACTCGGGACCGCCGCTGCCCACAGTGATGTGAGCATGGTTCGCAGGTTGGCGGTCATCCAGTTCGAGCGCGCCGCCCAGGGGCGGTCGACATCGCCACGGGCGATGGCCTTCGCAGCGCTGGGAGCCGCCGAGCTTCTCGCCGTCGACCCCGAGCACCCCGCGGCACGCAAGCTCATCACCGACTATGCGGCTTCGATCGCCGCACCCACTGGCGACCGCTCTTGGCCGTGGCCCGAGCCGCGACTCACCTACGCGAACGGGGTGCTTGTCGAGGCGATGATCGCCGCGGGCGTCGCACTCGACGACGCGACGCTCCGGCAGCGCGGCCTGGATCTGTTGGCCTGGCTGATCGACCACGAAACGGGCGACGGCCACCTGTCGCCGACTCCGGTTGGGGGCAGAGGGGCCGACGACGTCCGGCCGGCGTTCGACCAGCAGCCGATCGAGGTGGCCACACTGGCCGATGCGTGCGCGCGTGCAGCTGCCGTCGACGCCGGTGCGGTCTGGCCAGACGGCGTCGCGGCCGCTGCGGCCTGGTTCCAGGGCGCCAACGACACAGGACAGCTCATGTGGGACCCCGAGACGGGCGGCGGATTCGACGGACTTCTGGCCGATGGGGTGAACCGTAACCAGGGCGCGGAGTCGACTCTCGCTGCCATCTCGACTCTGCAGCATGCTCGGTCCTTTTCGACAGTGTCGCAATGACTTCGGTGCGGTCCGGGCTCGTCACACGTAGTCCGCTGCGGCTCGCGGCCGACCCGTCGAGGGTCATCACCCGACTCTTTGTGCCCGGACAGGAAGGTTTCGAGCGCCAGGACTCCCGGGCGGGAGCGGTGCTGAGACGCATCCTTGCCCTCGACGAGGACGAGGTGCGCTCGTCGTTGGACGATGTCGTCGTGCGCTTCGATGGGCGGCACCGAGATCTGGTCGGCACCTTCCGCCGGCATGCCCGTGAACTCGCCGATCGCCTGGATACCGACAACAAACTGTCGGAGCCGCGAATGTTGTTGCTGGGAGCCACATTCACCAGCGAATTCGCTATTGAGGCGGCGGCATTGTGCAATCCCAGTATCGTGGCCCACCCGGATCAAGCGGGAACGGCCGCGGGCAGCCTGCGATTCGTGATGAGCGTACGGGGCATCGGGGAAGGGCACCGGTCATCCATCGGGTTTCGGACGGGCGTGGTCGACGCTGCGGGCGGCGTCACGATCGACGATCCGGCCCCGTTCGCCGGCGTCGGATCGGTCAGGCCGACGCTGCTCGACGCTGCCGTGTTCCGTAGTGAACTCACGCGGCTTCGCGACCCAGGCGAGGCTGCCGACTACATTCTCGACGCGCTCGGCGACCGGTTCACCCGAGCCGACCTCGACGAACAACTCGACAAGCTCCAGGCACACCTGAGCACCCGTGGCCACGCGCAGCAGACGATCTCGCTGATACGGACCATCGCCGAGCGGACCTATGCCGTCGAATTCGCCGACGAAATACCGCTTTCCGAGCGTGTCCTGTATCCGGCGATGGGCGCCGAAGCGGCCGGCATGGAGGACGCGCGCTTCGTCCGCTTCGTCGACGACGACGGGTCGGTCACGTTCTATGCGACGTACACGGCCTACAGCGGATCCCACATCAGCCAGCAGCTTCTGGAGACGGCGGATTTCCGGACATTCACGTCGACGCCGATGGTTGGGAGCGCCGCGGCCAACAAGGGCCTGGCACTGTTTCCCCGTCGCATCCGCGGACGCTTTGCCGCCATGTCGAGATCGGACCGTGAATCGAATTCGGTTGCCTATGCGGACTATCCGTTCATTTGGACGAACTCCGTTCTTTGCCAGCGGCCCACCCAAGCCTGGGAGGCGTTGCAACTCGGCAACTGCGGGCCGCCCATCGAAACCGAGGCCGGGTGGCTGGTGCTCACCCACGGCGTCGGTCCGATGCGCACCTACCGGATCGGGGCGATCCTCCTCGACCTCGAGGAGCCGACCCGGATCCTCGGTCAACTGCAGCAGCCGCTGCTGAGCCCGGCCGCCGACGAACAGAACGGCTACGTCCCCAATGTCGTCTACTCGTGCGGTGCACTCGTGCACGCCGAAACACTGGTGATTCCGTACGGGATCGGCGACGCGGCCATCGGTATCGCGACCGTGCCGCTGCGTGAACTACTTGACGCGCTCGGCGGCTGAGAATTCGCGCAACCGACCGGCCACTCATTTCAAAGGAGAACAACCAGGATGAGGAAGTATGAAAGTCAACAGCGAAATGCTTTTCGCGAGAACGTGATCCATGTAGGCGCAGGCTTCGTGGCGAAGGAGCGTCAGCACGTGGTGGAGACATTGTCAACGCTCGGTCCGCACCTGGGAAAGTGGGACCCAAGTGATGTGGACCTGGAAGTCTCTCTGCAGGATCGCGGCGGCAAGGAGCAGCGCGTCACATTGCGCACTATCCTGCCCGGCCATCAGCCGCTGGTAGCGGTCGCTGAGAACCCGGACATCAACCGCGCACTCTCCGAGGCGAAGCGTGAGCTGATCCGGCAGCTCGAACACCAGAAGTCGGCGGACGAGCCGATGAACAACCGCCGGCTCCGGCGCGCGACGATCCGGCATCCGGGCGCCGAGGACTAATCGCAGACGCCGACTTGCCTTGGCCACTGACCCGCGTACCATCGGCGCGATGAAACGAGATGTGCGTGCTGAGCTCGACGTGGAGATCACCGCGCCGACGACGTTGGAGTTCCAGATTGCCGTCGCGCCGCATCCCAATACCGAAGTTTCGGAGTCGTTGTCGTTAGTCCTGGATGGAAAGCTCCTGCAGCCCTTGGAGATCAGCGGTGTGCACGGCAACCGGATCCATAAGCTGGACGTGCCGAAGGGCAATCTAAGAGTCGACTACGCCGCGACAATCGTCGGGCGAACGGACCCGGCGCCGGTGACCGAGTACGACCTGTCGATGTATCTGCGCCCGAGCCGGTACGCCGAGGCCGACAAGTTCTTCGGCTTCGCCTCAACCGAATTCGGAAACTACACCGATTCGGCGACGCTGCTGGAGAAGGTGTCCTCCTGGGTGGGCACCCGGCTGAAGTATGTGCCAGGGTCTAGCGATCCGATCGACGGAGCGGTGGATACCTTGCTCGCCGGTGCCGGGGTGTGCCGCGACTACGCGCACCTGGTGGTGGCGTTGCTGCGCGCCGTCAACGTGCCGGCCCGCTTGGTTTCGGTGTACGCACCGGGCCTGTCCCCGATGGATTTCCATGCGGTGGCCGAGGCGTTCGTCGAGGGACAGTGGCGAGTGGTCGACGCGACCCTCTTGGCGCCGAGGGAGACGCTGGTGCGCATCGCCACCGGGCGCGACGCCGCCGACACCGCATTCCTCGATAACCACGACGGCGAAATCACCCTGAACAAGATGGAGGTGACGGCGGTCGTCGACGGCGACCTGCCCCGAGACTCGGTCGATCAGCTGGTATCGATCGGCTGAGCGTACCCATCGGCGGCGCTGGGCTGCGGGGCACCGTCTTTGCGGACCGCGTGGGGGTAGGCATCGTCGCGATGCTGAAACGACAGGATGCTGGGGTTCAGGACGGTGCCGTCGCGGATCTCGATGGCCCGCGAGATCGTCGGGGTCGCGATCCACGCCGCCGGCCCGGCCAGGACCGTTTCGATATGCGGCAACAGCGCCTCGCTGTTCTCCCATGTCGCCGAGTTCCACAGGTAGGACGGGCTGTGGTCCACGGCGTAATAGTGCACACCGCTTGCCATCTCGATGATCGGCTGCGTGAACGAGGTGGGGTGCGCCCAGCTGAAACCCATAGCGGTGTCACACGAGACGTCGACGATCAGGCTTCCAGGAGTGAACGAGGCCAATTCCGTCTCGGTGACGAAGACCAGGGGTGAGTTGGGATCCTGAAGGACGCAGTTGACGACGATGTCGTTGTCGGCAAGGAATTGGGCGACCGGGATCGGCCCGTCCGGTAGATCCGCCCAGGTCCGGTCAGGTGTATCCGGGTCCTGTCCCATCTGGACTATCTGCGTGGAGTGAATCGGCGAAGCGACGGCGGCCACGTCCCGGTTGGTAAGCACACGCACATCGTCGACGCCGAGGGCGTTCAACGCGGTGACCGCGCCGCGGGCGGTGGCGCCGAATCCGATGACAGCAGCGCGCAACCGGCGACCGTAGCTCCCGGTGACTCCGGTCAGTTGCATCGCGTGCATGACCGAGCAGTAGCCCGCCAGCTCGTTGTTCTTGTGAAAGACGTGCAGGCCGAATCCGCCGTCGGACTGCCAGTGGTTCATCGCCTCGAAGGCGATCATCGTCAACCGCCGATCGATGGCGATCTGAGTAAGGGTGGAATCCTGGACGCAGTGTGGCCACCCCCAGACGACTTGTCCCGGCTTGAGTTCCGTCAGATCCTCGGCCTGGACTTTGGGTAAGAGAATGACATCGCAGTCGGCGACGAGCTGGTCACGAGTCCTGATACCACCGACGAGTTCGGCCAGTTCGTCGTCAGTGGCGCCGAAGTCAGAGCCGTAGCCGTGCTCGAGGAAGATCCGCTGCCGCACCGGGCGACCGATTCTGGCGAAATGCGCCGGGTGAATCGGCAGTCTCCGCTCGTTCTCCTTACGCGAACGAGCCAGGACGCCTAACGAAAGCTGTTGTGCCTCAGCGCTTCTTGTCATGGAACAAAGCCTCGGTCAACGAGGCCCGGGCCGCCACCTTGGCGTGCTTGGCGGCGCGCTTCTCTTTCAGAGATTTTCCGGACTTCTTGGTCATGGTTTGCCGAGGAGATTTATCACTCATCGCTGGCCCCTTGATCATGGGGGACTGGTTGGTCCCGATTCCCTGACCTTACCTCGTTGGGGTCCGTTTCGACGACTGACGTAGACATACAGCGTTGACGTACAGCGTTGGCCGCGATTACGCTGGAGTTACGCCGACACCCTGCCGTCTGTCTCGGCCGGTGTCCGCGCTCACTTCGGGCTTGGCAATAGCCCGCCGCCGCGTCCGGCCGGATCACCAGGACATCCATTGGCAATTTCCGATATCGCTGCATACACGCATCTGAGCCAGGCCGATATCGAGGCCCTCGGGTACGAACTGGACGCCATTCGCTCCGACATCGAGGAGTCTCTCGGTGAAAAGGACGCCGCCTATATCCGGCGCACCATCAGGTTCCAACGGATGCTCGACGTCGGCGCGCGGTTGCTCATCGGCGGGAGCCGGTCACGGGCCGGCTGGGTCTTGGGGACCGCGTCGCTGGCCTATGCGAAAAGTGTCGAGAACATGGAGATCAGCCACAACGTCCTCCATGGCCAATGGGATTGGATGAATGACCCCGAGATCCACTCGAGCACCTGGGAGTGGGACATGGTCGGGGTCAGCTCGCAGTGGAAGTACTCGCACAACTACCGCCACCACGTGTTCAGCAACGTGCTCGGGATGGATGACGATCTCGGCTTCGGCGTGATGCGGGTTACCCGCGATCAAGCGTGGAAGCGGCAACATCTTCTGCAGCCGCTTCAGAACTTGTTGCTGGCCGCCACATTCGAATGGGGTATCGCCCTGCACGGCCTCGATTTCGAGCGGATTCGGGCGGGGACAGCCGCCGGAAGGGGTTTGCAGGCACGGGCGCTGATTGGAAAGGTCGCCCGCCAGGCAGTCAAGGACTATGTGCTCTTCCCGGCGCTGAGCCGATCTCGGTGGCGAAGAACCTTGGCGGCGAACGCGACGGCCAACCTGGTGCGCAACCTGTGGGCGTATGTGGTGATCTTCTGTGGGCACTTCCCCGACGGTGCGGAGAAGTTCACTGAAGACGTGCTCGAAGATGAAACCCGGGCTGAGTGGTACCTGCGACAGATGCTGGGCGCCGCCAACTTCAAAGCGGGTCCGCTGCTGGCGTTCTCGAGCGGCAACCTGTGCTACCAGATCGAGCATCACCTGTTCCCCGACCTGCCGAGTAACCGGTACGCGCAGATCGCCGTACGCGTTCGGGCACTTTGCGACAAGTACGAACTCCCCTACACCAGCGGTTCGCTTGTGCACCAATATCTTTTAACGCTGCGAATCATCCACAAACTGGCGCTTCCCGACCGGTTCCTTTCGGCCCGATAATAGGGTCTGAACGGCGTCGCGGCCACGCACCCGCGTGCTGCTCCTGGAGGTTAGCCAGTGCCGCACCGACGGTGTCGACGGCGGGCAGCGATCCATGGGGGTCGCAGATTCGTAGCAGTCGGGAGACAGCGGCACCCGGTACCACCACCCACCCCATTCCGGCGTGCGCGCTGCAAACCGAGACTCTGTGCAGCGCCGAGAAACCCTCGGTGCCAAAGAATTCCAGGCCGCTGAGATCCAGGATCAGTCCGCGGCAACGCACAGCCGTCACGAGTGCGTAATCGGTGAGGGTATTCGCGTTCGTTCCGTCGATGTCGCCGTATGCGCTGACAATGGCCACCGACGACATTGTCCATCGAGTGTCGAATCGTGCCGCGTGACGCTTGGTGAGTGATCGAGGTTTGGTGCGAAGAAGAAGCGTTTCAGTCATGGTGATCCCGGAGGGCAGACGATCACCGGCGTGTGGGGGCTCGGAGCCAGTGCTCCTTGAGTTCAGCGGCGGGCAGCCGAACCCATCCCGGACCTGCTGAGGTTCTCAGCACCTACGACGTTACACCCTATGGAGTGGTCCGCACGGTGAGATCCGGCAGCTGGTCGGAGTCACGAACCTGCCGCTCAAAGCCGATTATTGTAGGAGCCATCTCGCGGCGAATACGCCGCGAATATGAGGCTGGTGGCCGCCGTGCACGTCGGGCACCGGCGGGACTGTGAGCGCAGGTGGCGGCGATGGCGGAGTTGACCGCAGACGATGACAGAACGCGGACATCGGAGCAGGTCAATGCCGATGACGCCGATTTACAAGCCGGCATCGGCAACCTCGCGGGCCTGGTTGCGGGCAGTCTCGGGCTGCCTGAGTTGCTGGCTGAGGTGGCCTCGTTCGCGGTGGGCGCGGTACCCGGCGCCGATGGTGCTGGAGTGACGTTGTTGCGGTTCGACCGTCCGGACAACATGGTGGCGGCGTTGGCGGCCAGCGCTCCGTTTGTCGCCGAGATCGACGAAATCCAGTACATGACTCTTCATGAGGGGCCTTGCATCACGGCGGCGCTGGAACGCCGCACGGTGCGTTCCGGGTCGTTGGGTGGGGAGAAGATGTGGCCGCGGTTCGGTCCGCGCGTGGGCAGGTTAGGCGTGCACAGTGCCCTGTCGCTGCCACTGCTGCTGCCGGATCAGGTGGTCGGGGCGATCAACGTATACGCCCACGGCAAAGACGTCTTCGATGAGCACGCGGCCGCACTCGGCGAATTGTTCGCCAAACCAGCGGCGGTCGCCGTGCACAACGCCCAGATCCTTGCCGACGCGCTCTCTCTCACCGCCCAGTTGCAGAAGGCGCTGTCGACGCGCCCGGTGATCGATCAGGCGATCGGCCTCATCCGGGGACGTACCGGGCGCAGCGTCGAGGACGCGTTCACCCACCTACGGGCGATAAGCCAAGCTGAACACCGCAAGTTGGCTGACGTGGCTCAACAAATCGTCGACGAAGCCGTGCGCCGCGCCCGCGCCCGACACAAACCGACCGAGTAGGTCAACGGTGGGGAGAGCGTTCAGATGCCCGCGTGCCCTGGTTAAACAGCCGCACCATTCGCGGGCTCGCCGTAGGTTGCGACGTCTGTCACCGACAATGCCGATGGTTTGGCCGCGGCCGGCGGGGGTGAGATCCCTTTCGCGGCGGCGGTTTCCCGAGTGAGGAAGCTGCTGATTTCGCCGATCGCGCTCATCATGGGCGCCGGGAACACCACCGTGGTGTTCTTCTCCACTCCGAGCTCAGATTCCGCAGTTGCAAGGCGAGCGGGTGCGCCATCATCGTGTCCGAAGCATCCCCAAGGGCGGCGGCGGCCATCGATTCACCTTCGGCGGCAATGATTTTGGCACGCTTCTCGCGCTCGGCCTCGGCTTGCCGGGCCATCGCGCGTTTCATGCTTTCGGGCGATTGAATATCCTTTAGCTCGAGGAGGTTCACTTCGCCCCCCTCGAGGGTCGCCGCCTGCGAGTTCTCTCCGACGTTGCCGTGCGTCGTCGGTTTCCAATTGCGTCACGATTCACCGCGTCGTCAACCCGATGAGGGCGATGCAATGTCGAGACGACGAAGTGAGACGGTCGAGCTCTGGCATGCCTTGTGCTATGTGGGTCGCGGCCGTCATCCAGCGAGCCGGTGGACCCTCAGCTCGTTGAGTTGATCGCGGGAGGTGACTGCTTCGCTTCGATAGGCCGTCGCTTGCTGTTGCAGGCTGCACGCCCGGGCCGTCTTGATATCGATCTCGACCTGGGCCGCATGGGCCCGCGCGGCGGACTCGTCGGCGAGCGCTTCTTGACGCTGGAGCCGTAGCACATCCTCATCCGCTTGATCGCGGATCGTCTCGCCCTTGCCATGGCGCTGTTGGCTGCGCGTCTTGTACACCACGAGGGCGAGCACGCCGGCGAGGACAAGCACCGCCAGTGCGGCGACGACGATCAAAACCATTGCGTTGGCAGCCATTTTGGCCCCTCAGATTGGAGCTTTGGGTGGAATTCAGTCAGTGCCTATGAACTCGTGTCGCCGAATCCCCTGGCGACACTATCGGCTCGTTCTTGGTGTTCGAGCCGGGTGTCGTGGGCTCGGTTGGTGAACGCCATGTCGGCCGCTGCATGTCGGGCGTTGGGTCCGCGGTGCACGGGAAGCCAGTTCAGAGCGGAGCCACCACGCCGACCATGATCCGAAAGTGGAACATCGCGCCGGTCGACCCCGAGAGGCGATAGCCGGACACGCATGGTTTCGGTCGGCGGGTGGGCCGCCCTTGCACTGCTCGTCGCGTCCGCGATCGCGGCGCTGAGCAAAGCACTCAATCCAAGGATGACAAGCACTTCAACGCCTCTCATCTGGTTGTAGAACTCCAGTACACGCCAATTTCGCGGCTAAGTCAACAGTGTTGACACATAGCGTTAACATACGATGTCTATACTCGTGACGAGCCGAAGGGAAGTGCTGCCCGCGATGACGAAGCAGATGACCGCCGCGGATACTGGCGCCGCCGGAATTGACCCGTCCACCGCGGCCGCCGGCCAAACCGACGGTCCGGTCAGCCGGTCGATGATCCTGCAGGCGGCGCTGAGGCTAATCGACCGTGACGGTATCGACGGCCTGTCGATGCGTCGCCTCAGTGAAGAGGTGGGTCGGGACCCGACGGTGCTCTATCGGCACGTACCGAGCAAGGCGGCACTGCTCGACGGAGTCGCCGAGATCGTGCTCGAGCAACTACGGGTGGATACGGCTGATCCAGACTGGGCGGGCCAGTTGCGCACCGTCGCTCATGAGTTCCGGCGGTTGGCTCTCACACACCCAAACGTGGTGGCGCTGCTGGTGACTCGGCCGCTGGCGACTCCATTGGGCCAGCGGCCGCCGGGGATGCTGCGGCCACTGGAGGACGTCCTCGCCCTCCTCACTTCCGTCGGCTTCAGCGGCGCAGATGCTCTGCACATCTACCGGGTGCTCTTCGGTTACCTGCACGGCCACATCCTCACCGAGCTGCAGGAGGTGATCGAGCGACCCGAGGAGACCGACGATGTGTTGCGCCTGGGCCTGCACCGGCTGGCGGTCACCGAGTTCCCACAGGTGCGCGCGCTGGCATCGGTCCTGGCGTCCTACGACGGTGCCGCAGAGCTCGACCGCGGCCTCGATCTGCTGTTCTTCGGTCTCACGGCCACACTGACGACGCCGGTCGCTTCTAGAACGTGAACCAGTCCGCGTACGACTCGCTGAGTCGCAATGACCAGCCGTCGCATGCGATCGCGGGCGGATTGACGCTCGGCGGCGTCGTGCCGGCGTCGAGCTGGCCGTCTTCGGCCAGTTTCTCGCCCAGGGATACACGGTGATCGTGCCCGACGCCGAAGGCCAGCGGGCCGGCTTCGCCGCAGGCCCCGAGTACGGAATGAACACCCTGGACTCGATGCGCGCGGCGTTCCACTCGTCAACGGTTGGGCTCCCGCGCGACGCAAGGATCGCTCTGCTCGGATACTCCGGCGGCGCGATCGCAGCGGATGGGCCGCCGAGCTGGCCCCGACATACGCGCCCGATGTCAACGAGCGCATGATCGGCGCGGCGATCGGCGGCGTGCTCGTCCACCCGGCGCACAACCTGCACTACGTCGAGGGCACCTACTTCTGGGCGGGGGTGATGCCGATGGCGCTCATCGGCATCGCGCGGGCGTTCGAGGTCGATCTCACGCCGTATCTCACCGCTCGCGGTGTGAATATGTTCCGGGGCATGCAGTCCACTTCGATCGTCAACGTGCTTGGCCAGTCCCCGTTTTGGCGGTTGAAGTGGTCCGACGTCGTCAGCCCTGATTACCCGACCCCCGAGAGCCTGCCGCTTTTCGTGACGGTGGCCAACAAGCTCATCATGGGGACGGAGGGTGCGCCGACGATTCCCCTCTTCATCGGAGCCTGCCCGCCGCAGTCGGCTCGGCGCAGGGCCTACCGATCGATGCGCTGGCAGCACGCATGCAGTTCGCAGCTATGGCGTCCATCCGTCTCCCATTCCAGCTACCGCTGTCAGCAGTGACAGCAAAGAAGATACAGGTGAACATGAACCGCATGCAGGGTTCTGCCATCCCGTGAGGTCCGGACGCAGGGGCCCTTGCAGAAGTCGAGCCCTGACACCACAAATACCGGTACTTTCGGTCCGTGACCGCCGCCGTCTGGAAGTTGGACGCCTCGGACGGCGAGCTGCTCGTTCACACTGGTGTCACGGGCAGGGCGGCGAAGATGGGTCACCGGCTGACCATCGCCATGGACAGCTGGCTGGCCACTGTCCGGTGGAGCGCGGGCGAACCCGCCGAGGCCGAACTGACGGTCGAGGTGGACTCGTTACAGGTGCTGCGCGGCGAGGGCGGTGTGAAGGCACTGTCCGGACCGGAGAAGACATTGGCACGGTCGAACGCGTTGAAAGCCCTTGACGCCGACCGGTTCCCGCAGATCCGCTTCCAGGCCAGCGACATCGACAAGACGGACGACGGCTATCGCCTGACCGGCACGCTGGAGATCCACGGTGTGGCCGTCGAGCGTGGGATCGATCTGCATGTAGACGATCTGGGCGATACATGGCGATTGTCGTGTGTGGCAGACGTCCGCCAATCGGAGTTCGGCATCAAGCCCTACTCGATGTTGATGGGCTCGATGAAAGTCGTGGACACCGTGACCGTGTCGTTCACCGCGGAACGGTCCAAGGACGATTGAGTTGTCCGCGGCGGGTCATTGCGTGACGAGCGGTCGCACGTTGTCGATCACGGCATGGTTGAACTTGGCCGGTTCATCCATGAAGGGCCCATGACCCGACTGGTCGAACCAGACCAGTCGGCGACCGACTCGTAGGGATGTGGGTCGGACAACCCCGTGCCCGGTCGCCCCGCGACGACGACACGCAGGCCGAGCTTCTCGGCGGCGCGACGGCCCAGCAGCGGAAATTGGCGCCGACCGCCCGGTGTGCCGTGGAACCACAGCACCGGTTCCCCCGAGGGGTCGCCGAACTCGGCGAAGCCCAGCCGCCGGCCCGTGGGCAGGTAGAGGCGGCCTTCGGCGCGCAGCTTCTCGACGCGAGGTACGCGCACGGGGTGCCGCATCGGGTTGGCCATATCCACCCTCCGTTGGGCTTCCTCGGGACGCTGAGCGTAGTCGGGTAGCTGCCTGTTGTTGTTGAGATCGGCTTAGAGATCCCAATTGACGGTGAAGTCGTGGCTCAACACCAGTTCGATGAGAATGTCCGTGCGATCGGCGAGGGGCCACGATTCTGTCGTGAACGCGTCGTGCCCGAAGAAGGCGTAGTTGGCCGATGTCTGCGGCGTAGTCCGCGACCGGTACACGATGGCGTCGAGGTCGCTCCACCACGTTTCAACGGCATCGGCCAGCTGATGGCACTTCTGCCACACTCGCCGCTGCTGGCCGACGTTTATCTGATCGTCGACATCCAGAACGTCTTGGTTCTTCTGCGTCCTCAGGTCAAATACCTTGAGGGGTCGGGCGGCGACGAGCCTGACTAGATACTGGCTCGCATGGTCGGCGGGAATGACGCGACCCGTGTCCC
This sequence comes from uncultured Actinomycetota bacterium, assembly GCA_963743225.1. Lineage (GTDB taxonomy): Bacteria > Actinomycetota > Actinomycetes > Mycobacteriales > Mycobacteriaceae > Mycobacterium. Next base: position 21,147 of record CAVUPN010000033.1, on the reverse strand, counting down.
GATAGCGCTCGCGGAAAGCACCCGCGTAGGTACGGGCGGCGTAGCGAGTGCGAAATCCGCCCGACGCGGGGTCGAATCGGTAGCGAGGGACGGGAAACCCGTCCCACGCCCAGTCTGCCGGTTCAGTAGCTTCGACACGCCAGATCACGGTTCCGGCACGCACGGAATAGGTGCGGAGGCCGACCGGGCGGTCGACCGGAAGGGGAGCCCGGTAGCCGGCGACGAGCTTAGGCACCGACGGCAGCGAGCATCTGCCACGCGGTGGATGCTGACTTCTTGCGATGCAGCGCCGTCGAGATCGACGCGCCCGCCAACTCTTCGTGCTTGATCCGCATAATACGGTCGGCCACAACGGGATCGGAGGTGAAGCGGGTAAGCAGCTTCAGGATCTCTGGCAGATCTGGGCGCAGCCGGTCGCCCTCGAACTGCCACGCGGGAAACCAGGTGTTGTTTCCGTGCGCCACGCCGAGGAGCTTGCCGCGTCGGCGGAGTTGGTGTACGGCTTGCGGCGTTTCGTGCCCGAGGAGCGCTTGGACCTCGTGTGTCGGGATTGCGCCTTCGACGAAGTCGCGCATCAGAGCGCCGCGGCGCTCATCGTTGAAGGTACGGGCGGCGACGCGCTCGAGTTCTTCCTTGGGCGCCGTTGGCGCATCGATGAGTGTGCCGAGGAGCTCGGCGAAGTCGGGATCGCGGCGGACCCTTTCTTCGACCTGGCGGACTAGCAACGCGACGGGAGGCATGGAACCAGCCTATCACTGGACGTCGGTATTGAAACGATCGAAACAACGCCCCTAAGCGGTTCGGCGCAGAGGAAGTGCTTGACTTGCCCGCCCCTCAGCGACAATGTCGCTCAACTACTACAGGTCGTCGCCATGTCAGCGACTTAGTCGCTCGTAGCCGGGCAGCTTCAGTCCACGACGAAATCACCGTCGGGCGTCAGCAGGCTTGATCAGCCAGAGCGCCAGGATGATGGCGGCTATCGGCCCGACGGCCATCACCAAGCTCAGCGTATGGATCGCGTCGACCGCGTTGTGCGGCGCCTGGTCGACCTTTCTCTTTGGTCATCGGCACGCGCTGGATGCTACTGGCCGCGGTTCAGCAGGGTGCTTCGATCTCGAAGGGCGCGCTCTTTGTCTGACCGCGGGTTGGCGGCATCGGAAACGACGGCGGTGCCGGTGATCGTGTAGGTGCTGCTGCCGTTGACGGAGGCCTCGGCGTCGCCGAGATCGCCCCCGGCGACGCCGCTGAGGCCGTCGATGTTCTCGAAGTTGACTGACCTGACGATCCGCTTTTCACCACCCAGTTGCAGGAGAGCCCGGGCGCGTCCCGGGTCGGCGCTCGCCTCGATCGTCATATCCCACTGCACCTGGGTGCAATCGACGGACTGCGTGTCTTGCCGAGCGGTCGCCGACCGTGATGCTGCCGGATCGTTGGGACGGTTCGCTCGGTTCCGTTCCCACCAGACCGCATCCTGAGGCCAGGGCTGCTGCTAGCCCAGTCAATTGGCTCTGCATCGTATTCCTCCGAACTCAGCTCAGCGGGCGCGAGCGGATAGATCATCTTCGCCTCTGCCGAGTCCGGCGGCGCGATCGCCTTGACCTGCCCGCCCTGGATCTGGACCAGCATCGGGTCGAGCGCGGTGTTGTTGTGGAAGTGGTCGCCCTCGGTTGCGAACCTGATCGGCCCGTAGAAGGTCTGCAGGTCGGTGCCGGCGATCAGCTCGTTCAGCTTGCCTCGGGATTCCTCAGACAACGACGGCGGCTCGCCCAGCTTCTCGACCGCGGCCTGCAGCACCTGCCCGGCCGCGCTGCACCCGGCGGCCGTGTAATCCGGTGGCGTGCCGTGCTGCTCCTCGAACGTCTTCGCGTAGTCGCCGGCCGAGCCGAACAGGTCGTCGCTGAAGGACGCGGTCGGCAGCCAAACCGAGATTCCCATCACGCCGTCGGCTTGGCGGCCGAGCGCCTGCGCGAACGAGGCATCGGTGATCCCGTAGTGCTCGATGATCGCCTTCGGCGTGAAGCCGGTCGCGGCCATCGACTTCACGAAGTCGACCAGCAGAACGTCGTGGCCGCCGACCGCCACGATGTCGGGCCTCTGCGCCGCGACTGCACCGGCCACCGGCGCCAGGTCGGCGTTCGTGGGGAACAGCCCGTAGTGCACGAGGTTGAGATTCGCGGCCTGGGCCCCGGCGCGGAAGCCCTCGGCGGTGTTGTCGGAGAACGGCTCGTTGGCGCCGACGACCGCCGCCGTGGCCGGCCTGGGATTCGCGTTGTCGACGATCGCCTGGATCGAGCGGGCCGCCGTGGTGTCCACGGCGGGGATGACGCCAAAGGTGAACTCGGGCTTGGCCTTCCAGACGTTGGGCGACTCCGCCGAGCCGGCGATGCACGGCACCCGGTACTTGGCGCAGATCGGGTCCATCGCGATCTGCACGCCGCTGGTGTACGCGCCGAAGATGGCGTTCACGCCGTCCTCGGTGACCAGCCGAGAGGTCGCATCGGCGCCGGTGCCAGGATCGCTCTTGCAGTCCTGCACGATCAGGTCGACCTCGTACTTCTGGTCGCCGATGGACAGCCCGCCCGCCTTGTTCACCGTGTCGGCCCACAGCTGGTACCCACGCTGGGCGATCTGGCCGCCGGTCGCGGATTCGCCGGACAGCTCGAGCACGGCGCCGACCTTGAACTTGTCGGACGCTTCACCGCCGCCCGTGTCGCCGCCGCATGCGGCGAGGAAGCTCGGGCCGGCAACCGCGCCGCCCACCACGAGACCGGCCCGGGCGAGAAAGCGTCGACGGTCGATGTAGTTGGACATGTTCATTTCCTCTCGAGTGACGGGTTGCGGGCATATAGCCGTGTGTCGTTCAGCGACCTCCTAGATAAAGGTGCATGAGTTCGCGGTCGTCCTCCACGTCGGCGGGTGTGCCCTCGAACCGGTTCCGCCCCGACACCAGGACGTACATCCGGTCGGCCACCCGTAACGCCTCGCGGATGTTCTGCTCGATCATGATCACGCCGACGCCGCGCTGGGCGAGCTCGGTGGCGCGGACCAGGACGTCGCCGACCAGCTTGGGGGACAGGCCGGCGGACGGCTCGTCGAACAGCAGGAACCGTGGGCGCAAGACGAGCGCGCGGGCGATCGACAGGATCATCTGCTCGCCGCCGGAGAGCTGGCCGGCCTGCACCGCATACCGCTCGCGCAGCCGCGGGAACTCGTCGAGCAGCTCTTCGATCCGCTGGTCCAGCTGCTGCCGGGAGCGGATCGTGTAGCCGCCGATACGCAGGTTGTCGCGCACCGAAAGCTGGGGGAACACGCCGCCGCCCTGCGGCATCATCGCCAGCCCGCGGCCGAGCGTGCGATGAGACGGCAGGTGGGTGAGATCGTCGTCGTCGAGGGTGACCGTGCCCGACCAGGGGTCGATCACTCCCACCATCGCCTTCAGCAGGGTGCTCTTCCCGCAGCCGTTCGGCCCGAAGATACAGGTGACCTGGCCGGTGCGAGCATGCATCGATACCTGGTGCAGGATCTGCACGCTGCCATACCCCGCGTCGACGCCGTTGACCATGATGACGCTGTCGCTGGAGTCTGTGCCCTGCTGTTCAGTCACTCCGCCGACACCCCCAGATACGCCTCCATCACGTGCGGGTCGTGCGAGATCTCCTCAAAGCTGCCCTCCGCCACGATCTTTCCGGCATCCATCACGATGATCCGGTCGCAGATGTCCTGCGCGAGTTCCATGTCGTGCTCGATCACCAGAAACGTCGTGCCCGCCGTCGCGCAGGGTGCGGATGGAGTCCAGCATGATCTGCCGCAGTCGCGGGTGTACACCGGCGGCGACCTCGTCCAGCAGCGCGACCTTCGGGTTCTGCATCAGCACCCGCCCCATCTCCAGCAGCCGCTGCTGCCCGCCGGACAAGCTGCTCGCGAGGTCGTCGGCGACGTGAGTGAGCTCCAGCCGCTCCAGTACGGCGTCCGCGTCGGCGCGGGCGTTGTCCCAGTCGAACTGCACCGCAGCGGTCCAAAGGTTCTCCCGCACAGTCATGTTCACGAACAGCGCGGGATCTGGAAGGTGCGTCCGAGGCCGGCCCGCGCGATCTTGTACGCGGCGAGCCCGGTGATGTTCTTGTCGAACAACGTGATGGTGCCTTTGTCGGGCTTCAGGGCGCCGGTGAGCAGGTTGAACAGTGTGCTCTTGCCGCTGCCGTTGGCCCGATGATGCCGACGATCTCGGCCTGCTCGACGCCGAACGTGACACCGTCGACCGCGCGGATGCCGCCGAAGGAGCGGAACAGGTCGTCGACCGCGAGCACCGTCATCGTGTGGCCTCCTCGGTCTCGGCGTCCTTCTCGGTGGGGCACGACGTCGTCGCGGGCGCGGCGGAGCCATTGGCGGATGAGCCGCATTCGTCGCGCTCGCCGTCCGATGCTGACCAGCCCGTCGGGCAGGAACAGCACGACCGCCATCACCAGCGCGCCGACGATGATGATGTATGCGGTCGTCTCGCCGTAGCTGACCCGGAGCTGCTCCTGCAACAGGAACATCGCGGTCGCGCCGAGCGCCGGACCCCACGCGTGCCCGAGCCCGCCGACGAGCACCATCACCACCAGCTGGTCGGTGATGATGGTGTTCAGCACGCTGTCGGGGTTGATGAACGTGATCCAGTACGCGTTGATGCCACCCAGCACGGCCGGGATCATCGCGCTCAGTACGAAGGCCTCGATCTTGACCAGCGTGGAGTTGATGCCCTGCGCGCGGGCGGCGATCTCGTTGTCGCGCACCGCCTTTACCTGGAAACCGAACCGGGACCGCTCCAACAGCAGATAACACAGGGCGTATGCGATCGCCGCGGCGGCGAGCATCGTGTAGAAGAAGAAGTTGTCGTCGAGGCGGATCGGCGTCTTGAGTCCGCCGGAGCCACCGGTGATGTCGACGACCGTGGCGAGTTCGCGTATCGCCTCGGCCAGCGCCCAGGTCGCGATGGCGAAGTACGCGCCTTTCAGCCGCAGCGCCGGCCAGCCGACGAGCGCCGCGACGGCGCCCGCAATCACGGCCGCGACCGGAAGGGTCGCCCAGAAGTTCCAGTCGACGTCGGGCTGCATCAGGATCGCCGTGGTGTACGCGCCGATGCCGAAGAAGGCCACGTGGCCGAAGCTGATATAGCCGGCGTAGCCGCAGATCACGTTCCAGGACAGCGCGATTCCGGCCCACATCGCGACGCCGGTGGCGACCCGGATGTAGTACGGCGATGTCATCATCGGCAGCAGGCAGAGTGCCGCGACGACGAGGGCGAGCATGCCGAGGTTGAGGTACGGATTGCCCCCGGAGGCGGGCCTGCTCATGCCAAACCCCGCCGCGAGATGCCTTGCGGGAACAGAAGAAGCGCGACGAACAGCACCGCGAAGACCACCATCAGTGTGTAGTCGGCACCCACGTACGTGGTGACCAACGACTGCAGCACGCCGAGGAACAGCCCGGCGACCAGCACGCCGACCACCGAGCCGAGGCCGGCCAGCACCACGACGAAAAACGCGAACAGCGTGTAGCGCAGGCCTACCTCGGGGGTCATCGCGTAGATGGCGCCGAGTATCGCGCCGGCCATCGCGGTGAGGCCGGTGTAGATGGCGTACACCAGGCTGCTGATCCGCTTCACGTCGATGCCCATCAGCCCGGCGTTCTCCTTGCTCTGCGCGGTGGCCCGGATCGCGAGACCCGTGCGGGTGTAGAACAGGAACGCCAGGAACAGGCCGGTGGCGACGACCGCGAAGGCGAAGCCGGCCACCCGGATCGCGGGTGCGGTGATGCCGAACAGCTCGACGTTGCCGGAGAAGAATTCGGTGCGGACGGTGCGGGGCGTGTAGCCGAACAGGGTGAGCAGGCCGCCGCGGATCAGCGTGGCGAGCCCGAAGGTGAATGCCAGCCCCATCAGCGCCGGCAGGGCGTACTTGCTGGTGCGGACCCGATAGATCAGTGGCGCGATGAGCCAGCCGGCGGCCCCGAAGACGACGAACACGACCGGGAGCAGCAGAAACGCGTCAACTCCCAGCCTTTCGCTGGCGACGATCGCGGCGAACGCGCCGAGGACCACCCACATTCCCACTGCGAGGTCGACGACGTCGAGAACGCCGAACGACAACGAGAAGCCGATGCTGATGGCGACGTACAGGCCGCCGATGAGGATCCCACCGACAAGGGCTTGCGCCAGTTCGGACACGGCGTCCTCTCGGCAGCACGAATAGGACTGCTCGGAGAGTATCCGGGCCGTAGGTTTGTAAACAATGGGTCGATCGCCTCAGCCAGGGCGTACTCAACCTGCGAGCGCGGCGTCGAAGAAATCCAGTTCCAGGCGCATCGCCCGCCGGTAAGTCGCGTGGACGGCGGGGCTGTCCTCGTCTTGTTCGTCGAGTAGGAGTTCCAGCCGGGCGGCCAGTGCCTCGAAACTCGGGTCGGCGTAGGTCTGTACCCACTCCGCGTACGGTCCGGCGGCGCTCGCGTCCAGCGACGCACCGAGCCAGGCATAGAGCCGCATGCACGGCGTCATTGCGGCGAACACCATGGCCAGCCCGCCCGTAGCGGCGGTCGCCAGCAGGAACTCGGTGTAGGCCAGGGTCGCCGATGTCGGCACGACGCCCGCCATGTCGATGCCCCAACGGGCGGCGTAGGACGAGTGCAAGCCGAGTTCCTCGCGCACTCCACCGAGCAGATCGGCGAGCGCGAGCAGCGTCGGTGTGTCGGTACTGCGGGCGAGGGCCAATGCGTATGCGCGGGCAAAGGATTCGAGGAAGAAGGCGTCCTGCGCGACGTAGCCCGCGAAGACCTCACGGGCCAGGGAGCCGTCGCCGAGGCGGCTCACGAAAGGGTGCGCGAGCGCCGCGGCCGCCAAGTCGCTGTTGTCGGCCCACAACCGAGAGGACAGTGCGCACGCCCCGAAGGGTAGTCACGGTGACGGTGGAGGCGATCACCGGACTTGTATTTGGCTGCCGCAGGGGAAGTGTTCGAATTGCCCGGCTCGTAGCGACAATGTCGATTGAACGGAGACCGGCTAACCGAAAGCGACAATGTCGTTCGGAGGTGGGCAGACCGCACCCCGGTCTAGGACACTCGGCCGCCGAGTGACGCTACCTTCTGGTGTCCGCAGGCTTGATCAGCCAGAGCGCCAGGATGATCGCTGCTATCGGTCCGACGGCCATGATCAGACTCAGGGTGTGGATTGCATCGACGGCGTTGTGCGGTGCCTGATCGATCACCAGTCGCGCCTGGTCTGGGTCGACCAGGTGTGCCTCGCGGCCGCCGTGCGCCGTCAGCAACGCCTGGCGCGTCTCGTCGCGCGTGACTCCGGCCCGGGACAGGTCGTGCACGCTGTCGGCCAGGAAGAGGTTGATGCCGACGAGGGCGAAGAGGGCTGGCCCCAGCGAGTATCCGCCCTCGTTGACGGCGCTCTTGACGGCGGAGACCGCGCCGCCGAGGTCAGCCGGGGCGCTGCCCATCATGATGGTGGCCTGCGGCGTCGTGACCAGGGCACCGCCGACCACGATGAGCGCCGCGGTGACGAACACGACCTCCCGAGACGTGTTCAGGTCGAAGAACCTCAGCACCAGCAGGCCGCCGAGCATGACGAGGAGCCCACTTACCAGTACCGTGCGGGCGCCGAACCGGTTGGCGGCCGGGCCGGCTGCGGTGGCCGCCAGTGCCGCCATCGCGGTGGCGGGAATCAGCAGTAAGCCGAACAGCTCGTGTGACTCCTTGCGGATCGTCACCAGGTAGAAGGCCAGCAGGACCATCGACCCGCCGAGCACGATGTTGAACATCACCCCGGCCGTCACTGCCGCGTTGAACCGGCCGGAGCGAAATACCCGCATATCCAGCGCGGGATGCTGTGTGCGCAGTTCCTGCATCACGAACGCGCAGCCGGCCACCAGGCCGACGGCAATGGCGGCGACGCCGACGGCATTGATACCGGTCTCCACCCGCGAGATGCCGAAGATCAACCCCAGCAGCGCGACCGCGAACAGCGCCATGCCAAGCACGTCCAGTCGGCGGGTGGCCCGCACCGTTTCGGGCACGTACCGCCAGGTGATGAGCAATCCCACCGCGGCGATGAGCGGTACCGCGAAAAGCATGCGCGCCAACTGATGGCATGCGCCAGCGCACCGCTGATCGCGGGCAGCGGGGTGGAGACGGCGTATCCCACGCCGAAGTAGGCGGCGATCGCCGCGGCCCGACGACCCGGCGGGAACACCGCGTTGGTGATCGCCAGCGACAGGCCGATCAAAAACGCCAGGGTCACCCCGACACCCGCGCGGGCGATGATCAACACCGTCGCTACCGGCGCAGCGGCGGCCAGCGCACTGAACGCGATCGCTCCGCACAGTCCGACCATGTACATGCGTCGCATGCCGTACAGGTCGCCCAGCGCGCCGGCGCTGAGCACCGCGGCCGCCATGGTGAGGGTCGCCAGGCTGGCGATGAACGTGGAGGTACTTCCCGAGATTTGCAGGCCGCTGTTGACGACCTGCAGGTTGGCCGAAAGGGTCGTCGGGTCGCCGATCGAGATGGCATAGCCGAGGCCCATGGCGATGACCGTCATCGCGGCCGCGAGGCCCGAGACATATTGATGTTGATCGTCGGCGCGGGCACCTGTCGGCACCCGCTGGATGCTACTGGCCGCGGTTCAGCACGGTGCTTCGATTTTGAAGGGCATGTCCGTCGTCTGACCCGGTCTGGCCGCATCGCGGGCGACGGCAGTGCCGGTGATCGTGTAGAGGCTGCTGCCGTTGGTGGAGGCCTCGGCCTTGCCGACATCCCCTCCGGAGATGCCGCTCAGGCCGTCGATGTTCTCGATGTTGACTGTCCTGACGACCGGCGTCTCACCGCCGAGTTGGAGGAGAGCACGGGCGCGTCCGGGGTCAGCGCTCGCCTCGATCGATAGCAACCACTCAGTCTGGGTGCACTTGACGGACTGCGTGTCTTGCGTGCGGTCGCCGACGGTGACTCGCCCGGATCGTTGGGACGGTTCGGCCGGCTCCGTTCCGGTCATACCGCACCCCGCGGTGGCGGCGACTGCCGCCAGTGCCGCTGTTAGACCGACTAATCGTGTCTGCATTGAAAACCTCCCCTTGCTGGCAGGTTACCCAGAACGGCGTGTTCGGTACACGTCGTGGTGAGAGTCCGTCCGTCACGGTATTGCAGAAAGCGCTGATGGGCTGAGGTTATTCGCTACGCTCTCCGAAGTCAGGTCACATCGCTAATCGGGGAGACCACTATGAGCGACCGTTCGATCGCAGCTGCGCAGGAAGAAGACGCCCGCCGGCTACGGGAATTCGACACCTTCGCGAAGTTCTCCGTCGACGACCTGAAGCGTGTCGTGAAAGCTGCGCATCGCACCTCGACGTCGGGGCCGTGGCCCCTGATCCGTGAGCAGACCGTGTCCGACGCCTGCTACATCCTGCTCAGCGGGGAGGCAGGGGTGTACGTCGGCCAGGACCGCGTTGCCGTGGTGGGGCCGGGTGAGGTGATCGGCGAATCCGCGCTCATACAGGGCAAGCTGCGTAATGCGACCGTCACGACAACGGGGCAAGCCGAAGTGCTGCATATCGAACGCGACGATTTTCACCGCTTGCTCGACGAGCTACCCGCGCTGCGTGAAGCCATCGACGCGACGGTGGCGCGTCGCGTACCGGGCGGGGCAGCGGCTGATCCGAGCTGACGTCCGGACCGGCGGGGTCCGGCGGCCAGTTTCATGTTCGGTAAGCCATCTGCGCGAAAGGCCATGGCTGCTGGCGCAGTCTTGCTTGCACTCGCGACGGCCTGCTCGCGAGGCTCTGCAGAGCATCCGGCCGTAACCGAAAGCGCGCAGGAAACGCAGGCTCCGGTTGCGCCTGCGCCCGCGCCTGCTGCGGCGCCGACGCCCACGCTGTCGCCGGATGGGGCCCCCGCACCTGACTTCGCAACGGTCTCCAAGCTGATGAACGATGCGATTGCGGCGCAAAAGTTGCCGGGTGCTGTGGTTGTGATCGGGCACGGCGGCAGGGTCGTCTTCCACCAGGCTTACGGCTTGCGGAAGCTCGCGGGGGAGCCGGGACTGGACGGATCGCCTGCACCTGCGGAGCCGATGACCGAGGACACGATCTTCGACATGGCGTCGTTGACGAAACCCCTCGCGACGGCGACCGCCGTCATGCAGCTCTACGAAGAAGGCAAGGTTCGGTTCGACGATCCCGTGCAGCAGTATCTGCCGGACTTCAACACGGCGAACGATCCACTGCGTGCAGAGGTGACCGTTCGCATGTTGCTGACGCACACTTCGGGCGAAACGGGCGACGTCGACCTCAGAGATCCGTGGGGACTGGACCGCGCCGACAAGGCAGAAGGCATTCATCGTGCGCTCACGACGCCGCTGGAATCGAGCCCCGGTGAGCGTTTCCGCTACTCCGACATCAACTACATTCTGCTCGGCGCGCTGATCGAGAAAGTCACGGGCGGGGCAGAAGACGTTTACGTTCAGCGACACGTATTCGCGCCGCTTGGCATGGAAGACACTCGCTATCTCCCTCTGGCCACAGCATGTGGTCCACACGCGGTGAGGGGAGCTGCGATCGCCTGGGCTCCGGCGGTAACAGGAGGCATGCTGGGTGCTTGTCCCGCAGGGTCGTGGGGCACCGGCGTTTTGTCGCGGATCGCGCCGACAGCACGTGACGAGGAGAGCAGAGCCGATCCGAACAAGAACCCCGATCTTGACTACCTGCTGCGGGGCACGGTGCAGGACACGACGGCGCGGCGCATGGGTGGGGTGGCCGGGCATGCCGGTGTGTTCTCGACGGCACACGATGTCGGCATCTATGCGCAAGCCTTGCTTGATCGGCTTGCGGGACGTCCGAGCAACTTTCCGCTGAAGCAAGCGACTCTCGAGTTGATGACGATTCCGCAGCAGCCGGGACATACGGCTCAACAACTCCAAGTGGCGAACGATGCCGCCCGAGAAGCCTTGGCAACGGGGCCGAACACCACGAATCCGCTACTCGCACCGCACTATCCGGCGATCAAGGGACAAAACCTGCGCGGCTTCGGCTGGGATATCGATACGCCCCTTTCCACGCCGCGAGGCATGGTCTTTCCCATCGGTAGCTTTGGTCACACAGGCTTTACCGGCACCACGGTTTGGATCGATCCAGAGTCGAATACCTATGTTGTTCTGCTCTCGAACTCGATCCATTTACGAGGCAGTCCACCGATCTCGGATCTGCGGGGTGAAATGGCGACGGCGGCGGCCCAGGCCTTGCGTCTCTACGGCAGTGCCTGATCGGCGAACGCTGCGATACCTCCCGGCCCGCGATAACCGGCGCGTCGGCGTTGCCGGTCGTCAGCCGTGGTCGTCGAGCACCTGGTATGCGGCGTTGTAGCCGGGGATGAATGTGATGCCGGGGCCGCCGTGGCAGCCGGCGCCGCCGAGGTAGAGCCCGTCGATTTCGATGGATAGGTCGCGGAGTCCACCTGAGTTCCGGGTGCGGACGCGGGCGCGAGGTTCCCACGAATCACTAGAAGTCGAGTAGCGCGGTACTCATCCGCTGACCGGCCGGTGCGATCACAATTCGACAGAGGGTCCTCGAGGCAGGGCCGATGTCAAAGGAAGGGTTGAGATGGCGAAGACGACGACCGCGGTCCGCGAGCGGGGCCGTGCTATCGAGGGTGTGGGCGAGCAGGCCGCGGCGGTCCCGCTGCCGACGTTTCTCGCCGCTGCTGGGACGCTGACCCTCAACCAGCGCAAGCTGCTGGTGGATCAGGCCATCCTGCTGCTGGAGCAGAACTACGTGCACCTGCCGCTGAAAGTGGCCATGCACGCGGTGAATCCGGTGCAGCGGCTGCGGGTGCTGCGGGCGCGCATGGACCGCCAGACGCAGCAGACGATGGAGCCGGAGTGGAGTTTTCACCGGCAGATGTCGGGCATCTTCCACTCGGTGCGTGACCTGCACACCAACTACCTGCTGCCGGCGCCGTTCGCGGGCAAGATCGCGTTCCTGCCGTTCGCGATCGAGAAGTGTTTCGAGGGTGGCGCCGAGCGCTACCTCGTCACCCAGACGGTGGTGGGATTCAGCGCCCCGCCGTTCGGACGCGGGGTCGAGGTGACGCACTGGAATGGGACGCCGATCGCCCGAGCCGTTGCGCTCAACGGCGCCCAGTTCGCCGGCAGCAACGAGGCCGCCAACCTGGCCCGCGGACTGGATTCACTGACCCTGCGGCCCTTGGTGATTCAGACCCCACCCGACGAGGAGTGGGTCATCGTGACCTACCTTGCTGCGGACGGTACGACACACGAGCTGCGTGAGCAGTGGAAGGTCGTCGATAACCTGCCGCCGATGGCCGATCTCGACACGATCAGCGTCGCCGCGACGTCGATGGGCCTGGACCTGGATTCTGACGAGAAGAGCCGCGCCAAAAAGCTGCTGTTCACCCCCGAGGTCGTAGAACTCGAGAGGGGCTTGAGTTCGGCGATGCTGGATGAACCGGCGGCGGTGGGCGGTGCGGACATCCCCACGACAATGCCAGGCGTCTTCCGTGCACGCGAAATCTCGACGGCGCATGGCACATTCGGGCATCTACGGATTTTCACGTTCAGCGTCCAGGACCCGGCGGCATTCCGCGACGAGTTCGTTCGCTTGGCGGCGGCATTACCGCAGAATGGGCTGGTCCTCGACGTGCGCGACAACGGCGGCGGCCACATCTACGCCAGCGAGTTCACGCTGCAGACGATGACGCCGCGGCCGATCACACCCGAGCCGGTTCAGTTCATCAGCACACCGTTGAACCTGCGGATCTGCCGGCGCCACAAGGACAATGCGGCGGGCATCGACCTGGGTCCGTGGGTCGACTCGCTGGAAATGGCGACCGAGACGGGTTCGGTCTTTTCCGCGGCCAAGTCGATCACTCCGACCGACGGCGCCAACGAGCTGGGCCAGACCTACCACGGCCCGGTGGTGCTGGTGACCGACGCGCGCTGCTACTCGGCCACCGATATCTTCTCCGCGGGGTTCTCCGACCACGCGATCGGCAAGATCCTCGGTGTCGACGACAACACCGGTGCGGGCGGGGCGAACGTGTGGACCCATGGGCTGCTTTCGCAGCTGCTGCAGTTGCCGGCACCGGCGGATTCGGAGTCGCCGTACAGGGCGCTGCCGAACGGCGCCAACATGCGGGTATCGATCCGGCGGACGCTGCGAGTCGGCGAGCTGTCCGGCACGCCAGTGGAGGACCTGGGTGTGCGGCCGGATGTCATGCACAAGCTGACGCGCGCTGACTTGCTGGAAGAGAACGTGGACCTGCTCGACGCGGCCGGTGAGCTGCTCGCGGGGATGCCGGTGCGGCGGCTGAGTGTCAGCGCCTCGGTGTCCGGCGGTGGCCTTTCTGTCGCGATTGATGCGGCGGGCGTCGACCGGGTGGACCTGGCCGTCGACGACCGCCCGCGTGCGTCGGAGGACGTCGGGCAGGGTCCGCTCACCGTGACGATTCCCGGGGTGAGCGCCGGCCAGCTGCGGGTCGACGGATACCTCGGCGGCGAGCTGGTCGCGTCGCGGCGGGTCACCGTCTGAGCTGGCCTGGGGTGGGACCGCAACACCGAGGCGCAGAATTTCTACGTCAAACAGGGATTCACCGCTTCCGGCGAACATGCTTTGTGTTCGCGGTGATCCGCGGGATTTGTTGATGGAGGAGAGGTAGGGCCCGTCGATGCCGATCGGTAGATCGCGGAATCCTTTGGGGCCGGGGCGGTTCGGGCCTATCAGGTCGGGGCGCAGCAGCACAACGACGGCGGACTGTCGGCTGGCTTTCTTCGCGCGCCGGGTCAGAGCCGCATCACCGGCCGGCAGGTAGTCGAGATGGCCGAGGTCGGCGCAGTCCAGACAAAGCGGGCCGGCGTCCGCCCAAACTGTGGCGTCGGCAACGTGCGCGCCTTTGTGAGTTTGGCGTGTCGCCAACCCCGATGCTTGGCTGGCCGCCGAGGTGCGCTGTGAAGCGTTCTGATTCCTCAGGGCGGGATTCGGCCTAAGGCGGCGATCACGCCGGGATGTCGGCCAGTCCAGTAGTCGACGATGGTCTGGCGGGGCACGGGCAGCTGGTCGTCGGGTTCAATATCGTCGAAGTAGCCGAGGCCTCGCACGATGTGGCCGAGCGCCTCTTGAGGGTAGGGCGGTTGGAAGCGGGCCAGGAAGAGTTGGAGTCCCTCCTCCACTGAACGTCCGGCGCGTTGCTCGATGGTCATCAGGTCGAAGTAGTCCCGCAGTTCGCCGCGGTCACCGACGACTTTGAGTTTCATGGCGAGCAGATCGTCAAGCTCGGCTATACGTAGTCCCGCTACGTCGATAGGTTGTGCCAGCAATCGTTGCGGCGCAACCTCGTCCGCGTGGAGAAACTGAATTTTGGTTCGGGAGAAGAGCCCATTCAAGGTCCCAGGGGCGCGCGTCGTGATGGCGAACGGGCCCACCGTGTCGATGGCTCGGGCGAGCTCATCGAGATCGATCGCGTTGTGATGGTAGAAGAAGTCGAGATCGTGACTGACGCGGTGGCCCAGGTGCACGGCAATGGCTGTGCCGCCGGCGAGGTATGCAGCGGTGGGGATCGCGGGAGCCAACATCTCCCAAACCATCGCGGTATCGGCGGGCAGAATATCCCGGATCTGGTCAGGCAGCGGCACCGTGCCTCCGGGCGAGGTTGTTCGCAAGTGCGCGATCTCTCGGTGAGATTTCCCGTGATCTCGCGGCACGATCCCAGGCTTCGGGGGGCAGATGTGTTGCACCCCAGGCAAGTCCGTCGAGGTCTCCGGTGCTGAGCAATCGTTTGGCGATGAACGGCGCCGAGGTCGCCACGTCCAGCTGGGATGTCGCGGCATTCCAAAACAGGTGGCGCAAGTAGTAGGGGACGGTCTGGGCCGACACCTGTTCGGGCAAGGGCGGCAGGGAAACCGTGGCGAGTGCTGGCGCCAATTCGTGCCAACGCGGATGATCGACCACTGCGGAATAGACCAGTACTCGAGTCGCCTGGCCCAGGGCCAGCATCTGGTTCTCGGCGCGTGCGAGTCCTGCCTCGGTGAGGCTACGGAGCGCGCGGCTGGCGGCGGTGGGGCTCACGCCGGCGCGCCGGCCGACCGAGCGGACGGACGCGAGGCCGCGTGGCGATCGGGCGAGCGCCGCCAGAACGTGGGCCTGCACGCGAGTAAGGCCGACCGGGACGGGTTCGCCTAGCTCAGTGCGGAGCTTATCCAGCTGCGTGGCGGTGATCGTGTATGCGCCCAAAGGTGACTTCGAGACCGCCATGCGCAATCGATGTATCGCCCGTGCGACGCGCGGAGTGGATGTGCCCAGCATCCTGGCGACCGCCGATGCCGAGTAGGTGTCCATATCGTTATGCTAGTCGGCTTCTCACCCTAAGGGGCGCCATCGGCGGGCTTCGGGTTGTCGCTCCGCGAGTGGACCCTGGAGGCGTTGACGGACCGGCATGAAAGGCTGGCCATGTGAGCCGATCCCAACGGATGGTGCTGAATGCCCTGATCGCCGAAGCAACCGTCGACTGCTACAACGAAAGTGAGTGCGTCACAGGCTTTTACACGATGCTGGAGGACAATCTTGCCATGCCTTTCCATACTGTGGTGCTTGGGCTGGACGTCACGGTCACAAGCGTGGATCTAACCGAGGATAGCCAGATCACCGCAGTCTGCACGCGCGGCAAGGCGAAGCAGCGCGTCCCGATTTTGGAGCTGCCGTTGCCCACACCGCCGCCGCAGGGCGCAGAGTGGATCGACGCTTACCGCTTGTGGGCGAAAGGAGCATGACGACAGTGGATCCCGTACGTGACGCCGACGAGCACCAGGTGCGGTTGACCGAGCGCGAAGCGCTGGCCAACGTGCGCACACTCCTTGAACTGTGCGCAGCAGGCAAGCTGAGATGCAGTGACAAGACCAGCCACCCCACTGGCGCCACCATGCGCACCATCGACGCTCACCTTGCGCACGGTGATTTCTACGCCGACGAACCCATCGCCACCCTCGCCTGGCCGCTGCTGGTGCAAGCCGGCGGACTGGCCAAACTTGACGGCACGCGCTTGCAGCTGTCCCCGAAAGGCCGCGCCGCCCTGAGGAAACCGCCCGCCGAGACCATCCGCCACCTGTGGCGGCGCTGGCTCACCCACGCTGTTATCGATGAGTTCAGCCGGGTCAACCAGATCAAGGGGCAGGGCGCCCGCAATGTACTCACCGCGGCCAAGCCCCGCCGCCAGACGGTCGCCGTGGCGCTGGCCGACTGCCCACCCGGCGAGTGGATAGAGATCGACGACCTGTTCACCGCGATGCGGCTCGACGGGCTCAGCCCGACCATCGCGCGTTCTGAGAGGGCACTGTGGAAGCTCTACCTCGAAGACCCGCATTACGGCAGCCTCGGCTACGCCGGCTACCACGATTGGACGCTGCTGGAGGGCCGCTACACCCTGGCCGTGCTGTTCGAGTATGCCGGGACTCTTGGGCTGATCGACCTCGACTACATCCACCCGACCCGTGCGCGGGATGACTTCCGCGGCAACTGGGGTGGCGACTTCATTGACGCGCTTAGCCGCTACGACGGCCTGAAGGCGATCAGACTCAATCCGCTGGGTGCCTACGCCCTCGGCCTGACAGACACCTACCAACCGGCCGGCCTCGAGCCAGTCGTTGCGCTGCCACTGAAGGTGCTGCCCAACCTCGACATCGTCGCCACCGGAGACGTCCCGATCGCAGACCGGCTCACCCTGTCCGCCTACGCAAAGCAAACGGCCGACCATGTCTGGACGGTGTCGGCGACCAGCCTGCTCAGCGCGATCGACACGGGGCGCGACCTCGCAGAGTTCTCCGGCTTCCTCGACCACCGCGCCGACCACGCACCACCGGACGCACTGACTGCCCTTGTTGTTGATATAAACCGCAGGGCCGGGCAACTGACCGACCTCGGTCACCTGCGCGTGATCGAATGCGCCGATGCCGCCACCGCCGCGCTCATCGCTGGCGACCGCACTCTGCGGTCACTCTGCCGCCCGATAGGCGACCGGCATCTCGCGGTTCCACCAGATCACGAACGGCGCTTCCGCAGAGCATTGATCGCATGCGGTTACGTCATTCCGCCGGACATGTCACGGCCTCACGGATGCCAGACGAACACAGCGTGGCATCTTGATGCTGATAGCTGATGCTTAGAGGCGAGCAACAGACCGGGGGCGTCTGCTTCTGGACTAGGCCGTCGAGCTGATGCTGGCGGCTGTGGAGCGAGGGATCTCCGCAGTGGAGCCGCGCGCCGATGCCGCGCGGGCGTGGACCGACCATTTGGCGCAGGCCGCGGAGAAGAGGTTGTTTACGAAGGCGCAGTCGTCGTGGTATTTCGGGGCCAACATCGACGGCAAGAAGCGGGTTTTCATGCCGTACGCCGGCGGCTTCGGGAACCACCGCAAGTCTTTGGATGACGTTCCGCAGCAGGGCTATGCGGGCTTGGTGCTGACCACGCGATGAGTGCCCTTGGAAAGTGGTATCACCGGTGATATCGCTTTCGGAGCGCCGCTACCGCCCGACTTTGCGTCACCACGGGTCATCGCGGGATTGGGAGCACGCTGGTCGCCACGTCACATCTCAGTCATGTTTGTCGCCGTCGGTATCCGCTCGCGGCGCCCTTGAGGAGCCGGCCTTGGGCGCACGCTGTGAGCGGGTCTTCTTCGCCGGCTTGGCTTGGGAGCGGGCTTTTTTGGTCGGCTTCGGTTCCGCGGCGGCTGCCTGGTTGGGAACGGTCTTCAATGGAGGCTCGTGCACGGCGGCGAGCATGACACGATCGTCGTCGGTGAACACGTCGTTTCCTCTAGGCTCGTCTTCGACCGCGGCGCCGATACCGCAGGCAGCTGCGTACTGTTCGGGGGTGAGCCCATCGGCGGAATCCATGCAGCACTTGCCGAATGGCGGACATCCCTCCGGCAGGCCGCCGCCGTAACCCTCCCCGTTGGTGTACTGGTGGGCAATTTTGCCGGGGTAGTCGGGGTTTGATCCGTAGGCGGCGAGAACGATCCGAAGTCCAACGGGTTTGTAGGGCCAGAGAATGTTCAGGTCGCCCCTGTTGCCGTAGGCGATGACTCGTCGCCGATCGCCCAGCCAGTCCGCGATCGCCTGGTAGGCCTTATTCAATCCATCGGACTGGTTACCGGTGATTTGTCCCTGCCAGCTCTCCACATCGATCATCACCGCCATCCGTGGATGGGGCTGTCCAACAAGATCCTTGAGCGTGCGAACGGTCTGCTGCCAGTTCTTCCGCCAGACGAAGTAGACGATGAAAAAGACAAGCGCATTCTCGTCGCAGCGTCTCTTGCACCAGGCGTAGTTCGATGCCCAGTTCCTGTCCCGGTACGTGCCATCGTTGGACCGGATGGCGATCACTCGATAGGGGTAGGAATCATCTACCGGGCGTTGCCATTCCGACACGTCGGCATACAGGGTGTCGGTTACCGGGACGGCCGCGACCGTGAGCATGGTTTCTGGATCCAGCGCGCCCGCCAGCCACGGCATGGGATCAATTTGAGAGCCCGCCCGCCAGACTGTGGGGTGCACTTCGAAGTGCAGGTGTGGGCCGGAGGATTGGCCGTTGCTTCCCACATAGGCAATGTGCTGACCGGCGGCCACGCTGTCGCCTAGCCTCAGACCGGTGGCAAAGGCGTTCCACATGTGGCCGTAGACGGTGGTGCCGCCTCCTGCTGGACGAGGGTGGTCGATCACGATCCACTGGCCGAAACCCTGTGCTGCTCCGATGTATTGGACGGATCCGGCTTGCGCTGCGTAGATGTGCGTGCCGTCGTCGGCCGCGAAATCCTGCCCCCAATGCATCCGACGGTCGCGCGGACCATATGGTGAGGACAGGTGATACGTTCCCGCCTTCAGCGGCATGTACCTACTCACCGGCATGACTCTCTCCGGATGCCTTGAATGTGGTATTCCGGCACCCAGCATAAGCCACTTGACTTCGCGTGGGGAGGCGCTTGACCCGATTCCGCGGGCAGGCTCCGGGAAACGATGATGCGCACGTCTATTCACTTCTCGGGCACGTTGCCAGACAATGTGCGGGTGGGCATGAGCCATACACGGAGGGCATATGCCGAACCCTGATGCGGCGACCGTGCGCCGTCAGATACTGCGGCGACTGCGGTCCGGCGAGAAGGTCGCCGCAATCGCCGCGGAGACCGGGGTCAGCCGTTCGACGTTGTATCGGTGGAAACGTGAAGGTGCGCGCGCGGCAACAAAGGCCCCTGTGCGGCGACGGCGGCCGACGATGACATCGGCAGCGGTGCCGGTGCCGAAGCTTGCCCCGGTCGACGGCAAAGTGGCCGACATGACCGGCCCCGGCATCACCGACCGATGGGGTGCGAGATGCGCGGATCTCGGCGCGTCGGTTCTGGCGCCCAACGGCAAACTGGTGTCGGTGTTCGGAGACACCTTCTCCGGCAACAGGGTAGGGGAGGGCGATTGGCGTTCACCTATCGTCCTGATCGGTACCGGGGACGCCAACCACCAGATCCGGTACGAGTATGCCGGCGGTGCGGACCCGAATTATGCGCGGCAGTTGTGGGATTACGTCCACGACGACGCGAGCACAGGCTGGACCCACGGCGGCATCAGCACGGTGATCCCCTCCGACTTGCTGCGGTTGGGCCAATCGTTATACCTGCACGCGATCGTCAACCGCGGACTCGGAAATGTGATTTGGACTGAGATCTGGTCCTCCGCCGATAACGGCGTCTCGTGGCAGCACATGGGTGAAAAAGCCAAATTCCCTGGCGCATTGCACAACGGCTACGCGCAGTGCTGGTCGTGGGACTACGACCCCGACGACGGTTGGGTGTACATCGTCTCAACGGGGTTCCAGCGAGACAAAGGCATGATCCTGAGGCGTGTTCGCCCCGAGCACATCGGCGACATGTGGAAGTACTCAGGCTGGGGGTGGGCCAATAACCGGTGGTCATGGAGGAACGAACCCACGCCGATCACACCTGCCGGGGAAACGTGGGGCGAGCTGTGTTTGCGTCGGCTGGAGCGGGGCAAGTGGATCCTCGGCGGGTTCCTGTCCTCCCAATACGCATTGGGGTACCGCACAATCGAGTCGCCTGTCGCCGACCTTTACGAGGCGCCGGTTCAGATGCCGGTGGTCGGTACGTCGTGGGACCGCGAAGACCATGCAAACAATCGGGTGGCCCAGCTGTACGGCGGATATGTGCTGCGGGGTTCCCGACTCGATGTGTCAGGCGGCGTCGGTCTCGTCGTTTCCCAGTGGGACACCTCATGGGGCTGGCCGTACCGCGCGATGCAGTTCAAGGCCACCGTGAGTGACACGACCACGACAGGATTGAGTTCACGCGGCGCGGTCAATCTCTGATGCCGGGTGGCGGCATCGCGTCACTGCCCTGCGTGAGCGTCGGCGCATCACCGAGAAGACGTCGGTGACGCGGCGGAGGAAGTCGATGCCGCCGGAGCTGGTCGCTTCTGGGCCGACCGACGGGGTGACGCCGCCGCGGACGGCGACGGCCGCGACCCGGTTAGCCAGCGCGGGCACCGCGGCGCAGGACAGCGCGTAGGGGCCGCCGCCGGACAGCCCGACGACACCAAGGCGGTCCGCGCCAAGCGCGTCGGCGACGTGGGTCATGTCGCGGGCGAAGTCGGCGACCGCGGCGTACTCATGGGAGTCGGACAGTCCGGAGCCTGGGCGTTCGATCAGGACGACGCGTAGGCCGAGCCTTTCCGCGGCGCGGCGACCGACGAGCGGGAACTGGCGTCGCCCCCCGGGTGTGCCGTGAAACCACAGCACGACCGCCCCGTTGGGATCGCCGAACTCGGCGTACCCCAGGCGCCTGCCACCGGGGAGGAAAAAGCGCCCTCCGGCGCGGGGTTTCTCGCATCGGGGCACTGCGGGTGGGTGGCGCCAGGGGTTGCTCGGGCTCATGGTCCGGCACGACTCCGTTGTCGTTGGTGCGGTGGCAGCGTAAGGCTAGTGGACGCCGACCGGTTTGCTGCCGCCTCACTCGCGACAGTGTCGCTCAGCGTGTGATGTCAAGGGCGCAGGGGCGTCGCTCGTAGTTGCCACCCGCGCAACGGCACGTCAGGCGAGGTCGTCGAGGACC
>CAVUPN010000032.1:0-183875 GCA_963743225.1 uncultured Actinomycetota bacterium | reverse complement strand
GCTTGGGTCCACAGCGGTCGCGGTGTCCGAAAAGGCCCACTGCCCAGTCGTGGTCGTCAGATACTCCACGGAACCCCGTCCGACTCGCTTTACCCAGTGGGTTGTCGTCGGTGTCGACGACCGCGCCGGCAACGAACGGCTGGCCGCACATGCCCTCGAGGAGGCACAACTGCGACACGCACCCGTACTTGCCGTCGGCACATGGAGCAGTGAGCTCGGCAACATGTCCTACGACGAACTCGACAACCGCGTCGCGAGATGGCGACAGCGCTACCCCGACTTGCACATCCGCCCCGTGGCCACCGGTGGCGGCCTCCCAGGGTTCCTCGCCGAGTATCGCGACGAAGTCCAGCTCGCCGTGGTGACCGCTGTAGACGCCGACCAGATCCCGCAGATTATCGGCCCCCACGACCGACCGCTGGTTCCGCACGGCCAGTGCTCGGTGATGGTCGTGCACTGATGCCCGTGTCCGCCGAGTACGCGACTACCGCAAAGCTTCTCGACGGCTCAACAGTGACGATCCGGCGCCTGAGCCCTGGTGACTACGACGCGGTCGTTTGTCTCGCCAGCCAACTCACCGACGAAGAGCGCTATCTGCGGTTCTTCACAGTTCACCCGACCCACATCGGCGAGTGGGCGCTATCACTGACCGCGCCTGCGGCAGGGATGGTCGCGCTCGGGGTCTTTGAATCAGGCGAATTGATCGGAGTCGCCAACTACGCCGAGTTAAGTCGCCCCGGTTGGGCCGAGATCGCCGTCGTTGTCGCGCACGAGCAGCACGAGCGCGGAGTTGGCACCGCGTTGTTACGAACGCTCGGCCACATCGCGAGGAGCGCCGGTCAGCATCGTTTTGTCGCCGACGTACTCACCGAAAACTGCGCCATGCGCCGGGTGATCAGCGATCTGGGATGGCCCACCACCCAGCACTGTGACGGGTCGGTGCTCAGCGTTGAATTTGACCTCGACCAGACTGAATCGTCCTAGTCGAAGCTTGAGCCGTCCAGCCGCGTCACGACCTCGTCCAACGGCCGACGCGGCGTGGCCGGCAATGGGTCGGCGTTAACCGGCGCCCAGCCAATGCGTAACAACATCTGTGGATAGCCCTCTTTTCCGAACACGTCCGCCCCTACCGATGCGCGGATGTCAGGAATTTCCAGGGGCTCCGTGATCGGGCAGCTCGCCAGCCCAGACGCCGTCGCTGTCAGCAACACCAAACTTGTCGCTTCGCCGGCGCGCAGCTGTGAAGCCTTGTCGTCGGCGACGGTACCGAGGGCAACCACCGCCGCACTTTCATCGGCCGCGGCCCCGTCTGGCGTCTGAGCCAGGGCTGCGCCCGCGAAAGACCTTGCGGGCAACGCAGCGTTCGGATCGGGTTCGGGAATGCTGCGAGCCGGGACGCCTGCCGTGGACGCATAGCGTCCACTCCAGGTGGACAGCTCCCTCAAGTAGTCGTAGTCAGCGCCGTGACGCCAAGCAGCCTCGGCAATGAGGCGCTTCAGATTGGTCAGCGCGTCAACTCGACGCAGCATGACGCCGGCACGCGCCGCTCGAGCACCCATCAATGCGATCTCTCTCGGGGGCACCTGCCATGAACTGTAATGGCGCCGATCGGTACGGCGCCTCGGGATCGCCGCGGCCAAGGAGACATCCACTTCGGTCGCTGGATAGCGATGAACTTCCATAGCCGCCAGATGGTTTGGATCGGCCGGGTTAGGAAACCGATGAACTTTTGACTGCCAACCGAGGGCGGCAAAGGCCGACTTGGCAATGATTCAGCGTCGCCCCGCAGCTGAGCATCCAGTCGCGGGCGTCCGGGTCGGTGTGGGGCAGACGTAGATCCGGGTTAGCGTAGAGATGAAGGCTGCGCTCGCCCACCCGCCACTGCCACGGCTGCGAGTTGTGTACCGAAGGAGCACGGACGGCGAGCATTAGGGCCGACCGGATCGTCTCAACATCGGGAAAATGTGTGCTCATCAGTCGTCGATACCTCGCTAGAGAAGTTTTCTTGTTTCTCAGAGTGCCTTTTCCGGATCAAATTGAAGAGGGCCTAAAGACCCCGGATCAGGGTGCCTTGGGCAGTCGAATCGACCATGGCCGTCAGGACTGCCGCGCCACGATCACCGGCATGCGCGCAGCGTGGGCTACGGCCGAACTCACCGAACCCAACAGGAGCCCGGCGAATCCACCCCGCCCGTGACTGCCCACCACGAGTAGCTGCGCCGCCTCCGACTCCTCAAGCAATCGCCGGGCGGGGTTGTCCTGACCGACTTTCCGGTGAACGACGACGTCCGGGTAGCGCTCAGACCAGCCCGCGAGTCGTTGGGCGAGTTCCTCGTCAGCCTGCGTGGCCAGGTCGTCCCGTGCCACGTCGACATAGAAATCGGCACTGTTCATCCACGTGTGAATCGCGACAAGTTCGACCCCGCGACGGGACGCCTCGTCGAAGGCGATCGCCGTCGCCAGTTCCGAGGCGGGCGACCCATCGATGCCGACCGCCACGGGAGCGGTGGCCGGGTGATCCATCAACGGGTCCTCGTCGTGGATGACGGCTACAGGACAGTGTGCATGGTGCACTAGACCCGAGCTGACCGAACCCAGCAGGAGTCCTTGCACCCCGCCGAGGCCGCGGCAGCCGACCACGACCATGTCGGCGTCCTTGGACATGTCAACCAGAGTCGGCACCGGAGCACCGGGAATCACCTGGCGCTCAACGCGCAGATCATCGCCTTCTGGCAGGGCTTCGGCAACGACGTGCCGCGCATCGGCAACGATCTGTTTTCCTCGGCGGTCGTGATCCGCCCAGTAGTCCGCCGAAGAGGGTAACTCCACCCAAGGGCCGATCTCTCGGGAAAGAACGTGGACAATGGTCAATGGCACACGTCGCAGCGCTGCGTCACGTGCTGCCCAGTCGGCCGCCACTCGTGATGCGGGAGACCCATCGACCCCCACAACTATGCCGTGGAGTTTCGGCACCGAAGACCCTGATGTAGAAGTCATTTCGCCCTCCTTGGCCCGGCGGTCGACCGGCTGGTTGACTACGTAACCTGACGCTAAATTCACCGGCCGGTTAGCCTCTGGGGGCGTTGGTCATCTTCCACGCTGCCAAAAGTCCCTCGCTTAACCGAAGTCGAAAAAGGGCGATGCCGGTGTTGTCATGGCGCACTCGTCGATGGATGGGGATCTCGTATATCTTGGGCGCTTTCCAGCAGGCGCCGACTTCGGTTGAGGGTCAACGGAATGAGGTGCGCGGTGATCGTTGCGCTACCGGCCAGCTGCTCATACACACCGGCGACCACGGTCTCGACGTCGCTACGTCGACGGGTGGGGAATCTGGCGCAGAGGGCCGACACCACACCCTGCAGTTCATCGGTCACCATCGATCGCGCAGGGGCAGACATGCGCTGAGTATCTCCTCCGGCCGGGCCAGGAGACTACGGACTAAAGGCCCGAGTTCAGCGGCGAGAGTCCTGACCGTTGCGCGCCCCACGCGCCTCGAGCCAGCGGATGCCCGCCCACGTGGTGGCGCTGTGCACGGCCAGGCTCAACGTGACCGTCACAGCAACCACCTGTGTGATGAGCGGTGCCTGCTCGATCTCGCCACGCTGCACCATCAACAGGCCGAGCACCAGCGTCCCGATGCCGCGCGGGCCGAACCAGCCGATGAACAGCCGTTCATGAAGCGGAACCCCGCTGCGGATCAGCGAGACCAGCACCGAGACGAGTCGCACCACCAGCAATGCGGCGACGGCGAACAGCACCACGCGCCAACTGGCGTCGCGCCAACCGAGGATGACCGCGTAGCCGCCGAACATCGCGAACACCATCAGCTCCAGAAGTTGACCGGCGGCATCGGACACCTGAGTGTCGGGCCGGATGCCCGCTCGTCGGGAGGTGAACGCGAACGCCAGCCCGCCGGCGAAGGCGGCGACGAAACCGCTGCCGTCCAGGCGTTCCCCGACGGCGAAACACACCAGCGCAATGGCGAGGGTCGCCAGCTGTGCCCAGGTGTCGCTCATCCACTCGCGGCGGCGTGACCGGGCGACGATCCATCCGCCCAGCGCTCCGACGGCCACGCCGACCACCATGGACACCACCTCGGTGCGGACCAGGAACCAGCCCCACCGCCCGAGATCGGGTTCGGTCTGGTCCGAGGCCAGCGCCAGCGCCGCCAACATGGCCGCGAGTGCAAAGCCGTCGTAGAAACCACTTTCGGTGGACAGCGCGTGGCGGATGCGTTCGGGGATGCGTTCGTCGTCGAGCAGCGCGTCGATGAGCGCGACCTCGGTGGGAGCGACGATCGCTGCCAGGCACACCGCTTCCCACAGCGGCATGACGGGCAGAACCAGAAGTGCGGTCAGCGTGCCGAGGCCGAGGGCCAACGGAATTCCAATGACGAGAAGCCGGAACGTGACGTCCCCGCGGCGCACGACCGCAAAGAGATCGAGTTCGGCGGCCTGATTGAACAGGATGACCGTCAGCGCCAGCTGAGCGATGACGGTGAAGGTCGTGGTGTCGGTCGCGCCTTCGATGAGCTTGAGACCGAACGGCCCCAGCACGATTCCGAAGAGGACGAATATCAGCGCGGGCGCGATATACCACTTCTTGACCAGACCCGAGACCACCGCGTAGCACAGCACCAGGACAGTGAGCACGAACGCGCTGTCGGTATCCATCTGTGGCCGTCAGGCCCCGTTGTTCGGTCCGCCGGAGTTTGCGCCGGGGATGTCGGTGATCGGGATGTTCGGCATCGGTGCCGGCGACGGCGTGTCGGGTAGCGAGGGGATCTCTTCGACTGCGATGTCGTGAAGGTCGTTCACCGGTGGCCCGTTGTCGCGTCCGCCGTAGCTGCTGCCGGGTTCACGCGGTCCGAGTAGTTGGCTGACCGTCACCAGGTGGTAGCCGTTGGCCTTCAGCACCGGAATGAACTGATACACCAGATCGACTGTGCTGGAATACGTGTCGTGAAACAACACGACTGAACCCGGCTTGATCTGTGTCATCAGCACGGAGCGCGTTGCCGCGATGTTCGAGTCGTTGATCCAGTCGAAAGGGATTACGTCCCAATTGATGTCGGCCAGGTCTTGCCGCTTGGCCTCAGCCAACACCTGGTCGTTGATCACTCCGCCCGCGGTGCGGACGAGCTTCGGGACGCTGACCTGTCGCCGCTTCGATGGCGTCACTCGCCCTGCTGAACTGTGCTGGGATGTCCTCCGGCGGGATGGTGGTCATGTTGGGGTGTTCCCAGGTGTGGCTGGCGACCTCCATGCCGGCATCCGCGATGCGCTTGGCGCCTTCGGGATTCGCGGCGACCTTGTTGCCGATCAGAAAGAACGTCGCCTTCGCGTCGTTGTCCTTGAGAATCTGCAGCAGCCGGTCGGTGTAGGGACCGGGGCCGTCATCGAACGTCAGCGCCACGCACTTGACCTTTGCGCAATCCACGTTATCGGGGCCTTCGCGCTCGGCGTGCCCGGTGAGCAAAGCGACCACGACAACGGCGATCGCGGCGACCACCCCGAAGACCATCAGGCCGTACTGCCAGGCCCGGCTGTCTCGTCGGTTCGACACCGCCGCAGCTTACGGCAGGGCGCCCGGGCTGATTTCCTCCAGCATCTCGGTGACCAGCGCCGCGATCGGCGAACGCTCGCTGCGCAGCAGAGTGATGTGGGCGAAAAGCGGGTGGCCCTTGAGCTTCTCGATCACCGCCGCGACGCCGTCGTGCCGTCCGACGCGCAGGTTGTCCCGCTGGGCCACGTCATGGGTCAGCACCACCCGCGACCCGGCGCCGAGCCGGGACAGCACCGTCAGCAACACGTTGCGTTCCAGCGACTGTGCCTCGTCGACGATCACGAACGAGTCGTGCAGGGAGCGCCCGCGAATGTGGGTGAGCGGCAGCACCTCGAGCATGCCGCGCGACAGCACCTCTTCGAGCACCGCGGGGCTGGCCAGCCCTTCGAGGGTGTCGAAAACGGCCTGCGCCCAAGGCCCCATCTTCTCGCTCTCGCTACCGGGCAGGTAGCCGAGATCCTGGCCGCCGACCGCGTACAGCGGCCGGAAGACGACGACCTTGCGGTGCGTGCGCCGTTCCAGCACCGCCTCCAATCCCGCGCACAAGCGCCAGCGCCGACTTGCCGGTGCCGGCCTTGCCGCCCAGCGACACGATGCCGACCGACTCGTCGAGCAGCAGGTCCAGCGCTACCCGTTGTTCGGCCGATCGGCCCCGCAAACCGAACACCTCGCGGTCACCGCGAACCAGCTGCACCCGCTTGTCGGGGTTGACCCTGCCCAGTGCGTGCGAGCTGCCGCCGAGCAGCCGGATTCCCGTGTGGCACGGCAGGTCCCGTGCCGACTCCAGATCGATCTCACCCTCGGCGAACAGCGTGTCGATGACCTCGGCGGACACGTCGATCTCGTCCATTCCGGTCCAGCCCGACGTGATGACGTCCTGGGCGTGGTACTCGTCGGCAGGCAGCCCGACGGCGCCGGCCTTGACCCGCAGCGGAATGTCCTTGCTCACCAACGTGACGTGCTTGCCTTCGGCGGCGAGATTGGCCGCGCAGGTCAGGATCCGCGAATCGTTGCTCTCGGTCCGGAAGCCCGCGGGCAGCACCGACGGGTCGCTGTGGTTCAGTTCGACATGCAGCGTACCGCCGTGTGTACCAACGGGAATCGGCTGATCCAGCCGTCCGTGCTCGAGTCGAAGGTCGTCAAACAACCGCAGTGCCTGACGGGCGAACCAGCCCAGTTCGTGATGATGGCGTTTAGCCTCCAGCTCGCTGATGACAACCAGCGGGACGACCACTTCGTGCTCGGCGAACCGTGTACAGGCCCATGGGTCGGACAACAGCACGGACGTGTCGAGCACGTAAGTCCGGAGGGAGGAATCGGTCACGTAGCGCTCCTCGAGCCCGCGCGGCCCCGCACGAACCTCTCGGCGGACACTGCGGCGCCAGGGCCGGGGCCGGCCCTCTCGAATCGAATCGATCGGTACCGCCCGGACAGCAGAGCATGTCGCTAGCCATCGCAAACGACGCTACTCCCGAGATGGCAGGCGTGGCGTGCAGGCGCGCCGGGGTTTAACCGCCCAGCAACGTCCGCCGCTACCGAGGGTCTACCCCGCGTTCACGAACGGTTGAACTTGCGGCTCGTCGGCCAGCCCCCACGCCGTGATCCGGTCGGAAACCACTTGGCGCAGAGCGGCGTCGTCGAAGATGCCTGCGTCGGCGACGGCCCGAATCTTGTCCTGGTAGGCGTCGATGTCTCCGCCGACCACCTTGAGGTCCGCGGCGCGGCGCGCGATCGCCTCGATCGTCTCGTCGCGGCTGTACTCCAGGCAATGCCCGACCAGGTTGGCGAAGAACTCTTCGTGACGCTCCTCGTCCTTGGCGATCCGCTCCATCAAGCCGCGCAGCACGGGCTCTTCGATCTGGAGGGCCAGATTGCGGCAGAACACGGCGTGCGCGCGTTCGTAGAACGCCATGAAGGCCAGCGTCTCGATCTGGCCGAACTTCTCGGCGCGGTAACCCTTCATCACGTGCTCGACGCGGACATCCTCGTTGGCCGTCGGGTCGATCTCACGGGTGACGACCAGGTACTCACGCAGCGCGATCGCGTGCAGATGCTCCTCGGCGGTCCATCGCCCCAGCCAACGGCCGAACTTGTCCTGGAGGATGAAGTGCTCGACCAGCTCGCGGTGGTAGCCGGCGAGGTTGTCCTTGGTGATGAGCAGGATCTCCAACGCATCGGTCACGTGCCTGGGCAGGCTGACCTGCGACGGGTCCCAGTCCCGGCCGCCCAGGAATGCGAAATTCTCGCCCTGCTCGAAGGGCACGTAGTCGTGCGCGTACCAGAGGTCCTCGGTTTCCAGATGCCGCGCCATGTTCTGCGCGACGACCGGCTCGAGTTCCAGGATCAGTGCGTTAGGAACAGGTTTCTGTGCCATGAAAGTAACTGTAACCCACGTTCACACCTTTTTCGAAATCGGGTGGGCGTGTCACTTCCTGCCGTGCAGCTCCCAGTCGTCCAAACCCTCATAAAGCGGAAACTCACTGGCCAGGCGGGTGACGCGTCGCGAAGGGCCGCGATATCCGCCGACGGCCCGCGTCAGCGCGGTGCCGATGACGTCGGCCACCTCGGTGAACTCCGCATCTCCGAAGCCGCCCGCCGCCAGCGCCGGCGTGCCGATGCGCAGGCCGGACGTCACCATCGGCGGCCGTGGATCGTTGGGCACGGCGTTGCGGTTGACGGTGATGCCGATCTGGTGGAGCAGGTCCTCGGCGGCCTTGCCGTCGAGCGGCGAATTCCGCAGATCGACGAGGACCAGATGTACGTCGGTGCCGCCGCTGAC
The DNA here is from genome assembly GCA_963743225.1 of uncultured Actinomycetota bacterium. Taxonomy (GTDB): domain Bacteria; phylum Actinomycetota; class Actinomycetes; order Mycobacteriales; family Mycobacteriaceae; genus Mycobacterium. The sequence continues at coordinate 175,531 of CAVUPN010000032.1, read as the reverse complement.
CACCCTCACACCGGCACCTCGTCGGCGATCGTCGGTGCGCCGCGTAGTCGCCACCCGCGGATAGGCCGACCAGCCCGCGACGATCACCTTGGGCCAGTTCCGCGCCGTCGCCCGCCCCGACTCCATCTCGATGCGGCCGCTGTCGGAGACGCCGTAGAACCCGGTCTCATAGAACTTGCCGGAGAAGTTGAGCCGCATGCTGTTCGTCAGAACCGCCGTTGCGTGTCCAAGCCGATCAGGCCCTCCCCCGGTTCCACACGCGGCCAGCACCGCGGCGTTGGCTTGGGCCCGGAATGTGGCTGCACATTGGCGGATTCGACACCGAACAGCGCCTTGGCGCGGTCGCGCCGATGTTCTCGATGACGTCGACGTGCTCGCAGCCTCCGTAATAGCGCCTGCCCGGCAGGCCTTCGGCGTACTTGTTGGTCAGCACGCTGCCCTGCAGCTGCAGCACCGACCGCGGCGCGAAGTTCTCCGACGCGATCATCTCGAGCGTGTCGCGCTGCCTGCCCAGTTCCCTGTCGAGCAGCTCGGCGATATCGGGGTCGACTTCGGCCAGGGATGCCGACATGACGGAGGTGTTCGCACAGACGTCGGATGTCGTGGTCACGGCCGTGAGTCTGGCACGCAGGCCCCAGAAATTGGGGCCTCCCTCTCCCGCGAACGTTCCTTACCCGTTGAAATTTCCGCGAAGTCGACGGAAGGAACGTCCGCGAACTACAACGTCAGCCCGGGGTACAGCGGGTTGGCGTCCAGCAGCTCGGCGGCGGCGGCGTGCACCCAATCGGCAGTGGCGTCGACCAGCTTGTACTTCGCCTTCGAGCTGCCCTCCGGTGAAGTGTTGGTCAGCACCTCGACAACCAACTCGGACACCCGGTCGAATTCAGCGGGCCCGAAGCCGCGAGTCGTCAGCGCCGGGGTGCCGAACCGGATGCCGCTGGAGTACCAGGCGCCGTTCGGATCGGCGGGAATCGAGTTGCGGTTCGTGACGACGCCGGCGTCCAGCAGGGCGGACTCCGCCTGGCGTCCCGTCAGCCCGAACGATGTCACGTCGAGAAGCACGATGTGGTTGTCGGTGCCGCCGGTGACCAGCCGCGCACCTCGCCTCAGGAACCCGTCGGCCAACGCCTTGGCGTTGTCGGCGACCCGCTGGGCGTAGGTCTGGAACGACGGCTGGCGCGCCTCGGCCAGCGCGACGGCCTTGGCGGCCATCACATGCGACAGCGGACCGCCCAGCACCATCGGACAACCCTTGTCGACGGCGTCGGCGTACTCCGGGGTGGCCAGCACCAGCCCGCCGCGCGGCCCGCGCAGCGACTTGTGCGTGGTGGTCGTCGTGACGTGGGCGTGCGGCACCGGGTCCTCGTCGCCGGTGAACACCTTGCCCGCCACCAGGCCCGCGAAATGGGCCATGTCCACCATCAGCGTCGCGCCGACCTCGTCGGCGATCTCCCGCAGTTTCGCGAAGTTGACCCGCCGCGGGTAGGCGGAGTACCCGCCGACCAGGACCAGCGGCTTGAACTCACGGACGGCCTGCGCCAGCGCGTCGTAGTCGAGCAGCCCGGTCTCGGGGTCGGTGCCGTAGCTGCGCTGGTGGAACATCTTCCCGCTGATGTTCGGGCGGAAGCCGTGGGTGAGGTGACCGCCTGCATCCAGCGACATGCCCATCAGCCGCTGGTTACCGAGCTTGCCGCGCAACTGCTCCCAGTCGGCCTCGGACAGGTCGTTGACGTGCTTGGCGCCGGCGTCGGCCAGGCCGGGCGCCTCGACCCGGGTGGCCAGGATGGCCCAGTACGCGACGAGGTTGGCGTCGATGCCGGAATGCGGTTGGACGTAGGCATGTGGCGAACCGAACAGCGCCTCGGCGTGCTCGGCGGCCACCGTCTCGACGGTGTCGACGTTCTGGCAGCCGGCGTAGAACCGGTGCCCGATGGTGCCCTCGGCGTACTTGTCGGACAGCCAGGTACCCATGGTGAGCAGCACCGCAGGCGAGGCGTAGTTCTCGCTGGCGATCAGCTTGAGCGAATCTCGTTGATCGGCAAGCTCTTTGCGTGTCGCCGCGGCGATGCGCGGCTCGACCGACTCGATGATCTGCAGGATGTCCCGGTAGGCGGCGCTGGCGGTGTCGGCGTACTCGGCGCCGGGAGCAGCGGACGTGGTTACGGTCGAGTCTGCAGTCATGCGTTCAGGGTAATCCCCTCCAATTCCCGCTGAACGTGCGGTTTCGTACGGCCCGGACGGCGTGTTGCGGGCAAAACCGCACAGTCGGCGGTCACACCGCGCGCAGAGCCGAGGGGATCAGCGGCTCGTCCAGCAGCCTGCCGAACCGCTCGGTCAGACCGACCCCGGCCGGGCGGCCGTCCAACCACGCCCGCAGCAGCCGGTATCCCTCGACGTAGGTGCTGGTGTAGGCCCGCCACAGCGGCGAGGACAGGAACCGCAGCATCTGCCTGGCCCGTTCGTCGTTGACCAGCAGCCAGCGCCGCAGGAACGCCACCACGTCGTCGACGTCGCGGTGCTCGTCGTGCAGCATCAGCGCGGCGTCCTGCCGGACGTCGGCCAGCGCCGCAGCCGCCTCCGACACCGCCTCGGCGCGTTCTCCGTCGAAGCGAAGCCCCAGGTCGGCGTAGATCTCGCCGGCCCAGCCGCCCCATCTCGGTCCGATCGCGACGTAGAGCGCGAGGTCGGCCAGCCCCTCGGCCATCAGGCATTGCGGGGTGTTGACGAGGAACAGCGTCTGCTCGGTGTGGCCCTGCTTGGCCACCAGCCCCGCCTCCTTGCGGCAGTGCTCGGTGTGGTGGCCGGGATAGGACTCGTGGGCCACCAACCGGGGCAGGTTCGACATCTGCTGGCGCAGGTCGGCGTTCACGGCGACGGTCGAGCGGTAGTTGCCGAGGTAGTAGTTGAACCCCGACCACGGCTTGTCGGTCACCACCTCGTAGTTGATCGTCTCGCTGTCGGGCAGCGGGAACTCGGCGCGCACCCGGTCGCGCAGCGCGCTGGAGAACGCGTGGATGCACTCCTCGAGCCGCTCCGGCGGGATCTCCTCGGCCGTGCGGTGGGCCTGCATCCGTTCGGCCAATGGTCCAGTGCCGCCGAGCGCATCGTCGAGACGGGCGTGCGCGTCCCGGTACCGGTCCGGGTCGCCCTTGGTGATCTGCACGTCGAAATAGGCTTCGACCTCGTCGACGAAGCCGACGGGCTCGCCGCCGAATTTCCTTCCGGCACAAGCCAGCGCGCGCAGATGGGCGCCGATGTAGTCGGCGCGCGCGTCGTCGAGACCGCTCGGCAGCTCGGCCAGCAGCCGCTCGGCCTGACGCACCAGCTCCGCCGGGTCGGGTGCCGGCTCGGAGGCGACGGCCTCTCGCAGCGTGGCATCACCGGTGAAGGAGTCGACATAGCCTTCCTCGATCCGATCGAACCGCAGGCCGAGCAGCAGGTATTCGCGGATCAGGGTGCCGGGCTCCATGGCGACCACGCTAACTGCAAGACTGACCTCATGCCGCGGCTGAGCGAGCCGAGCCCCTACGTGGAGTTCGACCGGAGTCAGTGGCGCGCGCTGCGTATGTCCACCCCGTTGAAGCTGACTGAGGACGAGCTGGTCAAGCTGCGCGGTCTCGGTGAGAAGATCGACCTGCTCGAGGTCGAAGAGGTCTACCTGCCCCTGGCCCGGTTGATCCACCTGCAGGTGGCGGCCCGGCAGCGGCTGTTCTCCGCCACCGCCGAGTTCCTCGGTGAACCCCAGCAGAACCCCGACCGTCCGGTGCCGTTCATCATCGGCGTCGCGGGCAGCGTGGCGGTTGGTAAGTCCACCACCGCCCGTGTGCTGCAGGCATTGATGGCCCGCTGGGAACACCATCCCCGCGTCGACCTCGTAACCACGGATGGGTTCCTGTATCCGAACGACGAACTCAGCCGACGAAACCTGATGCACCGCAAAGGTTTTCCCGAGAGCTATGACCGCAGGGCGCTGATGCGATTCGTCACCGCGGTGAAGTCAGGCGCCGACCAGGCCTGTGCGCCGGTGTATTCACACCTGCTCTACGACATCGTTCCCGCCGAGAAACAGATCATCCGCCACCCGGACATCCTGATCCTCGAGGGACTCAACGTGCTGCAAACCGGTCCGGCGCTGATGGTTTCGGACCTGTTCGACTTCTCGGTCTACGTCGACGCCCGCATCGAGGACATCGAAGGGTGGTACATCTCCCGGTTCCTGTCCATGCGCGAGGGTGCGTTCGCCGACCCGGCCTCGCACTTCCACCACTACTCCACCCTGACCGACGAACAGGCGGTATTCGCGGCCAGCGACATCTGGCATTCCATCAACCACCCCAACCTGATCGAGAACATCCTGCCGACACGGCCGCGGGCCACGCTCGTGCTGCGCAAGGACGCCGACCACTCCATCAACCGATTGCGGCTGCGCAAGCTCTGAGAAAGCTCAGGCCCGCCCGACATCGCCGAGCGGGCCTGAGCGGCAACAACTTACGCCTTCACGCGACGCAGGCCCTGATACTGCAATTCGGCGAACACCAACGTGTACACGCCGGTGGCCAGCGTCAGCACGACACCGAGTGTGGTCAACGGCATCCAGCCGGCCAGAACGAGCACAACGGCCGCGACCGTGTAGAGCACGTTGGCGATGATCACGGCGATGCCGGGCTTGCGCACCGACGGCAACTGGGCAAGCGCGAGCACCACTACGCCATAGGCGATGAAGAAGGCGCTCATCGAGTATTCGAACGCCATGGTGGTTCCCGAGATCTCGGCGAGCCAGCCTGCCAGTGGAATTCCTGCGATGCCTGCGAGCCCGGTCAGCACGGCGTCGGCACGCATCGCGAAGCGCAGCAGCGAGTCCGTCGACTCCTTGAATCGGGGGGTGGTGATGGCGGTCATGATCTTCCTTTCTCGGTGGGTTTCCTTCGACCGGTGCCGGAGTCGACACCGCAACCTCTGACGACGGCGACTCCGGACCAGCCATGAGGGGGTCACGCCAGACGGCGCACCCCGAGGTACTGGGCGTAGGCGAAGGCCAACGTGACGACGGTGAACGCGATCGTCGACAGCACGCCGAGCGCCGTCAAAGGCAGCAGGCCCGCGACGAGCACGACGGTGACGAGGACGGCGAACGCGAGGTTGCCGGCAAGCACGCCGACACCGACGCGCCGCACGTCCGACAGACCCGCGGCGGCGTACAGCGCCACGCCGTAGACGACGAGCCCCGCACCCGAGATCCATTCGGACGTGGCTGACAGACCGGACAGCCGCGACAGCGGGTCGGCGGCCATCGCGACGAAAAGGCCGAGCGCCGCGCACAAGGTGGCGTCGGCACGCAGCGCAAAGCGCAGGAGAGAATCTGTGCTGTCCCGGACGGGCCGGGTGGTGATGGCGGTCATGTCTTCGATGCTGCGCAGAAGGCACTGCCAGATCGACGCCAGACGCTGCCAGCTACTGCCAACCGCAGGTCAGCGACGATGCGGGCGAGGAACGAGCCCGAGGAGGAGCTGACCAATCGAACCTGAGTCAGGGTTCCTTCTAGTTCTAATCTTGCGCGGAGACCAGATTTCCGCGCAGATCGGCGGCGATAAGCCGGGCGGCGGCGTTCTGCCAATTGTGCAGCGACCGCTGCGGCACCTCGGTGACGAACCACTGCCAGGCCTGGCGCGCGACGGGGTCGAGCCCCGCGGCGGTCGCGTTCTGCGCGTACGCCCGCACGCCGACGACATAAGGGAAATACAGCGCGTTGTAGTGCCGCCACTGCTCGGTGGTGCCGAACTCGCCGCCGTCGCGTGGCTTGAGCCGTGCGATGCGATCGGCCAGCAGGGCCTTGAGCTCGTTGGCCCGTTCCAAGGGTTGGTCGGGCGCGCCGCGGGCGGCCAGCCGTTCGTCGATGATCGGCAACGCGGTCAGCGGACTGGCCACCAGCTTGGAGAGGTCGCCGTAGTGGCCGAGTGCGCGACGGGTGAGCCGGGCGAAGGCGTCGTCGTCGACGTTTTCGAGCGGGTTGCCCGACCGCAGCGGTAGCGCGGACTCGGTGCGTCGCAGCGTCGCGCGATCGGCGCGTAGCCCGGGCGAGCGAGAGAACGCGAGACGGTCTAGGACGCCGGCCAGCGGATCGGCCAGCACATTGATCGAGACCGCGATCGCCAAACTGGTGAACAAGAGCACCGTGAGCGCGGTCCCCTCCCCCGTCAGTGCCATGCCGATCAATGCCTGCCCGCCGAACAGCACCACGACCACTCCCGTCGCGGCGAATGAGCGCAGCATGTCGCGACGCAGCGCCTGACCTTCGTCGAACGCATCCCACATCGCGACGGCGACACCGAGCAGCGCGACGTCGAATCCCGTCGCCGCCAAGGCAAGCCAACTCGGAACGAGTCCGAGGGGGATGATCAGGATCGCATTGCCGAGCGAAAAGAACAGGGTCGCGACCACGATGTAACCCACCACCGGCCTGGGCTGCCACGGCCCGAACACGGCTCGCAGCATCGCGCCGAGTGAGGACAGCGAGATGACGGCGAACATCACCCAGTGGCCCATCCGCAGCGGACCGTCGACGTTGCCCGCCATCGCGGCGCCAAAGAACGCCAACGCGGCCACGGCGGCAATGAGCGCGATCTCGCCGGCGCGGCTGCGCCAGGTGTCGCACGGCCGGGACAACTCGAGGAGCACCGCGAACCAGGCGATGCCAGGCACCGCGACCAGATAGATTTCGATGCTGCTGAGCACCTGCAAGCCGCTGACGACCCGCACGGCGTCGAGCGCCACCACCGCCGCGAAACTCGTCAGACCGATGGCGGCCAGGACGAGCACCGGCTTGCGCGGATCACGGACCAGCAGGTAGAGGCCCAACCACCAGCTGAGCGAGAAGACCACCGCTGACAGCGCAGCCATGACTCCAGTGTGGCATGCCCCTCGGCGACCGCATGGGCAGAGCAGAGCCGATCAGCGTCCGTAGCGGCGGTGCCGCGCGGTGTAATCACGCAGTGCGCGCAGGAAATCCACCCGCCGGAACTCCGGCCAGTAGGCCTCCGTGAACCACATCTCCGAATACGCGCTCTGCCACAGCAGGAAGCCGGACAGCCGCTGCTCCCCCGACGTGCGGATCACCAGATCGGGATCGGGCTGCCCGGAGGTGTACAGGTTCTCCGAAATCGCGTCGGCGGTGACGGCCTCGATCAGCTGTTCACCCGTCGCGCCGTTGGCGAGCTCCTTGCCGAGCAGCGCGCGCACCGCATCGACGATCTCCTGGCGCCCGCCGTAGCCGACGGCGACATTCACATGGAATCCGCCGTGGCCGTTGGTCGACTCGACGGCATCGCGCAGCCGCCGCGCCGGCTCCTCGCCGAGCAGTTCCAGGTCACCGACCGTGCGCACGCTCCACCGGTTCGCCGGGGTGCAGATCTCCTCGACCACGTCGGTGATGATCTCGATCAGCGAGGACAGCTCCTCGGTATCGCGCTGCAGGTTCTCCGTCGAGAGCAGGTAGACGGTGGCCATCTCGATGCCCGCGTCCTGGCACCAGCTCAGCATCTCGGCGATCTTCGCCGCCCCCGCCCGGTAGCCGTAACTCACGTCATCGTGACCAGCATCACGGGCCCACCGCCGGTTGCCGTCACAAAGCACCGCGATATGGCGGGGCAGTTCGGATTTCGAGGACGCGAGACCCTGCCGCAACCGCATCTCATAAAGCCGGTACATCGGCTCCTTGAGACGAGGGGGAATGATCTCCACGAAGATCCAGACTACTGTGGCCCTCGAGAATCACCGAGCAGGCAATGGGGGTGACGTGACCGCCTCGATCGACACCGAAGAACCGGATCGCTCACACCGTTCCGGACAGGGCGCCGAAGACCTCCCCGAGGCGGTCGTCGACCGCGTCGCGCAGGCGATCGGCAAACCACGCCTGCGCGGTTGGATCCACGTCTACTCGGCCGTCGTCGCCTTCATCTGCGGAGCCACGCTGGTGTCGGTGTCCTGGGCGATGGTGGGGACACGGGCCGGGCTCGCGACGTTGATCTACACGCTGACGATCGTGGCCATGTTCGCGGTCAGCGGCGCCTACCATCGGGTGAACTGGAAATCCGACACGGTACGCAAGTGGATGACGCGTGCCGACCACTCGATGATCTTCGTGTTCATCGCGGGCAGCTACACGCCGTTCGCCCTGCTGGCGCTGCCGTCGGAAAAGGGCATGGTGTTGTTCTGGATCGTCTGGGGAGGGGCGTTCGCGGGCGTGCTGCTCAAAATGTTCTGGCCATCCGCGCCGCGGTGGGTCGGCGTGCCGCTCTACCTACTGCTGGGCTGGGTCGCGGCGTGGTTCGTCGGGCCGATCCTGGACGGCGCGGGCGTGGCCGCCCTGGTGCTGCTGATCGTCGGCGGTGCGCTCTACAGCATTGGTGGCGTGCTGTACGGCCTGAAGTGGCCCAACCCGTGGCCCGCGACGTTCGGGCATCACGAGTTCTTCCACGCCTGCACGGCGGTGGCGGCGATCTGCCACTACATCGCCATGTGGTTCGCCGTGTTCAGCGGCTAGCGCGTCCGGCGGGCAGGAAGTGGAACGACCCGGGGACTAAAGGTTGGTGATGTTCTCCGGCGTCCAGTAGGCCTTCATCGACGCGACCTTGCCGTCGTCGTTGAACGTCATCGTGCTGATGATCTCGATGCGCATCCGGTTGCCGCCTACGTCGACCTTGAGCGCCCAGTACCAGGCCGCCTCGTTGTCGATGGCGCGCAGCGTGAACAATTCAGGTTCGGCGTTCACGTCCGCAAGGGCGCTGTAGAACCGGCGGATCGCCTCGTGACCGATGTGCACCTCGCCGCCGACCGGATCCTCGACAGTGCCGTCCTCGGCGTACAGCCCGACGATGTCGTCGGTGCGACCTTCCCCGGCCAGCTCGAGGTATCGCTTGACGGTCTTGGCGTTGTCTTCGGGCGTCGACATGCGCCGAAGGCTACACGGCGGCGTTCAACGCGGAAGCGAGTTCCCCCGTGGTCGTGACGGGTAGGTCGCAGACCCGGCCGCGGCACACGTAGGCGGCGTCGGCGCCATCGATCCGGTCACGGTCGATCAGCAGCTCCGAGGAGTTCACCGCACCGCCCACCACTACCGCCCCGCCGGGCGCCAGCGTGCGGGCGGCGGTGAGCAGCGGTGAGTCGGAAGCGTCTGTGGCGACGGCGATCTGGATGGGACCGCGCACGGCGGCCTCGGCGACTGCCAGCCAGTTCCCTGCGGAGCGCGGCAGCTTGACCAACACCGGTGTCGCCGTCGACAACGCCTCGGCGGCCGCCGATGCGTACCGGTCGGCGCGTGGCGGCGGCACCAGGTGCGCCGCGGTGAGCAGCGCCTCGGTGATCGACGACGCCCCCGACGGCGTCGCACCGTCCAGCGGGTCGGCCGGCCGCACCAAGAGCTGCTCGGCGTCGTCGGCGGTGTCGAACCACCGGCCTGCCCGCTCGGGGTCGGCGAAGTGTTCCAGCGCAGTGTCGAGCAGCCCGGTGGCGGCGTCCAGCCAGTGCGCCTCACCGGTGATCTGGTGCAGCGTCAGCAGCCCGGTGGCCAGCGTCGCGTGATCCTCCAGGATCGCGGCGCTGTCGCCGACCCGCCCGCCGAGGCTGGCGCGGCGCAGCCGGCCGTCGACAATGTGCAGGTCCAGCAGCGTCCGCGCGCATCGGCATGCGGCGTCGAGGAATTCGGGCGCATCGAGGGCGACACTCGCCTCGGCGAGCGCGGTGATCGCCCATCCGTTCCACGCGGTCACGACCTTGTCGTCGCGACCGGGCTGCGGCCGAGTCGATCGGGCGGCCGACAGTGCCGTCCTGACCCGGTCGAACCGTGCGGGGTCGTCGGGATCGGCGGGCAGTTGGAGGACAGAGCTGCCGTGTTCGAAGGTGCCTGTCTCCGTCACACCGAAAACCTGTGCGGCCCAGCGTCCGTCGTCCTCGCCGAGCACCTCGGTCAGCTGGGCGGGCGTCCAGACATACGTCACACCCTCCTCGCCGTCCGCGTCGGCGTCCAGCGATGAGATGAACATGCCGTCGGCACCCAACTCGTCGATGACGAATCGGGCGGTCTCATGGGCAACCCTGCGCGCCAACGGGTTTCCGGTGCGGCGCGCCCAGTGCGCATAGGCCCGCAACAGCAGCCCGTTGTCGTAGAGCATCTTCTCGAAGTGCGGCACCACCCAGGAGGCGTCGACGCTGTAACGGGCGAATCCGCCTGCGAGCTGGTCGTAGATGCCGCCGCGGGCCATCGCGGTGCCGGTCCGTTCGACGGCGGCCAGCGCCGCCGGGTCGCCGGTGCGTTCGTGGCTGCGCAGCAGCGCCTCCAGCAAGGCCGACGGCGGGAACTTCGGCGCGCCGCCGAAGCCGCCTCTGGCGGTGTCCTCGTCGCGCAGCGCCCCCGCGACCGCATGGTCGCACAACGCGGGCTGCACCTCGGGTCCGCCGCCGGGCAGCCCGGAAGCCATCGACCGCAGCTCCCCGATGATCTGGTCGGAGGCCCGCTCGACCTCGTCGCGCCGATTCCGCCAGGTGTCGCTGACGGCGGCGAGCAGCTGCAGGAAGTTGGGTTTCGGGTAGTAGGTGCCGCAGAAGAACGGCCGGCCGTCGGGGGTGAGGAAACAGGTCATCGGCCAACCGCCCTGCCCGGTCAGCGCGACGGTGGCGTTCATGTACACGGCGTCGAGGTCTGGCCGCTCTTCGCGGTCCACCTTGATGCAGACGAAGTTCGCGTTGGCCGCCGCTGCGACTTCGGCATCCTCGAACGACTCGTGGGCCATCACATGACACCAGTGGCAGGCGGCGTAGCCGATCGACAGCAGGATCGGCACGTCCCGCTCCGCCGCCTCGGCCAGCGCGTCCGGCGTCCACTGTCGCCAGTGCACCGGATTGTCGGCGTGCTGGCGCAGATACGGGCTGGTGGCACTGCCTAGCTGATTGCCCACGGATCCCCTATTGCCGCAGTAGCGGTGAGACGACACGTTCACCCTAGGGCGTCGGACACCAGGTGACCGCTCGCGATGGGCACGCTACTGCCAGGCGGCCGGTAGTGGCACCCCCAGCAGTGCCGCCACGTCCCGCACCGCCGCGCGGTGTAGAGAGTCGTCGGGCGATAGGTCTCCGATCGTCACGTCTACCGGTACGTGGTCGTAAATTGCCCAACACCGCTCGGTGGGATCGATCCGAGACCAGTAGGCGATGCCGTCGACCTCTGGGTGCTGCTCGTACAGGGCTCGAGAGACAGCCTGTGTGATGGGGCGCCCGATATCCCCGCCGAGCCGAATGAGTCCAGCGTCGAGATGCACCACGGCGATACCGTCGCGAAGCGGAGACGTTTCGATGGCCTCACGCACCAGCGGGTGGGTGTCGAGTTCGACCAGCAGGTCGGCGGCTTCGATGTCGACGAGAAGTGGTTGCTGCGTCACCGCAGTCACCAAGCCCACGCGTTGCTCGTCCAACCACTCCGAGACGGCCTCAGCTGTCGGCATCTCAGGGTCGGGTTCTGCATCGACGAATTCGACGGCGGCAAGCAGTGCGTCGGCTGTAGGGTTCGACCGGAACCGCGCCATCGTCTCAACGAGACAACCACGAAGGTTCTCTGCGGTATATCGCACGAGATAGGTTCCGAAAGGGTCGTCAAACCTGTTGCGTCCCGGGCCCTCATAGCGCAATCGCGGAAGCGCTTCTGGCGCGGGGTGAACCCGCAACGCGCCAGTACGTGGCAACGGCACGGGCCGCAGGTCGGTCAACCTTCGAGGAAAGCCCGCGCCGCGGCCAGCACTGCATGCTCCGCCTCATCGACCGGTCGAGTGGCGAGCACTACCAACGGGGCTTCGTCATCCAGTTGTGGATTGGACGACCTGAGAAAGGCACCTGCAACAGTCGGGCTGTAGATCGACTCGATGGCCATGACGACCCGGAATAGCACCGCGAGTCGACTGACCACGTCATGCTCGCGGGGTTCAGCCTGCTTGTCGACCCAGGCGCGGACGGTACGGGCATCCTTGAGACCGAGCGCGGCAGTCGTGTAACGCACTCCCACTGATCCGATGATGTGACGGGCCTGCTCCCAGGCCGGCGTAACGATGGACTGCTTGTAGGCCGCCTCCCAGGCGTCCGCGACAGCTGACGACGGATGTACCACAGTGCTGCGCATCATGCACCTCCTAACCGCATCACTAACGCTACTACTCGCGCAGCCAGGTGTATAGCGACAACGGTTATTCGGGCGCCTTGCGGCCGCTCTCCGGTTCGGCGGTGCCGTCGTCGACCGCGTCGTCCGGCGCGGGGTTCTCGCGGTCGAACGACTCCGGCAGCCGCTTGAGGTGCCGGTTCATCGACCGCACCAATAGGAACGTGCCGATCAGCAGCAGCACGACGATCAACAGACCGAACGGGGCCGCCTTGCCGAAATCCGGTCCGGTGTCGCGGGGCGCCTCGTCGGCCAGCAGGCCGACGATCATCACCAACGTGTCAGTCATCGTCGTGCTCGATACCGGCGAACAGGTCGGCCTCCGGCACGCGGATCGGCACCCGGGAACGCGCCAGCTCGAATTCCTCTGTGGGCCAGAGCCGTTGTTGCCATTCGATGGGTGCGGCGAAGAAGTCGCCACTCGGGTCGATCTGGGTGGCATGCGCGCGCAGCGCATCGTCGCGCTGCGAGAAATACTCCGAGCACTCGATGCGGGTCGTCACTCGGCCCGCGAACACGTCGAGTTCAGGATCCCAGTGCTTGAGCCATTTCTCGAACGGCCCTTGCTGGCCGTGCTTGGCGAATTCCTCCTGCAACAGCTGCATGCGCTTCCGCAGGAAGCCGTGGTTGTAGTAGAGCTTCTTGACGCTCCACGGCTCGCCGGCGTCGGGGTAGAGCCGGTAGTCGGCGGCGGCCTCGTACGCAGCCACCGACACCTGGTGGCAGCGGATGTGGTCGGGGTGCGGATAGCCACCGTTCTCGTCATAGGTGGTCAGCACGTGCGGCTTGAACTCACGGATCACCTGCACCAGCGCCTCGGTCGGCGCCTGCAGCGGAACGACGGCGAAGCAGTCCTCGGGCAGCGGCGGCGGCGGGTCACCCTCGGGCAGCCCGGAGTCGACGAAGCCCAGCCAGTGATGCTCGACGCCCAGGATCTCGGCGGCCTTGGCCATCTCATCGCGACGGATCTCGTGGATGCGTCCGTGTACCTCGGGCAGGTCCATCGCCGGGTTGAGGATGTCGCCGCGCTCGCCACCGGTAAGCGTCACCACCATCACCCGCGCGCCGTCGGCGGCGTACTTGGCCGTGGTGGCGGCGCCCTTGCTGGACTCGTCGTCCGGGTGGGCATGCACCGCCATCAACCGCAGTTGCTTCAACTGGTCCCTCATCACGTCAACACGTTTCAACCGATTCAGTAGCCCTATAGTTCCAGTCCTAGTAGATGTATCCGACCGACGGGGCACCCGAAACCAGCGATGATTGATCGTCCCGCCGCCCGCTACGGGCGGCAACGCCTGTCGCACCGGTCGCGTCGCTGGTTGGCGATCGGCCTGACCGCGCTGGTCCTGCTGGCCGGGGTGGTGGTCGCGATCGTGGCGTCACAGCGGCTGGGCAGTGGCGACGTGGAGGGCGAACTGGGCGGATATCAGTTGGTCGACGACGAGACCCTGTCGGTGACGATCAAGGTCACCCGGGCCGACCCGTCGCACCCGGTGGTGTGCATCGTGCGCGCACGGTCGATCGACGGCAGCGAGACCGGCCGCCGGGAGGTGCTGGTGCCGCCGTCGTCGCAGGACACCGTCACCGTGACCACCGTCGTGAAGTCCACCCGGCCGCCGGTCGTCGGCGATGTGTACGGGTGCGGGACGGACGTGCCGTCCTATCTGGTGGCGTCCTGATACCGGCATCAGGTCGTCGAGGCAACAAACGGCGAACAGCTGCCAGGGGCGCTGATCCGCCGTGGAATGAAATTTGCGCCGAGACTACGGAATATGACGGATCTGGCCCGAAATCCGTCATATTCCGTAGTCTCGCGAAGCGCGACCTGGCGGTGGTAGCATGGGGCGATACACGGTTCCCGCTGGGACCGTGTATTGCTGCTTTTGCGCGCTGATTAGGCGCTGGCCAACGTGGCAATACATACGACAGCTCCCAGCAGACGAGACATGGACTTCTCACGCGAAAAGCGCGAAGACGAAGACAGGAGCGACATGACCGACACCCAGGTCAACTGGCTGACCCAGGAGGCATACGACCGGCTGAAGGCGGAGCTGGACCAGCTGATCGCCCACCGGCCGATTATCGCCGCGGAGATCAACGACCGGCGCGAGGAAGGGGACCTGCGGGAGAACGGCGGCTACCACGCCGCGCGCGAGGAGCAGGGCCAAGAGGAAGCCCGAATCCGTCAACTGCAGGAGCTGCTGAACAACGCCAAGGTCGGCGAGGCGCCCAAGCAGTCCGGTGTGGCACTGCCCGGCTCGGTCGTCACGGTCGTATATGAAAACGACAAGACCGAAGAGACCTTCCTGATCGCCACCCGTCAGGAGGGCGTCAGCGACGGCAAGCTCGAGGTGTACTCGCCGCACTCGCCGCTGGGCGCAGCGCTGATCGACGCGAAGGTCGGCGATAAGCGCAGCTTCACCGTGCCCAACGGCAGCGTCATCGAGGTGACCCTGAAGAAGGCCGAGCCTTACCACTCCTGACGGACCCCTAGTCGCCTTCGCGTTACAGTCCTGGCTCATGGCGCAAATCGCCGAGGACTTGTTTCTGCTGCTGTTGGACAACGCCGCCGGGCAGCCCGGCCTGGACCGGTCACGACGTCAGCGCGTGCTGTCGGCGGCGGTGCTGCTGGACTTGGCGCTGCTGTGCCGCGTCCGGCCCACCGTGAACGGTGAACCCGTTCCACCGGGCCGACTGGTCGCGCTGGCCGGGCCGATGCCGCTGGACCCCGTCATGGATCCGGCGTTCACATTGCTGACGCGCCGGCCGCTGACTCCGGCTGCCGCGGTGTCCAAACTGAATCGAGGAATCCAGGAGAACATCGCGCAGCACCTCGAACGCACAGGTCAGATCCGCCGTGTTCGGTTGCAGCGCGAGCGATTACGCCGTCCCTATGCCTGGCCGGTGACAAACCGTGAGCGGGTGACGGCGGCCCGTGCGGCACTGTTGTCGGCGCTGTTCGACCGACAACCGCCGACACCGACAACGGCGGCGATCGTCTCGGTACTGCACGCCGTGGACGGGCTCGGCGTGCTGGTCAGCCTGAACGATCGCGGCTGGCGATGGGTGCACATGCGGGCGGGCGAAATCGCCAGCGGCAGTTGGGTTGACGAATACGAAACGGCACTGCCCGAGATCAACCTCGCCATCACCGCGTCGGCGATGCGGGCAGCGTTAACGTAACGCCTGCTCCAAGTCGGCGAGTAGGTCCGCGGCATCCTCGATGCCTACCGACAGCCGGACGAGATCGTCGGGCACCTCGAGTTGCGAGCCTGCCGTCGATGCGTGCGTCATCGCGCCCGGATGTTCGATCAGCGACTCAACGCCGCCCAGTGACTCCGCGAGGATGAAAACCTCTGTCCGCGAGCAGAAGTCGCGCGCGGCCTTGATGCCACCCTTCAGCCGCACCGACACCATGCCGCCGAATGCGCTCATCTGCTTGGCGGCGACGTCGTGGCCCGGATGGCTTGGCAGGCCGGGGTACAGCACCGTTTCGATCGCGGGATGATTCTCCAGGAACTCGGCGACCTGCGCGGCGTTGTCGCTGTGCCGCTGCATGCGCAGCACCAGCGTCTTGAGGCCCCGCATCGTCAGATAGGCGTCGAACGGGCCCGGCACCGCACCCGCCCCGTTCTGCAGGAATCCGAATGCTTCGTCGAGTTCCCCGTCGTTGGTCAACAGCGCTCCCCCGACGACGTCGGAATGGCCGCCGATGTACTTCGTGGTCGAGTGCAGCACGACATCGGCACCGAGCAGCAGCGGCTGCTGCAGCGCCGGCGAGGCAAACGTGTTGTCCACCAACACCTTCACGTTCGACGATGCGGCGATCTGCGCGATCGCGTTGATGTCGGCGATGGACAGCAGCGGGTTGGTCGGCGTTTCGACCACGATCAGTCTGGTTTGCGGTGTGACGGCGGCCCGCACGGCGTCGAGGTCGGACAGCGCAACGGCCGTGTAGTCGATTCCCCACTTGGTGAACACCTTGTCGATGAGGCGGAAGGTGCCGCCGTAGGCATCGTCGGGCATCACCACGTGGTCACCGGGACGCAGCAGCGCGCGCAGCGCGCAGTCGGTGGCGGCCATGCCGGAGCTGAACGCGCGCCCGAACGCCGCCTCCTCCACCGCGGCAAGCGACGCTTCCAGCGCCGCGCGGGTCGGGTTTCCGGTGCGGGCGTACTCGAAGCCGCCGCGCAGGCCGCCGACCCCGTCCTGGGCGAAGGTGGAGCTTGCGTAGATCGGGGCGTTGACGGCACCGGTCTGGGGGTCCGGCCGGAACCCGGCGTGGATGGCCTTGGTGGCCAAGCCTTGCCACCTGCTGTTCTCACTCATCACTCACCAGCGTAACGAGGGGCTGCCGACGGGATATCGTTGGCCGATGGAACAGTTCCGTCGGGGCGATCTCGTGTTCGACGTAATCGATGCCGGGCCCGCCGACGGGCCGGTGGCCGTTCTATTGCATGGCTTCCCGGAACAGAACACTATGTGGCAGCCGGTCATCGACCGGTTGACCGCACAGGGCTACCGGTGCCTGGCTCCCCTCCAGCGTGGATATTCGCCCGGCGCTCGGCCGACACGCCGGCGGGACTACCGCGATACGGAGCTTGGACAGGACATCACCACGCTGATCGATGCCAGCGGTGCGCAGCGGGTGCACCTGGTTGGTCATGACTGGGGCGCCGCCGTTGCGTGGTACTTCGCTCAACAGTGGCCCGACCGCCTGCTGAGCCTGACCGCGCTGTCGGTTCCGCACCCTGCCGCGTTCCTTAAGGCCCTGCGGACGAGCAGGCAGGCGCTGGCGTCCTGGTACATGCTCTTTTATCAGCTGCCGCGGATACCGGAGTGGTACGTGCAGCACGGGCGCGGGAAGTTCTCGGTGCCGGGTTTCCTGGAGTCCAGGTCGGCGCACGCACCGCAGTTGGCGCAGGCCGAGGCGACGGCGATGGCCGAGCCCGGTGCGCTGACCGCCGCGCTCAACTGGTACCGGGCGATGTTCCTGAGTAACCCGCGAGAAACCGGCAGGAAGGTCACCGTCCCGACGATGTACGTGTGGAGTGACGGCGACATCGTGTTGCTCGAGAAGGGTGCTCGTCTCTGCGGCGACTACGTGGTCGGCGAGTACCGCTTCGAGCCGCTGAACGGCGTCTCGCACTGGATCCTCGACGAGCAACCCGACAAGCTGTCAGATCTGCTGCTGGATTGGTTCTCCGCCCACCCGGCTGCCTAGGTTCAGCGGGCCGCATCGAACGTCGAACCGTTCGCGCACGGTGTCGAGTACCCGGCGTTGACGCTCGCGATTGCGGCGATGGGTCAGCATGTACCTCGCCATAACCGGCAAGCGACGGGGCAACGGGTACCAGCGATCGAAGTCGAGTCCACACTCGAGGATCACCTTGGTCGGAACGCTGTCAGTGATGAGGCTGAGGTTGTACTGGGCCATCGTTATCAGCGTATACGGGAACGCTTGAGCCGACTTCCTCCGCATGTCGTACCCGTCGAGTTCATAGAGCGGGAGCTCCCTTAGCTTTCCCAGGAACAGCAGGTGCGCCATGAAGTAGGCCGCGAACGACGTCAAATGCATTGTGGCAGAACGAAGCTGAATCGAGACAACGGATCCGCTGCTGGAAACGTATGGCTCGTAGGGGTGTTCGTGTCGCAGTGTATAGCCGGTGCAGTTCACTATCCAGCTGCCCGGTTCGATCGACCTGGTGGCCCCGCTACGGAGGACCACCTCGGTCGAGCCGTTGCGGTCGACGGCGTCGACGAAGTGGTCCATGACAACCTCATTGAGGCCGGCTGAGATCGTCGTCGTCTCGGCTTCCGAAAGATTGCCCAGCAGGAAGTTCCCGGTTTCCGGCGTCAACCATGTGCCGTAGGTTTCGCGGTGCCAGTTCCACAAGTCCGCCTCGTTGGTCCCGTCGAACCGATGTGCCATGTCCATGCCGAGGCTGCTCACCAGCTTGCCGCCCCACCACCGGCGGGCTCCGGTTGGGAAGAATCGGTCGCGGCAGTTGAAGAAGGTCCCTGAACCCGCAACGAGGTTCACCTCACGGCCCGGGTATTCGGTGATCAGGGCGTGCGCGGTATCCATCGCCGTCTTACCGCCACCGATGATCCAGACGGGGGCGTCACTCGTCCGCATATCGTCGCCACGCATGTCGCAGGAGTCGGGAGACACCGACTGAAGGCGCTTGCTCGACATCTCGAGCGGGTCGTTGGGCGTGATTCCGAAGCCGTAGGCCTTGATCAGCCGCTTCGTCTCGATCACGCGGCGCCGGCCATCGGATGATCTGCAGGCGACCTGCACAGCTCCGGCGATTTCATCGTGCGACTCCATTGTCCAGCCGAAGAGTTCGTCGACCCGCACCCGCTCCTTTATGACCTCGAGGCAGTGCCCGAAGTGGTCGAGCACCTCGTTCTTCGTCGCCAGGTACGCGCGATCCTGCCCGAGAGTCCATTTGATGTTCCCTGCGGTGAACATGCCGTGCGGCTGGTGCAGTCGCACGTACGGGTAGGTGTCGACCCACATGCCGCCGACCCGTTCCCTGCTGTCGACCAGGATGATCTTCTGATCGCTGGGACAAATAGCGGCTGGCTACGAAGAGGACATTCATTCCGGCGAGGCCGGCTCCCACTATGCAGACGTCGCAGCTCTCTACGGCTGTGTCTTGCGGGCTGACAGCAGATGGTTGATCGGCGGTCATCGGGGACCCCTTTCCTAGCAGCGCTGCGAACCGCCCGGATCCACGGGTTCGGGACGAGTCGATTGTCTGCCCGTGCCGCCGGGCCTGGCAGCGTAATCGACTACGGCCACTTCCGGCCTCCTCTCTACGAGGGTAGACATGGACCATGAGCGCTACCGCCCGGATCGACGACCTGCTCGAGCTCGACTCACTGCTGACACCGGAGGACATCGAGCTGCGCCAGACCGTGCGCCGGTTCGGCGAACAGCGGCTGCGGCCGCACATCGCCGACTGGTTCGAGACCGGTGAAGTGCCGGTGCGCGAACTGGCCTCCGACCTGGGCAAGCTGGGCGTGCTGGGGATGCACCTGGAGGGCTACGGCTGCGGCGGCTCGAGCGCCACCGCATACGGGCTGGTCTGCCAGGAGCTCGAGGCCGTCGACAGCGGTCTGCGCAGCCTGGTGTCGGTGCAGGGCTCGCTGGCGATGTTCGCCATCCATCAGCACGGCAGCGAAGACCAGCGAAAACAGTGGCTGCCCGCGATGGCCACCGGCGACGTCATCGGCTGTTTCGGGTTGACCGAGCCGGACTTCGGCTCCAATCCCGGCGGCATGCGTACCACCGCGCGCCGCGACGGCTCCGACTGGATCCTCAACGGTTCGAAGATGTGGATCACCAACGGCTCGGTCGCCGACATCGCGGTGGTGTGGGCACGCAGCCAAGAAGAAGGCATCCTCGGCTTCCTGGTGCCCGCCGAGACGACGGGATTCACCGCAAGTGAGATGACCCACAAGATGTCACTGCGGGCCTCGGTGACGTCCGAGCTGCACCTTGACGACGTGCGACTGCCCGCTGAGGCGCAACTGCCCGAGGCGCGGGGTCTTTCGGGTCCGCTCGCCTGCCTGTCCGAGGCCAGGTTCGGCATCGTGTTCGGCAGCGTCGGCGCCGCACGGGACTGCCTGCAGACCACGCTGGAGTATGTCGGCACCCGCGAGGTGTTCGACAAACCGCTTGCGGGATACCAGATCACACAAACGAAGATCGCCGACATGGCCGTCGAGCTGGCCAAGGCGCAGTTGTTGGCGCTGCACCTTGGCAGGCTGAAGGACGAGGGACGGATCAGGCCGGAACAGGTGAGCATCGGCAAGCTCAACAACTGCAGGGAAGCGATCAAGATCGCCAGGCAGTGCCGAACCCTGCTCGGCGCCAACGGAATAACCCTGGAGTACCCGGTGATCCGGCACGCCAACAACCTCGAATCGGTGATGACGTACGAGGGCACGTCCGAGGTGCATCAACTGGTCATCGGTGAGGCGCTGACGGGTGTCAGCGCGTTCCGCTGATCCTCAATACAGTTGCGGATACCCTCTCGGCGGAGGTTGTTCGGTGTCCAACGGCACGCAGACGGTGCTCATGATCTTGTCGGCGATCGTTTGGCGCTTGTCGTCCCACAGCGGCCACAGAAAGCCGATGTAGCAGATGAGCTGGTCGACGTAGTGAGCGAGTTGGCGCAAGAATGACCGCCCGAAACCGATTGGTTGCCAGGTCTTTTCGCTGATCACCTTGAACTTCAGCACCGACTTGCCGATGCTCTGGCCCGTCTTGCCCTGGCGGTAGCACTGGTTCCAGAAGAAGTAGACCGCCATCAGGAGTAACGAGATCAGCATGACGATCGCCCACAAATCCGACGGCTCGCTCGAGCAGTCATTGCCCTCCGCGAAGCTTTCCATGGCGCAGCTCGCGCCATACTCGATGGTCTCGACCACGTAGGGCGCGGCGACGAGGATCCAGATCGGGGTCCAATCGATGAGAAACGCCAGCAGTCTCCTGACCCACGGCGTATAGGCATCCTTGTGCAGCGCACGCGACGGAAGCGGGGGCGGGGGCGGGTATCCGGACCCGGGGTCACGAGGGTAGGGGCCGGGCGGCGGCGGGTAGTAGCCGCCAGGTGGTGGAGGCGGATAGTTCTCGGGCGTCGGCGGATATTCGGTCATGGACGTCTCCCGGAGGGCACCGGCTGGCAATAAGCCCTGTTCACCCTATCCAGAACGAATCCGCGGCAAGGCCTCTTTGGCGAGCACCACGAAAGAATCTGCGGCCGCCCGGTGGGAGACGAACGGAATCGCCGACTCCCACCGGAGAGCGACTACGGGGTCAGCGGCGCGATCGGGCCTCCGCTGAGCCGGCGCCAGGAGTACACCAGGAACAGCGACGCCACCGGGATGGCGACGATCAGTCCGATACCGCACACCAGCGCGCCGACGGCCATGATGACGATGACCAACAGCCACGTCAGCAGCACCTGGACGAAATTCGCCTTCGCAAGCTCGAAGCTCGCCTTGATCCCGTCGATCGGTTTGAGATTCCGGTCGACGATGGCGACGGTGGTGAAAATCGTCAAGATCCCGACGATCAGACCCGGAATGACGCACAGGAAGTTACCGATCGCCGTCAAGATGCCGACGATCACGGCCGCGACGACCACGCTGCCGACGTTGCGTGGCTTGAAGAACGAGCCGGCCGTGACCGGCTGGCCGTTCGCGATGTCCAGTAGACCTGCCAGATACGCCGACTGGATCGCGCCGGCGACGACCAACAGCGCCAGCCCGCCGAGCGCAAGCACGGCGATGCTTGCAGCGCCGAGGGATGCCGAGTACGAGAACCCACTTCCATAGGACTCATAGTTGGCGTCCGGGGCAAGGGCGAGCGCGATGGCGTAGACGATCCCGTACAGCACACCGACGATCACCGCGTACACAAGTGTCGGAACGAGGAGCGCGGCCGCGTTCTTGCTGAACTTGTTCCAAGCCCAAGAGAATGCCTCGCCAACGTTCAGCGCCGGTGCGCCGGGGGCGGGTGGATAGCCCGGGCTGTGCCGGCGGATAGCCGCCCTGTTGCGGCGGCGGGTAACCGCCCTGCTGCGATGGATAGCCGCCCTGCTGCGGCGGCGGATAACCACTCTGCTGCGGCGGATAACCACCCTGCTGCGGGGGCGGATAGGCGCCCGGTGGTGGCGGAGGATATCCACTTGGCGGCGGGGGCGGCGGGTAACCACCCGGCGGTGGAGGCGGCGGATAGCCACCCTGTTGCGGGGGCGGGTAGTTGCCGGGCGGTGGGGGTGGTTGATCGGTCATCACGCTTCCACGGGTAGAAGGGTTTGCTGGGTGAATGTAGAAGGGCCGGTCCTCGGGCGCTGAACGCTGCGGGCCGGCCCCGCCTGTGAATGCCTACAGGGGCAGGCAGATCGTCGTCATGATCTTGTCGGCCAATGACTGCCGCTTCGTGTCCCACAACGGGAACAGCACGGCGATGAGCCAAACAACGCCGCACAGCGCAGCAGCCACGAGGTAGATGATTTCGCGGACAAGGGACATACCGAAACCTATTGGCTGTCCGGTCTTCTCGCTGACGACCTTGAACTTCATGATGCCCTTGCCGATGCTGGAGCCGGTGGTGCCTTGGCGATAGCCCAGATTCCAGATGACGTAAGCCAATGCGACCAGGCTGGTTAGTCCGATGGACAACTGGCCGATCGTGGACGCGCCGGTCGCGCAGAACTCACCGAGGTCGTATTCCGATGTGTCGGTGATGCACGCCGTCTCACGGGTACCGATCAGCAGCAGATACCCAATACCCTGAATGATCGCAACCGGGATGTAGTCGATCAGGTACGCCAAAACACGCGTAAGCCACGGCGTATAAGCCTCTTTCGGCAATCCCCCGCCTACTGGCGGTGGCGGCGGGTAGCCAAGGCCTCCCTGCGGCGGTGCGGGTAGCCAAGGCCTCCCTGCGGCGGCGGGAAGCCACCCTGCGGTCCGGGGGGCGGTGGATATCCACCGGGCGGCGGCGGAGGAGGCGGGTAGTTACCAGGGGGAGGTGGCGGTTGATCGGTCATGAACGCCTTCCAGTTTTCATTAGCTGGGAACAAGCGTGCTTAATGTACCTGAGAATTGGCTCACGGCAGCGCCTTCGGCAAGGATCCACGCCAGCATTTGCCAGCGACTCCGGCCGTGATCTCGGTTATCCGGCGGGCTAACGACGGGTGTTGCCGTCGGAGAGGAATCCAAGGAGGTCATGGCGGGTCAGCACGCCGACCGGCTTGCCTTCCTCGACCACCATGACGGCGTCGCAATCACGCAGCGCTTTCGCCGCGTGGCTCACCAGTTCGCCCGCACCGATCATCGGCAGCGGCGGCAACATGTGCTGTGCGACCGCGTCGGCGAGTTTTGCCCGACCCTCGAAAACGGCGGACAGAAGTTCACGTTCGGACACACTGCCCGCCACCTCGCCGGCCATCACCGGCGGTTCGGCACCGACGACAGGCATCTGGGACACCCCGTACTCGCGCAGGATGCCGATCGCGTCGCGCACGGTCTCCGACGGATGCGTGTGCACCAGGTCGGGCAGCGCACCGGACTTGCCCCGCAACACATCGCCGACCGTTGCCTGCTCGATCGACCCGTCGAGCCTGCTGCGCAGAAAGCCGTACGAGGACATCCAGGCATCGTTGAAAACCTTTGACATATAACCGCGTCCGCCATCCGGCAGCAGCACGACGACGAGCGAATCCGGTCCCGCTCGTTCTGCCACGTTCAGTGCGGCCACCACGGCCATCCCGCAGGAGCCGCCGACCAACAAGGCTTCCTCACGGGCCAGCCTGCGGGTCATGTCGAATGAGTCGGCGTCGGAGACGGCGATGATCTCGTCGGGCACAGTCGGGTCGTAGGCCGACGGCCAGAAGTCCTCGCCGACACCCTCGACGAGGTAGGGCCGACCCGAACCACCCGAATACACCGAGCCTTCGGGGTCCGCGCCGATGACCTGCACTCCGCCGTCGGACACCTCCTTGAGATACCGGCCGGCACCGGTGATCGTTCCGCCGGTACCCACCCCGGCGACGAAATGGGTGACCTTGCCGTCGGTGTCATCCCAGATCTCGGGTCCCGTCGTCTCGTAGTGGCTGACCGGACCCATCGGGTTGGAGTACTGATCGGGTTTCCACGCGCCGTCGATCTCCTCGACGAGGCGGTTGGACACGCTGTAGTAGCTGTCCGGATGGTCGGGCGGCACCGCCGTCGGGCACACCACGACCTCAGCGCCGTAGGCGCGCAACACATTCTGCTTGTCCTCGCTGACCTTGTCCGGGCACACGAAGACGCACTTGTAGCCGCGCTGCTGGGCAACCAGAGCCAGTCCGACACCGGTGTTGCCGGAGGTCGGTTCGACGATGGTGCCGCCGGGCTTGAGCTCACCGCTGGCCTCCGCGGCGTCGATCATCTTCACCGCGATGCGGTCCTTGGCGCTGCCGCCCGGGTTGAGGTACTCGATCTTGGCGACGACCTTGCCCGCGCCCTCGGGAACGACCGAGTTCAGCTGAACCAGAGGGGTATTGCCGATGAGCTCACTGACGTGCCGGGCGATCCGCATACGTCCATGGTCTCAGGCCGCAGAAACGGTTACCAGGTGGCCTCTCGGATATAGTCGCCGACCTGTCGCAGCGACCTGGTGGCCTCTTTGATCGCGGGCGCGGCGATCTGGAAAACGTGCATCTGGCCGGGCCACACCCGCACCTCCACCGGCACGCCGGCAGCGGCCAGCATGTGCGCGGCCTTGCGGGCGTCGTTCAGCAGAACCTCGGACCCGGAGACGTGGATCAGCGTCCGCGGCAGGCCGGGCTCGATGTGGTCGAGCGGCTCGAAAATCTCTTCGGGCTTGCCGTCGACGACGTTGCGCTCGGCGGCCGCTTCCACCAGGTCCACCAACGCGGTGAACGCCTTCGGCGGGAACATCGCGTCAGACCGGATGTTCGGGTGGTTGGCGCGGGACTCGTTGTCGATCTCGAACAGCGGCGACAGGGTCACGATGGCCGCAGGCGTTTCACCCGCGAGTCCTTCCTTCTGCAGACGCTCGGCCAGCGCAAGCGCCAGGTAGCCGCCCGCGGAGTCACCGGCCAGCACGATCTGTTCGGGGTCGTAGCCCTTCAGACGGAGCCACTTGTAGGCGTCGTGGCAGTCGTCGAGCGCCATGCCGACGGAGTGCTTGGGGATCATTCGATAGTTGACGACAAGCACGGGACTGTCGGCGAACTTCGACAACGCCTCCACCAGCCGGCCGTGGGTGTTAACCCCACAGGTCAAAAACGCGCCACCGTGCATGTAGACGATGACGCGGCGGTTGCCGTCGGCGGGCAGCACGCCGGCGGCGCGTACCAGCTGCGCACTGCAGTTCGGCAGCGCGATCGTCGCCCGCACCGTGCCCGGTGCAGGCCGCAGCACACGACATGCGAGGTCGACGAGCCCGAACGGCCACGGTAGCCGCGGAGCGTAGCTGCCGATAGCCAGAGTGGGCTTGATCGTTAGCATCGCAGCGAGCGCCATCAGCCGTCCTGCCAGGCTCGCACCGTCTTCGACAACCTCGACCGGTGCGCCGTCGCTGACCGGAAACTTGCGCGATTTGTGCACTCTAACTGCACTGATGGCAGCGCGAGGCATCTCGGAGACTTTACTTGGTGCCGTCATCGCCACCACTTCCTACGCCGTCGTAGTGCCCGGTATAGCTCTTTGCTCGGCCTATCCCGGTAACTTAGCTTGAACCGCTGCATTGGGTTCAACAATCAAAGAAACTGATTTGATACCGGACTTGATACCGCACCGTGACCCCCAATCCTTCTCGCCACGCGGATAAGGCCGAAATCGGCCAATAAACTGTTGGCGTGAGGATCCGTGCATCGCGTCGCTCGACAGTCGCTCTGGCGGCCGCGGCCACGCTCGCATCGACAGGGTCCGCCTACGTCGGAGCCCGCAGCTTCCTGAGCGGGCAGGCTGACCAGGCCCGACGCGTCATCCCGAAGTCCTGGGACATCCCGCCCCGCGCCGACGGCATCTATGCCCCCGGCGGCGGCCCGGTGGAGCGCTGGCACCGCGGCGTGCCGTTCGAACTGCACCTGATGGTGTTCGGCGACTCCACCGCGACCGGATACGGCGCCCTCAGTGCCGAAGAAGTACCTGGCGTGCTGATCGCGCGCGGGCTGGCCGAGCAGTCCGGCAAGCGGATCCGGCTGAGCACCAAGGCGATCGTCGGAGCGACGTCGAAGGGCTTGTCGGGTCAGATCGACGCCATGTTCGTGGCCGGCCCGCCGCCGGATGCCGCGGTGATCATGATCGGTGCCAACGACATCACCAAGCCGAATGGCATCGGGCCGTCTGCCCGCCGGCTCGCCAAGGCGGTCCGGCGACTGCGGGGCAGCGGCGCAGTCGTCGTGGTCGGCACGTGTCCAGACTTCGGCCTCGTCAGAGCGATCCCGCAGCCGCTTCGATTGGTGTTACGCAGCCGGGGCCTGCGGCTGGCGCGCGCACAAGCGGGCGCCGTGCGGGCGGCGGGCGGCGTGCCGGTTCCGTTCTCCGATCTGCTGGCACCCGAGGTTCTTCAGGCACCCGAATTGCTGTTCTCCGACGACATGTTCCACCCATCCGGAGCGGGATACGAACTCGCCGCCAAACAGCTGCTGCCCGCACTGTGTAATGCCTTGGGCGAGTGCACAAGTGACAGCGATCCGGAGATGCCTCTGGAATCGCGAACCGCCGATGTGCCCGGACTGCTGTCGCGACTCGGCGGCGTCAGCCGGTTGTGGCGGCGCTCGACTGGGGTGCCCGCGCCGATCGTGGTGCCCGCGGGCTAGGTTCTGCAGTAAGCCACTACTGAGGAGCCGTCATGTCAGAAGCCGTCATTGTCGCGACCGCACGCTCGCCGATCGGCCGAGCAGGCAAGGGATCGCTGGTGGACATGCGGCCCGACGATCTGGCCGCGCAGATGGTGCGCGCCGCGCTGGACAAGGTGCCTGCGCTGGACCCGAAGGACATCGACGACCTTGTCATGGGCTGCGGGCAGCCCGGCGGCGAGGCGGGCTTCAACATCGGCCGGGCGGTTGCCGTCGAGCTGGGATACGACTTCCTGCCCGGCACGACGGTGAACCGGTACTGCTCGTCGTCGCTGCAGACCACCCGGATGGCGTTCCACGCGATCAAGGCCGGTGAGGGCAGCGCGTTCATCTCCGCCGGTGTGGAAACCGTGTCGCGGTTCCCGAAGGGCACCTCCGACGGCTGGCCTGACAGCCACAATCCGCTGTTCGCCGACGCCGAAGAGCGGTCGGTGGCGGCCTCGGCTGGCGCCGAGGAGTGGCATGACCCGCGTGAGGACGGTGTGCTTCCCGACGTCTACATCGCGATGGGCCAGACCGCCGAGAACGTCGCGCTGCTGACCGGCATCAGCCGCGAAGACCAGGACCACTGGGGTGTACGCAGCCAGAACCGCGCCGAGGAGGCCATCAACAGCGGCTTCTTCGCGCGCGAGATCTCGTCGGTGACGCTGCCGGACGGGTCGCAGGTCAGCACCGACGACGGGCCGCGGGCGGGCACCACCTACGAGAAGGTCAGTCAGCTCAAGCCGGTGTTCCGGCCGAACGGCACGATCACCGCGGGCAACGCCTGCCCGCTGAATGACGGTGCGGCAGCGGTGATTGTGACCAGCGATGCGAAGGCCAAGGAGCTTGGCCTGACGCCGTTGGCCCGCATCGTGGCGACGGGTGTGAGCGGTCTGTCGCCGGAGGTCATGGGCCTCGGCCCGATCGAGGCGACGCGCAAGGCCCTCGCGAACGCAGGCATGACGATCGACGACATCGATCTCTACGAGATCAATGAGGCGTTCGCGGTGCAGGTGCTGGGTTCGGCCCGCGAGTTGGGCATGGACCACGACAAGCTGAACGTGTCGGGCGGCGCGATCGCGCTGGGTCATCCGTTCGGCATGACGGGTGCGCGGATCACCGCCACGCTGCTGAACAATCTGCAGACCCAGGACAAGACGTTCGGCCTGGAGACGATGTGCGTCGGCGGCGGCCAGGGCATGGCCATGATCATCGAACGCCTCAGCTAGTCGTGCCGCTGGCGCCAGCGTGCGAATTTGTACGCACCGCAAGTGTGTCGCGTACGAAACCGCACGCTCGACAGTCTCGGCGCATGAGAAAGCCCCCGGCGAACCGGGGGCTTTCTTGCCGGGCTGCTAGTCGCTGTTGAACATGCTTAGCAGCCAGAGGATCTCGGTGTAGAGCCACACCAGCGTGACAGTCAGGCCGAGCGCAATGCCCCACGCGGCCTTCTCCGGTGCGCCTGCGCGGATGGCCTGGTCGGCTTGGTCGAAGTCGAGCAGGAAGCTGAACGCCGCCAGGCCGATGCAGGCGATCGAGAAGAGGTACGCCATCGGACCGCCGCTGCGCAGCGGGCCGAAGTCACCGCCCACGTTGAAGATCGCCAGCAAGAGGTTGACCAATCCCAGTGCCGCGACGCCGAAGATTGCGCCGACGAGGAAGCGGGTGAACTTCGGTGTGACGCGGATTGCGCCGGTCTTGTAGACGACGAGCATGCCGGCGAACACGCCGAGGGTGCCGATAATCGCCTGGCTGATCAGCGCACCAGCGCTGATACCAGAAGTCACTATCCAATTGGCGACGATGAACGAGAACGTGCCGAGGAACAGGCCCTCGAAAGCGGCGTAGGCCAAAACGATCGCGGGGTTGTCCTGCTTGCGGCCGAACATGGCGATCAGCAGCATCCCCAGTCCGCCGATCATGCCGACCAAGTAGAGCGGCATGGCCAGCGCGAGGTTCTGCGAGACCAGGTAGTAGGACACGACGGCGACAGCCGAAAGCACGGCCAGCGTGACGCCCGTCTTGGTGACGACGTCGTCGATCGTCATCGGCCGCGAGACGCCGGTCTGCTGCTGGTCGGGGTACTGCGTCACATAGGGCTCGGCGTGTACTTGCTGTGCACCGTAGCCCGCGGCTCCGGTACCGAACTGCGCATAACCACCCTGCTTGGGCAGGGATCGAAATACCGGGTTGCTGCTCTCCCGCACCGTCGGTTCCTCTCGTGATGCTGGTGTTCGCCTGCTGACGAACACATACTCAACGTTTTGTGACCCGGTATCGGTTCCCGAGGAAACCTCCCAGGTCTTTCACAGGAAACTCTACCCGCGGCTGGGCCGAAGATGGCGACGTTCTACATTGCATAACGTGGGCGAAAACGAGGATGTCCTAGTAACCGTCGACCGCGGCATCGGCCTGATCACCCTCAACCGGCCCAAGGCGATCAACTCGCTGACCCACCCGATGGTCACCGCGATCTCGCAGGCCCTGACCGAATGGGAGCGCTGACGACGACATCAAGCGCCGTCGTGCTGACCGGCGCGGGCGAGCGTGGCCTGTGCGCGGGCGGCGACATCGTCGAGGTCTACAACAGCGCGCGCGGCGACCACGGTCCGTGGCCAGCTGTTCTGGTACGACGAGTACCGTGATGAACGCCCAGATCGCCGCTATCCGAAGCCGTACGTCTCGTTGATGGACGGCATCGTGATGGGCGGCGGCGTCGGCGTCAGCGCGCACGGCAGCGTCCGCGTCGTCACCGACACCACGAAAATGGCGATGCCCGAAGTGGGTATCGGGTTCATTCCCGACGTCGGCGGCACCTTCATCCTGTCGCGTGCGCCCGGGCTGCTCGGCCTTCACGCCGCGCTGACGGGCGCGCCGTTCGGCGCCGGCGACGCCATCGCCATGGGCTTCGCCGACCACTTCGTGCCGCACGACAAGCTGGCCGAGTTCAAGCGACGCCATCGTCGCCGACGGCATCGACGCCGCCCTGGCCGCACACGCGGTCGAGCCTCCGCGCGAGCGAACTGCTGGCGCAGCGCGAGTGGATCGACGAGTGCTACTCGCGGGCGAGACCGTCGAGGACATCGTCGCCGCGCTGCGCGGCCACGACGCCGGCCCGGCCAACGACGCGGCCAACCTGATCATGACCCGCTCCCCCATCTCGGTATCGCGTCGCGCTCGAAGCGGTGCGCCGCGCCGCCAAGCTTGAGACCCTGGAAGACGTGCTGCGCCAGGAATATCGGACGTCGTGCGGCGTCGCTGCGCTCAGTCACGACCTCGTCGAAGGCATCCGCGCACAGGTCATCGACAAGGACCGCAACCCGAAGTGGTCGCCGCCGTCGCTGGCGGCCGTCACCACCGCCGACGTCGAGGCTTACTTCGCGCCGGCCGATCGCGAATTGGAGTTCTTGATGACGAACTACGAGACCATCCTCGTCGACCGCGACGAGCGTGTCGGCACCATCACGCTGAACCGCCCGAAGGCGCTGAACGCGCTCAACAGCCAGGTGATGCACGAAGTCACCACCGCCGCAGCCGAATTCGACAGCGACCCGGGCATCGGCGCCATCGTCATCACCGGCAACGAGAAGGCCTTCGCGGCGGGCGCCGACATCAAGGAGATGTCCGAGCCTGTCGTTCGGCGACGTCTTCGGCCGAGGACTTCTTCGCGCCGTGGGCGAAGCTGGCCGCGGTGCGCACGCCGCTGATCGCCGCGGTCGCCGGCTACGCCCTCGGCGGCGGCTGCGAGCTGGCGATGATGTGCGACGTGCTGATCGCCGCCGACACCGCCAAGTTCGGCCAACCGGAGATCAAGCTGGGCGTGCTGCCCGGCATGGGTGGCTCGCAGCGGCTGACCCGCGCCATCGGCAAGGCCAAGGCCATGGATCTCATCCTGACCGGGCGCACCATCGACGCCGCCGAAGCCGACCGCAGCGGGCTGGTGTCGCGGGTGGTTCCCGCCGACGAGTTGATCCGCGAGGCCAAGGCCGTCGCCACCACGATCTCCGAGATGTCGCTGTCGGCGGCCCGGATGGCCAAGGAGGCCGTCAACCGCGCCTTCGAGTCGTCCCTGTCGGAGGGACTGCTCTACGAGCGCAGGCTGTTTCACTCCGCGTTCGCCACCGCCGACCAGACCGAGGGCATGAACGCCTTCACCGAGAAGCGCCCGCCGAACTTCACCCATCGTTAAGGTGCTTGCGTGACCGACTCGGCGGAGGCGACGGAAGAAGCAGCCACCGCAACAGGAACCGGCCGAGGAAGCGAAGCTGCCCTGGTGGCTTCGTCGCTACACCTTCACCGGCACCGCTCTCGGCCTGGTGTTCCTGTGGTTTTCGATGACGCCGTCGCTGCTGCCGCGCGGCCCGCTGTTCCAGGGACTGGTCAGCGGCGCGGCAGGCGCGATCGGCTACGGCCTTGGGGTGTTCATCGTCTGGCTGGTGCGCTACATGGCATCCAAGGACTCCAGCCCGCGCGCCGCCGCGCTGGGCATGGCGCGTACTGGTCGTCGTCGGCATCATCGGCCAGGTCCTGATGATCATCTGGTTCCACGTCTGGCAGGACGATGTACGCGACCTGATGGGTGTGCCGCGCCTTGGCTTCTGGGACCATCCGTTGGCCGCCGTCCTGGCCATCGTCATGCTGTTCGTGTTCGTCGAGATCGGGCAGCTGATCGGCAAGCTGGTGCGCTTCCTGGTCCACCAACTCAATCGTGTTGCCCCGCCACGGGTTTCGGCTGTCGTGGTGGTGGCGCTGCTGCTGGCGCTTTCCATCGCGCTGCTCAACGGTATCGTCGTCCGATTCGCGATGAGCAGCCTCAACAACACGTTCGCCGCGGTCAACGACGAGACCGACCCCGATTTTCCCGCACCGATGTCACCGCTGCGGTCCGGCGGTCCGCAGTCCTTGGCCAGCTGGGAATCGCTGGGACATCAGGGCCGGGTGTTCGTGTCGGCCGGGCCGACGGTCGCAGAACTCTCGAAGTTCAACGGCCGGCAGGCAACCGAGCCGATCCGTGCTTATGCGGGACTGCATTCCGCCGACGGGATCAAGGCCACCGCAGCGCTGGCCGCCGAGGAACTGCGGCGCACCGGCGGGCTGGACCGCGACGTTGTGGCCGTGGCGACCACGACCGGCACCGGCTGGATCAACGAGGCCGAGGCGTCGGCGCTGGAGTACATGTACAACGGCAACAGCGCGATCGTGAGCATGCAGTACTCATTCCTGCCGAGCTGGCTGTCGTTCCTGGTGGACAAGGAGAACGCCCGGCAGGCCGGGCAGGCGTTGTTCGAGGCGATCGACGGAATGATTCGCGAAATGCCCGAGGCGCAGCGGCCGAAGCTGGTGGTGTTCGGCGAGAGCCTCGGCTCGTTCGGCGGTGAGGCGCCGTTCCTGTCGCTGAACAACCTCACTGCCCGCACCGACGGCGCGTTGTTCTCCGGGCCCACGTTCAACAACACGATCTGGGCCGACCTCACTCACACCCGGGACAAGGGCTCGCCGGAGTGGCTGCCGATCTACGACAAGGGCGAGAACGTCCGCTTCGTTGCGCGGCCGGACAACCTCGGCCGACCCAACGATCCGTGGGGGGCGCCGCGTGCTGCGTACCTTCAACACGCATCGGACCCGATTGCCTGGTGGAACCCGGATCTGCTGTTCCAGAAGCCCGACTGGCTGCGTGAGCCCCGCGGTTACGACGTGTCGCCGCGGATGGAGTGGATCCCGGTGGTGACGTTCCTGCAGGTGTCGGCGGACATGGCGGTGGCGGTGGACGTCCCCGACGGGCACGGCCACGTCTACATCAAGGACGTGGCCAACGCGTGGGCGTCGATTCTGCGGCCGCCGGGGTGGACGCCGGAGAAGACCGAGCGGCTGCGCCCGCTGCTGAGCAACGACGAAAACGCTTAGACCAGGTCCGGCGGGCTGGGCCCACGCCCGAAGGGCAGGGGAGAGCGCAGCGACCCGGGGATCAGCAGAAGCCTTCGGCCTTCAGCGCGTGATAGCCGCCGACGACGTCGGTGGCCCGATGCAGCCCGAGGTCGATCAGCGACGCCGCCGCCAGGCTGGAGGTGTACCCCTCGGAGCACAGCACCACCCATTCCACGTCGTCGTCCACGGCCTGCGGGAGTTTGGCGTCGCTGGTCGGGTCGCAGCGCCACTCCAGCACATTGCGTTCGATCACCAGCGCGGCCGCGACGTGTCCCTCGCGATCGCGTTGTGCCTGCGGGCGGATGTCGACGAGCACCGCGCCACGCTGCAGCGCGTCGGGCACGTTCTGCGCGGGTAGTCGCCGAAGCCGGGCCCGGGCCGAGTCGAGCACCGTGTCGATGCGGCTGGTCATCTGATCACTACCCTTCCGGCCCGTCGGTGAGTTCTGTTCGGTTACGGCGCAAGGTGTTCCGACTCGTCACCTCGTAGTACGACATCGCTGTCAGCGGCGGAGAGTACGCGTGCACACTCAGCGTCGGTGCGACAGGCCCGGCAGGAGTCGGCGCCCACACGACGTCGTGCACCCACCCCAACGGAAAGGCGGCCTGGTCCCCGGTATTGAGCCTGCGGCGGCGCAACGCCTCACCGTCCCAACGGAATTCATCGAGCGCACCGGACACCATCGTCAACGCGCCCAGCGAACCACCGTGGTCGTGCAGCTCGGTCGCGTGGTCCTTGACCCAGCTGATCAGCCAGATGTCCAACTCCTCGTCGCCGTGGATGCGGGTGAACCACCGGTCGTCGGCGGGCGGACCGCCGGCGGGCAGCAGGTGGTCGTAGAGGCCGCTGAGCACGTCGTCGGCGGCGCGGTCGACGGCGCACAACAGGTCGGGCACGCGCAGCCGAGTCGGGGCGAAGACAGTGGAAACCATGGGAGAGCTCCAGAAGTGACGGACGGATCGGGGGACGGCGGCTAGGCCTGACAACAACCCCGAAAACCGGTCTGCTCCATCACGGGCGAAAGTGTTGCATAGATTGGCGGCATGCGCTTCTACCCCCTTGGCATCGCAACGGCGGTGACGATCGTTGCGATCGCAGGCTGTTCATCGGGAGGCGAAGGCGGGCCGGCGTCGACTCAGACAACGTCGACGACCGCGACCAGTTCAAAAACCCACACGCCGGCGCCCGGCGCCATCGAAGTTTCGCCGGGCGGCGTCACGACCGCAGTCGGCGCCGACGCCGAGTCGACCGAGGACGAATACTCCCAGGCCTGTCAGGCCGCGAAGGCGTGGATCGACCAGCAGGGCGGCGACCGGAAATCGCAGATCGAGCCGTTTTTGAAGACGCTGCAGGCTCCCGACGCCCAGCCCGGTCCGGCCACCTACAACACGCCGTGGGCGCAGCTCTCCCCGGCCCGGCAGGCGGCCGTCATCGTCGCGGTCCAGGCGGGCGCCGACTCCCTCTGCTGACAATTCGAATCACGGCTGCGAAAAAGTCGGCTACGAGCGGCCGGCGATCCATTCCCGGCCCCGCGTGACGGCCGTGTCCAGCGCGCCGAAGACTCGGTCGGTGGCGGGCACGATTCCGTCGGCGCCAAGCACGTCATGCAGGCCGCCCCGCTCGAGGATGCGCCGGGCGGCCGGGGTGACGCCTGCGACGATCAGGCGGCCGCCGTGCGCCTCCAGTTCACCCGCCCACCGTCGCAACGCCTTGATCGCGACCGAGGACGGCACGTCGGGCAGCATGCGCAGACTGAGTACCACCACGGCGTTGGTGGAGCCCTCCACCTTTGGCCATTCCTCGTCGATGCGAGCCACCTCGGCGAACAGCCCGACGCCGGAGTAGTGCAGGACCGTCACGTCGTCGCTCGCGCATTCGTCGGGTACCGGGATGATCAGAAAGCCGCCATCGTCGGTCTGCCGCAACGCCATCAACTGCGCGGTCTGCGTGGCCTTGACGCAGTACAGGACGAGCGACGTGATGACCCCGATCAGGATCGCCGTGTGCAGCGGCAGCTGCGTGGTGGCGGCGAACGTGATCAGCATCGCCAACGCGGATATCGGCGCGACCCGCAGCACGAGCTTGATATCGGGTAGCCGTCCCATCACAAGCTCGAGACCGATAACGAAAATGAGCCCCCCGATGACCGGCATCGGAATGATCTCGGCGGTCGAACCGGCGATCAGGACCAGCAGCGCGAGCCAGATACCCGCGAAGATGCCCGCCCAACGGGTCTGCGCCCCAGCCGATGTCGCGACCCCAGTGCGCGACAGTGAGCCGCCCGCCGGAAGGGCTCCGAAGAAGCCGCCCGCGAGGTTGCCGACGCCCTGTGCGGTGAAGTCGCCGGACATGTTGCTGCGGCTGCCGTCCGGGTTCGGGACGGCCGCGGAGATTCCGGCGGCCTGCGCCAGTGCGACGAGCGCAACGGCGACCCCGCCCACCAGCAGTTCGGGCATCACCGCGAAGTTCGGAACGGTCAGCGGCGGAAGCGAATTCGAGATCGAGGCGATATCCTCGACCGTTTCGACATCGATGTGCGCGATGGCGACGACCGCAGTGACCACGACCAGTGCAAGCAGTATCGCGAACGACTCCAGCGGCTTGATGAAATGGAACACCGCCCACACCGCGACGGTGCCCGCCGCGACGGCGACCGCGGTCGGCTGCCACAGACCGATGTGCGCCAACGAGTCGATGAACTTGCCAATGGTGTTGCCGCTCTGCGGCTTATAGCCGGTGGCGTCGTTCAGCACGCCCGCGATGATCTGCAGTGCGATGCCGGTGCTGAAGCCGGTCATGACGGCGTTGCTGACGAAGTTCATGATCGATCCGAACCGCAGCAGCCCGAAGACCAGCATCACGGCGCCGACGACGACGGCGAGCGCGGCGACGTTCGCCGGGTCGGCCGGGTCCAGGCCCTCTTCCGCCAGCACACTGCGCGACGACAGCGCGATCGCGCTGGTCAGGGTGGTGACCATCAGCACCGTGCGGGCGAAGACCGATGCGATGATTCCCGGCACCACGCCCGAGTACAGACCGACGACGGGATTGAACCCGCCGATGCTGGCGTAGGCCATCCCTTCGGGAATGGAGAACAGGCCGGTGACGAGACCGGCCAGCACATCACGCGGCTTGGGCCGGCCGAGCCGGCGCACCGCCGAGCCAACCTTGGAACCCTGCGCCGGTGCGGTGCTCATGTTCGAACACCATGCCATCCAAATCGAGTCCAGCGGAGCACATCGCGGCGCAAAATGAACCCATGCCTGGCAATCGGGTCGCGCTGGCTCTCGGCAGCGGGGGTGCCCGGGGATACGCCCACATCGGGGTGATCGCCGAACTCCACGAGCGCGGTTACGAGATCGTCGGGATCGCCGGATCGTCGATGGGTGCGCTGGTCGGTGGCCTGCAGGCCGCCGGAAAGCTCGACGAGTTCGCCGGATGGGCAGTGTCGTTGACCCAGCGTGCGGTGCTGCGTCTGCTGGACCCGTCGATCGCAGCGGCCGGGGTGCTGCGGGCAGCGAAGATCCTCGACGCGATCAGCGACATCCTGGGCGAGGTCACGATCGAGGACCTGCCGATCCCCTATACGGCCGTGACGACGGATTTGATCGCAGGCAAGTCGGTGTGGCTGCAACGCGGCCCGGTGGACGCGGCGATTCGAGCGTCCATCGCGATTCCTGGTGTCATCACCCCGCATATCCTCGACGGCCGCCTGCTCGCCGACGGCGGCATTCTTGACCCGCTGCCGATGGCGCCGATCGCGGCCGTCAACGCCGACCTCACCATCGCGGTCAGCCTCAGCGGCAGCGAAGCCGGCGGCCGCTACGAGCCCACGGAAGCCGAGCCGAGAGCGACGCACGGAGTGGCTGAACAGGATGTGGCGCAGCACGTCCTCCCTGCTCGACACGAACGCCGCGCGCTCACTCCTCGACACCCCGACGGGGCGGGCCATGTTGAGCCGGTTCGGCGGTGCGCAGGACGACACCGACGATGCCGAGTCGGAAGCCGGGCCCGACAGCGTCGACGAGCTCGTCGACGGCGCAAGGGAGGAGTCGGCGCCCAAACTCGGCGGCTTCGAGGTGATGAACCGCACCATCGACATCGCCCAGGCCGCGCTGGCCCGCCACACGCTCGCCGCCTATCCTCCCGATCTTCTGATCGAGGTGCCCCGAACCGTTTGCCGCAGCCTGGAGTTCCATCGCGCTGCCGAGGTCATCGACATCGGCCGCCAGTTGGCCGCCCAGGCGATCAAGGTCCTGGAAGCCTGATCAGCCGGCGAGGAAGCCGGCGATCTCGGCGGCGACGCGGCGGCCCTGCACACGCCCGGCGCGCGCGGACGGCTCCCGGCACGCGGGGTCGAGCGGGTTCGGTCCGAACGAGTTCAGCGACTCGTCATCGGCGAACACACCCAGTGAGCGTCCTGCGAAGGCGTCGACTTCGACGGCAGGGTCGCGACCGAACGGCGACGGCGCCCCCTTGCCGGATGGCACCAGCACGACGACGGCGTCACAGTCGGCGACCAGTTTCAAGTTCATGGTGCTGCCGACACCGCCGTCCATATAGCGCCGTTCGCCGATTGTCACCGGAGGCCACGCGCCCGGCACTGCACAGCTGGCGGCGACGGCGTCGACCAGCTCGACACCCGATTTCTGGTCGAAGGCGACCAGCTCGCCGGTCCCGATGTCGATAGCGGTGATGCGCAGGTCGCGGTCGGGCCAGTCGTGCGACGGCAACCGCTGAGCGATCACGTCACGACGGACCGACTCGGACACCGTCGCTGTTGATCGTGCGACCGCCCCGACCCGTTGCAGCTTCTGTGCCGTCGTCGCGTCGGTATCCGAGAGCGCGTTGAGGAACAGCTCTGTGATGTCCTCGATGTCGACGTTGGGGTTGATTTCCTTGGACACGCCCTTGATCTGGCGCTTGTACAGGTCGTCGAGATTCAGCCCGCAGCTGAGCTGGGCGGCGACCGCCGAGCCGGCCGACGTCCCGAGCAGGACGTCGGATTCCAGCAGCGTGCGCGCCGTTTCCGCCGATGCGTCTTCGATACCCCGCAGAATGCCGGTTTCCCAGGCGATTCCCGCCAACCCCCCGCCGGCCAGCACCAGAGCACGCTTCGATGTCACAGACGGAAGTGTGCCAGGTGACGATAATCGGTCTGGACATACGCTCGCCGACACCCGAGGAGCAGACGTCGATGAAGACGAAGGCCGCCGTGCTGTGGGGACTGCACCAGAAATGGGAGGTCGAGGAGATCGACCTTGACGGCCCCAAGCACGCCGAGGTGATGGTCAAGATGACCGCAAGCGGTATGTGCCACTCGGACGAGCATCTGGTCACCGGCGACCTGCAGATGTCGATGCCGGTGGTCGGCGGGCATGAAGGCGCGGGCATCGTGGTGGAGGTCGGCGAGGGTGTCACCGACGTCGTTGAGGGCGACTCGGTGGTGCTGAGCTTCATCCCCGCGTGCGGCCGCTGCGGGCCGTGCGTGCGCGGCATGAGCAACCTGTGCGAACTCGGGATGTATCTGCTCAAGGGCCCGCAGCTCGACGGCACGCACCGCTTCCACGCCCGCGGCCACGACGTGGGCCAAATGTGCTTGCTCGGAACATTTTCCGAGTACACCGTGGTGCCGACCGCGTCGGTGGTCAAGGTCGACGAGACTGTCCCACTGGACAAGGCGGCATTGGTCGGCTGCGGCGTGACCACCGGGTATGGCAGCACCGTCAACACCGGCGAGGCCACGGCTGGCAGCACGGTGGTGGTGATGGGCGTCGGCGGCGTCGGCATCAACGCGGTCCAGGCGGCGCGGATCGTCGGGGCGCGGCACATCGTCGCGCTGGACCCGGTCGAGTACAAGCGCACGCGGGCAATGGAATTCGGCGCCACGCATACCGCGGCAACGGTCGAGGAGGCGGCCGCGCTGGTGATCGGGCTGACC
Organism: uncultured Actinomycetota bacterium; assembly: GCA_963743225.1. Taxonomy (GTDB): domain Bacteria; phylum Actinomycetota; class Actinomycetes; order Mycobacteriales; family Mycobacteriaceae; genus Mycobacterium. The sequence goes on along the minus strand of CAVUPN010000032.1, from coordinate 137,091 downwards.
CGCGGGCAGAAGGCCGACGTGTGCGTCGTCACCACCGATGTCGCCGAGGGCGCCTACGTCGGGCAGGCGCTCAGCCTGGTCGGCAAGCGCGGCCGGGTGGTGATGACCGCGGTGGCGCACCCGGACGACAGCCAGGTGAACCTGTCGCTGGTCGATCTGACGCTGTTCGAAAAGCAGGTCCGCGGTTCACTTTTCGGCTCATCGAACCCTCGCAGTGACATCTTCAGAATGCTCGAGCTGTACGACACCGGCCAGCTCATGCTGGACGAGCTCATCACCCGCGAGTACACGCTGTCCGACATCAACTCCGGTTACGACGATCTGCGCAGCGGGCTGAACCTGCGCGGCCTGATCCGGTTCTGACGTTGATCGCGGCCCAAACCAACGTTTGGCCGCAAAGTGCGGGTAAATCACGCCATTTCGTCGATCTCGGCGAGGAGGATCAGTGCACGAGCTGCTTGGACAACTCTTCCAGCGACTGACGCGCGTATCCCTTCCAGAGCTTGCCGAACACCGGCAGCAGCGGAGCGGTGAGCCCGCTGCGCGGGTGAATGGTCCATCGCCACGTCACGTTGGTTCCGGAACCGATCGGCTCGAACATCCACACCCCGTCCACGCGTCCGACCAACGGGGACAGTGGACCCTTGATGTCGGAGAGCGTGTATCCGAACGAGTGCGGTGGATCGAACTGGGTGAGCTGCTCGAGCATGCTGCCGCCGCCGACCAGCACGACGGTGCGTGACTGTCCGACGGAATCCCAGTCGCCGGTTTGGCCGCGCACTTCCTTGATCGGCGGGATGGGTCCGTACCAACGGCGGAACAGCTGCGGCAGCGGCATCGGGACCATGTCGCGGAAGACGTCCTTCTGCCCCAGGGGAATGGTCCGGGACTGGTCGACCACCAACGGCTTCGTCATGACCCGAGACTAGCTCAGCCGGGGTGCCGCCCTGCCGCTGATCAGCGGCCAATCGAGGTAGGTGACGACACCCGGTTCGGCGGCACACACGGCGGGCACCGAGTTCACACAGTGAGCGGCCGTCCCGACCACGCCGTGCTCCGGGCCCTCACCGCCGAACTCGGAGTGGAAGCCCTTGACGACGATCGTGATGTCCGGGTTGCCGCGGACCTCCATCTCGTACCGCTGACCGGCGGGGCCGAATTTCCATGCGGGATCGAGGTTTTCCTCGCCCATCAGCCAGTTCACCGTGACGCGTACGACGACCTCGCCGTCGACGAGCGCCTCCCAGTGGAACTTGCGGCCCGCGACCTGGCCGGGCTCGATGACGCCCAGCGGGGAGTCGATCGGCGCGGACGCCACGGCGACCTCCTGCGTCGCGCGCACCTTCGGATCGGCATTGAACCCCAGCTTGTCCACAGACATCCGGACGGCCTGAATGAAGCCGCTGTCGAGCATCTTCTGCATCGGCCCGGTCAGCGCCTTCTCCGGAACCTCACCGAAACCCATGACGTGGCGGAGCACATCGGGTGCCTCGTAGGTCCGCAGGTCGGAAAACTCCTCGGCGCGAACGAATGTCACGCCGGTAGAGAACGCCGAGAAGAGCAGCGGGAACTTCTCGCTGATGCCGCCCGGCGCGATGCCGGTGCCGTGCAGCGTCGCGTTGCCTTCCAGTGCCGCCTCCCGCATGGGCGCGGCGCTTCGCTCGCTGGGATAGAGCCAGCCGACCGGTGTCACCACGTTCTTGCCGGACCGCAGCAGCGCGGCCACCTCGTCGGGATTGGCCATCAACGGCGCGTAGATGACCGCATCGGCGTCGAGGGCAAGGATGTCGTCGATGCTGTTGGTCGCGGTCACTCCCAGTGGCTCGCCCCCGATGATCTCGCCGACGTCCTTGCCGGCCTTGTCCTTCGAATGCACCCAGCAGCCGACGAGCTCGAGTTCCGGGTGCTCCAACACGCCCTTGATGGCGGCGACACCGACTCCTCCGGTGGCCCACTGCACGACCCGAAGGCCCATAGTCTCTATCCTCCCAGGATCGGAAAACTAGAACACGTTCTACTCAGGTCTACACCACTTTTCCCCGCGAGCAGACGCCAGGGGCGCTGCGCTCCGCCGTGGAGGATGAAAATTTGCGCCGAGACTACGGAATATGACGGATCTGGCCCGAAATCCGTCATTTTCCGTAGTCTCGCGAATGCCCCGATTCCTCTCAGGCTGCCGACCAGGGCATTCGTCCATTTTCGAGAGTCAGACGCAAAAGTGCCAATTTTGGGCAGGCTTTGCGTCTGCTCGCCGACCTCTCGCCAGGTAGCGCATCTAGACAGTGCGCTCGCTTTATGTTTCTGTCGATCGCAGGAACAGCGAAGGGACAAGCAATGCCGAACAGAGCCTTTGTCGTCGGAGTCGGGATGACGAAATTCGAGAAGCCGGGTCGCCGCGAGGGCTGGGACTACCCGGACATGGCGCGCGAATCGGGGACGAGAGCGCTCGAAGACGCGGGCATCGACTTTTCAAAGGTAGAGCAGGGCTTCGTCGGCTACGTTGCCGGTGACTCGACGTCTGGCAACCGGGCACTCTACGAGCTTGGAATGACGGGCATTCCGATCGCCAACGTCAACAACAACTGCTCGACGGGTTCGACGGCACTCTTTCTGGCGGCGCAGACGATCCGGGGCGGCCTGGCCGACTGCGCGATCGCGCTCGGCTTCGAGAAGATGCAGCCCGGCCCGCTTCAGGGCGGTGCCGAGGACCGCGAATCCCCGATGGGCAAGCACGTCAAGGCGATGGCCGAGATCGATGAATTCGCATTCCCGGTGGCGCCGTGGATGTTCGGAGCCGCAGGACGGGAGCACATGCGCCAATACGGCACCACCGCAGAGCATTTCGCCAAGATCGGCCTGAAGAACCACAAGCACTCGGTGAACAACCCTTACGCACAGTTCCAAGAGGAATACTCCCTCGACGACATCCTTGCGGCGAGGATGATCTCCGATCCGCTGACCAAGCTGCAGTGCTCCCCCACCTCCGACGGCTCGGGCGCGGCAATCGTCGCCAGTGAGGCGTTCGTCGACAAACACAACCTGTCGGGTCAAGCCGTTGAGATCGTCGGCCAGGCGATGACCACCGACTTCAATAGCACATTCGATGGCAGTGCGAAGAACCTGATCGGTTACGACATGAATGTCCAGGCCGCACAAAAGGTTTACGACCAATCTGGATTGGGCCCCTCAGACTTCCAGGTGATCGAGCTGCACGACTGCTTCTCGGCAAACGAACTGCTGCTGTATGAGGCGCTGGGCTTGTGCGACGCGGGCGAGGCCCCGAAACTGATCGACAACAACGACACGACATACGGCGGGCGTTGGGTCGTCAACCCGTCGGGCGGCCTCATCTCCAAGGGTCACCCGCTGGGCGCGACGGGCCTTGCACAGTGCGCCGAGCTGACCTGGCAACTGCGTGGAACCGCCGACAAACGGCAGGTCGAAAACGTCACCGCGGCACTGCAGCACAACATCGGCCTTGGAGGCGCCGCGGTGGTGACCGCTTACCAACGAGCCGAGCGCTGACACCGCAGTTTCGACGCCGGAGTTAGTCGCGCTGCTCGATCACATCGTAGGCGTTTTCGGCGTAGCGGGCCCTGATCGCCTTCTTGTCGAACTTGCCGACGCTGGTGAGCGGGACCTTGTCGATGAACGCCCACCGCTCGGGCAGCCACCAACGAACAACTTTGTCGCCCAGAAACTCCCGCAACTCCTTCGCGCAGACTTCGGCGCCTTCGTTGACGACCACGACCGCGAGCGGCCGTTCCTGCCAGCGCTCGTCGGGCACCGCGACAACCGCAGCCTCCAGCACCGCCGGGTGTCCGATCAGGTGGTTCTCCAATTCGACCGATGAGATCCACTCGCCGCCGGACTTGATGACGTCCTTTGCCCGGTCGGTCAATGTGACGTAGCCGAGCGGGTCGATGCGTCCGACGTCACCAGTGCGAAGCCAGCCGTTGTCGAACTTCGACGCGTCGCGGTTCTGGTAGTAGGAGCCGGTGATCCACGGGCCACGCACCTCCACCTCGCCGACGGCTTTACCGTCGTGCGGCAGCTGGTTGCCGTCGTCGTCGACGATGCGCGCCTCCACACCACACATCATCCGGCCCTGCGAGGAGCGCAGCCCCCACTGCTGATCGTCCGGAACACCGGGCAGCGGCCGCGCCACGGTGGCAAGCGGCGAGGTCTCGGTCATGCCCCACGCCTGTATGATCGGCACGCCGTACTGCTCCTCGAATGTCTTCATCATCGACGTCGGCACGGCCGATCCACCGCAGCCGACCAGGCGCAGCGACGAGATGTCATGGTCGGGATTCTTTTCCAGGAAGTGCATCACGTCGTTCCAGATGGTGGGCACCGCGCCGGCCAGTGTCGGGCGTTGCGTCTCGATCAGATCGACCAGCGACTTGGCGTCGAGGAACCGGTCCGTCATCACCAGATCCGCGCCCGCCATCAAGGCGGCGTAGGGCAACCCCCACGCGTTGGCGTGATACATCGACGCGATGGGGAGTACGACGTCGGTACAGCACACCCCCAGCGCACTGTTGGTACACGTGATCATTGAGTGCAGATAACTCGAACGATGGCTGTAGACAACGCCTTTCGGATTGCCAGTGGTGCCGCTGGTGTAGCACATCGCCGCCGCGGACTTCTCGTCGATGTCCGGCCAATCGAACGTCGGCGATTCCGCCGCCAAGATTTCGTCGTAACGGAGAACGGTCTTGCCCGACGTCCTCAACGCCTCGGTATCGCCGTCGCCGACCGCGATCACGGTATGCACGGTCTCGAGCATCGGCAGGACGGCAGCCAGCTGGCCGGCCACCGACATGTCGGCAACGATGACCTGGTCCTCGGCCTCGTTGGCGATGTAGGCGATCTGTTCGGGCGACAGCCGGATGTTGAGCGTGTGCAGCACGGCACCCATCACCGGGACAGCCAGATATGCGGTCAGGTGCTCGGCGTTGTTCCACATGAACGTCGCGACCCGCTGGTCGCCCGTTATTCCGATGCGGCGCAGCGCATTCGCCAGTCTGGCCGCCTGCTCACCGAGTTCGCGGTAGGTGAGGTGCCGATAGCCGTCACCCGTCGCCGTCGTCACCCGGCGGTCGCCGTGCACAGTGCACGCGTATCGCATGATGGTGGTTATCGTCAGCGGAACGTCCTGCATCGTGCTGTCCATCGAGTCATCCCCTCAGACTGCGGGCACGATGCCCGATGCGGTCAGATGGTGGCGATGCTAACCCGGTGGCAGAGCAAAGTCGGCGGTTCTGCCCGTTCACGCCTAGGCAGGCTTGCGGCGCCAGACATTGAACCAGCGCGCACGGCGTTTGCCGCGCTGACGGCCCGGCGTTTTTGGTGTTGCGCCGCGCAGCCGGTCCAGTTCGACGTGGTCAAGCGCCTCGACGCCGACGGCGTCGACGGGCCTGTCCCCCAGTGAGCGCAGGGGTGAATCCTCCGCCAGCAGGACGTCGTGCCAGCCTTTGGCGCCGTGCACCCGCGCGGCTTCGCGCAGCACATCGCCGAGTTCGGCGGCCAGCAGCTGGCGCATCATGTCGGCGCCGTGCCGGGGATTGGCCAACATCCACGAGTGGTAGGCGCCGGGCACCTTGTACAGCGTGCCGTCGGCGCGATCGGCCATGTCCTGGGCGCTCTCGAACGGGACGACCAGATCGTTCTCCCCGTGTACGACGATGGTCGGCACCTCGTTTTCGCGCATCGCCTCCAGCATCGGGGTGTAGTCGCCGGAGGCGATGATGGCACGAACGGCGCCCGGCAACCCGAGCGGGGTGCGGACATTGCGGGCCAGCGCAGAGGTCATCTGCCGCAGGTAGCGCTTGCGCTCGGGCGCGGGCAGTCGGCGCGGATCACCCGGTGCGTCATAGGCCGCGTTCAACACGGCCCGTGCTGCGCGTCGGGGCGATCGGACCGGTGTGCGGATGGACTCGTCGAACGGCGAGCCCGCGGCGGCGTTCAACAAGACCGCCGCCAACACCCGCTCGGGCGCGACGGCCGCCAACTGGATGATCATGCGCCCTCCCATGGAGTGGCCCATGAAGACGGCCTTGCGCACTCCGAGCGCATCCAGTGCACGCAGCGTCAGGTCGACCCGATGGCTCAGGTCGGCCGCATTGCGGGGCAGGTCCGGGGTGAAGCCGTGGCCCGCCGCGTCCAGCGCGACGACCAGGAAACCCATTCCCGCCAACCGGCTCAGCAACCGCACGTAGGCCCGGCCACTGAGGGCAATGCCGTGCAGGAAGACCAATGGAACACCCTGGCCGCCCACGGTTACGCCCACCTTATGCCCGTCGTCGAGCGTCATGACGTGGTGGGACAGCCGGACCCGGATAGCCGTACCCGATTGGCGGGCCACCGATGTCTGACTCACCTGATCATGGTTAACCAACCGCGCGAGCGAAGGCCAACCAGACGACTGTGGGGTTGGTTACGGTTGTCGCTTCGTGCGATGAACCTCACGACGTGCGAACCGGGAAGGAAATGAGTATCCCCGGCGATGTATTTGAGGGATCATTGACCGAACAAATGACGAGAGGTGCGGTTATGCGCAAAATGTTGACGCTCGCGGCTGCGGTGGGTGTATGCGCTGCGATCGCCGCACCCGCCGGCCTCTCGTCGGCCGATGAACCCAGCAGAGAGAGTGCACAGGCAACCATCAACCGGTTGCAGGACGAGGGTTACACGGTCAACATCGACAAGATCGGTACGGCGCCGATGAACAAGTGCGTGGTGACCAATGTCCGAAACCCTCAGCAGGTCACCCAATGGGTGCCCTACATCGGTCCGGGGCGCGACAACGGCGACCGCTCGTTGGTGCTGAAGGTGATGAGCCGGTCGATCTCGGTGACGCTGGACTGCTCGCGAAACTGACGTCGGCGAGAACGTCCGTCAGCGCGCCGAACGTGCAACCACTGCGAGAGCCACAATTTTTCGCAGAGGACTCACATTCGGTTAGACGGCTGCCGGTTCCAGCTCGCGAAGCGCTGGCGGCGGTGCTGACGTTGACCGCCATCAACTCCGTCTCAAGCTTCGATAAGTCGAGCGCGACCGACAGCACCGTGATGGTGCCGGTGTGGTCTGCGATGTACAGCCGACTTCCGTCCGGGCTGACCGCCACGCACGACGGTTCGGCCGTCACGGTCAGGGTGTCGACGACCGAGTTCGTCTCCGTGCACAGCACGGCGACGTGCTCGTAATCGGCAATGTAGACGCGGCTGCCGTCGGGGCTGAGCGCCATCTGCATGGGCGCACCGCCGACACCGACCTTCGCGGTGATCTCGTTGATCGCGGTGTCGATGACGTCGATGGAACCGCCCCAGTGGGGATCGAAGCTCGCGACGTAGGCCAGCGCCCCGTCACGGCTGAGCGCGACATCCCTGATCGACGACGCGATGGTCACCTCGCGGATCACGCGCCCCTCGACGGCGTCGACCACGTGAAGCTTGCCACTGTCAGCGTCAGAGGTGCCGACGTAGACAAGGCGACCGTTGGGGCTGACCCGCACCGCATCCACCGTGCGGCCCACGCCGTTGGCGATATCGATCGCGTTGGTCCGGCCGAACGTGTTGATCACCACAAGGCCAACGCGGTCCCGCTCGGCCTGGCCGACGAAGATGCGCATGCCGTCCGGGCTGACCGCAACGTCTGTTGCGGTGCCCTCGATGGGGTGGTTGGCGATCACTCGCTTGGTCTCAGTGTCGATGACCGCAACCGAGTCGTAGTGGTGCCCGGAGATCGTCACGTAGGCACGGCGCTCTGCAGCGGTCACCAGAAGCGGTTCAACGGGGAGGTCGATGTCGGCGCCGACGGTCATCGCGTAGGCGTCGATGACCGAGACACTGCGGCCGCCGTAGTGAGTCGCGACGACGGTGGCGCCGTCGGTGCTGACGGCGAGATCGGCGATCGCACCGCGCTCGACGTCAACGGTGTCGAGCACGACGAAGTCCGGTTCGACAGCCGTGGCCTCGGTCACGTCCGCGTGGACAGTGTTCTTATGCATGACAGTATTTGCCCTGTTTCATCGATGCTTGTGCCGGTTGTGGCTACTTCCGGCCGTGAAGTACGTCTGACTGCGCGTCTTGGGCGCAGATCCCGGTCGAGTCTAGCGACGAAAATTCGAGCGTCGCGGAGCGTTGTCGGACAATTGTCGTCGCGCTCCTGAGTAATCTCAGGCGGCGCTTAGAGAAAACTATTTGTTATGAATTCGTGACCACATTTGGGCAACCAATCAAATCCAGTTGACATGCAGTTATGTACTGGAGGCAAGCGTCAGGTAGCGGTGTGACGAATGAGGTCTAGTAACAGATTCTTAGCTTTCGACGCAAAAATGAGCTGCAAATCACACCGTGTCGTCCCAGCAAACTCGTGTCGCGCCTGCATGGCAGAGCGATCACAGCGGCGACAATGAGTCGATCGGTCGCGGAGCCTCGGGGGCCGATCAACGGACGTTGCTGACACCCCGGCCTGCTCACGGGCACGACGCAACTCGATGCGCGGCGCTCAGAACGGCAGGCGGATTCCTCCGAAGATATTGGCGAGGTTCGGCAGAGCGGGCATGGGTGGCAGTGCCGGCAGTGCAGGCAGCTGCGGTGGCGGTGCCACGGGCAGTGCAGGCAGCTGCGGTGGCGGTGCCACGGGCAGTGCAGGCAGCTGCGGTTGCGGTGCCACGGGCAGTGCAGGCAGCTCCGGCAATGACGGCGCCTGCACCGGCGGAGGAACGGGAGCCGCAGCCGGGATCTCCGGCGGAACGAACACCGGGGCGGGTAGGTCGACCGGCTTCGGCAGTTCGGCAGGAATTGGTGCGAGCGCCGGCGGCTCGAACTTCGGCGGCACGAGCTTCGGGAGAATGTCGGCACGCGTCAGCTCAGGGGCCGGAAGGTCGGCAGGTACCGGTTTCGGCATCTCTGCCAGCACAGGTGCGGGCTTCGCCAGGTCGGCGGGTGCCGGCGTCGGCAGGTCGGCCGGTGCGGGCGTCGGCAGGTCAGCAGGCGCGGGCTTGGGCAGCTCAGCCGGCTTCCACCACCCCGGCGTCAATCCGGTTGGCTTGGCCGGAGTCGCCTTCTCCAGTGGTGATGCCGGCGCGATGATCGACGGTGCGGTGGAAACCGGAGCAGGCGGTGCTGCAGCAGGCACCAGCCGCTGCGTGTTGGGCATGGGAGACGCGGACGGCGGCACGGAGGCGATCGGCGCACCACTGGAGTCGAACGAACCGGCGTTGACCGGCGGACCGCCGACGCCGTATGGACTGCGCTGGTCTATCGGTGGTGTTCCAAATGGGCGGATGTTGGCCGCCTCCTGGGCGCCGTCGTCCAGCCCGGTCGGGATCGCGATGATGAAGTTGACGCCGGTAGTCACCGGGTTCGGGAAATACATGATGCTCGCAGTGGTCGGCTGGCCCGGGCTGATCGTCCGGTCGTAGCCGGACTCCACCAGCACCCGCGCCGGCGCGTCGAGGATCGTTACGACCGGACTCGGCACTCCTGCTTCCGCAAGGGGCATCAGCAGCGGCAGCCGCTGGCTCGCAACCATGTAGTAATCGGTGTCGCCGTACGAGCCCTGATACAGCGCGTTGCCAAGACCGACGCTCTGGTAGTCGCCGTGCAGATAGTGAATGCCCGCAACCGCATTCGCCGTGGCGAACGGGTTGAGCGGATTGTTGGGGAAGTCGCTCCAGCCGTCGTACTGGCGGGTGATGTCGACGGTGTCAAAGTCGGTGTCGGTGGGTGTGGCACCGTCGAAAGTGACTCCCAGAATGGGAATCTCGACGCCCTCGAAACGTTGCAGAATGCCGCCGTTGGGTCGGTTCGGGTTGCCGATCAACACGAACGACAATGGCATCGTCGAGCCCGCCGCGGCGAGATTGCCTTTTTCGATCGATGCGATCCGCGCGCTCTGCGAGTACCCGAAGATGACCATCGACTCGCCGGCCGGTTGCGCATTGATCGCCTGATCGAGGTTGTTCACTCCGGCCCCGACGGATTGGTCGAAGGGCATCGTTCCCGAAACGGGCATGAACTGCTCGGGTGTGCTGACCGCGGTGGGTGTGCACGCGTCGGCGCCACAGAATCCGGTCAGCACGATGTAGTCGTTGTTCGCATCGGTGGTGTAGCTGTTGATGAATTCCGGGCTGTCCTGCGGAGTGCTGAGCGGATGCCCGGTGCCGCCCATGATCAGCGCGGTCGCGGTGAGGGCGACAAGGGCCGTCATCGTCTGTGTGCCTGCGAGCAGAACGGTGGCGGCGATCGTCAGCACGATGACGCCGAGAGAATGGAATAGACGACGCACGCAAGCCCCCAGAGGCAGTCGTTGCAGTTGAGCGTCCCCGCGCGCCGAGCCACATGCGTGTGGCTCATGTGAATTCTGCGACTCATTTAGTTTGTTCGCAACTAAACGTCGAAAACCGCCCGCGACGCGTTGGAGCGTAGGTGCTCCGAACTGCGGCCTCTTTCGCTAGTTTCGGCCTCGTGCCCGACCTGACGAACCGCCAAATCCTGCTCCGTCGCCGCCCCACCGGGCTGGTCCGCCCCGACGACACCGAACTGGTCGCCTCCCCTGCACCCGAGCCCGCCGAGGGTGAGGCATTGGTCCGGACCACCTATGTGGGGATCGACGCAGCGGCACGGACCTGGCTCGACGACCAACCGAGCTACCTCCCGCCGGTGCAACTCGGCGAGGTCATCCGCGCGGCCGGGATCGGCGAGGTGGTGGTATCTCGTTGCGACGCCTATGCCGTCGGCGACGTCGTGACCACGTTGACCGGCTTTCAGGACTACGTGATCATCCGCGACGACCTGTTCAGCACGCCCGTCGCCGGGCTGACGGACCAGCTGGCAGTGATGTCGATCTACGGCCCGACCGGTGCCACAGCGTATTTCGGAATGACCGGCATCGGCCGACCCCAGCCCGGGGAAACGGTCGTCGTCTCGGCCGCGGCAGGTGCCACCGGGTCGGTCGCCGGGCAGATCGCACGGATCGCCGGTGCGCGGGTAGTCGGCATCGCCGGCGGGCCGGAGAAATGCCGGGCTGTGGTCGACGACTTCGGTTTCGACGCATGCATCGACTACAAGGTCGGCGACCTGGCGGCCGCGCTCAAGGAACACTGTCCGCGCGGGGTCAACGTGTACTTCGACAATGTGGGCGGACCCATCCTCGATGCGGTGTTGGGCCGTCTGGCCCCGAAGGCGAGGGTGGTTCTGTGTGGCGTCATCTCGAGCTACCTCACCGGCGAACACCCCGGACCGGCCAACTACGTGAACCTGCTGGCCAAGACCGCACTCATGCAGGGGTTCAACGCACTCGACGAATGGGGCCGTTTCGACGAAGCCTTCGCCGCACTGCGAGGGTGGGAGCAGGAGGGCCTACTCGCGCACCGCGAGACCGTATTCGAGGGCATCGAATCCTGTGTCGACGCGCTCAACGGGCTGTTCACCGGCGCGAACATCGGCAAGATGCTGGTGAAGGTCAGCGAACCCACGCCGGCCTAGACACGATGCCTCGATGAGCCGGATATGCGTCGCGGCTTCGATGATCGCCGAGATGTCCTGTGTGGATGCTGTCGGGAAACGTATGACGCACAAGTGGTTTCCTTGCCGAGTACACGGCTGGCACCGGCACTGACGCGTTGGTGCTGGGTACCCGGGAACCGCTTCGGCCTCCCGGCCCAGATCCGCAAAGGCATCGAACTCAACGGCCCGGACATCTATCGCGAGGCGACGGTGACACGCCAGGTCTACATACTGACCGGCTCGTTTCCGCAGTCCGGTTCCAGCGGTAGTGCTGTTGTCGACGTCACGCAAGTGTCCGCGTCGGCGATACCGTCGATGGGCAAGTGTGGCCACGGGACTTCGGAGGCAACATGACTACGGCATCCGACGAAACATCTGAACCACCGCAGACGGGGCGAAACACCTACCGGTACCTCCGCGGCGGCATGGTCGTCATCATCGTCATGCTCGCCGCGGCGGTTCTCTTCGACAGCGTGCCCACAGACTGCTGGCAGGGATCGATCAGCGCCTACTACTACACAGCCGCGCGCAATGTCTTCGTCGCAGCGCTCTGTTGCCTTGGCATCATGATGATCGTCTACAAGGGCAGCAACGATAGCGAGGACGTGCTGCTCAACTTGGCAGGAACGCTCGCATTCTTCGTCGCATTCGTCCCGATCAAACTTCCTGAGCATCCCGCTTGCCAGCAGATCCTGCCCACGGCCGACGACAAGTGGAACGCAATCAGAAACAACATCGGCGCCGTGATCGTCGCTCTGGCGGTTGCCCTTGGCATCATCGTGTTCGTCTATCTCGTCGACAACGACTCGCGCGCGGAGACCAGCAAGTGGGGTAACAGACTGCGGGTGCTGTCCGCAATCGTTCTGGCCTGCTTCGTCGGCGCATTCCTCTTCTTGCCCAAACGATTTGAAGCTGCGGCACATTGGATCGCGGCGATCTTGATATTCGTCATCATCGGCGCCGTCGTATTCATCAATGCCTACCTGGTACGCAACCAGGATAAGCAGGACCGCGCGACCCGCGAACGTTTCTATCGGCGCTACCGAGTCATCGCGTGGATGATGGTGGGCTCAGTGATCGGTGCGCTGATCGTTGCGGCCACGGGCATGGTTTCTCACCTCGAAGGTGACGCGTGGAACATCCCGGTCTTCGCGCTCGAGGCAGCCCTGCTTCTCGAATTTGCGGTGTTCTGGGCTCTTCAGACCGTCGAACTGTGGAATTACGCGGACCGGAACACCCTTACCTCGGAAGAGAAGCAGGCGACGCTGGCTCCGCTGTGAACCGTCACCGCTTTCACGCGGGTTGTACGCCGAGGACCCTCAGCAGGTCGGGTTTCATCGCCTGCAGCTGCGACCCCCAGTAACCCCAGCTGTGCGTCCCGTTCTCGGGAAAGTTGAACTTCGCGTTCCGACCGCCCGCGGCGATGTACTTCTGCTGGAACTCCTTGTTCGTCGCCAGCGTGATGTTCTCCAGGTACTGGGCGCTGAACTGAGTGCCGAAGTTTCCGCCGGCGTCGAGTTCCGAGATGGCGCCATTACCGCAGTAGATCCAGAGCGCTGTTCCGTTGGCCGCCAACATGTTGATGTTGACCATCGGATCGTTGCGACGCCACGCTGGGTCGCTGGTGGGTCCCCACATGTTCTGCGCGTTATAACCGCCGGCATCCTTCATCGAGAGGCCGATGAGCGTGGGCCACAGGCCGCTGGAGGGGTTGAGATATCCCGACAGCGAGCCGGCGAAGATGAACTTCGTTGGATGCCAGATGGCCATCGTCAGTGCCGCACTGCCTGACATCGACACTCCCACAACGGCATTGTTGTACGGATCCTGGCCCTTGTTGGCCGCGAGCCAGCCAGGCAGCTCCTGGGTCAGGAAGGTCTCCCACTTGTAGGTAAGGGTGCCTGAGCTGCCCGTCGCCGGTTGGTACCAGTCGGAGTAGAAGCTGGACTGGCCGCCAACAGGCATGACGACGGATATCCCGGACTGGTAGAACCAATCGAATACCTCGGTATTGACGTCCCAGCCGCTGGCATCGTCTTGGGCGCGCAGACCGTCGAGCAAGTACACCGAGTGCGGGCCACCGCCCTGGAACTGAACCTTTATGTCGCGTCCCATGGACGGCGACGGGACGGCTAGGGATTCGACCGGCAAGCCTTCGCGCGAATACGCCGCTGCCGTCGGAGCCTGAATCACCATGGCCGCCAACGTCGACAACAACGCCACCGACAGCACGCCAATCGAACGTGTCCATGCACCGAAGGTTCTGCTGACCAGTCGTTCCGCCACCGCCACCACACCTCATCCGTCTCGGTTGCCTTCGGCAAGCTAACAGCGGCGCGCGCGAGATCTGAGGACGCAGCGCGGCGCGTGATCGGCTTGTTATCAACAAGTTCCGAGACTGTGAGGTTTACCGGCGTGAGCAGTCGAGGGACACCGTGATCGTCCGCTCGACGACGACGGGGATGAAGTCACGGTCGCCCCGGTCGCCTCGGCCGACGACGCGCACGAGCTCCGTCCGCTCCCGCGGATTGCGGACGCCGGTAACCTCGCACTGGTTCAGCGGCGCGCTGCCGACCCGATCCAGCTTGACGTCGAATCCCTGCGCCTCGAGCTGACCGATGGTGATGGCAGCCGACTCGGCGTTCGCCGTGGCGGCGAAACTCAATGCCGCAGCCGCGAGGCCTGTGCCAACCAGTGCGGAACCGATGATCTTCTTCATGAGTAACCCTTGTTCGGGCGAGCCGGCGCTCGCTCCTGCATGACGACTTCATGCTGCTTGCAGCGGGCAGGTCAGCGCTTGGAGGTCATCTGGAGATTAGGTGGAGATTGCAGGTAGATCTGGGTCGTCAGCTTCAGGGACAACTCGATCTCGGTCATCGCGCTGACCCGCGTATAGCGGGCCTGGATGCGCGTCTGCAGAGGCGGAAATGGAGTAGCGGGCTACTCATGCTGTCCGCGAGCGGCGAACTTACGCTGACTGCCGTCAGACAGACGTTCATCCAGTAGCGAGGCTCTCCGGTGACCCTGTTGGGACGCGATACGGCGCGCAACCAGGGACTTTACGAACCCCTGTGTGAGTATCCGTTACCGGCGGAAACGGGTAATCGACGTCCACGTTCTGCAAATGATTCCGCAAAATGATAGGGAAACACCCGATTCGTCGGGCCCTCTCATCGTCTTAGGCTCCAACAGGCTCGCTGGATGCCCGCGGGGGCGCATCCGGCCTGTTGCGAGGCGCCACTATGTCAACCACGCAAGGAGAAGTGATGATCAGAAAACGGATACCCAAAGTACTCACCATTTTGGCTGGGGCGGCCTGTATTTTCGGCTTCGTGCTGGTGGCGCCGGCGGACATGCCGACGTTGTCGCCGATGCCGACCGCAGGCGCCCAACCGTTGGGCAATGGATATGACGTGACCTGCACGAAAGCCAATGACAACGAGGTGACGTGCAATATCTCGGGCTGTCCGCGAGTGCACGAAGACCTTGCCGGGGATACCTTGAATGTCTTGTTCAATGGTGGGGGGCAAAGAAATATCGGGAAGCCGTGTGGTAACACCACAACCGACAGGGTCCAGGCTTCTGGGGCGTTCACCTACTCAGTCCAAGGCTGCCGCGGAACCGGGCTGTTTGATACCAATGAGTGCGGTGCGTGGTCGGACTATCAGTACACGCCACCTAAGGTCGAGCCCGTCATCGTCAACTGCCCTGCAGGCTCGAAGACGCAGACCGTTACTTCCCCGGCAAAGTGCGAGGCGGCACCAGTTGCCGCGCCGGTGAAGAAGCAGTGCCCGCCAGGGTCGGTGGCTACGGAAGTTGCGGCCGACCAGCAGTGCCAGGGGCCGACGAATGCCGTCACGCTGAGTGTCACTCAGAACGGGAATCAACGCAAACGTGGCGGTCACCAACAAATCGGCTCTGCCCGCCGATTGCACCTACACCGCAACGAAACAAAGCGGAGTTGGGCCGGCAACGGTGAACAGGACCGTTAGTGTTGGCCCGAACAGCACC
Organism: uncultured Actinomycetota bacterium; assembly: GCA_963743225.1. Lineage (GTDB taxonomy): Bacteria > Actinomycetota > Actinomycetes > Mycobacteriales > Mycobacteriaceae > Mycobacterium. Next base: position 121,561 of record CAVUPN010000032.1, on the reverse strand, counting down.
GGGAACATCACCGACCTGTTGTGGCCACCACTCTTCCCCTCACCAGCTACAGCGCGACAGCGAAGTGCACGGCCACGTATGACGGCAAGCAGGTCACTATCGGTGAGACCGCCCCCCAGACCGTACCGTGAGCGGCTAACGGCCTATCGCTTCTGCTGACAATTCAATAGATCCGCCCCGCTCGTTTCGGCGAGCGGGGCGGATTGCGTCGGGCAGGTCGTCGACCACATGCCACATCGCGGCAGGTCGTCCCAGCCCGACACACAGCGCGCAGTGCAGTCCCAACGCGACCAACTGGTCCTCGCTGAAATGCTTGCGCAGGTCGTCGTACACCGCATCGTCGATCACCAGGTGTTTGGTCGCGAAGAGGTCGGCGAACCTCAGTGCTAGGCGCTCCGCGTCCGACAGGTCCGCCGCTTCAGCGGGCCGCTCCAGTGAACACACCACGTCTTCGGCGAGCCCGTCGTCGATGGCGCTCTGGTAGCGGATCGACATGCAGCTGCGGCACTGATTGTGGAACGCGATGCGGAGCCGGACCAACTCCATCAGCCTCGGCGGCAAGGCACCGGTCTCGCGCAATGCATTGGTGACCCCGCCGACGGCGGCCGCAATGTCGGGCAGACGGGACATGATGCCTGCCACGCCGAGGTTGATGCGATCACCCTGGCCCAGATCAATCGTGGGTATGCGGCGAAAGCGTCAGACGGTTCGATACGCCATCAGGTCCCCCGATCACCTCGGGCCACGCAATGGTCGACATTGCCCGCCCGAGCGTATAGCTCAACCAGCCGATCCGGCGGGCGCTCTGCTGCGAATACGCTGCATGGGGATGGACAAGAATCAAAGCGGCTGTGTGTTGGTGCTACCGGGCGGAAAGGTGACCAGCGACCGCCCCACGCGATACTGGCAGCTTGCGAATCTCCGGATGGCGCTCTTCGCTGGTGCGCTGCGGCGCCGACTCGGCCCCGACGTTGACGTCCGGCGCGTGCGGTATCGGTTGCGCGGGTGGAACAGTCCGCGATTGGATGCACTGCACGACGCACAGGCCGTCCTCGACAGTGCGCGCAAGCGGTTTGAGCCAGCACGGATTGCGGTCGTCGGCCATTCGATGGGGGGCCGCGTCGCCGCACACCTGGCGGCGCGTGGCGATGTCGGCACCGTTGTCGCGTTGGCCCCATGGTGGGTGGGTGACGACGGCGACCTCATTCCAGCGCCCACCCGGCTGCTGGTCGTGCACGGCAGCGCCGACAGCTGGACCGACCCCGGCGCCTCACGCGCCCAAACCGAACGTGCGCGCCAGCGCGGGCTCGACGCGCAGTGGGTGGGCCTCGACGGCGCGGGCCACTACATGGTCCGGCGGTGGAGGGAATGGCACCGCCTCACCGCCGAGTTCGTCGCAGAGAAAGTCGTTGCGGCCTAGGCGAATCAGCTGAACTGGGTGTTCGGGCGAAGCAGGGCGACACCGTCGACGATGATGTCGAGTTTCTCGTTGTAGAACGCCACCATGTTGGCGATCGGAGCGACAGCGGGCAACGGGTAATGATAGGTCCAGGCCAGGTCGGGATGGATCGCTTCGCCGATGCGCACCGACCAGTAGCCCGACGTCACTCCCTTGTACGGGCACAGGGTTTGGGTCGGGCTGGGTTCGAGGTACTCGAAGGCTATGTCGGTGCGGTCGATGTAATACCTTGTCGGCAAACCGGTCTCGAAGAGCAGGACAGGGGCGCGGGTGTCGGCCAGCACAACCCCGTCGAGTTCCACCCGCACGTGTCGATGCGAACGCAGCGCGTCGACTCGCGAATATGGATTGCGCGGGTGACCGAAGATCGGCTCGTCCTCCTCGAACCAGCGCAACGTGTCCCATTCGAAGCGCACCATGCCGGCCACCGGGCCGTCGCCGTCGAAAACCCGCGCGGCAGACGGGTGCGTCTGACGGGCTCCGACCAACGAGTGCAGTCGCGACGGGCCCAGCTGCACTTTCTGCGGGTGGTCCTCGTCCCGTAGGAACTCCGCTCGTACGTCGGCAAGCGGGATGTAGTACTGCGGGTAGTAGGGCACTTCCCACACGTAGCGGGCCGCGGTCGTGTCAAAGACCAGCTCATCATCGAGGTACCCACGCAGCCGGCGCGGCGCGGGCTCGATGCGGCCGCGGACGGCCGCCATCTGCGGGTAATCGGGAGTAGGGCTCACCCACCCATCATCTCCATCGGCGGGGCGCCGGGCCACGTCGGGAATGACGGCGCACACCCAGACGTCGTACTCGTCGGCAGTACACGCTCCGGAAGGACGAGGCGATGCGAGTTGGAGTGGTGTTCCCCCAGACGGAACTCGGCGGGGATCCCGGCGCGGTCCGTGCCTACGGGCAGCGAGTGGAGGAGCTGGGCTTCACCCATCTGCTCGTCTACGACCACGTCGTCGGCGCCGACCCGGCCGTGCACAAAGGCTGGAACGGCCCGTACGACGTAAACACGACGTTTCACGAACCCTTTGTGATGTTCGGCTATCTCGCGGCGGTCACCCGATCGCTGGAACTGGTCACCGGCGTGATCATCCTGCCGCAACGTCAAACCGCGCTGGTGGCGAAACAGGCCGCGGAAGTGGACCTCCTCAGCCAGGGCCGGCTGCGCCTGGGAATCGGGGTCGGCTGGAACGCCGTCGAATACGAGGCGCTCGGTGAGGACTTCTCCAAGCGCGGCAAGAGGTCAGCCGAGCAGATCGCGCTGCTGCGCCGCCTCTGGACCGAGCAGACGGTGAGTTTCGACGGGGACTTCGACCGGGTCACCGGGGCGGGTCTGGCGCCGTTGCCGGTCCAACGCCCGATTCCGGTGTGGATCGGTGCGGCGTCGGCTCCGGGCTATGAGCGGGCGGGGCGCCTGGCCGACGGGTGGTTCCCGATGATGGCGCCCGGTCCCGAGCTCGACGGAGCGCGCGCCGTCGTCGAACGCGCGGCGGTCGAGGCGGGCAGGAACCCCGACGCGATCGGCATGGAGGGTCGGGTGAACTGGCGCGACGACGGCGAAGCGGTGATCAACGAGCTCAAGGCGTGGGGCGAGGCGGGCGCCTCCCATGTCTCGGTCAACACCATGAGCGCCGGGCTGAAGACCGTCGACGATCATTTGGCCGCGCTGGCCCAGGTGGCTGCATCGCTTCCATTCCAAAGCAGCTGATTCGCATGATTGAGCCGAAATTGGGAGAACTCTAAGTCTTTTCAACTTTGGTCGCCCACACCTCGGATAAAGAGCAAGCCGGACGCTCAGCTAACTGCCCGACCGCTGCAGTCATGCTGAAGTGGGACGCTGCGCAAATGGTGCTCTGTCGCAGCAGATTTGATGACGCCTTCCCGCGGATGCGACCGAAAATGCGAGCAAGAAGCGCCGAAATAAGAGTCTACCGATCCGCCATGCGAATTGAATCGGCAGAGTAGCGTCAAATAAACGCTCCGATACGGAAACTGCACGGCCGGACCTTCTGGAGGGGCCATGGACATTGTGCTTGGTGTGTCGGTAACGACCACGACCGTCCGTATGGTGCTCATCGAGGGCGAGAAAGCCGACGGGGTAATCATCGAATGTGCAACCCTCGATACCGCCAACGGTGTCGTGAAGGCCAGCCCATCCGAACAGATCAGCGCCGCAATCCTGGCAACCCAGCAGAACGCCTTCTCCAAGGGCCACCACTTGGTCGTGAGCGGCGTTACGTGGGATGACGACCCGGCACCGTGGACGTTCAGCGATGGCATCGCCGCACGCGATCTGCAGAACGTGGTGCTGGTGGCTGAGCAGCACGCTGCAGGCGCGTTGGCCCAGAACGTCGGTCGCGCACTCGGTTTCGACACCACAGCGGTGATGGTGATGGGACCGGAGACCGCGACGTTGTCGGTCGTCGACAGCGACGACGGGTCGATCGTGGAAGCGCGAATGTGCACCTTGGACGGTGGGGACGGCGCAGACATCCTGCCGACGATGGCGGCAACCTTGGAAACCACGAATCCCAAGCCCGGCTGCGTATTTGTGGTGGGTTCGAGGTCGGCGGTCTGTTCGGTGAAGTCGAGCCTTGAAAGGCTGATACCGCAGCCGGTCATCGTCCCGGAGGAGCCGGAATTCGCCCTCGCCCGCGGCGCGGCATTGGCCGCGGCCAACGTGCCGGGCGCAGAAGCGTCAACGTGTGGTCTGGCCTATTCCCAGGATCCAGACGAGCTTTCAGAAATCGACCAGGCCCCCATCAAACTGGCCGACGCGAATACTCAGGCGGCCCTGTTCGACTCCATCACAAGTGACGATGTCGTGGTCCCGCCGCACCACGAAGGCCGACCTAGGGTGCGCATCCCCATCGGGAACATCGCTGCTTCGATCATCGTGATCGGTGCGGTGACGCTGGCGATGTCAGTTGCGGGCAACCAACCCGGTGTCGAAAGGGACTCCGTCGCAGCCGAAGTGGCTGGGGCACGCGCTCTGGTGCCCGAGCTGCCCGTCGCCCAGCCAGCCGTAACACAGCCACCTCAACCGCAGAGCGTCCCGGTGGCGACGCCAATGGCGCAGGCTCCACCCCCACCATTGCCGGCACCGGTCGTCACTCGGAAACCCGTCGTCCAGGTTCGGCAACCTGCTCCACAACGGGTGATCGCTCAACCAGCCCCGGTTGCGGTCGAAAAGCCACTCCCAGCCGCGCCCGTTGTCGTCGAGCCTGAGCCCCCGGTAGCAATTCCTGAGCCGGCCGCGGTCGTAACGCCGCCGCCGGTGTTCACGTCACCGACTCCGCCGGTCTCGTGGCCGTTGCCGGCCGTCAAGGCACCGGCCATAAGTCCCGCCGCACCGGTCGCGCCTTCCTCGTCGTCGCCGTTGATCCCACCGTGGCTGTGGATCGGGTCACCGCCATCCCAACAGCAAGCCACTCAACCTGTCCCGGGTCGGCAGTGGGTGCCGACACCCGTGGCGCCTCAGCAACAAGTCGGGCAATGGCCACAACAAACATCGCCCGGATTGCAGATTGATCTGTGGCCTCGACAGCAGGCGCCGCAGCAGCAGTGGACGCCCCAAGTCCCTCAGTCGGCACCTGTGCCGTCGATCCCCCAGTGGACGCCATCGCCAATCCCACAGTCGACGCCATCGCTAGTCCCGCAATGGACGCCATCGGTAGTCCCGCGGTCGACGCCATCCCTTGTCCCGCAATGGACGCCAGCGCCAGTGATACCCCAATGGAGACCGGCCCTTTCGCCGCAAGCGCCGCAAATTCCGGCATTGTCTCGTTCGCCCTTCCCGATACTGCGCTAACAAGGGGCGACCCGCCTCCAGGTAGGGCGTAGCCGGTGCCGGACGAATGTCCGTCAGAAGAACGTGCTTGTGTTGGTACTGGTGCCGTCAGCTTGCAGCGGTGTCCAACACAGCCTTCAGCGTCGCTTGGGCGCCTTGCTCCGCGAGGGCCTTCCGATAATGCTCGAAACAGGCGACGAAGTCGGCGTGCTCGGCGGCACCGCTCGCCAACAGCGGCTCGACCCTCAGTGCTGCGTGCGGATCGCCCGATATCAGGCGCCGACGGTCGGATTCGCTGAGGCGCGGCTCGCTTACATCGAAGCTCTTGCCGTCGTCATCCTTGCCCTGCAGCACGCGGCTCCAGGCAGCGAGGATGAAAGCCGGGATGTGATGGTCTGTACCGCGCGCGAGCACCTGCTGGAGGGTGGTAGTCAAGAACACCGTCACCTTGGATGCGCTGTCGGAAGCGATACGGGTCAGTTGATCGTGCATCGCTTCGTTAGAGAAGCGTTCGAGCACCGTGTTCTTGTAGTCCACCAGGTTCACATCGCGCGGCGGCTCGAGCAACGGCAGTACCACCTTGTCCAGAAAGCGGTCCAGCAGCACAGGTAGCTGCGGGTCGCGCATCGCCTCGGCCACCTCGTGGTAGCCGAGCAGCAGTGCGGGATACGTCAAAGTGAGGTGGCCGGCGTTGAGCACGCGTACCTTCACCTGCTCCCACAACTTCACTTCGTCGCTGAACTGGACACCGACGTCTTGAAGTGCCGGGCGGCCGTCGGTGAAGCGGTCCTCGATGACCCACTGGCTGAAATCCTCGGCGACGAGGGGGATCTGGTCGGCCAGACCGCTCGCCGCATTCAGGCGCGCTGCGTCCTCCGCCGATACCGAGGGCGTGATGCGGTCGACAAGAGAGTTCGGAAAGGCCACGTTGGAATCGATCCAAGCGCCGAGTTCTTGGTCCTGTGCATTGGCGAAGCCGACGAAGGCGGCCCGTGCCACTTCGCCGTTGTGGCGCAGATTGTCACATGACACCACCGTGAACGGCTTGGTCCCCGCCGAACGTCGCTGCGCCAGCGCCTCGGTGACGAAGCCGAACACCGTGCGGGGAGTCCCTTCTCCAGCCAGGTCGTGCGCCACGTCGAGGTGGTCGGTGACGAATACGCCCGAGCCTGGATCGACGTGATAACCGCCCTCGGTGATGGTCAGCGTCACGATGCGGAGCGCAGGGTGGGTCAACAACTCCAGCACCTCGGCCGGCTGCTCCGGCGCGAGCAGGTAGTCGAGCTGGGCGCCGATGACGCGCACACTGGTGTCGCCCTTGGCCGGCGCGACAGTGAGCGAATAAAGACAATCCTGGGACCGGAACTGGTCGGCCTTCCTTCGCCCTCGCGCACCGCCCGACAGGCCGATGCCCACAATGCCCCAATCCTGTTGGCCGGGTAGCGCAAGACAGCGATCGATGTAGAAGGCCTGATGCGCGCGGTGGAAGTTGCCTACTCCGAAATGGGCGATACCTCGCTTGAGGCGAGTTCGGTCGTAGGTAGGCGTCGCGATGCTCGCCGGCAATGTCGCAAGCGTGCCTTCGTTGAGTTCGGTCATGGTTGACCCTCCAAACAACAGTGCTTACTTCTCGCGGAGCAGGCGAAGGTCGGAGGGTTCGCGCAAGAGGTCTTCGAGAATCTTGTTGCCTTCGGTGTTGTAGGGCTGACGCATGTGCTCATCCCACGCGGCGCGTGAACGGAACATTTCGAGCATCATCCACGTGTCCGAATCATCTTGAGGCTGAAGGAAATGCATGAATACGCACCCCGGCTCTTTCAGGGTGTTCTTGCGCATCGACTGCAGTTGGGCCTCGGCCTCGGCCAGGCGGTCGAGTCGCGGCTTGATGGTGACGACCAGAAACAGTGGTCCGTCATGCTCGTCGCGGTCATCGTCCGACAATTGGCACCTCGATCGAGTTCTGCAGCGTGTCGATGAACGCGTTCGTGTTCTTGCTCTGGACGAACGCAGCGACCGCGTCGTACACGGCGTGCTGGAAGTCCGTCGACATCAACTCGCCATGGGTGATTGACAGCAGAATCCGGTCCTTCCACAATGACTCCGAAGCCTGTCGCTGATAGGCGGGCAGAGTCGACACGTCGACGTCATTCCGAATCGGCACGGATCCCTTGAGCTTGTTGAACTCCAGCGACGTCTTCGGATCCGCAATGGTTTCCATGAACTTCATCGCGTTCACGCCGTCCTTGGCATCAGCCGACACGACGAACGTGTCCACGATGGCCAGGTAAGCCCCTGACGTTCCTGGATACGCCACGTAGCCGAAATCCTTACCTTCGACAGCCTTGTTCGCGACCAGCTCGCCGTAGACGGAGTCGTTCATCGACAGGAACGCGCACTGACCGGTGGCCAACTTCTTCGCCGCCTGATCCCACGTGAGACCGGCAGCGGCCGGATCGGCGCGGGACACGATCTCTCCGTACTGCGTGAGCGCCTGGCGAATTTGCGATCCCCTCCAGTCGAAGGAGTCGTCGCGAATTTTGGCATAGCCGTCAGTGCCGACAACTCCGAGCAGAGTGTTCTCGAACAGCTCGGTGGACGTGAACCTGTCCTTGCCGCCCAGACACAACGCCGTCTTGCCGCTTTCGGCCACCTTGGCGAGATCCGCTTCGAACGCTTCCATCGTGTAGCCGGGTCCCGGGGGCGCGACGCCGGCTTCGCGCAGCACCCGCTGGCTGAACCACAACACATTTCCGCGATGCGACCCTGTCGGCACACCCCAGGCTTTGACCCGATAGGTCGCGGCGTCGAGCAATGCCTGCGGCATGGTGCGATCCAACCCCGAGCTCTCGAACACGCCGGACACGTCGACGATCCGGCCGGCGTCGACCCAGGCGCGCAACGAACTGCCCAGGAACGTCTGCCAGACGTCGGGGGGATCGCCGGCCTGCAGGCGCGCGGCGAGCGCGACCTGGACGTTGCTGCCGCCGCCACCGGCGATGGCGCCGTCCACGACTTCCACGTCGGGGTTGCCAGCCCGGAACGCGTTGAGCAGTACCTCGAAGGCCGGATGCTCCGAAGGCGACACCCACCACGACACGACCTCGAGTCGGTCGGTCGGCTCCGAGAAGTTCGCCTTCTGGCCGCCGCCTCCGCAGGCTGCGAGGAGGATGGCCAGCGTGATGATCCAGTAGCGCTTCATGCTGCTCGTTCTCCAACCGTGTTGGGTGACGCCTTCAGATCGAAAGCGGCGAAACTGGCGACGACGGCAAAGCAGACGGCGGGAACGATGAACGAGATCGCCGGGCTGGTCGCGTCGAGCAGGATGCCCTGGATCAACGGCATGATCGCGCCGCCGACGATGGCCATCACCAGACCGGCCGCGCCAAACTTCGTTGCCGGACCGAGCCCTTGGAGGGCAACGCCGTAGATCGTCGGGAACATCAGGGACAGGCAGAAGGACAACGCGACGACCGCGGCCACCCCGGCGACGTTGGGCGAGAACATCGCGAACACACAGAGCGCGACCGCCAGCACGGCGAGAATCGCCGAGAACCTTTGTCGCACGGATCTTTCCGATGACCCACGTCATGATGAACCGGGAGATGAGAAACACGATCAGGCTCACCTGCAGGAGATAGCCGCCCAGCTCTAACGATCCATTGAGTGCCTGTTGCGAATACTGGATCAGATATGTCCACGTGCAGACCTGCGCCGCGACGTTGAAGAACTGCGCGATCACCCCGTACACGTACCGCTTGTTCGACATCAGGATCTTCAGCGGCGACTGGCCCTCCATGTCGGCGTCCGGGAACTCCTCGACGATCGGCGGGGACTTCTTGATCGCGATCACCAGCCCGATCGCGATGAGCACGAATCCGAGGCCGAGATACGGACCCATCACCGCGCCCAGCTGGCCGGCGCGGATCGTTTGCTCCTGGGCCGGTGTCAGGTTGGCCATGTTCACCGGTTCGTCCAACTTCGGCAGGATCAGGGTGGCGGCCAGGAGCACACCGATGTTCGTGCCGACCGGGTTGAAGGCCTGCGCGAAGTTGAGTCGTCGTGTCGCGGTTTCCTCCGGCCCGAGCGAAAGCACGTACGGATTGGCGGATGTCTCCAGAATCGAGCAGCCGGCGGCGATGGCGAAGAGAGCGATCAGGAACGCCTCGTAGGTCATGATCTTGCTCGCCGGGTAGAACGCGATCGCGCCCGCAGCGGCGAGCAGAACCCCGGAGAGAAGACCCGCCTTATAGCCGAATCGCTGATTGATCAGCGCGGCGGGGATCGCGAGCAGGAAGTACGCACCGAAGTACGCCAGCTGCACCAGCGAGGCCTGGAAGGTGTTCATGTCGAAGATCTGCTTGAAGCCCGCCACCATCGGCGTGGTGAGGTCGGCGGCGACGCCCCATGCGGTGAAGCAACAGATGAGGACCATGAACAGCAGCCCCATCCCCGGGTAGATCAAACCGCCGTTCGCCGTCTTGGCGGCAGGTGCGTCGGCTGGCTGATCGGCAGTCGTCGTCATGCTCTACACCTCTCGTGCGCTGAGAAGAATTCAGCCTCCGATGAGGACTGTGATCTGGGTCACGCTACTCAGATGTCATGCCCGAGGGAACACCTTCAGCAATGTGGTTTGACGTGGGCATTTGCCCGTTTATACCCGTTTGGCCAATTAAGGCTCGGCGGCCGCGTTGCGCAGGGAAGTGCCCCAGTCGGACTCGAACCGACACTGTGCGGATTTTAAGTCCCGCCGATCGGGTTCCTGGAGGTGTCCCAACTAGTCCGCGTGACCGCCTACCAGCGCAAACGTTCCCACCATGTCTCAGCGCAATCCCGGCCGACATCCCGAATCTTCGCGGATCAGAGGACGGTTTCGAGTTCTTTGCGGGTAGGGGCGTAGGCGCCGGCGCGGCTGACGGTCACGCCGGACGTTGCGATGGCCCGCTGCACAGCCGGGAGCACATCGCCGGGTGTGGCCTGGCCGAGCTTGACACGGGCACCTTCGCCGCCCAGAAGGCCCGCATCCAGCAGGCCCGAGAGCAGGCCCGCCATGAACGAGTCTCCGGCTCCCACCGTGTCGACCATCTGTACGTCGGCACTGGCGGCCTGGACCGGGTCGGCACCGCGCACAGCGAACGTCGCGCCCTCGCCCCCACGGGTGACCAACACCAAGGACGGCCCCATGGCCAGCCAGTCCTGCACGACGTCGTCGATGGCGCGATCCGGGTAGAACCACTCCACGTCCTGGTCGCTGATCTTGACGACATCAGACAGAACGACGATCTCCTCCACGCGGTTTCGGGCATCGTGGGGATCGCCCATCAGGGTGGGCCGGGCATTGGGGTCATAGGAGATGGTGGCTTCCCCGTGAGTGGCCTTGAGCGCGCCGACCACCTGCGTGCCGCCCGGTTCGAGGGTCGCCGCGATGCTTCCCGTGTGCACGTGGTCGACCTCGCTGATGTGGGGCAGGGTGGGGAGCACCCAGGTGAGGTCGAAGTTGTAGGTGGCGTGTCCCTCTGCGTCGATCTCGGCGTTGGCCACCGAGGTCCGCGGCGCCTTGTCGCTGCCAGGAACGAGCTCGACATCGGCGCGCCGACACGCCCTGGCGATCCGCTTGCCTCGGCGGTCGGCGCCGATCCAGGTGGCCAGCGCAACGTGGTGCCCGAGGCGCCCCAGACCGAATGCGACGTTCGCCGGGCTGCCTCCCACGTGCTCGTCGACATCGTCGCCGCGGGTCACAACGTCCACCAGCGCTTCGCCCATCACCAGGATGCTGGGCTTGCTTCTGACACCGGGTGACATACTTCATCCGCTCTGTGTCTGACCCGTCCGGGCGTGCCCTGGTCCTCGGCACGTGTTCGGTTCGATCGTAGTCGATCAGCTTCCGACGCTGGCCACGCGATACCAGGGTGCTGCGGAGATGGTCGCACGGCGCGAACCGCTGTAGGTTCGTGACGTGGATTTCCGCGCAGCGCTGCTTCGAGCAGACTCGAGCCTTCGGTGCGCACCGAGTCGTTCGCCGGTCCGGACCATCTAGCCCGGATCCAGCAGGAGGCCCGCAAGATCGGCGATAGCGCACTCAACGCGTCCACTGAAGCGTCTAACTGAAGGAGACGTCAGATGGCCGATCCAAGGGTGCTCGGCATCGTGCTCGCCGGTGGTGAGGGCAAGCGCCTCTCACCGCTGACCCTCGACCGGGCCAAGCCAGCCGTCCCGTTCGGCGGGCTGTATCGGTTGATCGATTTCGCGTTGTCCAACCTGGTCAACGCCGGGGTGCTGCGGATCGCGGTGCTCACCCAGTACAAAAGCCACAGCCTGGACCGCCACATCACCACGACCTGGCGGATGAGCAGCCTGCTCGCCAACTACGTGACCCCGGTGCCCGCCCAGCAGCGACTTGGCCCGCAGTGGTACACCGGCTCCGCCGATGCGATCTACCAGTCGCTGAACCTGATCCACGACGAGAAGCCGGATCTGGTCATCGTGTTCGGCGCCGACCACATCTACCGCATGGACCCGCGGCAGATGATCGCGCAACACCTCGACGGCGGCGCGGGCGCCACGGTGGCCGGCATTCCCGTGCCACGTCAGGAGGCCAGCGCCTTCGGCGTGATCAAGACCGCCGCCGACGGGCTGCAGGTCGAGGCGTTCCTGGAGAAGCCGCCCGACCCGCCGGGGCTGCCAGGTCGGCCCGATGAGACGTTCGCGTCGATGGGAAACTACCTGTTCTCCGCCGACGTGCTGGTCGAGGCACTGCGCAAGGACGCCGCCGACGAGTCCAGCAAGCACGACATGGGCGGCAACATCATGCCGATGATGGTGGACCGGGGCATGGCGCAGGTATACGACTTTCAGCGCAACGAGGTGCCCGGCGCCGACCCCGCCGACGCCGGCTACTGGCGCGACGTTGGAACGTTGGACTCCTACTACGACGCGCACATGGACCTGTGCGCTGTGGTGCCGATATTCAACCTCTACAACAGTGAGTGGCCGATCCTCACCCACATCCCGCCGCACCCACCGGCGAAGTTCGTGCACGAGGACGGTGACCTCGTCGGCCGTGCGGTCAACAGCGTGGTCTCCAACGGCGTCATCGTCTCTGGGGCGCTGGTGCGCGAGTCAGTGCTGTCCCCCGGCGTGCGGGTGGAGGACTACGCCACCGTGGAACGCTCGGTGATCCTGGACAACACCGTCATCGGCGCCAATGCCGTGGTAGAGAACGCGATCATCGACAAGGACGTGGTGGTGCCCAAAGGGGCGCAGGTGGGCGTGGATAAAGATCATGACCGGGCGCGCGGATTCGTCGTCTCCGACGCCGGCGTGACCGTCGTCGGCAAGAACCAGGAGGTCACCAAATGAGCCAGCCCGACCAGGCAGGTGACCGACTCAAGGTTGCACTGTGCACGAGGGAGTACCCGCCCGAGGTCTACGGCGGCGCCGGCGTGCACGTGGAGTACCTGGCCAAGGAGCTGTCCAAGCACGTGGACCTGACCGTGCACTGCCAGGGCGCCGACCGGCCGACCGCGGTGGCGCACCGGCCATGGGACCGCCTGAAGGACGCCAACCCAGCGCTGCAGACGATCTCCACGGGACTGTCGATGGTGGCCGCCATGGGCAACGTCGACCTGGTGCACTCCCACACCTGGTACGCCAACATGGCCGCACACCTGACATCGCTGCTCTACGGCATCCCGCACGTGTTGACCATGCACTCGCTTGAGCCGCTTCGGCCGTGGAAGGCCGAACAGCTCGGCGGCGGCTACGCGCTGTCGTCCTGGTGCGAGCGCGACGCCGTGGAAAGCGCCGCGGCGGTCATCGCGGTGTCCAACGGAATGAAGGCCGACGTGCTGTCTACCTACCCCTCGGTGGACCCGGACAAGGTGCGGGTGATCCACAACGGGATCGATGCCCAGCAGTACGCCCCAGACCCCGACACCGACGTGCTCGAGCAGCACGGCGTCGACCCCAATCGACCCAACGTGGTCTTCGTGGGTCGTATCACCCGGCAGAAGGGCGTACCGGTGCTGCTGCGCGCGGCTGCCCAGCTCGACCCCGCGGTGCAGCTCGTGCTGTGCGCCGGGCAGCCGGACACGCCCGAACTCGCACAGGAGGTGACCGACCTCGTCAATAACTTGCGCGCCACCCGATCGGGGGTGATCTGGATCGAGGGCATGCTGAACCGGCACGAGGTGATCCAGCTGCTCAGCCACGCCACGGCGTTCGTCTGCCCGTCGCTGTACGAGCCGCTCGGCATCGTCAACCTGGAGGCGATGGCCTGCGGTAGCGCGGTCGTCGCCTCACATGTGGGCGGCATTCCGGAGGTGGTTGCAGACGGCCAGACCGGCCTGCTGGTGCCGCCGGACGAGCCGGAGGCGCTGGCCGATGCGCTCAACACGCTGGCCCGCGATCCGGAGCGGGCGAAGGCGATGGGCGAGGCCGGCCGGCAACGCGCCATCTCCGACTTCGACTGGACCAGCATCGCGTTGCAGACCGCCAAGCTGTACCAAGAGGTGGCCGGATCGACCCTCAAGCCAGCGGACGCATGACGTGCTGGCGCGCCTCGGTCCTCGCAATCACGCGCTACTGCGTCTCGGCTCGTGACTACCTCGGCGGGGCCACCGGCGATGTTGTTCGACCTGGACGTCCTCAACGCATCTCATCTTTTTCGGCCTGAGAGGAATCGGGGCATTCGCGAGACTACGGAATATGACGGATTTCGGGCCAGATCCGTCATATTCCGTAGTCTCGGCGCAAATTTCCATCCTCCACGGCGGAGCGCAGCGCCCCTTACAGCTGCTCGCCCGAAAACTGTTCACCCAGGAAGCGCTAGGCCGGTTCGAACCACAGCGCGGCCAGTGGCGGGAGCACCATCACCGCGGAGGCGGTGCGTCCGTGGCACGGCTCGTCGGTGGCTTCCACCGCGCCGTAATTGCCCACCCCGGTGCCGTTGTAGATCGTCGCGTCGGTGTTGAGCACCTCGCGCCAGGTGCCCGCATGTGGCAACCCCAGCCGGTAGCGGGTGTGCTCGGATCCGGAGAAGTTGAATACGCACGCCAGGATCGAGCCGTCGTCGCCGAACCGCAGGAAACTCAGAACATTGTTGGCCGAGTCGTTGGCGTCGATCCAGGAGTAGCCCTCCGGGCTGGTGTCGCGGGACCATAGCGCGCGCCGGGTCTGGTAGATGGCGTTGATGTCGGACACCATCCGCAGGATGCCGTCGGAGAAGCTGTTCTCGTCGAGCTGGTACCAGTCCACGCCGCGTTCCTCGGACCACTCGGCGCGCTGCCCGAATTCCTGCCCCATGAAGAGCAATTGCTTGCCGGGGTGGGCCCACTGGTAGGCGATCAGGCCTCGCACCCCGGCGGCCTTGACGTGGTCGTTGCCGGGCATCCGGCCCCACAGCGTGCCCTTGCCGTGCACGACTTCGTCGTGGCTGATCGGCAGCACGTAGTTCTCGCTGAACGCGTAGAGCATCGAGAACGTCATCTCGTGGTGGTGGTAGCTGCGGTGCACCGGGTCATGGCTGATGAAGTCGAGGGTGTCGTTCATCCAGCCCATGTTCCACTTCATGGAAAAGCCAAGCCCGCCAAGGTTTGTCGGACGGGTCACGCCGGGCCATGACGTCGACTCCTCGGCGATGGTGACGATGCCGGGCGCGATCTTGTGCACAGTGGCGTTCATCTCCTGCAGGAACTGCACCGCCTCGAGGTTTTCTCGGCCGCCGTAGGCATTCGGCGTCCACCCACCCACGGGCCGCGAGTAGTCCAGGTAGAGCATCGAGGCGACGGCGTCCACCCGCAGACCATCGACGTGGAACTCCTGCAGCCAGTACAGCGCGTTGGCCACCAGGAAGTTGCGCACCTCGGCGCGGCCGAAGTCGAAAACGTAAGTGCCCCAGTCGAGCTGTTCACCACGCCGCGGGTCGGAGTGCTCGTAGAGGGCTGCGCCGTCGAACCGTCCCAGCGCCCAGGCGTCTTTCGGAAAGTGCGCCGGCACCCAGTCGACGATGACGCCGATGCCGGCCTGGTGCAGCCTGTCCACCAGGTAGCGGAAGTCGTCGGGGGTGCCCAGCCGTGACGTCGGCGCGTAGTACGAGGTGACCTGGTAGCCCCACGACCCGCCGAACGGGTGCTCGGCCACCGGCATCAACTCGACATGGGTGAAGCCGTGTTCGACAACGTAATTGGTGAGTTCGTCGGCGAGTTGACGAAAGCTCAGGCCGGGTCGCCACGACAGCAGGTGCACCTCGTAGGTGCTCATCGGCTCGAACACTGCGTTGAGCGCAGCCCGGCGCGCCATCCACTCCCCGTCGGTCCAAGTGTAGTCGCTCGAGGTCACCCGCGACGCCGTCTGCGGCGGCACCTCGGTGGCGAAAGCCATCGGGTCGGCGCGGTCGGTGACCGCACCGTCGGCACCATGTACCCGGAATTTGTACAGCCCGCTCATCGGGAAGTCCGGCCAGAACAATTCCCACACGCCCGTCGACCCCAGTACGCGCAACGGGGCCTCATTACCGTCCCACTGGTTGAACTCGCCGATCAGGCTGACGCCCTTGGCGTTCGGCGCCCACACCGCGAACGCCACCCCGTTCACCACGCCGTCGGGTGTGGTGAAGCTACGCGGATGCGCGCCGAGCACCTCCCACAGTCGTTCGTGGCGGCCCTCGGCGAATAGGTGCAGGTCGACTTCACCCAGCGTGGGCAGGAACCGGTACGCATCGGCCACCGCATGGACAACCGGCGAATCGCCGCCGCCTTCGTAGCTGATCTCCAGCCGGTAGTCAGCCAGGTTTGTGAACGGCAGCGCCACCGCGAACAGCTCGGACTCGATGTGGCTGAACACGTACCGCTCGCCGCCGACCAGGGCCGCCACCTGAACAGCATTGGGCCGATAGGCCCGCACCACCGTGTGGTCACCGTATTCGTGGGCGCCCAGGATCGAATGCGGGTCGTGGTGCTCGCCCGCCAGCAAGCGGTTCAGGTCGGCCGTCGGCGGCCGCAGGTGCGGGCTGGTGAGTTGGTTGGTCCCCGTCATTTCCGTTACTCCCTACGCAGTAGTTGAGTCGTTGGTCGGCCGGCATCTGGGGCTCGTTCAGCACATGAGCCACCGCCGTGGCGGGTTCGATGCGCACGAAATTCGATTGTCCCCATTGGGCAGCTTCTCTTTCGCTGTTCGGTGGCAACCGTTCAGTTACCCTGCTCGGACAAGCTCACGCGATGACCTTATTGACCACTTCGCGGGCGGCTTCCTGTACCTCGGCGAGATGCTCGGCGCCTTTGAACGATTCGGCGTAGATCTTGTAGACGTCTTCGGTTCCCGACGGCCGGGCGGCGAACCAGGCGTTCTCGGTGGTCACCTTCAACCCGCCGAGCGGTGCGCCGTTGCCCGGCGCCGTGGTCAGCTTGGCGGTGATCTTCTCGCCCGCCAGTTCGGTGGCCTTCACCTGCTCAGGCGACAGCTTGGCCAACCGGGCCTTCTGCTCACGGTCGGCGGGCGCGTCGATGCGCGCATAGGTTGGCGCACCGTACTTCTCGGCCAGCGCAGCGTAGCGCTGCGACGGCGAGGAGCCGGTCACCGCGAGAATCTCCGACGCCAGCAGCGCCAGGATGATGCCGTCCTTGTCGGTGGTCCACACCGATCCGTCGGTGCGCAGGAACGACGCCCCGGCGCTCTCCTCACCGCCGAACCCGATAGTGCCGGAAAGCAACCCGTCCACGAACCACTTGAAGCCGACCGGCACCTCGAGCAGCTTGCGGCCCAGCCCGGCCACCACCCGGTCGATGATCGACGAGCTCACCGCGGTCTTGCCGACAGCCGTCGACGCCGGCCATTCGGGCCGGTGGCTGTACAGGTACTCGATCGCCACCGCCAGATAGTGGTTGGGGTTGAGCAGACCACCGTCGGGCGTGACGACGCCGTGCCGGTCGGAGTCGGCGTCATTGCCGGTCCCGATCTGATACGTAGTCGCGGTTGGCGATCAACGACGCCATCGCGTTGGGCGAGCTGCAGTCCATCCGGATCTTGCCGTCGGTATCCAGCGTCATGAATCGAAACGTCGCGTCGACCAGCGGATTGACCACCGTCAGCTCGAGGTTGTGCCGCTCGGCGATCGCCCCCCAGTAATCGACACTGGCCCCGCCCAGCGGATCGGCGCCGATGCGGATCTTCTCGGCACTGATGGCGTGCACATCGACCACGTTCGGCAGGTCCGCGACATAGGCGTCCATGTAGTCGTGGCGCTGCGCGCTCTGCAGCGCCCGGGCCAGCGGCACCCGCTTCACCGCCGTCAGCCCGCCGCGCAGGATCTCGTTGGCCCGGGCGGCGATCACCCCGGTCGCGTCGGTATCGGCGGGCCCCCCGTTGGGCGGGTTGTACTTGAATCCGCCGTCGCGCGGCGGATTGTGCGACGGGGTGACCACGACGCCGTCGGCCAGATCCCCGTCGCGGCCCCGGTTGAACGCCAAAATCGCATGGCTCACCGCGGGCGTCGGCGTAAACCGGTCGGCCGAATCGATCATCGCCACAACATCGTTGGCGGCCAACACCTCCAGCGCCGACACCCACGCCGGCTCCGACAGCGCATGGGTGTCGCGGCCGATGAACAACGGCCCGGTCGTGCCCTGCGCCTTCCGGTACTCGACGATGGCCTGCGTGGTGGCCAGGATGTGCGGCTCGTTGAACGCCGCGTCCAGGCTCGACCCGCGGTGCCCGGACGTGCCGAACGCCACCTGCTGGTCGACGTTGTCCGGGTCGGGCTCGACCGTGTAATACGCCGTCACCACCTGGGCCACATCGATCAGGTCTTCGGGTTGCGCCCGTTGCCCGGCGCGTGGGTTGGCCGCCATGGTTACCGATTCTGCTCCCCGGGCACATGTCGATGTCCGGCGGTTGGGTGAATTGCCGCGATACTTTCGGTCATGCTCGGTCACGACCGCCGCGAACTGGCCGCGGTCTTCGTCGGCGGAGCGCTCGGCTAGGTCGCCCGGGCCGCACTGGAGACGCTCGCCGCGCCCGATCACCGACGCCTCCGCCTCGACGGCGGTTGACAGCAGCACTCGCCAATCCTTCGCGGCGGCCTTCACCGATACGCGCTGAATCAGCGTCGACTTGCCGACGCCCGCGTCGCCGCGCACAGCAGACTGCGGTGGTCGCTGTGGGTGCAAAGTGTCGCACCGGTTCTCCGCGGATGCGCGGGCCAGCAGCAGACGCCCTACGGCAGCGGGGAGCAGTTTCGGACGCGTTGTGACAACTCGTGACACTGAGACCGGTTCGGAGGCTTGACCCATGCCTTCAAAACACGTCTATCTGGAGCTTCTCCGTCCCCCCACCGGGACTCGAACCCAGACTGGGCGGATTCTAAAAACGGCAGCTTGGGTTTCTGTGACGAGTGTAAACAGGTAGCTCTCAACCCCATATCGCCTGCAAGCCCACGTTCCCGCCGAGCATGGCCGGTCGCTTACACGGCTCGCCGGTGCGAGTGCTTCGCGCATGCCTGGCTGGAAATCATCCTGGCCGCAACAGATCTGGTGGGCTAGACCAAACTGACCGGCTTCCACGGCCACACCGATCTGGCCAGCTGCGAGATCGCGATTCCCTACCGCGTCCTGCACGTCGCGGCCCACACCGCACCGCGATCTGGCAAGCATGGCAAACGACTTCGGGCCGCCTTCCGCTGACCACCCGGTCCACCCGTCCATACCGACCGAATGAAACCTGGCCCGGGAAAGCCCGCCCACCGAGCGATGACCCGTCACATCCACCTGCAACAATCAACACCCAAACCGGGTCACCGCCACCCGCCACCACACGACAGCTGCGCGCAAAATCGAGGCTGGAGCCAGTTGCAACTGAAGGAGTGAAACGAATGGTCAGAACACATACCGTTGTCGCGGGGGAAACGCTGTCGGCATTGGCGTTGCGTTTCTATGGTGACGCGGAACTGTATCGGCTGATCGCCACCGCCAGCGGCATCGCCAATCCCAACGTCATCAATCCGGGGCAACGGCTGATCTTCCCCGACTTCACGAGATACACGGTTGTCGCGGGGGACACGCTGTCGGGTTTGGCGTTGCGTTTTTATGGTGACGCGGAACTTGATCGGCTGATCGCCAGCGCCAGCGGGATCGCCGAGTCCGCCGTTATCAATGTGGGGCAACGGCTGATCATTCCGCGCATCACGAGATACACGGTTGTCGCGGGGGACACGCTGTCGGCGTTGGCGTCGCGATTCTATGGTGACGCCTCGTTTTATCCGCTGATCGCCACCGTCAACGGCATCGCCAATCCTGCCGTCGTCAACGTCGGGAAGGTACTGGTCATATTCGTCGGAGTCAGCGACGGGTTCGGGCTGACGATCGTGGATCGCAACGAAAACGACCCTCGCCTGAAGTACTACCGGTTCCAGACCAGCGCGATCGGCTGGAACCCCGGCGTCAACGTCCTGCTTCCCGACGACTACAACACCAGCGGACGCACCTATCCCGTCCTCTACATGTTCCACGGCGGCAACGAGGATTTCCGCCAGTTCGACTTTCTGGGCATCCGCGGCCTGACCGCCGGAAAGCCGATCATCGTCGTGATGCCCGACGGCGGGCACGCGGGCTGGTATTCCAACCCGGTCAGCTCGTTCGTCGGCCCGCGGAACTGGGAGACATTCCACATCGCCCAGCTGCTCCCCTGGATCGAGGCGAATTTCCGGACGTACGCCGAGTACGACGGCCGTGCGGTCGGCGGGTTTTCGATGGGTGGCTTCGGTGCGCTGAAGTACGCAGCCAAGTACTACGGCCACTTCGCCTCGGTGAGCGCCCACTCCGGCCCGGCGAGTCTGCGCCGCGACTTCGGCCTGGTCGTGCACTGGGCAAACATCACCTCGGCGGTCCTGGACCTGGCCGGCGGCACCGTCTACGGCGCGCCGTTCTGGGACCAGGCCAGGGTCACCGCCGACAACCCGATCGAGCGGATCGAGAGCTACCGGAACAAGCGGATCTTCCTGGTCGCCGGCACCAGTCCGGACCCGCTCAACTGGTTCGACAGCGTGAACGAGACCCAGGTGCTTGCCGGCCAGCGGGAGTTCCGCGATCGCCTCAGAACCGCCGGCATACCGCATGAGGCGCATGAGGAGCCCGGCGGCCACGTCTTCCGGCCCAACATGTTCGTCCTCGACCTTGACGGCATCATCGCCCGGCTGCGACCTGCGGCTACCGTGTCACCCTTGGATACGACGGAGCTGTGACCGGACAACGTTCGGCAGTGTCGACTGCGCAGTCGCCGCCTGAAGAAGACGCCCGCATGCCGGCGTGGGTCGTGGCATCAACCTCATTAACTCGATCTTCGATGTTGTGGTGAAGAAAAATGTGCGCGCCTGCGCCGGTCGGGAGCGCCGGATTGGCGGGACTGCACACTGTTGGAGATCCAGCGCGGTCAAGTATTTCAGTCCGTTTCATTGTCAGCCACCAGTAGCAATTCTGCGGGTGGCACCACCCTCAAGTTCAAGGCGGCAGCGGTGGCAGGGCCGACGATGCCGTCGACCTTCAAGCCCCGGGTGCCGCGCTGAAACTCCCTGACCGCGGCCTCGGTTTGCCGGCCGTAGACACCGTCAATCACCAGATGCCCGGCGTACGCGTTGTAGCCATACTTGAGCTGGCGCTGTAGCTGGGCGACCTGTGGCCCCTCGGAACCGCGGAAGAGCAGAATGTCGGCGTACTGACCGACCGGCACCGGCGGTCTCGGTGTCGGCGCCGGGCTGGGAATGGTGCCGATGCGGGCTTGAATGTCGCTGCGCAAGATGTCCATGTTGATGGCGCCCGGATCCCATTTGCCTTGTGCGTGGCCCGCGTACTCCTTGTGTCCGATCGTGCGGCTGGAGTTCTGCGCCAGGCGGCGGTTGATCGCGGCGCAGCTACGAACCAGCGCGTCATATTGTGCGTCGGGCCAGTTTGTGCGGTGCGGCGCTGTCGGGCTGGTTCCGCTGTTGGCGCATTCGATACCGATCATGTGCCAATTGCCCATATTGGTCGGCAGCCACGGATACATGCCGACGCCGGCATGCCATGCGACGCCGACCGCGACCACGGTCACCGTGCCGTCCCGCGCGATGTGCAGCTGCGACAGCGGTCCGGGCAGGTCCGGCCTGCCGTAGGCGATGGACGCCGCGCTGGCATTGTCCGATCCGGTGTGGTGGGCCATCACGCCGCGGATGTCCTTGAAGTCTCCGTGGCCGCGGTCGCGCCAACCGGGAAACTCGACGAGCCGGACGCCCTCGGCGCGCAGCACGTCCGCGAGCCAGACCGGGTCGCCGGTCCACCGTCGTGTCTGGGGCACGGGATTCCTTTCGCCGACGCCGGGTGAAGAATAACGACGAGTGTGCACTAGACAAATACACATTCGCTCCGCCGACGAAATCGTTCTTGTGGAACTCGGATAGCTTCGGCCGTTCAGCGACATTGCGGGTATACACGCCATACGGCTCGATAATTCGTCCCGGAAGCGCAATTTACACAACGGCGTCCTGGTTTGCGGCCTCGCGAAACCATTCCGCGCTGAGCTTCAGTATTCGCTTCAACGTCTCGAAGTCGACATAGACCAGCCCGAATCGGTTGCCCTAGCGATAGATCCACTCGAAGTTGCCTTACGCGCTCCACAAGAAGTAGCCGTCCACCGGTATGCCACCGGTGGTGGCATGTCGCAGCTGCGTCAGGCAGGCCCGGAGGAACATCACCCGTGTCGATCATTTTGAGGAACTCGTTGATGGTGAAGATCCCATCGAAAATCTTGGTTACCTGGGACTGGTGTGTCCCGCACGTACGGGCCCTCGTGTCGAGTTAGCTAGCGCCCGACCTCGCCGACGTCACCCCGCCACGCGCAGCGCCGACGCCGCGATGAGGCGTACCGACCAGCCAACGGCACAGGCGAAAATAGCTTTGACCAGCACTTTTCCCGTGCCCCCGCTGGGACTCGAACCGACACTGGGCGGATTTTAAGTCCGTACCAACCCATTCTCCGGTATTCGTGGGTGTGCAGTTTTCGTTGTGCCGCAACATGATTCATCCGTGGACGTTCGCTGGCGTTCGTGGGTGTGGCGCATGAGTTGTGACACTCTCGTGACAACGAGGCGCGACCACCGGTTGCTGTACGGCGCGACCAGGTGGGCCTACAGTCGTCACGTGCTAGTGTCCCCGCGCCATTAATTCGCTTCATTAATCGTTGGATGGACTGGAGGATCTGTTCGGCGGTCTTGGTCCAGACGAAGGCGAGCGCGTTATCGGGATAGCCGTCACCAAATTGCTTGACCTCCTTATGGGTCAAGCCCACCTTTGCACTATCCGTGGTCGTACCCTTGACCTCGACTTTGATGACCCCTTCACCCCGCGCGCCGAGCCCGAGCCCGAGTCTGAACCAGCCGCCGTAAGCGTCGAGACCACGCACCGACCGACTGAGACTCACTGCGGCAGTTCTTCACCTGACTGCTCGCGCACGATGTACTCGGCGTACCACTCCGACCAGTTCTCGTCGTACTGCCCGCCGGTCCGCTCCTCATGCTTTCCATGCGCGGCCCCGGCCCGACGAAGCGCGCCCGCAAGGTCGGCGACGGATGCGAAGGTGGTCTCGGTCTCAATGCGCCCGGGCGCACGCGTCGTCACCTCCTGCAGCAGCCAGCCGTTGCCGTCGGGATCATGGAACGACGCGAAGGAGTGGTAGCTCGCAGGCTCGGCCGCCGGGCCACTGACGCGGAGCCGCCCGAACAGGTAGGGCTCATCCGGGCCGGCGTACTCCCCGGCGGAGTCGTGGAACACCTCGCTGATAGCGACGCCCTTGCCGAGCAGCTCGGCACGGGCGGCCTGAATATCGGAGACGATCAGGTAGAGGCCGTGGGCAGAGCCCGGCGGCGCGGCGGTGACGTTTTCGCCGAAGATGATCGAACAGCAGGAGCCGGGCGGCGTGAACTGAATGACGCGAAAGTCGTTGCCGCTGTCGAAATCAGCATCGAGGCGCCAGCCGAGCTGCGCATAGAACTCCTTGGTGCGGTCCACATCCGAGACGGGAATGACGACGATCTCGAGCTTCAGGTCGATGTTGGCCATGGCGGCCCCCCTTTTCATGTCTCCAGAATGTGATCACTCCCAGAGGCGAAAGTCGACCCTTTATGCAGTTCGTGAAGCATTTCGCGGAGCCTCACCGGTCTCCGCGCCCTGCGTCTCCCAGCCGCCGGGGCGACGTCGGGATGAACGGCGTAACCGCGACCGAAGTACGGAGTGACAGCGCCTCTACCAGCAGTGCAATGGTGCCCCCAGTCGGACTCGAACCGACACTGTGCGGATTTTAAGTCCGCTGCCTCTGCCAATTGGGCTATGGGGGCCGCGCGGGTACCCTGCGCCACCGAACGCAGTGCAGGGTACCCGGCCTCATGGCCGAGGCAGCGAAGTTGGCTATGCCGGCAGAAGTGCGTGCCGGCTGGGCGACAAGGTAAGCGCAGGCCGCGGGAACCGGTATTGCGCGCACGCGTCGCCGACTACCTCCCCGATCGCCTCCGCGATGCGGCGAAGGATCCTCGGATCAAGGCAGCGTTCGCCGACGTCCAGGCCGGCAAGACTAATCCGCGTGAGGAGGACGCCGTGATCGCGGCGGAAGCTCGCCATCTCCGCGATCAGTCGTCGAAGCTGGACAGCGCCGATCGCGTCGTCGGCTTCTAGTCTGCAATGCAGCCCGATGAGGTGAAGCGCACGGTGCGCTACGGCCTCCTGCGCCAGGGTGCCCACGTCGCCGTCGGTCGCATCGATGACGACTCGCTGGATCTGGTCGGCGCTGCTGTCCAGGAATCCGATCTGATGACTCGAGTCGACGACGAACCTTCCGACTCCTGCGTTGACCGCGTGGCGGATCGTCGCCACCGCCCGGCCATGCGGGTGCACGACGATATGCATCGGGTCGATCCCGTGCGCCGTCGCCCGCTCCAGCTCGGCGGCTGTCGTAACGTCGACCGTTACGCCCTGCCGCCGAATCCACGCCGCAAGCACGTCGCACCCGAGCAACTCCGCCGGGTAGCTCACGGCAGTGCCTTTGAATGCGTTGCGGTACAGCGCACAGCGGCGAAGAGCAACCGTTTCATCAACGAGCGCAAGCGATTGCTCCTCAAGCCCTGGGCCCCTATCGAAGCGAGCCAGAATGTCCGTCGGAAGTGACCGCTCGTGGTCGAGTGAGTGAGCGGTCATGCCGCACGCTGCCCAATGATCTCAAGCCCAACGGACAGAACAATCAACGGCCGCGGGAACCGCATGGTGCCACAGGCATCGTCGAGCGCGTCATCGATTTGCGCTGCAAGCTGGGGCAACTCGACCGCCCAGTCACCTGACGGGACGGCACGACCACCGCCCAAGCCCAGCCGAGTCAGCACCACGCCGTGATCTCGTCGCACCTGCGCCATCTCGGCGATCATGTGACCGACGGCGGCCGGATAGCTGACGAAGTCGTGGTCCTGCGAGCCGACCTCGCAATGCAACCCGACCAGGTTGAGCCACTCGTGATCGAGAACCGCCGCTATCGCAGCGTCGGATTCGTTGCTGTCGAACCGGAATCCCATACGGACCAGATCGGCGTCGCCCGCTACGGTCAAGACCGGCGTGTTGACGTCGGTCATGCGGATCACGACATCCTGCGCCTGCTTCGCGACGACGGATCTGAGCAGTTCGATCTGCTGGACCGAACCGGCTACCACCCGGCCGACTCCCAGATTGACCGCGGCCCGAAGCTCGGACTCGCTCAGCGAATCGGGGAACAAGGTCAGCCGACGCAGATGAACACCCGCCGCGAGTGCCACGGCGAGCTCCTCGCCAGAATGCACATCGACCGTCACGCGGTGCTCACCCGCCCACTTCGCGATTGCGCGGTTCGTGAGAGCCGTTGCCGGGAGCGCGATCTCCGTCATAGAGAACGATTTGCGGTACACCTTGCAGCGGTGCAACTGCTCCTCGTCCGCGGTTAGCGACGGAGTACGGTTCAGGCGCATGTCATCGGAACCGCGAATCGCCGCGTGGGCATGCGGTGTGTTTCCGGACAGCACCGATAAGAGGAAGGCCGAAAGAGTCACCGAGACCTTATTTCTTGCTTGATTCCCCTGGCCTGCTGCCAGCGGGACAACTATTCAACGATGGCGCAAGACACGGGCCGCCCGCCACATCCTTAGCGGTCTCTTGACGCACCCGTGTGAAACCTTGACGCCGCGTTGACGGCGGCACCACCTGGGAGGATGTCGGTTAGCGCCGCTTCTCGCCGGCTTTCATAGAGACCGACACGAGCCGAATCAGTGGGCAGACCAGCATCAGATTGATGAGCACCGCGTACGCCATCGTCACGCTTATGACACCTTCGATCGATTGATGTTCCGGCGATTTCGCCGACTTCGCCGGTACGACAAAACGGCACTTGCACAGCGCGACGTCCACGCCGCCTTCGCAGATGCTGTCAAATCCCGCGTCGGAGACAACGTGTTCAGGTACAGCCGACCGAAAGTCACGACGTTTCGCTCGTCATCAGGCCAACCACCGGTCACGAAATCCCTTTCTCATTGCCACGTAATGCCCAGCATGTCGCGTGTGCGGTGTTGTGCACGCTCTCCTAGCGCTCCCCTGACGGCAAGAGCCCAACTCTTTACGGCGTCCTTACGTCACAGGCAGCGCGTCGGCCAGTGGGACCGTCCAATCAATGCAGCGCTGAGCCGACGACGTCAGCGCTGAGTTTCGCCAGGCGGCTCCGGGCACGCACGTTCTCCGCGAGCGCCGCGGACGGGGCGAGACTCAGACCGTCGTAGTAGCCTCCGTCGACCACGGGATGTGTGGGTGAGGAAAGCGTGCTGAGGATCTGGGCGGCCTCCTCGACCGGTCGGCCGATGCGGCCATAGATGGGGCAGCAGCCGGGTCTGGAACACGCCGGGATGGACGCTCAGGGCGGTGAACGAAGCGCCGCCGGCCTCGGCCAGCGCCTTCGTGTACATCGTGAGGGCGAGCTTGGATTGTGAGTAAGCCGCCAGCGGCCAGTACTGGTCTCGGCCGGCCGGGTTGTTCTTCCAGTTGATGTTTCCGCCGCGGTGCATCACCGAAGATACGTTGACGACTCGTGTGCCCGCACTGGCGAACAGGGGGATCAGTTTCGTGGTCAGCAGGTACGGCGCAAGGTAGTTGACCTGGAAGGTCAGCTCGTGGCCGTCCTGCGTGTAGGTGCGTCGCTCGGGTCCAGCCACTGCGGCGTTGTTGATCAGCACGTCCAGTGCAGGCAGGGTCGCGGTGAGCGTGTCCGCGAGGCCTGCGACCGCATCGAGGCGGGTGAAATCCGCGACGACGAGGTGCAGGCGCAGCGGTTCTGCGCCATCTTTGACCAGGCGCGTCATCGCCTCTTCGCCACTGACCTGTTCGGGTGCGTGGAGATACACGGTCGCGCCGTCATCGACTAGTAGCCGACGGGCCGTCGCATAACCGATGCCTTCGGTGGCGCCGGTGATTAGAACTGTTGGAGCGGTGGAAACGAGTTCGGACATAATTACTTTCGCTGAGATGAAGATGCGACCACCAGCATTCACGGGGATACTCCTGGGCAGCGGGTGGAATCGAAATCGAATAGGAATACGGAATGAATCGAGAACTGGTATGAACAGCCGGGCGCGAAACAGCCCGGTTCAGGCGCTGATTCGCGTGCGCGACGGCGGTTCGTCGTCCCAGCCCACACCGTAACGCTCGAGCGCCGAAGGCACCGCGGTGCCAACTAGAGCGGTGTGGTTCACGGGTGCCATTGCAGCGGACCGCGACAGGCGACGGCAACGCGACTCACGACTTCTTGACGCCACGAACGATTTTCTTGATGTTCTCTTGACGCGAGACGGCTATCGCGAATCCCACCGAGTCCTAAACTCCGGCAGCATGGGCGATGTTCCGCTGGACATGCAAGAGCGCCTTGAGCTCTGCGATCTCCTCGACGAGCTCGGCCCTTCCGTTCCCACACTGCTCGAGAGCTGGACTGCTCACGATCTCGCCGCGCACATCGTGTTGCGAGAACGCGATTTCGTTGCCGGCCCGTGCATCGTCATACCTGGCCCCTTCCAGCGGTTCGCCGAACGGCGTAGGGCTGAATTGGCCCGGAGCAAGGACTTCAGCTGGCTGGTCGCGCGAATCCGGTCCGGCCCGCCCATCGGGTTCTTCCGCATCGGATGGGTCCGCGCCGTGGCGAATCTAAACGAGTTCTTCGTCCATCACGAGGACGTTCGCAGAGCCAATGGACGAGGACCACGTCGCCTCACGCCTGCAAAGGATGCTGCCCTATGGCGAAACGTTCGCCGTGGCAGCCGCTACCTGAGTCGGCGGCTTCACGCTTGCGGGCTCGAGGTCGAATGGGCCGGAACCAGTGAGCGGATGACGGTCCGATCGGGTGAACCGATAGCTCGACTCAGCGGTCCGCCAGGAGAACTCCTTCTATTCATCTTTGGGCGCCAAGCCGCAGCGCAGGTCGACTTGAGCGGACCTCCAGAGGCCGTTGCGGCCGTGCATCGCACGCACTTCGGCATGTGAGTATGCCGACGACGGCATCGTCTGCGCACACTCGGCTCCAGACCGCGCCGGCGTCGCAGGCGGTATGCAAGAACCATGCCGATGCCAGACTCAACCCCTCGGGCGACGGTAATGCCAGTGACGAGTCAGGCGGCACGCGGCAAGTCCCGGGTTGAACCCGATGCCTGTGATGTCGGCCGGGTGGGCCGTGCAATCCAGCCGACGTAGGTCAGATACAGCCCGACCAGAGCGAACGCGATGCAGATCGCCCGCCACCATGCCTCGGCGCCGACCATGCTTTCGGCAACTGAAACAAAAGTCTGTGGGAACGCGACGAGCATCACGCCGCGCAGCACGACAAGCCAGCCCACGAGGGACACGATGATCGCGGCGGCGCCTCGCCAGTACTGGTGAAGCGCGACCATTACAAGGCCGCCCAGTAGCACAAACGCGCCGAATACCCACGTCGACAATGAGTTTGGTACGAACTCCGAAAGAAGCCCTCGCATATCTGAGGTGCGAATTACGGCGGTGACATCCAGAATGACAAGGAATGGACCGAGGACTCGAGCGAACAGGCGCGTCCTGGTCTGTGATTGCTGTGACGGTGAGTACATTCCCCACACCTCCATCTGGCAGTTGTTGTGTAAGGGGACCCTGGTGCCGCTCGCACGAGGAGTTCGATCCCAGGGCTATCGGATCATTCGACCGAAGCGTCCCAACAGGGACCGAAGTCCCGGCGGCTCAGGCCGTTCGTCAGCTCGACTCAAGTTTGAACGCTAGCTGGATGGGTGGCCATGTTGACGATAGCGCTGCTGAAGGGTTGGTCGATCAACTACTACAACGAAACCGCCCGCACAGCCGGGCAGGCCGCCAAGGACGCGGCGTGCGTAAACGGTGGTCTTGGCGACTACTACTCCGGGCTTGACACGCTGTACCACGCGACGCCAGCAGAGTCCCAACCTTCCCACCAGAACGCCTGCCGTTGCGCCTTGTCGAACACGGTTAGTTTTCCTCACCGTGGAACTCGAGCAGGTGGCTGCGCCCGTCTACCTCGCTGTACACAATGTCCAGGAAGAGCCGATCAAACCACCATTCGGTACGAGTTCGGATCAACCGGCCATCATTTCGCGCGGTACGTGCCGCTGACGAGACGCTAGCTCGCTGCGGCAAGTACATCGAAGCCCTGATGTTTCGGTGCACACTGTGGCAATGTTGCAGTTGCGGATCCTGGCACCGAACCGGTTGACCGACGAGGTGGTCCGGATCTTTGAAGACGACCCGTGCGTGAGTGGCCTGGCCGTGGTGAAGGATGCCGCCATCCGACCAGCCGGTGACCTTGTGTTGGCCGACATCGCCCGAGAGGCCGCCAACGACATTATTGACCGGCTGCGGGCTTTGGGCGTGCATCGCGAGGGCACCATCGAGATCCAACCGGTAAGCACCTGGCTATCCAGCAGCGGGTTCGACTGCGAATTGAAGGCTCCAGGAAGCAGCGCGGACGCGGTGGTGTGGGCCGAAGTCGCGCAGCGCTCCTATGAGGAAACCGAACTCAACTGGACGTACTTGAGCTTCATGACCCTCGCGACAGTGATCGCCGCCATCGCCATCGTCCTGGATTCTCAGATCCTCGTGATCGGCGCAATGGTCTTGGGTCCCGAGTTCGGGGCGATCGCCGCTCTCGGAGTCGCCCTCGTTCGTCACAGATTCGCCCTGCTAGGGATCGCGACCCGCACACTCGTCTTGGGTTTCCTGCTGGCAATTGCCGTAACCACCGTCCTTGCCCTGATAGGTCGGGCTCTGGGATGGATCACCCTTGACAATGTCACCGGGCCTCGGCCGGCGACCCACTTCATCTACACCCCGGACAAGTGGTCGTTCATCGTCGCGGTCATCGCGGCGACGGCTGGAGTCCTGTCCCTCACATCGAGGAAGGCCGGCGGATTGACGGGCGTCTTCATCTCGGTGACCACCGTACCGGCCGCAGGCAACATCGCCTTGGGGGCAGCCTTTGGCGTCGGCTC
Source organism: uncultured Actinomycetota bacterium (assembly GCA_963743225.1). Classification (GTDB taxonomy): domain Bacteria; phylum Actinomycetota; class Actinomycetes; order Mycobacteriales; family Mycobacteriaceae; genus Mycobacterium. The sequence goes on along the minus strand of CAVUPN010000032.1, from coordinate 91,762 downwards.
CGCGATCTGGGGCAGCACCCTGCAGCTGCTCGTGAACGTGTCGGGTATGGCGCTGGCCGGCTGGGCCGCGCTGGCGTTGCAGCAGGCGGTGTGGTCTCGGGTGTCCGTTCGCCGGGCGAAGGCGATGGTCCGGCCGAAGCGAATGCTGTGACGCGACTGCTCGGCCACAGCACCTGTCGGGCCCGCGAAAACCGGCCCCGCACCCGACGAGGAACGGACACTCCACCCGACGGCACCGCTGAATCCGCCGGCGCCGTCGGCGCCGGCGGCCCTGACTGCACCGCATCCCGCGCCCGATTCGTGGTCTTGGATGTGTTGACCCCTGGGCTTGCATAGTCCGGTTTTGGGATGCTTGTGATGGCGTCGTCATGGTTAGTCGACGGCCGCATGTCGGTCTGAACCGGCCAGGCACGGTCGGTCAGCGTGTCCTTGGGAGGGTTGGAGTCATGCCCAATTCGCGTCTGCGTTTCTTGATGCCCCGGCGTGCCTCTGGCCCGAGTCAGCAGAGCACCGATCTATCGGCCGCACCGGAGCGGTCGATGGATCCGCGCTCGCGGGAAGAGCCCGCCCTGACGGTGTCGAGCTTGGTCGACAGCGCGGTGTACCGGGATGGTCGGCGCGCGGAAACGCCGGCGACCCTCGAGGAGGCGCTACGTAGCCTGCCCGATGAGACGAGCATGGCCTGGATCGGGCTCTACCGGCCCAATGAAAAGGAGCTGCTGGCGGTCGCCGAGCAGTTTGGCTTGCACGAGCTCGCTCTGGAGGACGCCATCGTCGCTCACCAGCGGCCCAAGCTGGAGCGCTATGGGGACACGCTGTTCGTGGTGTTACGCGCGGCCCGCTACGTGGATCAGTCCGAGACGGTCGAGTTTGGCGAGTTACACGTGTTCACCGGGCCTGGATTCGTGCTGACCATGCGTCACGCCGAGTCACCGAACCTGGCGGCGGTGCGTCAGCGGATGGAGAGCGATCCCGATCTGCTGCGGCTAGGTCCGGAAGCGGTGCTTTACGCGATCCTCGACGCGGTGGTCGACGGCTACGCCCCGGTGGTGCACGGGCTGCAGAACGACATTGACGAGATCCAGATCGAGGTGTTCGGCGGAGATCCGCAAGTGTCCCGCCGCATCTACGAATTGTCGCGTGAGGTGATCGAATTCCAGCGAGCCACCCGTCCGCTTCGGGGCATGCTCACCGCGTTGGAGGCCGGGTTCTCGAAGTACGGCACCAGCGAAGAACTGCAGCGCTATCTACGTGACGTGGCAGACCACGCGACCACCGTGGTAGAGCGGGTTGACGACTTCCAAAAGCTGCTGGACAGCATCCTCACCGTGAACGCGACTCTGGTGACCCAGGCCCAAAACGAAGAGATCAAGAACCTCACCAAGGCGAGCTACGCGCAAAACGAGGAGATCAAGAAAGTATCGGCATGGGCGGCAATCCTGTTCGCCCCCACCTTGATTGGCACGGTGTACGGGATGAACTTCGACCACATGCCCGAACTGCAGTGGCTGGGCGGCTACCCGTTCGCACTTGTGCTGATGCTCATCACCTGTGTTGGGCTGTACACGATGTTCAAACGGCAGAACTGGCTGTAGACACCAGGTTTTTCAGCCGGCTGCCCACTCCTTGGCGCGCTCGATCTCACCGAGGCCGAACAAGGCGATTTCGCCGGGGACCATCCACGCCAGTGCATGCAGCGTATGGCCGATCCATTCCTTATCGGTCACCACCGCGATTCGTTTGAAGGCCGAATGGTGCTGGAAGAGAGCGCCCAAGCCCATCTTCAGGTCCTCGACCAACGCGCCCGGCCCGAAGCCCTCGTAATCGGACCCGATGACCTCCACGATCCGGATCTCGCCGGTTCTCACCATCTCGTCCATCGCCGAATTGAACTCGCGCAAGTCGTCACCGCGCAGTCGGCCCGACACGCGGAAGCCGGCCACAGCGGCACATGACAGGTGACGACGCTATCCGCCTGGCCAACCAGGCAAACCGCGAGATAGGCGCACTGAAGGCCATCGAGTCGCCGCACAAGCGCTACCCGCGTCCGTAGAGGTCAGAAGTGCAGATCAGGGTGCGACACGCTCCGAAGCGAATATTCCACGGATCAGCCGCGGACCGGAAGCGCCCCCAAGCCACCCCGGGGCAGCAGACAACTGGCCTAGGTCGTCGGCACGATGGTCGATCGACACGGTGACAGGGTGAGCGCTGGGCGCGGGCACCGAAACCGTTCGCAGCCCTCCACGACTGCTTCGTCGATCATGTCGGCAACGCGGTGTAAGCCACGGGGGTTGCTGCCAATCTGCGTGAGGTCAACGTTACCGAGGCTCATCCGCGACAGGACAACGCCATGCTTGCGGTTGAAGCTCGCCATCTTGGCCATCGTCTCGACCACGATCCCCGGCAAACTGGCCACGTCGATACCACCCAGCCGGCAGTGCAGCCCGACGAGATTCAGCTGCGCGTGCGCGGCCGCCTCGCGCGCGAGCCGATCGAACGACGACGCATCGACCATAACCGGGTGGGGCCTCTTCGCAACACTCCCAGCGAGAACAGCAAGTTGCTCGGAGGAATCCACGATGAACCGGCGCACGCCGGCGTCGACAGCGTGATGGATTGGGACCGCTGCGCCACCCGCACAGTGCATGACCACGTGTGAACCTGCGATTCCCGACCCCAGTACCCGGCCAAGTTCTTCCTCACCGGTGACATCGACGGCGACCCCGTGCCGCCTGATCCAGTCAGCGACCGCGCCGAACCGCAGTACCTCGGCGGGGAAGCTCACTGCGGATCCCCTAAACACGCTGCGCTGCAACGCACAACGTCGGAGGGCAATCGTCTCGTCCAGCCGCTCGTCGACGGCGAGTCGCGTCGTGACACGGACGGGCGAGGCGGCCATGCCGCCATGCAGGTGAATGATCATGCCGCGCGCTGCCCCACAATCGCCAAGCCTGGCGAGAGGACGACAAGCGGGCGCGGGTAACGCAAAGTCGCACACGAATCGTCGAGTGCGTCGTCGATCTGGCCCGCCAATTTCGGCAATTCGACCGCCCAGTCACCGGTCGGCACGGCGCGACCGCCGCCAAGCCCTAATCGGGCGAGCACGATGCCGTGAGTTCGGCGTACCTGCGCCATCTCCGCGACCATGTGACCGATCGCCGCCGGGTAGCTGACGAAGTCGTGATCTTGCAAGCCGACGTCGCAATGCAACCCCACCAGGTTGAGCCACTCGTGGTCAAGAATCGCCGCGATCGCGATGTCCGCTTCATTGCTGTCAAACCGGAATCCGAACGGGACACGATCAACCCCGTCGGCCATGGCCAACACCGGAAAGTTGATGTCGGTCATCCTCACGATGACATCCTGCGCACGTTGCACCACAACGGATCTCAGCAGATCGATCTGCCCGACCGAGCCGACGACAATCCGGCCGATCCCCAGCCTGATCGCAGCGAACAAGTCAGATTCGCTCAGTACGTCGGCGTGCAGCGTCAGCCGCGACAGATGGACACCCGCCGCGATCGCTACGGCGAGGTCCTCACCGGAATGCACATCAACCGTCACCCGGTGGTCCGTCACCCACTTCGCAACCGCGCGGTTCCTGAGAACTATTGCCGGAATCGCAATCTCGGTCATCGGAAAGGACTTGCGATAGATCTTGCACCGCTGTAAGTCCTCTTGCTCGACAGGCAGCGAATGCATGCCGTCGGCCCCGCGATCTGCCCGCTGGACGCGCGGGGCGTATTCGGATAGCACGGATGAGAGGAAGCCCGAGAGAGTCACCGAGACCTGTTTTTCTTTATCGACGCCCTGGCCTGCTGCCAGTGGCAACCATTCGACGATGACGCAACTAGGAGCTCGTCGCTACATCCTTTGCGATCTCTTGACGCCCCCACTTGGAACCTTGATGCCGCGTTGACGACGTGGTGACACGACGCCGCTGTGCGTCGGCCTGCATCCATATCGACAGCGCACGAATCAATGGACAGATCAGCATGAGGTGGATGAGCACCACGTACGCCATCGTCATGCGGCCCTCCTCCTCTACGAGACTTCAACTTCCACGGTGGCCCCGACACCGCAGCCCTGACGACCGCCCTAGCGCTCCCTTGACGAGCGGGCACACAACTTTTACGGCGTGCTTACGTCACAGCAGAGCGTCGGCCACCGGGCCGAGCGCCAGTGCAGGTAGATATTCCAAGCCAACGATCAGAAGCGTGGTGGCCACGATCAGCACGATGAACGTCGGCGAGTAGGTCCGCAAAGTGCCTGCGGTGATAACCCCAGGCCGCTGGGCGGCGAAGGTGCCCGCGATCCCGAGCACAGCGATGATCGGTAGGAATCGCCCGACTACCATTGCGAGCGCAAGTGCGGTGTTGTACCAGGTCGTGTTTCCGCTGAGGCCCGCGAATGCGCTGCCGTTGTTGGCCGCCGAACTGGTAAAGGCATACAGCACCTCCGAAAGCCCGTGCGGTCCGGCATTGAGCATCGACGCTCGTTCGCCAGGCAACGACATTGCCGCTGCAGTTCCGATCAGGACCGCGGTCGGCAGCGCCAGGATGTAGAGGCTGACCAGCTTGATGTGCCGGGCCCCCAGTCGCTGCTTCAAGTATTCGGGGGTAGTGCCGACCATCAGACCGCCCAGGAAAACCGCCAGTAGGACCATCATGACCAAACCAAAGAGGTCGCTGCCTGCTCCCCCGGGAGCTACCTCACCAAGCATCATGTTGAGCATCAGCGTCCCGCCGCCGAGGCTTGCGAAACTGTCGTATGACGAATTCGCCGCACCATCAGCGCTCGCGGTTGCGACCTGACCGAAAAATGCGCTGCCGGGCACGCCAAAGCGAATTTCGGTACCTTCGGTGGGTGCACCCACGGCGTGGACGACGGTACCGTGCGGCACCGATGTCGCCGCGGCGATCGCTGCCGTCCCGATGACGAAAAGGACTGCTGCCGCAACGAATAGCGCCCAGCCCTGTTTCTTGTCGCCCACCATCACACCGAAGGTGCGCAGGAACGCCACCGGAATCAGCACCATCGCAACGATTTCCACGGCGTTGGTCAACGGCGTCGGATTCTCGAACGGGTGCGCACTGTTGGCGTTGAACGCCCCACCGCCGTCGCCCGACATCAGTTTGATCGACTCCCACGCGCCCACCGGACCGCCGAGAATCGTCTGGTTGCCGCCGGCCAGAGTCGAAACCTCCTGCGCGGCACTGAAGTTGTTGACGACGCCAAGCCCGACCAGCACAAGCGTGACAATGATCGACAACGGCAGCAGGACCCGCACCACCGTTCGCACCAGGTCCACCCAGAAGTTGCCGATCTCCTCCTTCTGGTACTGTGCGAGCCCGCGGATCAACGCGACGGCGACGCACATGCCGACGGCGCAACTGGCGAACGCCTGCACTCCCAGCCCGGCTGCGAGCCCGACGTGACCCAGGGTCGATTCGCCAGGGTAATTTTGCCAGCTAGTGTCTTGTGATTCTGTTTTATTTACTTGGCGTTGTTGTCGACGAGTTGACGGATGTTGGTTTGGGTGAGGGCGACCTTGGCGAGGATCTCGTCGGCGGTGGCGGTCCAGGTGAACGGTTGTGCGTCGGTGTTCCAGTGCTCGATGTAGTCACGGATATGAGCGATGAGGACTTTGACCGAGGTGAAGGTGCCGCGGCGGATGGATTGACGGGTGATGATGCCGAACCAGGTTTCGATCTGGTTCATCCACGAGGATCCGACCGGGGTGAAGTGGAAACTGACGTGGGGGTTGTCGGTGAGCCACTGCTCCACCTCGGGAGTGGTGTGAGTGGACAGGTTGTCGAGGATCACGTGGATTTCCTTGCTTGCGTGCGGTTTTACCGCAGCCTTGAGGAAGGCCAGGAATTGTGCGCCGTCACGGGTCGGGTGGCATTCGCCGTAGATTTCGCCGGAGCCGACCTGCAGTGCGGCGAACAGGTTGGTGGTGCCGTGCCGGATGTAGTCGTGGGTACGTTTCTCGGTGGCGCCGAAGTCGATCGGCAACAGCGGCTGGGTCCTGTCCAGGGCTTGAACCTGGGTTTTCTCGTCGATGGACAACACCACCGCCGCAGCGGGAGGCGCCAGGTACAGGCCGACAATGTCGGCGACCTTCTCGGCGAATCGGGGATCGCGGCTGAGTTTGAACGTGCCCTGCCGGTGCGGTTTCAGTCCCGTTTCGCGCCACAGCGTGGCCACGTAATGATGCGACACCGTTGCGTTCTCGGTGCGCGCGATGAACTTCACCATCTCCCGAGAAGACCAGTGCGACAGCCCATCCGGCGGCGCGCTGCGGGTAGCCGCCAGAATCCTCGCGCGAATACGCCCAGGCACCTGCTCCCGGCCGGCACCGCGCTTGCGCTCCAACAGGCCCGCCACTCCCTCGTCGACGTACCGCGACAACCACAGATCCACGGTCGGACGCGACACGCCAGCCATGGCGGCGATCTCCTTCTTCGGACGATTCTCCGCATACCACAACACAATCCGTGCCCGCGTACCCACGGTGGCCGGTACATCCGCGCAGTAGATCAGCTCACGCAGCTCATCGACCTGCGCCACGGTCAGCTCCACACCGCCAGACTACCCTATGTAAATCAAACAGAATCACAAGACACTAGTATTGGTCGTAAATGAAATAGCGGTGTTGAACGCTAATGCCGGAGTCATTCCTTTATGGCCCCACGGCTCCGGGAGATAAACCTGCAAAAGCAATAACCCGTACAAGAACAACACACTGACCGCGGAAAATGCCAGCAGCGAACTCAAATACTTCGTCCACCGTTCCCGGTCGTCCGGCTGGACACCGACGAGCCGGTAGATGGCCCGCTCTACGCGCCAGTCACCAGTGGCGCTGTACACCCGAGCCATGTAATTGCCCAGTGGCACATGCAAGATCACCACAATGGCGATAATCGCGGCCACCTGCAACCAGGCAGATGTTCCCCAGTGCGACGGATCGTTGATCGCTACAGCTCCTTCGGACGGCCACATCGTCGTCCTAATGCTAGGAGCTACTACCTGCTCATTCGGCCGTTAATGACGCTATTCCTACACCGGGCCAGCCACTATTGATGGCATCTTTATCCCGCGAGACCCCGCCCGGACAAGCTTGGCCGACAAATCCCGTAAAAGTCGTGAGATTCCCCGTTAAGAAGGTATAAAGACCCTAGTTGCGCTCCGGAACCCGGCAGATCCTGTATCAGTCTGCCGAGATCCGGCGGCCCTTTACGTGTGGGAGAACCCATGTCCGTAGTGGTGTTCATCGTGCTGACGGTGGTGATCTTCGCCCTGCTCGGCCTGGTGCAGAAGTTGGTCGAGGGACTGTGAACTACGAAAATCTCGTCGGCCTGGTGCTGTCGATTCTCCTTGCGCTGTTTCTCTTCGCCGCTCTGCTCTTCCCCGAGAGGTTCTAGTGACTACCACATCGGCGGGGATCCTCTTCCTCGCGCTACTCATTCTTGCGCTGGCGGCCGTGCATGTGCCGCTCGGCGACTACATGTTCCGGGTCTACAGCTCCGAGAAGCACTCGCGCACAGAGCGCGTCATCTACCGGTTGATCGGAGCCGACCCAAAGGCCGAACAGACGTGGGGCGCCTACGCCCGCAGCGTGCTCGCCTTCTCGGGGATCAGCATCCTGGCCCTGTTCATCTTCCAGTTGGTGCAGGGCAAGCTGCCGCTGCACCTGAACGATCCGGCCACGCCGATGACGGCGTCGCTGGCCTGGAACACCGCAGTCAGCTTCGTGACAAACACCAACTGGCAGGCGTATTCGGGTGAATCGACCCAGAGCCACTTGGTGCAGATGGCCGGCCTGGCCGTACAGAACTTCGTATCGGCGGCGGTTGGCATGGCCGTCGCGATCGCGGTGGTCCGCGGCTTCGCACGCAGGCGCACGGGCGACCTTGGCAACTTCTGGGTGGACCTGGTCCGCGGCACTTTGCGCATCCTGCTGCCCATCTGTGTGGTCGCGGCGATCGTGCTGATCGTCGGAGGCGCCGTCCAGAACTTCCACAACTACGACCAGGTCGTCAACACCCTTGCCGGCAGTCAGCAGACCATTCCCGGCGGCGCGGTCGCGAGCCAAGAGGCCATCAAGGACCTCGGCACCAACGGAGGCGGTTTCTACAACGTCAACTCGGCGCACCCGTTCGAGAACCCGACCACGTGGACCAACTGGGTCGAGATCTTCCTGCTCCTGGTGATCAGTTTTTCGCTGCCGCGCACCTTCGGTCGCATGGTCGGTAGCAAGAAGCAGGGTTTCGCGATCGCCGCCGTCATGGCGACCCTGGCGTTCATCAGCTGGGGTGCCACGATGTGGATGCAGCTGCAGGCCCACGGCACGGTGCCCACCGCGGTCAGTTCCGCGATGGAAGGCGTCGAGCAGCGTTTCGGGGTGGCCAACTCGGCGGTCTTCGCCGCATCGACCACGTTGACCTCGACCGGATCGGTCGACTCGTTCCACGACTCCTATACCAGCCTCGGCGGGATGGTCTTGCTGTTCAACATGCAGCTTGGCGAGGTCGCGCCGGGCGGTACGGGTTCCGGTCTGTACGGCATGCTCGTCCTAGCGGTGATCACCGTCTTCGTCGCCGGCCTGATGGTCGGCCGCACGCCGGAGTATCTCGGCAAGAAGATCACTCCGCGTGAGATCAAGTTCGCCGCAACCTATTTCCTGATCACTCCGCTGCTCGTGTTGACCGGCACCGCCGTCGCGATGGCGATGCCCGGCCAGCGGGCCGGCATGCTGAACAGCGGGCCACACGGTTTATCGGAAGTGTTGTACGCCTTCACCTCCGCGTCCAACAACAACGGGTCGGCCTTCGCAGGCATCACGGTCAACACCGACTGGTACAACACCGCACTGGGCATGGCGATGGTCTTCGGCCGATTCCTGCCGATGATCTTCGTACTCGCACTCGCCGGTTCGTTGGCCCGGCAGGGCAAGACGCCGGAATCCATCGGCACACTGCCCACCCACCGACCGCAGTTCGTCGGCATGGTCGCCGGCGTGACGCTGATCCTGGTCGCCCTCACCTTCCTGCCCATGCTTGCGCTCGGGCCCCTCGCTGAAGGAATCCACTGATGACTGCCCCCACCATCGATTCGACCCAGTCGAAGCCGAAACCCAGCAGCACCAAGCGAGTCCAGGGTGGCTTGCTTGACCCGAAGATCCTGTGGAAGTCGATGCCCGACGCGCTGCGCAAGCTCAATCCGCGCACGCTGTGGCGCAACCCGGTCATGTTCATCGTCGAGATCGGCGCCGTGTGGAGCACGATCCTGGCGATCCTCGATCCGACCTGGTTTGCCTGGCTCATCGTGGTATGGCTGTGGCTGACGGTGATCTTCGCCAACCTGGCCGAAGCCGTCGCCGAGGGCCGCGGCAAGGCGCAGGCCGAAAGCCTGCGCAAGGCGAAGACCGCGACCATGGCACGCCGCCTCGTTGGCTGGCAGCCCGACAACCCAGGCCGCGAAGAGGAAGTCGCCGCACCGCTGTTGCAGCAGGGCGACATCGTCGTGGTAGAAGCCGGCCAGGCCATTCCCGGTGACGGTGACGTCGTGGAAGGCATTGCGTCGGTCGACGAGTCGGCCATCACCGGCGAGTCCGCACCCGTGATCCGCGAGTCCGGCGGCGATCGCTCCGCCGTCACCGGTGGCACCACCGTGCTGTCGGACCGCATCGTCGTGCAGATCACGCAGAAGCCGGGCGAGAGCTTCATCGACCGGATGATCGCCCTCGTCGAGGGCGCCAACCGGCAGAAGACGCCTAACGAGATCGCGCTGAACATCCTGCTGGCCTCGCTGACGATCATCTTCGTGTTCGCCGTCGCGACGCTGCAGCCGCTGGCGATCTACTCCAAGATGAACAACCCCGGCGTCCCGGACACGTTGGCGCTCACCGGCAACGGCGTGACCGGCATCGTGATGGTCTCACTGCTCGTCTGCCTCATTCCCACCACAATCGGGGCGCTGCTGTCAGCGATCGGCATCGCCGGAATGGACCGGCTGGTGCAGCGCAATGTGCTGGCCATGTCCGGTCGAGCCGTGGAAGCCGCCGGTGACGTGAACACCCTGCTGCTCGACAAGACCGGCACGATCACGCTCGGCAACCGGCAGGCGGCGGCGTTCGTGCCGTTGACCGGGGTGACGCCCGAGGCGCTGGCCGACGCGGCTCAGCTGTCCAGCCTTGCCGATGAGACTCCGGAAGGCCGCTCCATAGTCGTTTTCGCCAAACACGAGTACGGCCTGCGCGGACGGGGTCAAGGCGAGCTCGCTCATGCCCATTGGGTCGAATTCAGCGCTACCACAAGGATGTCCGGCGTCGACCTGGACGGCCACCAGTTGCGCAAGGGGGCTGCGAGTTCGGTGGCCGAGTGGGTGCGCACCGAAGGCGGCGAGGTGCCGACCCAGCTAGGCGACATCGTCGACGGCATCTCGGCGGCCGGCGGAACACCGTTGGTCGTCGGCGAGGTCCTCAACGGGAAGGCCGAGGTGCTCGGCGTCATTCATCTCAAGGACGTCGTGAAGCAAGGCATGCGCGAGCGTTTCGACGAGATGCGCCGGATGGGCATCCGCACTGTGATGATCACCGGTGACAATCCCCTGACCGCCAAGGCGATTGCCGACGAGGCCGGCGTCGACGACTTCCTCGCCGAGGCAACGCCCGAGGACAAGATGGCGCTCATTAAAAAGGAGCAGGCGGGCGGCAAGCTCGTCGCAATGACCGGTGACGGCACCAACGACGCACCGGCACTCGCGCAGGCTGACGTCGGCGTGGCGATGAACACCGGCACCTCGGCAGCCAAAGAGGCCGGCAACATGGTCGACCTCGACTCCGACCCGACCAAGCTCATCGAGATCGTCGAGATCGGCAAGCAGCTGCTCATCACGCGGGGCGCGTTGACGACGTTCTCGATCGCCAACGACATCGCGAAGTACTTCGCGATCATCCCGGCGATGTTCGTGGCGCTGTTCCCCGGCCTGGATCTGCTGAACATCATGCGGCTGCACAGCCCGCAGTCGGCGATCCTGTCCGCGGTGATCTTCAACGCGATCATCATCGTCGCGCTGATTCCGTTGTCGCTGAGGGGTGTTCGATACACACCGAGCAGCGCGTCAAAGCTGTTGAGCCGCAACCTCTATGTCTATGGGCTCGGCGGGATCATCGCCCCGTTCATCGGTATCAAGCTGATCGACCTGGTAATCCAACTCTTCCCGGGAATGTGAAATGAACTTTTCTAACCTTGTTCGTCAGCACTGGGCCGCCCTGCGGGCGCTGCTGGTGCTCACCGCGATCGTGGGCCTGGCCTACCCGATCGCCATCTGGCTGGTCGCCCAGCTGCCCGGCCTGCGGGACAATGCGAATGGGTCGATCATCGAGGCCGACGGAAACCCGGTCGGCAGCAAGCTGATCGGGCAGTCCTTCGCCGACAGCGACGGCAACCCGCTGCCGCAGTACTTCCAGAGCCGGCCGTCGGCAGCCGGTGACGGTTACGACCCGCTGGCCACCAGCGCGAGCAACCTCGGGCCGGAGAGCATCGTCGACGTACCCGGCGATCCGTCTCTGCCCGAGGACGACAACGGCGCCAAGTCCAGCCTGCTGACCCTGGTCTGCTCGCGCAGCGCCGCGGTCGGCGAGCTCGAGGGCGTGGATGGGACGCGGCCGTTCTGCACGGGCGACGGCGTCGGTGCCGTGCTGTCGGTGATCGGTCCGCGCGACGCGCGCGGCAACGTCGTGCACCCGACCAAGGTGGTCAGTGTCAACGAACCGTGCGAGACGACCCAGACACCGTTCCTGAACACGTATGAGGGCGTGCGCGTCGAGTGCGCGAAGTACGGCGAGGACTACACCATCGGCCAGATCGTGCCGATCCGCGGCAGCGCCCCGGCCGACCCCGTGGTGCCTTCCGACGCCGTCACCGCCAGTGGCAGCGGTCTGGATCCGCACATTTCGCTCGCCTATGCCGACCTGCAGGTGAATCGGGTGGCCAAGGCCCGCGGTGTCAGCCCGGACCAGATCCGGCAGGCCGTGGCGGACCACTCCGACGGACGGTGGCTCGGGTTCTTCGGTGAGCCCAGGGTCAACGTGCTCGAGCTCAACCTCGAACTGGACGAGAAGTATCCGGCCAAAGGCTGACGTGACCGGTGGATGATGAGCATGTGACCACGGCCGATCAATCGGTGGCCGACAGGCCCGACTACCGCAGCAAGCGCGGGGAGTTGCGCATCTATCTCGGCGCCGCTCCCGGCGTCGGCAAGACCTTCGCCATGCTCGGTGAGGCTCATCGCCGGGTGGAGCGCGGCACCGATGTGGTGGCGGCGGTCGTCGAGACCCACGGCCGCAAGAAAGTCGCCGAACTGGCGGAAGGCATCGAGAGGATTCCGCCCCGCTACATCGAGTACCGCGGCAGCCGCTTCCCCGAACTGGACGTGGAAGCGGTGCTGGCCCGTCACCCGCAGGTCGTGTTGGTCGACGAGCTGGCTCACACCAACACACCGGGCAGCAAGAACCCGAAACGCTGGCAGGACGTCGAGGAGCTCCTGGACGCCGGCATCACCGTGATCACGACGGTCAACGTCCAGCACCTCGAGAGTCTCAACGACGTCGTCGCGCAGATCACCGGCATCGAGCAGCAGGAAACCGTGCCCGACGAGGTGGTGCGTGCCGCCAACCAGGTCGAGCTGGTCGACATCACGCCGGAAGCGTTGCGGCGCAGGCTTGCCCACGGCAACGTGTACGCGGCGGAACGGATCGACGCCGCGCTGTCCAACTACTTTCGCCCGGGAAACCTCACCGCGCTGCGCGAGCTCGCGCTGCTGTGGCTGGCCGATCAGGTCGACGCCGCGCTGGAGAAGTACCGTGCCGACAAGAACATCACCGACACCTGGGAGGCGCGCGAACGCGTCGTCGTCGCCGTCACCGGCGGCCCGGAGTCGGAAACTTTGGTGCGCCGGGCATTCCGGATCGCTTCGAAGTCCAGCGCCGAACTGATGGTGGTTCACGTCGTCCGCGGCGATGGACTCTCCGGAGTGTCCGCCCCACAGATGGGGAAGGTGCGCGAACTGGCCACCAGCCTGGGCGCGACGGTGCACACGGTGGTCGGCGACGACGTGCCCACCGCGCTGCTGGAGTTCGCCCGAGACCTGAACGCCACCCAGCTGGTGCTCGGCACGTCGCGACGGTCGCGGTGGGCGCGCATCTTCGATGAGGGCATCGGCGCGTCGGTGGTCCAGCACTCGGGGAAGATCGACATCCACATGGTGACCCACCCCGAGGCCAAGCGGGGGTGGTCGTTCGAGTCGATCTCGCCGCGTCAGCGTCACCTGACATCGTGGCTCGCTGCCCTTGTGGTCCCCTCCGCCATATGCGCGTTGATTGTTACCTTGCTCGACCCGTTCCTCGGTGTCGGCGGTGAGAGCGCGCTGTTCTTCATCGGCGTTCTGGTCGTCGCGCTGCTCGGCGGTGTCGCACCCGCGGCGCTGTCGGCGGTGCTGTCAGGGCTGCTGCTCAACTACTTTCTCGTCGAGCCCCGCTACACGTTCACCATCGCCGAACCCGACAGCGCCGTCACGATCGTGGTGTTGCTCCTCGTCGCCGTCGCGGTAGCCGCGCTCGTCGACGGGTCGATCAAACGGGCCCGAGAGGCCGGACGGGCCTCGCAAGAAGCCGAACTGCTCGCGCTGTTCGCCGGATCCGTGCTCCGGGGGGCCGATCTGGAAACGTTGTTGGAGCGGGTCCGCGAGACGTATTCCCAACGCGCCGTGAGCATGCTGCGGATTCGGGACGGCCAATCGGACGGCCAGATCGTCGCCTGCGTGGGGCAGGACCCGTGCGCAGACGTGGACTCCGCCGACACCGCGATCGAGGTCGGCGACGACGAGTTCTGGATGCTGATGTCCGGGCGCAAGCTCGCCGCGCGGGACCGCCGGGTGCTGGGTGCGGTCGCCAAGCAGGCAGCGGGCCTGGTCAAGCAGCGCGAGCTGACCGAAGAGGCCGGCAAGGCCGAGGCCATCGCACAGGCCGACGAACTGCGCCGTTCGCTACTCTCGGCGGTCAGCCACGACCTGCGCACACCGCTGGCCGCCGCCAAGGCCGCGGTCTCCAGCCTGCGCAGCGACGACGTCGACTTCTCCGATGAAGACACCGAAGAGTTGCTCGCCACGATCGAGGAGTCCATCGACCAGCTCACCGCGCTGGTCGGCAACCTGCTCGACTCGTCACGGCTGGCCGCAGGCGTGGTTCGACCCGAGTTGCGGCGCGTGTACCTCGAGGAGACGGTGCAGCGCGCGCTGCTCGGAGTCAGCAGAGGGGTCACGGGTTTCGGCCGCCAAGGTACCGACCGCGTGAAGGTCGAAGTCGGCGACGCCGTGGTGATGGCCGATAGCGGCCTACTCGAGCGGGTGCTGGCCAACGTCATCGACAACGCATTGCGATACGCACCGAACAGCCCGGTACGGGTCACTGCGGGGCAGGTCGGCGATCGCGTTCTGATCGCCGTCGTCGACGAGGGTCCGGGGATACCACGCGGCACCGAGGAGGAGCTGTTCGCGCCGTTCCAGCGGCTCGGTGACCACGACAACAGCATCGGTGTCGGCCTCGGGCTCTCCGTTGCCCGCGGCTTCGTGGAGGCGATGGGCGGCACGATCTCGGCCACCGACACCCCGGGCGGCGGGCTGACCGTCGAGATCGAGCTGGCTGCACCGCCGAAGGGCGGCTCGTCATGACCTCAACCAAGACCAGGGTCCTCGTCGTCGACGACGAACCGCAGATCCTGCGGGCGCTGCGCATCAACCTGTCGGTGCGCGGCTACGAGGTGACGACCGCGGCAACCGGAGCCGACGCGTTGCGGGCGGCGGCCGACCACAAGCCCGACGTCGTCGTGCTCGACCTCGGCCTGCCGGATATGTCGGGCATCGAGGTGCTCGAGGGTCTTCGCGGGTGGCTGTCGGCACCTGTGATCGTGCTCTCCGCCCGCACCGACTCGTCGGACAAGGTCGAGGCCCTTGACGCCGGAGCCGACGACTACGTCACCAAACCCTTTGGTATGGACGAGTTTCTGGCTCGGTTACGCGCGGCGGTGCGCCGCGCGACGGCGGCGTCGGACACCGATGAGCCCGTCATCGAAACATCGTCGTTCACCGTCGATCTGTCGTCGAAGCAGGCGACCAAGAACGGCACCGAGGTCCACCTCACCCCCACCGAGTGGGGCATGCTGGAAATGCTGGTCCGCAACCGCGGAAAGCTGGTCGGCCGCGAGGAGCTCCTCAAGGAGGTGTGGGGGCCGGCGTATGCCAAGGAAACGCACTATCTGCGCGTTTACCTGGCGCAATTGCGGCGCAAGCTCGAGGACGACCCGTCGCACCCCGTGCACCTGTTGACCGAGGCGGGCATGGGCTACCGGTTTCAGGAGTGACTTTTCACCGCGAACAGACGCAGACTCGCATGGTTGCGCGCTTGTTTGTGCGATTTTGCGTCTGCTCGCCGGAGGAACGGGACTACCGTCAAAAAACATGGGATATCGGGAGCTGTTCAACGCGAGCCTCGCAGACCCCAATGCCTTCTGGGCCGACGCCGCGAAGGCCGTGACGTGGACCCGTGAGCCGCGCCAGATCCTCGACGACTCAAACCCGCCGTTCTATCGCTGGTTCGCCGACGGTGAACTCAACACCTGCGCCAATGCACTGGACCGCCATGTCGAAGGCGGCCGCGGCGATCAGCCGGCATTGATCTACGACTCGCCGGTGACCGACTCGCAGCGCACCTACACCTATCGCGAACTGCTCGACGAGACAGCGCGGTTCGCCGACGCGCTGCGCGCGCTGGGCGTGGACAGCGGCGACCGTGTGGTGATCTACATGCCGATGATCCCGGAGGCCGTGATCGCGATGCTGGCGTGTGCGCGGCTGGGCGCCGTGCACTCGGTGGTGTTCGGCGGCTTCGCGGCACACGAGCTGGCCGCGCGCATCGACGATGCCCGCCCCGCCGCCATCGTCACCGCGTCCTGCGGCGTCGAGCCGAGCCGCATCGTCGAATACAAGCCGATGATCGACGCCGCCCTCGAGGTGGCCGAGCACGCCCCACCCGCGTGCGTCGTCGTGCAGCGCGACCAGCATCGGTGCGAGCTTGTGCCGGACCGGGATACGGAGTGGAACGAGCTGATGGCCTACGCCTCGCCCGTCGACCCCGTGCCGGTCGCGGCCACCGACCCGCTGTACATCCTCTACACCTCGGGCACGACCGGGAAACCCAAAGGCATCGTCCGCGACAACGGCGGGCACGCCGTGGCGCTGCTGTGGAGCATGCGCAACATCTACGACATTGCGCCCGGGGAGGTGTTCTGGGCGGCCTCCGACGTCGGCTGGGTCGTTGGCCACTCCTACATCGTGTACGGGCCGCTGCTGCTCGGCGCCACGACCGTGCTCTACGAGGGCAAGCCGATCGGCACCCCTGACCCCGGCGCATTCTGGCGGGTCGCCTCCGAACATCGTGTCAAGGCGCTTTTCACCGCCCCTACCGCGCTGAGGGCGATCCGCAAAGAAGATCCCGACGGTGCACACCTCACCAGATACGACCTGTCCGGGCTGAAGTACCTCTTCCAAGCCGGGGAGCGGCTGGATCCCGACACCTATGCCTGGGCGTCGGACAAGCTTGGCATCCCGGTTATCGACCATTGGTGGCAGACGGAAACGGGATGGGCTATCGCGGCCAATCCGATGGGCCTGGAACCGATGCCCATCAGGGCGGGGTCACCCACGGTGCCGATGCCCGGGTACGACGTGCGGATCCTTCGCATCGACGGGTCAGAGTGCTCGCCGGGCGAGGAAGGCGCGATCTGCATCCAATTGCCGCTGCCGCCCGGCACATTGCCGACGCTGTGGGGTGACGACGACCGCTACGAAGCGGCATATCTGTGCGAACACCCCGGCTACTACCTCACCGGTGACGGTGGATACGTCGACGAGGACGGCTACATGTTCGTCATGGGCCGCATCGACGATGTCATCAACGTCGCCGGGCACCGACTCTCCACTGGGTCCATCGAGGCGGTGCTGGCCGCTCACCCGGCGGTGGCGGAGTGCGCGGTCATCGGTGTCGCCGACGAGATCAGGGGCCAGGTGCCCCGGGGCTTCGTCGTGCTCAAGGCCGGCGCCTCCGACGACGGCCTCGCCGAGGAGCTGGTGCAGGCGGTCCGGGACGAGATCGGCGCCGTCGCGTGCTTCAAACTGGTCGACGTCGTGCATGCGCTGCCGAAGACGCGATCGGGCAAGATCCTGCGAAAGACGATGCGCGGCATCGCCGACGGCCGCGACGAGCCGGTGCCGTCGACGATCGAGGACCCGGCCGTGCTCGACGCGCTGAAGCCGACCTTGCAGAGCTGAATCCGCGGCTTCGACGAAAGTTGCCACCCGGTCGTCCAGGTATCGTCGATACGACACGACCTGACGCACTACAGAGGGAGCAATGAGTAGCGCCTCGCGCGCACCCCGAAGACCCGTCCCACCCCGGATTGATCGTCGCCGTCAGATGTGTCCGGAGGTGGGCGCATGTTGACGGCGCTGGCCAACATCGGCCTCGGCGTTCTGGTCGTCGTGCTGATCACCGCGTTCACCGCGTATTTCGTTGCGCAGGAATTCGCGTACACGGCCGTCAACCGTTCCACTCTGACGGCCCACGCGGAAGCGGGTGATTCGGGCGCCGCCCGAGCGCTGCAGGTCACCCGACGAACGTCGTTCATGCTGTCGGGCGCGCAACTGGGCATCACCGTCACCGGACTGCTGGCGGGCTATCTCGCCGAGCCGTTGATCGGGTCCGGCCTGGCGGAGTTGCTCGGCCGCGCCAGCGTTCCAAGCGCCGTCGGTGTGGCCGTTGGAGCCGCAGTCTCACTGATCTTCTGCACCTTCGTCCAGATGCTGTTCGGCGAACTGTTCCCGAAGAACCTCGCGATCGCCATCCCCGAATCGGTCGCCAGGTCGATGGCGGTGTCCACCCACTGGTACCTGCGATTGTTCGGCTGGCTGATCTGGTTGATGGACCAGTCGTCGAACCTGCTGTTGCGCGCACTGCGAATCGAGCCGGTGCACGACGTCGAACATGCGGCAACCGCACGCGATCTGGCGCACATCGTCGCCGCCTCATCTGCCGCGGGGGACCTGCCTGCCGACCTGTCGACCCTGCTCGACCGGGTGCTGGATTTCCCGACCAGCACCGCCGAGCACGCCATGATCCCGCGCACCCGTGTCGACACGGTCCGCTTCGACGAGTCGATCGACGCGGTGCTCACCCGGATGGCCACCGGCCACACCCGTTACCCCGTGGTCGGCGACACCACCGACGAGGTCCTCGGCGTCATCGACCTGCACGCAGTGCTCGACGCGGACCCGACCGCCACCGCCGGGTCGCGCTGCCGGCCCGCGGTCCAGGTTCCGACATCGCTGCCCCTTCCGGAGACACTCAACCGGCTCAGCGACGCCCGCGACGAAATGGCCTTGGTGATCGACGAATACGGCGGCTTCGCCGGACTGGTCACCGTCGAGGACATCGCCGAAGAACTGGTCGGCGAGATCGCAGACGAGCACGACGTGGCCGGCGCTGAAGTCACTCGGCGGTCCGACGGCTGGCTGCTGCCCGGCGACATACACCTCGACGAGGCCCAGCGACTGCTCGATCTGCGGCTGCCCGAAGGCGACTACGAAACCATGGCCGGGCTCGTGATTCACACCTTCGGCCGACTGCCCGCCGTTGGCGACAGCGTCGACATCCCACTGCCGAACGACTTCACGGTGTGGTCCGCACCTGCCAAGGTGTTGTCGGCCACCGTCCGATCCATCGAGCGGCATGTGCCCGCCGAGGTGTTCGTCTCGATACGCACCGCGGAGAACGACGATGAGTAATCCCTGGATAGTGCTCGCCGTCACCGTCGGTCTCATCGCGGTCAGCGCGCTCTTCGTGGCGGTTGAGTTCGCGTTGCTCACCGCCCGCCGCCACCGCCTCGAGGATGCCGCCGCCACCAGCAGGTCGGCCCGCGCCGCTCTGCGCAGCACGACCGAACTGTCACTCCTGCTGGCCGGTTCACAACTGGGCATCACCGCCTGCACGCTTGCCCTGGGTGCGACCACGAAGCCGGCCGTGCACTACTGGCTCACTCCCCTGATACATGCCACGGGCGCCCCGATGTGGATCGCCGATGCGGCGGGCTTCGTGTTGGCGCTCGCCGTCGTCACCTTCCTGCACCTGGTGATCGGTGAAATGGCGCCGAAGTCATGGGCGATCGCCCATCCCGAGCGGGCGGCGACCATCCTGGCGATACCCATGCGCATGTTCATGGCGGCGACGCGGCCGGTGCTCATAGCGCTGAACCGCGCTGCCAACTGGTGCGTGCGCACGGTCGGCGTCGACCCCGTCGACGAACTCGGTACCGGGCAGGATCCGGATACCTTGCGGCAACTCGTGGAGCACTCGGCGGCCGCCGGGACGCTCGACCAGCGGCACTACCGCAACCTCGCCACCGCGCTGGAGCTCGAGAGGCTCACCGTCGGCGATATCGTCTCGCGCACTGCGGAATTGGGCACGATTGCGGTCGACGACGACGCAGCGGCGATTCAAGCAGCCTCGCAGTCGACCGGTCATCAGCGGATCCTCGTTCGCGGCGATGACGATGCCGTGGCCGGCGTGGTGCATGTCCGCGACAGCCTGCGCGCTGAATCGGGCTGCACGGCACGCGACCTGATGCGGTCGGTATTGCGTCTGCAGGCAGACATCGCCGGTGTACCGGGCGCTACATCTGATGCGTCAGACGCGAAATCAGCTGGCGATCGTCGTCGACGAGGGCACCGTGGTCGGCCTGATCACACTCACCGACGTGCTGCAACGGCTGCTGCCCGACGCGCACTCGGCCGCGTGACCCAGCCACAACGCTGCTCAGCGGAATGTGTTGTTCAGCCGCAGTTTGAACACCTTGTCGAACCGACGATAGGTGCTACGCAGCGCGTGCCCAGGCCATTGACGTGGGATGAGCTCGGCGGGCAGGAGTGGGTCAAGCTCAAGATGTCGGACGACGGTGATGGATAGCGCGAACTGATAGGTGAAGTCGTCGACCCCGACCGTTTCGACATCGAGCTCGTCACGCATGGCGAGGGTGAGCCGGCGCGCGTCGACTGCCCAATCATCAAGATTGAACAGCGATCTCACCGTCTCAGCTGGAATATCGGTGGCGGCGCCATGGAAGTGAACACACTGCTGGTCCAGCACGGCACGCAGCGTCGGCAAGCGGTTCCGGTCAAGGTTGTCGGGCCGCAACCAAATGCCTTCACGCAATTCCGCGAGGTGCAGAGCCGTGGCGGCCTTGCGGAGCGCGAGCCGATCGGTCGCCGATCGGCGTTCCAGCGAGACGACCGCCAATTCCCACGTCCCATCCCACGGCGACAGGGCGGTGTCATCGATTCGGGATGCCTCGTCGACGCGTTGCCGCCGTTCGAGCAAGCGCCCCGCCAGCGTGTAGATGCCGTTGTCGCTGGCGAGTTCCCCGGTGGAGACCATCCGCCACAAGCACGTGCGCGCGGCGCCATCACTGATGCCGAACAGTGAGGCCATTTCAACGAGTTCGCCAACCGTGAGGTGGGGTTGGTCGGCGCCCAGTAACGCCGTGGCAAGAACCGATCGCGCGCTCAGTGGGCGGTCGCCGATCAAGTCGGCCACGCGGGCGCGGCGCTCTTCGACGGCGGCTGCTGGCACGCACCTATCTTCTCCTATCTCACATAATAGTTGACGCGTGACGCTCATAGTGTGATACTCGCACGGTATGAGCACTCCGACAAAGTCGTCGGTCGCCGAGGATGTGGAGATCGTTCGCCGCATTCTTGCGCACATCGACGCGGGCACGACCGATGAAGGTGACGCCTGGCGCGAGCCGGTCGAGAACTATCTGGACCCGGCCCGATTCACCAATGAGCTCGAGATTCTGCGCTCGTTTCCGAGCGTCTACCTGCCGTCGGCAGCGATCCCGAACGCAGGCGATCACGTCGAACGGGTCACCTTCGGAGTGCCGCTGTTCGCGGTGCGCGGCCGCGACGGCCGGGCCCGGGTGTTCCGCAACGCGTGCCGGCACCGAGGGCTGGCGCTCGTCGAGGGCGCAGCCTGTACCCACGCGTTGGTGTGTCGGTATCACGGCTGGACATACCACCTTGACGGTTCGCTGTCGCACGTCCCACATGCCGACGCGTTCCCCGATCTCGATATGCCCACCCGGGGACTGGTCGAGGTGGACAGCCGTGAAGTGGATGGCCTGATCGTCATCGGCCCGTTGCAGTCGCCCCGGACCGATACGCATCGCCGGCACGCGGATGCCGCGATGGCGGCTCTGACAGACGAAAGTCCATGGGGTGACAAGCTGCTGCCAGCCGAGCGGCTTGTGTACGTGGACGCCACTGCGCGGCCGATGAATTGGAAGGTTCTCGTCGAGCAGTTCCTCGAGGGCTATCACATCCGCTCGACGCACAAAGACACGTTCTATCCGATTCAATACGACGATCTGAACGTCGTCGAAGCGTTTGGTCCGAACAGTCGAATCACGTTTCCCTATCAAAACATTGAGAACCTGCGTGACCGGCCCGAGTCGACCTGGTCGACCGACCGGCGCGTCACCTTCGTCTATCACCTGTTCCCGAATGTCATGCTCGCCACGTTCCCCGATCAGGTCCTTGTGGTCGCGATCGACCCCGTCGACATCGATCACTCCACGGTGACGATCTACGCCATGACCACCGCCGCTGTGGCAGAGCACATATCAATCAACCCTGATGACGCAGGTGCTCGCAGTCTGCTGGCCGCCGGCGCGCTGGAGGACAACGAAATGTCGGAAGGAGTGCAGCGCGGCCTGCACGCCGGCGCAAACACCTTCCTGGAGTTCGGTCGTCACGAAAGCGCGATCGGGCGCTTCCACGCCACCCTCGACGAGCGGCTGGAGTTGTCCCGGTGAGCGATTACGAACATCTCGGCTACGAGCAGCGCGGGCCCGTCACGATCATCACCATCGATCGTCCTGAGCGTATGAACGCCATTGGGCCGCAGACACATCGATAGCTCATCGACGCGTGGGACCGTTTCCGCGCAGACGACGACGCACTGGTCGGCGTCCTCACCGACGCAGGTGACCGGGCATTCTGCGCCGGCGGCGATCTGAAGGCGGCCCTCGCACGGTGAGCTTGCGGTAGACGCCAGCCCTGCGGACGGCGTGCTCGGCCCGTCACGGTGGACGGATATCGGCGGTGGAACATCGGGCTGGCCGACGGCGTCACCCAGCGGCTCACCCGCATCCTCGGCTATCGCCGCGCGATCGAGCTGATCGTCACCGGCCGAGTCATCGATGCCCGCGAAGCCGAAAGGATCGGGCTGGTCAACCAAGTCGTGCCCAGCGGGACGTGCGTGCAGCGTGCGATCGAACTCGCCGAGTCCATCGCCGCGCTCCCCCAGCCCGCACTGCGCACCGATCTCGAGGCGGCTCGTCGCGGCCAGGGCCGACCTCTCGACGAGGGATTACACATCGAGGCCGAGTGCTTCGGCCGGTCGATCGTCGAATCGGAAACCGCCGAGGGGCTACGCCGATTCAACGAGCGCGATCACCCAGATCGATGGCCCGAAGCCGCACCGGTGACACCGGCCTCGTACGCTGCTAATCAAGATCATCGACGCTCGGACGCCTTTATTTCCACCGTGGTGCGAACTATTGTTAAGTCGGCATATGTTGGTATGCGTCCGTGCTAGTGAACTCTGCTCCCACCTACCCAGGCGGTCAGAGCGACAGAGGAGTTGATCGGCGATGCGAGTGTCAGAAACCAAGGGCGGTTGCAACTGTCATTGCAATGCATGCGACAACGGCCATCATTGCGGGAACCCGCCTAACTGCAACGTAAGGCGCTAACCGAGCACATCTCGTCGCAATCGCCCGGTCGATTAGTCTGCCGATCGCCGGGGTACTTCTCTAACCTGCCGACCCGTCAATTAGCGGGTCGAAGGGAGACGAGTGCGATGGCGAGGACCCCCAAGATCATGGCGGTTCAGGGCGCCGCCGTGTTGGTCGGTGCCGCGTTCCTGGTGTTCGGGGTGCTGGGGTTCATCCCCGGTGTGACGACGCACTATGACCAGTTGCAGTGGGCCGGCCACCACTCCAGCGCACAGCTGTTCGGTGTGTTCGCCGTGTCCGGACTCCACAACGTGATCCACCTCGTTTTCGGCGTGCTGGGGCTTCTGATGGCCCGCACCTACGCCAAGGCACGCGCGTACCTCCTCGTGGGTGGGCTGGTCTACCTCGGGCTCTGGGTGTACGGCCTACTCATCGACCACGGTGGCCCCGCCAACTTCGTTCCGGTCAACAGTGCCGACAACTGGCTGCATTTGGGTCTGGGTGCATTCATGCTGCTGCTGGCCGTGACGCTTGCCGGCCAGCACGACCCGACCAAACGCCGGCCAAGGCGGAAGAAGACGAAGCAAGCGGCCCAGGCGTAACTCGCCGAAATCACGCCGATATCACACGACGGACAGCGCGATGCCGTCCAGGATGTCGTGCTCGCTGACCACCAACTCGTCGATGCCGGCCCGGCTGCCCAACGCGTCCGCCAGCTCCTCCACGATGATGGCGCCGGCGCCGATCACGTCGACCCTGCCCTCGTGCATCGGTCCCAGCGCTGCGCGCTGGGCATGTGTCATGGCGATCACCTCGTCGCACACCGGCAGTAGTTCACCGAACCCGACGCGGGACAGGTGGATCGCCGCCGGGTCATACGTCGTCATGCGTTGAGCCAGCGCGGAAAGTGTGGTCATGGTTCCGGCGACCCCGACCCAGGTCCGGGCCCGCTCGACGGGCACCACGCGCAACGCTTCCCCCAGTCGTTCGCGCACCACCTCGCGCGCGGCCGCCACCTCCACGGCCGTCGGCGGATCGGTGTGCAGGCAGCGTTCGGTCAGCCGGACACAGCCGATGTCGGCCGAGTAGCCGGCTTGCATCTCACGCTCCCCCAGCACCACCTCGGTGGATCCGCCGCCGAGATCGACGACCACGAAAGGCCCTGCGGCGATGTCCAATTCACCGACCGCGCCGTGAAACGACAGCTCGGCTTCCTCGTCGCCGGTGATCACCTCGGCGACCGCGCCGGGTACGACGGCGCCCAGCACGTCGGATGTCATTGCGAAGAACACGTCGCGGTTGGCGGCGTCACGGGTCGCCGACGTCGCCACCATTCGCACCTTCGCAACGTCGTGGCGGCGCAAAAGTACGGCGTAGTCGGTCAGCGCGCCCTTCGTTCGCTCGAGCGCGTCCGGCGCGAACTGCCCGGTGGCGTCGACGCCCTGGCCCAGTCGGACGATGCGCATTTCGCGATGGACATCGCGCAGCCTGCCGTCGACGGGGTCGGCGATCAACAACCTGATCGAGTTTGTGCCACAGTCGATCGCGGCGACCCTCGTCACGTCCACACCTCCCGATCGAGAATGCCCGCCATGCCGGGTTCGACGGCCAGCAACCCCAGCGCTTCGTCTCCGAGCGGATTCACGCCTGGGCCCTTCGCCAGCGAGTGCGCGATCAGCACGTGCAGACACTTCACCCGGTCCGGCATGCCGCCGCCGGAGAACGTCGTGCCCAGCGATTCGATCGCGTCGCGCTCGACCAGATACGACTCGTGCGCCCGGCGATAGGCGGCGGCCAGCTGCGGGTCCTCGCCGAGCCGATCGGTCATATCCCGCATCAGCCCCGACGACTCGAGTCGGCTCGCCGCCGCCGTCAGCGCCGGATGCGTCAGGTAGTACAGCGTCGGAAACGGTGTTCCGTCAGGCAGTCTCGGGGCCGTCTTGACCACGCCCGGCTCCCCGTTCGGGCATCGGTACGCGATCTCCAGGACGCCGCGGGGCTCGCGGCCTAGCTGCCGCGCGACGGCATCGAGATCCGACCGCTCAACCACCGGGAAGGACGGGAGTCGCTGGCACGGGTGGAGGCGGAGGGACCGGAGGAACAGTGGTCGGGACGTTGTGGGGAGCATCGGCGATGGTGTGCCACAGCGACGTGTACCACGGTTCGCCCGCACGCGCGGCCTCGACTTCCGCGCCCGGTTCACCGGGCAGGACCGTGCCAGGGGGCAACTGCACCTGATAGGGGATGTCACCGGGCTTGACGAAGCCGAGCCGCTCGCGGGCTTGCGCCGCAATGTAAACGGGGTCAGCCAGTTTCGCCTTCTGCTGCTCCAGTTCGGCGATCTCCGCGCGCAACCTGGCCTCCGTCGCCGCCAACTGTTTCATCTCGGTCCGTTGGGCGAAATACGTGCGCACCGGGCCTGCGATCGTCAGCGTCAGCACACACACCACCGCAGCGAGGATTGCCGCGCGCCGCGCTGCCGAACCCAGCCGCTGTTCGGACTGCTGTTCGGCCGCTTCCGCGATCGACTTCCTGACCGAGTCGGCGGTTTTCTGGTCCTCGGGTTCCGGCTTGGACCGTGACTCGGCCTTGCGCGGCTCGCGTCGCGCTGGGGAACCCGCCCGTGGACGGCCGCGAGCAGGGTCACCCGACTTGCCCGACTTGCCCGACTTACCTGGCCGGGACGCCGGGGTCCGCCGCTTGGGGTCGGGCCGTTTCGCTTCGGGCACGGGCTATTTGGCCTCCGGCGCGTATCTGGGGAAGGCGAGGTCACCGGCGTAGCGCGCGGCGTCCCCGAGCGTCTCCTCGATACGCAGCAATTGGTTGTACTTGGCGACGCGCTCGCTGCGGGCGGGTGCACCGGTCTTGATCTGGCCGCTGCCCACCGCGACCGCAAGGTCGGCGATGGTGGTGTCCTCGGTTTCGCCGCTGCGGTGGCTCATCATCGTGCGGTACCCGCTGTTGTGTGCCAGCGACACCGCATCGAGTGTTTCGGTCAGCGTGCCGATCTGGTTCACCTTGACCAGCAGTGCGTTGGCCGCACCCCTCTCGATGCCGTCCTCTAGGCGCTCCGGGTTGGTGACGAACAGGTCGTCGCCGACGATCTGGACACGATCACCGATCGCAGCCGTCAACGCCACCCAGCCGTCCCAGTCGTCCTCCGACAGCGGATCCTCGATCGACACCAGCGGGTAGGAATCGATCAGGCCGGCATAGAACTCGATCATCTGCATGTCGGTCCGGGTTTCCTTCTCGAAGCTGTAACCCGTTCCGTCGGTGAAGAATTCGGTGGCTGCGACATCCAGCGCCAGCGCCACGTCGGTGCCGGCCTTGTAGCCCGCCGCTTCGATGGCCGACAGGATCAGGTCAAGCGCGGCCTTGGTGCCCGCCACGTCGGGCGCGAACCCGCCCTCATCGCCGAGGCCGGTGGACAAGCCCTGCTTCTTCAATACGGACTTCAGCGAGTGGTACACCTCGGCGCCCCAGCGCAGGGCCTCCTTGAAGCTCGCCGCACCGATCGGCGCGACCATGAACTCCTGCACATCGACCCCGGTGTCGGCGTGTGCCCCGCCGTTGAGGATGTTCAGCATCGGCACGGGCAGGATGTGGGCGTTGGGCCCGCCGATGTAGCGGAACAGCGGCAGCCCGGCCGACTCGGCGGCGGCCTTCGACACCGCAAGAGACACACCGAGAATCGCGTTGGCGCCCAACCGCGACTTGTCCGGCGTGCCGTCGAGATCGAGCAGGGTCTGGTCGACCAGCCGCTGGTCGTCGGCGCTCAACCCGATGATCGCGGGCGCGATCTCGTCGAGCACGGCCTGCGACGGCCTTCTGCACACCCTTGCCGCCGTAGCGTGAACCGCCGTCGCGCAGTTCCACCGCCTCGTGCTCTCCTGTCGAGGCGCCCGATGGCACCGCGGCCCGGGCGAACGTGCCGTCGATCAGGGCCAACTCGACCTCGACCGTCGGGTTGCCGCGGGAGTCGAGGATCTCGCGAGCTCCGACCTGCTCGATGATGGGCACTTGGTTCTCCTTGGTCGGTCCGGTGGCTGGGGCTAGAGGATGAGCCTAAAGCGTGCCGGTGTAGACGGGGTGTCTAAAGGGGATGGCCGTTGGCGTAGGCCGTCGCCCAGTCGCGCACGGTGCGGGCGTACTGGTCGGAGAGGTTGTAGGCCCGTAACGCATTCATCCAGCCGCGAGGTGTGGAGAGATCCTTGCCGCGCCAGCACAGATAGCCCGCCGCCGACAGCGCCGCGTCGTCGAAGTTGTCCGGGCTGACCTTGCCGTCGTTGTTCGCATCGACCCCGTAGAGCCGCCAGGTCTCGGGGATGAACTGCATCGGGCCCATCGCCCGGTCGAGGCCCGGATCCCCGTCGAGCAGGCCGGAATCGCTGTCGACGATCTCCAGGTTTCCCATCGTGCCGTCCAGCCGCACGCCCCGGATGAGCGGGGTGACATCGCCGTTCGGCGCGATGGTCGCGCCGCGATAGGTGCCGTGGTGACTTTCCACCATGCCGATGCCTGCCAGCGTTGGCCAGGTGATGTGGCAGTCGGGGTTCTCCACCTCGGCGACCCTGGCCGCGTACGCGTAGGCCTCCATCGCGGTGATGGGAATGCCCAGCGCCGGTGCCCGTTCGGCTGCCCATTCATGCAGCTGGTCGGCGGGCCTACCCTCGGCGTGGGTGTCGATCTGGGGTACCGGAGCGCCCGACGGAGGCGGCACACCTTCTGGAATGGGGATTCCCAGCTGCCACGAGCAGCTGGACGCCAACAGCAGTGCTGTCGCGCCTATCACCGCGACAGCCCGCAGCCAAAGAACTGGCGACACCGGACTCCCTTAACACCCCGCTAATTTGGAATCCATCGTCCCATGGCTTCGGGGATGCTCCGGAATAGCGAGCGCGGAAACACCCCACGACGCGCGTTTAGGTGTGCCTACCCTTCGTAGAGCAAAAGATGTAATGTTCTCGCGTCTACTACGAGGAGGCTCGATGAAACTGCATCTCGCGTGGCCCGTGTCGGTTGCGACCGCGGCCTTGGTCCTTGCCGGTTGCTCCAGCAGCGATGCGGGCAGCACCGAAGAGAGCAGCGCCTCGAGTCCCGCCGAAACTTCGACGTCGGCCGCCGCGGCCCCCAGCCCCGAGCTTCAGAAGGCGGCAGAGGAGTACAAGGGGTACGCCACGGGTCAGATCGACGAGCTGGTGGGCCTCGTCAAGGTGTTCACCGACGCGGTGCGGGCCAACGACCTGCAGGCCGCACAGGACGCGTTCGCGCCGTCGCGCATGCCGTGGGAGCGCATCGAGCCGCTGGCGGGCCTGGTCGAAGAGATCGACGGCAAGGTCGACGCGCGTGTCGACGACTTCGCCGGCGTCGACGATCCGGCCTTCACCGGCTGGCACCGGCTGGAGTTCCTGCTGTTCGAGAAGAACACCACCGAGGGCGGCGCACCGTTCGCCGACCAGCTGGACAAGGACGTCGCCATCGTTGAAGGAGCAGTTCGCGAAGGTCGAGGTCACAGCCGCTGGACGTGGCGAACGGCGCGGCCGAGCTCATCGAAGAGGTCTCCGAGGGCAAGATCACCGGCGAGGAGGATCGCTACTCCAAGACCGACCTGTGGGACTTCGACGCCAACCTGCAGGGCTCGCAGGCTGCGATCGACAAGTTGAGTCCGGCGCTCAAGGAAGCCGATCCCGCGCTCCTGGGCAAGATCGACGCCGGAATCGCTGCAGGTCTTCGAGACGATGCGGCCGCTGCGCAAGGGTGACGGTTGGGTGCTCTTCTGCCCCGAGAACAGTGAGTACCCGTCGCCGCTGTGCCCCGAGGTGACAGTGACGCCACAGGTCGTCGACGCACTCAAGGCACAGCTGGCAGGGCTGTCCGAGAACCTGTCCCAAGTTGCAGGAGTCCTGAAACTGCAGTGACCGAGCGGCCACCACGACCGGGGATCTCCCGCCGCGGTTTTGTGACCGGGGCGTTGGGAACCGGTGTCGTGGTGGGTGCGGGCGCGGCGCTGGCCGGGTGTTCGTCACCCGAGCCAGGCCCGCCGCCGGTCCCGCAAGCCGAATTCGTCCCGTTCGAGGGGCCCCACCAGGCCGGGATCACCACGTTGCCGATTCCCGAGCAGGGTTTGGTGGCGTCGTTCAACGTGCATTCGAAGGACCGCGCCGGCCTGAAGTCGACGCTGTCGGCGCTCACCGAGGAGATCCGCGGGCTGATGGCGGGCAAGCCCCCGGAGACGCGTGACCCCGCCTATCCGCCCGTCGACTCGGGCATCCTCGGGGACAAGCCGCCGGCCGACAACCTGTCGGTGCTCGTCGGTGTCGGCGCGTCGCTGTTCGACGAGCGGTTCGGCTTGGCCGACCGCAAACCCAGGGAACTGGTCACCATGCCGTTCCTTGCCAACGACCGGCTGGACCCGAAGTTGTCGCACGGTGACATCTCCATCATCTTGGAAGCCGGGCACAACGACACCGTCCAGTTCGCGTTGCGTCAGCTGATGCGCCGTACCCGAAGCGACTTGACGCTGCGGTGGATGATCGACGGTTACGCCAGAGGCATCGGCGCGGGCCGCACCTCGGACGCCTTGACACCACGAAACCTGCTGGGGTTCAAGGACGGAACGGCCAACCTCGACGTCGACGACGGCGCCCTGATGGATCGCCATGTCTGGGTGGGGCCGAAGGACGGCGAGCCCGACTGGGCGGTCGGCGGTTCCTATCAGGCCGTTCGCATCATCCGGATGTTCGTCGAGTTCTGGGACCGAACACGCCTCGCCGAGCAGGAGACGCTCATCGGGCGCAAGAAGGTCAGCGGCGCTCCGCTGGGCTTGACCGATGAGTTCGCCGATCCCGACTACGCCGAGGATCCCGACGGCAAGCGGATCCCGCTGGACGCCCACATCCGGCTGGCCAACCCACGCACCACCGAGACGGAGCAAAACCTGATCCTGCGCCGCGGTTTCAACTATTCGCGGGGGTTCGACGGCGCAGGCCGGCTCGACCAGGGGCTGGCGTTCATCGCCTACCAGCGCAGCCTGCAACAAGGATTTCTCGCCGTGCAGAGCCGGCTGAAGGGCGAACCGCTGGAGGAGTACATCATGCCGGTCGGCGGTGGTTTCTTCTTCGTCCTGCCGGGCGTTACCGGTGCCGACCGGTTCCTCGGTGATCAGCTCGTCGACTGACCTCGTGCGAACGTTCCGTGCCGGCGAATCTCGCCGAAATAGCGCCAAGGGCGCAGTTCGACCGCTACTACGGCTTCGACGGTCTTCGGGTTCCGACGGCTTCGGCGGGCGATCGACGTCCTCGGGGACGTCGGTACTGGTCCCGGTTCGGGTACATCGACAGGACCGGTTCCGGCACATCGACAGGCGTCGGCTCCGGAACGCGGTCCGGCGCAGGCTCCGTTTCGCCGACATGCGCCGACGGCCAGAACGCGCGCCACTCCTCCTCGGTGATCACCCCGAGTGAGGCGATGTCGAGTTGCTCTGGAACGTCCTCACTCCGACGGTCAGCCGTGATCGCCCTCTCCACCGTGCGCACGGTGTCCATGAACTCCAAAACCACGGTACGCAAAGCGTTTTCCGCGTCCCCTTCCACCGACACCGCAATACCCGTGATCTCCGCGGGAATCAGGTCGGCGGGCAGGCCGGAGAGGCTGACGCGATCAATCACCTTCTGCGCCAACGCCAATGCGGGCTGGCCCGTCGGCACGTCATCCATGCTTGAGTGGAGGGACTTCGCCCTCTTTTCCATGGCTTTCCGTTCTTCCCATTGCGCCAGCTGGTCGGCCAGCGATATCGGCTCACCGGCGAGCACGGCAGGAACTCGGTTGGCGAGCTTGCGCAGCAGCGAACCGGCGACGTCGTCAATGGTGAACGGATGCTGGGGGGCGTCCTCGGCGATGCGTGCGTGGAACAGCACCTGCAGAAGGACGTCTCCGAGTTCCTCGCGAAGTTCGTCGGCATTGCCGTTGCGCACTGCGTCGAACAACTCGTAGGTTTCCTCCAACAGGAACCGGCGCAGCGAGTCGTGGGTCTGCTCGCTCTCCCATGGTCCGGCGGTCCGCAGCTTGTCCATCATGGCGACCGCATCGACCAGCCGCTCACCCGGCTGCGGGTCCGGGGCCGCAATCAGCTTGTCGCCGGCCGCCAATCGCGCCTTAACCGCAGGATGATCGGGATCCGACGACAGCAGCACCGGCGCGTCTTCACCCTCGTAGGCCGGACGGGCCGACGGCAACGACCACGGCACCTTGACCGGCATCTCTTCGGTGTACTGGACGTCGCCGGCGAACAGGTCCATCGCCTCGACCGGAATCAGCGACGGGCGACGCGGGTCAACCAGAACGACAGTCATCGCGCTTGTCGCTTGTCGTTCATCGCCGCTACACCTCCGACGTTCGTTATATCAACATCGTCCTGCGGTTTTCCATTGAGGGCCAATACCAAACCGGCCACCATTTGGACGAGTTCAAGATCGCGGATGCGCGGCGCGCCTACTCCGCTGCCCGAGCGGGGAATCGGTACCTGCACCGTCGATGTCGTCGCCCGGTAGTGCGCACTAGGGTACATCCGCTTCAACCGGATCTGTTGTGAGTCCAGCAGCGCCAACGGTGACAACCGCAACGTCGACTCCGAAGGTGCGCTGATCTCGGTGATCCCGTACTCGCGCGCCAACAGTCGCAATCGCGCGACCGCGACCAGTCGCTGCGCCGGTTCCGGTAACGGGCCGTAACGGTCGACGAGTTCGTCCACCACCGCGCCGATGCCGCCCTGGTCGGCGGCCGACGCCAGCCGGCGGTAGCCCTCCAACCGCAACCGGTCGCTGGCGATGTAGTCGGGCGGCAGGTTCGCGTCGACAGGCAGGTCGATCCGCACATCCTTCGGTTCCTCAACGGCGGCAACGGTTTTCCCGTCCGCGGCGGCGCGATACGCCTCGACGGCCTCACCGACCAGCCGGACGTACAAATCGAATCCGACTCCGGCGACATGGCCGGACTGTTCGACACCGAGAACATTGCCGGCACCGCGGATTTCGAGGTCCTTCATCGCGACCGCCATGCCCGCGCCGAGCTCGTTGTTCTGCGCGATGGTGGCCAGCCGGTCATAGGCGGTCTCGGTCAACGGAACCTCGGGCGGATACATGAAATACGCGTAGCCTCGCTCACGGCTGCGTCCCACCCTGCCGCGCAACTGATGTAGCTGCGACAGCCCGAACGTGTCGGCGCGTTCGACGATCAAGGTGTTGGCGTTCGAGATGTCCAGCCCGGTCTCGACAATCGTCGTGCAGACCAGAATGTCGTACTCACGATTCCAGAAGCCCTCGACCGTGCGTTCCAGCTGCTCCTCGGGCATCTGGCCGTGCGCGACGACAACCCGTGCCTCCGGCACCAGCGCCTGCACCCGCGCGGCGGCCTGGTCGATCGAGCTGACCCTGTTGTGGATGTAGAAGGCCTGACCATCGCGCAGCAGCTCACGACGAAGCGCCGCGGCGATCTGCTTGTCGTCGTGCGGCCCGACGTAGGTCAGCACCGGGTAGCGCTCCTCCGGCGGGGTCAGGATCGTCGACATCTCGCGAATCCCGGCCAGGCTCATCTCCAGCGTGCGCGGAATCGGGGTGGCGCTCATCGTCAGCACGTCGACGTGGGTGCGCATCGACTTGATGTACTCCTTGTGTTCGACGCCGAATCGCTGCTCCTCGTCGACCACGACCAGACCGAGGTTCTTCCAGGTCACCCCGGTTTGCAACAGCCGGTGCGTGCCGATCACGATGTCGACCGATCCGTCCTTCATGCCGTCGAGCACCGCACGCGACCGACCCGGATCGGTGAACCGCGACAGGCCCTTCACGGTGACCGGGAATCCGGCCATCCGCTCGGTGAACGTCTGCAGGTGCTGGTCGGCCAGCAGCGTCGTCGGCACCAGCACCGCGACCTGCTTGCCGTCCTGCACCGCCTTGAACGCCGCCCGGATCGCGATCTCGGTCTTGCCGTAGCCGACGTCACCGCAGATCACCCGGTCCATCGGGATCGGCTTCTCCATGTCGGCCTTCACCTCGGTGATCGCGGTGAGCTGGTCGACGGTCTCGGTGAACCCGAACGCGTCCTCCATCTCGGCCTGCCACGGGGTGTCGGCCCCGAACGCGTAGCCCGGCGACGCCTGCCGCTTGGCGTACAGCGACACCAGCTCGCTGGCGATCTCGCGGACCGCCCGGCGGGCCTTGGTCTTGGTGTTCGTCCAGTCGCTGCCCCCCAGCCGGCTCAGCGTCGGCGCCTGCCCGCCGACGTAGCGCGACAGCTGGTCCAGGGAGTCCATCGGCACGTAGAGCTTGTCGGACCCGCCGCCACGCTTGCTCGACGCGTACTCCAGCACCAGGTACTCCCGGCGCGCCCCGCCCACCGTGCGCTCGACCATCTCGACGAAGCGGCCGATGCCGTGCTGATCGTGGACGACCAGGTCGCCCGCGGTCAGCGCGAGCGGGTCGACGACGTTGCGGCGCTTGGCGGCCAGCCGTTTGCCCTCGGGCGCGGTGACCCGGTTGCCGGTCAGATCGGTCTCGGTGATGACGACGAGGTTGGCGCCGGGCAGGACCACGCCGTCGTGCAGTGGACCCTTGAGCACGCCGACCACACCGGGCTTTGGCTCGGCGCCCGGCTCCACCATCGCCGCGGGCGTGTCGGCGTCGGCCAGCTGCTCGACGACGCGGTGCGCCGTGCCGGTGCCCGGCGTGACGACGACTCCGTAGTTGCCGGTGACTCCGCTGCTCACGTGAGCGCGCAGCATCGCGAAGATTTCGTCGACGCCTGACTGCTGACCGCGGGCAGACGGCGACGGCCGGATGTCCAGCTCGATCGCCGACTCGTCGCTGAGCTGGCTCAGCGTCCACCACGGGTGTCCGCCGGCGCGGGCCCCGGCCGCCACGTCGTCGAGCTTCAGGTACCCCGACGCTCCCAGCGCGTCGAGGTCGATGGGCGCGTCACCGCCGACCGCAGCCGTCGACCAGGACGCCTCGAGGAACTCGCGGCCGGTCTTGATCAGGTCCGCCGCCCGAGTGCGCACCTTCTCCGGATCGCAGACCAGCAGCGGCGTCTGCGCAGGCAGATGGTCGCTGAGCAGGGAAAGCTCGGTAGGCCGCAGCAGCGGCAGCAGTGCCTCCATGCCCTCGACGGGGATACCCTCGCCGAGCTTGGCCAGCATGTCGGGCACGCCGCCGGGGACGTCGTTGCCCGTCGTCGGGTGCTCCGCGGCGAGCTCGAACGCACGGACCCGGACGTCGTCGGTGAGCAGCAGTTCGCGGCATGGCACGGCGATCATCACGTCCACGTCGATGTCGGTGATCGACCGCTGATCCGCGACGGCGAACATCCGCATCTCGGAGACCTCGTCGCCCCAGAACTCGACCCGGAACGGGTGCTCTGCGGTGGGCGGGAACACGTCGAGGATCCCGCCGCGGACCGCGAACTCGCCCCGCTTGCCGACCATGTCGACGCGCGTGTAGGCCAACTCCACCAGCCGGGCGATGACGTCGTCGAACTCGGCATCCTGGCCGAGGGTCAGGGTGACCGGTTCGATGCCCGCCAGATCCGGCGCCATCGGCTGCAGCAGCGAGCGCACCGTGGTGACCACGACCCGCAGCGGCGGGCCGAGACGATCGTCGTCGGGGTTGGCCAGCCGGCGCAACACCATCAGTCGCTCTCCGACGGTGTCGACGCCGGGCGAGAGCCGTTCGTGCGGCAGCGTCTCCCAGGACGGGAACATCGCTGCGGCGTCACCGAATACGCCGCGCAATTCGGCGGTCAGGTCGTCGGCCTCGCGCCCGGTCGCGGTGACGACAAGCAGCGGGCCGGCCTGGGCCAGCGCGGCCGCGGCGAACACCCTGGCGCTGGCCGGGCCGACGAGGGCCAGATCGGCGGGTCTGTCGGCGGCACGGCGGGTGACGTCTTGCAAGGAGGGATCGCGCAGCGCCAGGTCAACGAGCCCCGCGATCGGGGTTTGGACACGAAGGGTCCCCGATGCGGTCATGATGTTTCCATCCTAGGCAAGTGGTGATTTCGGCGTGATTTCCTTCGCTCAGCGCGCTCAGCGCCCGTAAACGCGCCGAACTCGCTTACTCGTCGAGCAGCGGCGGGTCGTCCTCGAGGTGCATCAGCCCGTTCCAGCACAGGTTGACCAGATGCGCGGCCACCACTTCCTTCTTCGGCTCGCGCACGTCGAGCCACCATTGCGCCGTCATGGACACCGACCCGACCAGTGCCTGGGCGTACAACGGTGCCATCTCGGGGTCGAGGCCGCGGCGGGAGAAGTCGCCCGCCAGGATCGACGACACCTGGTTGACGGCGTCGTTCAACAGCGTCGAGTACGTGCCCGACGTGATGGCCGCCGGGGAGTCTCGGATGAGGATGCGGAAGCCGTCGGTGCGTTCGTCGACGTAGCTCAGCAGCGCCAGCGTCACCCGCTCGATGCGCAGCCGCGACCGGTTGTTCGTCGTCCTCGTCAGCGACGACGTAATGCCGTCCAGCAGCGCCGACATCTCACGGTCGACAACCACCGCGTAGAGCCCTTCCTTGCCGCCGAAATGCTCGTAGACCACGGGCTTGGACACGTTCGCGCGCTGCGCGATCTCCTCGATCGAGGTGCCGTCGTACCCACGCTCGGCGAACAGCGATCGCGCGATGTCGATGAGCTGGTGACGCCGCTCCGCGCCGGTCATCCGGGCGCGGGGTACACGCACTTCCTTGTCGGGCGCTGCCACGGCTTTCAGAGTAGGCCCTTCGACTACCATCACGGGTTGATCGATCCGTCGTGGTGTAATCGGCAGCACCTCTGATTTTGGTTCAGATAGTTCAGGTTCGAGTCCTGGCGACGGAGCGGCGAGCGACGCTTGCGGAGCGAGCAGATAGCACCGAGCGACGCTTGCGAAGCGAGTAGACAACACAGTTTGTTGAGGACAGGCAAATGACCGTGCATGGCCAATCCGCAGTCCTGGTGCTGGCAGCCGGGGGCGGTACCCGCATGCGCTCGGACATCCCGAAGGTGCTGCACACGCTGGCCGGGCGGAGCATGCTGTCGCACGCCCTTCATTCGGTGGCCAAGCTCGCCCCGCAGCATCTCGTGGTGGTGCTCGGCCATGACCGCGACCGCATCACCCCCTTGGTCGCCGAGCTGGCGGACACGCTGGGCCGCCCCATCGACGTCGCGGTGCAGGAACAACAGCTGGGCACCGGGCACGCCGTCGGCTGCGGGCTGGCTGCCCTGCCCGCCGACTTCGCCGGCACCGTCGTGGTGATCTCGGGCGACGTTCCGCTGCTGGACGCCGACACGCTGGCCGAGTTGATCGCCACCCACACCGCGCAAACCGCCGCGGCGACGGTGCTGACCACGACATTGCCGGATCCGACGGGCTACGGCCGCATCCTGCGCACCCAGGACGGCGAGGTCATCGGCATCGTCGAACAGGCCGACGCCACCCCATCGCAGCAGGCCATCAGCGAGGTCAACGGCGGCGTCTACGCGTTCGATATCGGGGAGTTGCGCTCGGCGCTGCAGCGGCTGCGCCCGCACAACGCCCAGCAGGAGCTCTACCTCACCGACGTCATCCCGATCATCCGCCAGGACGGCCAGATCGTGCGGGCCACGCACGTCGACGACGCCGCACTCGTGGCCGGCATCAACGACCGGGTCCAGCTGGCCGATCTGGCCGCCGAACTGAACCGGCGCATCGTGGCGGCCCACCAACGCGCGGGCGTGACGATCGTCGACCCCGCCACCACGTGGATCGACGTCGACGTGACCATCGGCCGCGACACCGTCATCCAGCCCGGCACGCAGCTTCTGGGTGCCACCCGTATCGGCGGGCGCTGTCGGGTCGGCCCGGACACCACCCTGACCGACATGACCGTCGGTGACGGCGCATCGGTGATCCGCACCCACGGCAGCGCTTCGGTCATCGGCGACGACGCCACCGTCGGCCCGTTCACCTACCTGCGGCCCGGCACGGTGCTGGGCGATGTCGGCAAGCTCGGGGCCTTCGTCGAGACCAAGAACTCGACGATCGGAGCGGGCACCAAGGTGCCGCACCTGACCTATGTCGGCGACGCGGACATCGGCGAGCACAGCAATATCGGCGCGTCCAGCGTGTTCGTCAACTACGACGGCGAGACCAAACGGCGCACCACCATCGGCTCGCACGTGCGCACGGGTTCGGACACCATGTTCGTCGCACCGGTCACCATCGGCGACGGCGCCTACACCGGGGCGGGCACCGTGGTGCGCGACGACGTGCCGCCAGGCGCACTGGCCGTGTCGGCGGGCCCGCAGCGCAATATCGAGGGTTGGGTGGAGCGCAAGCGACCGGGTTCGCCGGCCGCCGAGGCGGCCCGGCGGGCCAACGCCGAAGCCAGCGAAGACACCGACCCCGAGGGCGACAAGACGACGTGAGCCGTACTTGTTCCGTTGGTGTTCTGGCAACCCGGCCACGCGCGCCCAGCTGCGCTACGTACGATTAGGCCGATATCGAACCCCGACCGGCGAGGGCACACTGTGGGCACCGAGTGGACCGACAACCGCAAGAATTTGATGCTCTTCTCCGGTCGCGCGCACCCGGA
This sequence comes from uncultured Actinomycetota bacterium, assembly GCA_963743225.1. Taxonomy (GTDB): domain Bacteria; phylum Actinomycetota; class Actinomycetes; order Mycobacteriales; family Mycobacteriaceae; genus Mycobacterium. Next base: position 54,251 of record CAVUPN010000032.1, on the reverse strand, counting down.
GCTGGCCGAGCAGGTCGCCAAGGATCTCGACGTTCCGGTCACGGCCCAGACCGCACGCGACTTCGCCAATGGCGAGATCTTCGTCCGCTTCGATGAATCGGTCCGCGGTTGCGATGCGTTCGTGCTGCAGTCGCATCCCGCGCCGCTGAACAAGTGGCTGATGGAACAGCTGATCATGATCGATGCGCTCAAGCGCGGGAGCGCGAAGCGGATCACCGCGATCCTGCCGTTCTATCCCTACGCCCGCCAGGACAAGAAGCACCGCGGCCGCGAGCCGATCTCGGCGCGGCTGGTCGCCGACCTCCTCGAGACCGCGGGCGCGAACCGGATCCTGACCGTCGACCTGCACACCGACCAGATCCAGGGCTTCTTCGACGGGCCGGTCGACCACATGCGCGCGCAGAACCTGCTGACCGGCTACATCGCCGAGAACTACTCCGACCACGACATGGTGGTCGTCTCCCCCGACTCCGGCCGCGTGCGTATTGCCGAGAAGTGGGCCGACTCGCTGGGTGGCGTACCGCTGGCGTTCATCCACAAGACCCGCGACCCGCTGGTGCCCAACCAGGTGGTGTCCAACCGCGTCGTCGGTGAAGTGCGGGGCAAGACCTGCATCCTGACCGACGACATGATCGACACCGGCGGCACCATCGCCGGGGCGGTCAAACTGCTGCACGAGGACGGCGCAGGCGACGTCATCATCGCCGCGACGCACGGTGTGCTGTCCGATCCCGCGTCGCAGCGGCTGGCCGAGTGCGGCGCCCGCGAGGTGATCGTCACCAACACCCTGCCGATCGGCGAGGACAAGCAGTTCCCGCAGCTGACTGTGCTGTCCATCGCGCCGCTGCTGGCCAGCACCATTCGTGCGGTGTTCGAGAATGGTTCGGTGACAGGACTTTTCGACGGGTCGGCGTAGTGGACGATGAGCGACTCGCGCGAAGAGCAGATGACGCTGAGTCCGTCATCTACCACAATCCCCGCTGTACGACCTCACGCAAGGCGCTGGAGCTGTTGCGGGACAACGGCATCGAGCCGACAGTGATCCAGTATCTGAAGACACCGCCGTCACGGGCAGAGCTCGTCAAGCTGATCGAGGACGCCGGCATCGACGTCGCGACCGCGGTGCGCAAACGTGAGCCGTTGTACGCCGAGCTGAACCTCGCCGACGCCGACGATGACGCACTCCTCGACGCGATGGCCGAGCATCCGATCCTGATCGAGCGGCCGTTCGTCGTCACACCCAGAGGCACCCGGCTGGCAAGGCCGCTCGACTCGGTTCGCGAGATTCTGTGACCCGTCACCGCATTGCGGCGACCCTCGCGTTGCTGGTGATCGCCGTGGCAGGCTGCGGCGAGAAGTCGCCTGACTACACGTCGCTGTTGACCACGACGCCGAAGGCCACCGCAACCACCACCACCTCGACGCCGGTTCCGATTTCTCAGTACCTGGAAAACGCCGGTGTCATAGGCGAACCCGTTGCGCCCGACAAGCTGACCGACCTGACGGTGACGATGCCGAGACCGAAAGGCTGGCAGCCGTACAGCAATCCGAATTTCGCACCGGGCACTCGCGTCATCGCCAAGGGCGACACCTACCCCACCGCCATGCTGATGGTGTTCAAACTGGGCGGCGGCGACTTCGATCCGGCCAAGGCCATTCAGCACGGCAACGCCGACGCCGAACTGTCCGAGAACTTCCGTCGGCTCAACGCCTCCACCGACAACTTTCGGGGATTCCCGTCGTCGATGATCGAGGGCAGCTACGACCTGAACGGCAAACGGATGCACTCCTACAACCGGGTCGTCATCGCCACGGGTCCGCCGCCGGCCAACCAGCGCTACCTGATTCAGTTCACCGTGACCGGTTATGCCGACAAGGCGGCTGCGGAGGGACCCGACATCGAGGCGATCATCTCCGGATTCGACGTCGCCAAGAAGTAGTTGCTGCGGCGCGACTACTGTTGTCTGACATGAGCGAAGCTTGCGAGCGAATCATCGGCACCGAATGCGGCGAACCCGCTTGCGGGGACGCCGCATGAGTGGATGGACCGCCGCCGACCTGCCCTCGTTCGCCGGACGCACCGTGATCGTCACCGGCGCCAACAGCGGCCTCGGCGAGGTCACCGCCCGTGAACTGGCACGGGTCGGAGCCAAGGTGATCCTGGCCGTCCGCAACACCGACAAGGGCGCCGCGGCGGCGTCGGGCATGACCGGCGATGTCGAGGTGCGCAAGCTCGACCTGCAGGACCTCGCGTCGGTGCGGAGTTTCGCCGACGGTGTCGACGCTGTCGACGTGCTGGTGAACAACGCCGGGATCATGGCGGTGCCGTACGCGCAGACCGTCGACGGGTTCGAAAGCCAGATCGGCACCAACCACCTCGGCCATTTCGCGCTGACCAACCTGCTGCTGCCGAAGATCACCGACCGCGTGGTCACGGTGTCGTCAGGGATGCACTTCATCGGCTACATCAGCCTCAAGGATCTCAACTGGAAGTCGCGGCCGTACTTCGCGTGGCCGGCCTACGGCCAGTCGAAACTGGCCAACCTGCTGTTCACCAGCGAGTTGCAGCGTCGGCTCAGCGCCGCCGGGTCGGCGGTGAAGGCGCACGCCGCGCATCCGGGCTACTCCGCCACCAACCTGCAGGGCAAGACCGGCAACCCCATCGGCACGAAGGTGATCAACTTCGTCACCCCGCTGGTAAGCACCGATGCCAGCTTCGGCGCCCGGCAGACGCTCTACGCCGTGTCCCAGGATCTGCCCGGCGATTCATTCGTCGGTCCCAGGTATGCGTTCGGCGGCCCGACCGGGCCCGCGCCACGCAGCCCGCTGGCCCGCGACGCGAAGAAGGCCGCCGCCCTGTGGGACCTGTCCGAGCAGCTCACGGGCACCAAATTCGCGCTCTGAGGCCTCGATCAGATAGCCTGTCCCGGCTGGATGTCGCCGCCAAGCGGCTCCGGCTGTCACGGCGAGGGTGGCATGTGCCACCGTTATCGACGGGAACACGCATTTGCGTAGTTGCGACCCTGGCCGTGCTGATAAGTGACCGGCATTAGAGGAGCAACACCCATGGCCAAGACTGCAGCTCGCAGCGAGAACAAACTGACCGCAACGGTACGGACAGAGACCGGCAAGGGCGCATCGCGTCGCGCCCGCCGCAACGGCAAGGTGCCCGCGGTCATCTACGGCCACGGCGCCGACCCCCGGCACCTCGAACTCGACGCCCACGACTTCTCCGCAGTGCTGCGGCACTCCGGCACCAACGCCGTGCTGACCCTCGACATCGACGGCGAGGAGGCGCTCGCGCTGACCAAGGCGCTCGACATCCACCCGATCCGGCGCAACATCCAGCATGCCGACCTGCTCGTGGTGCGCCGCGGCGAGAAGGTGACCGTCGAGGTCAACGTCGTCGTCGAGGGTGAGGCCGCGTACGGCACCCTAGTCACCCAGGACACCAGCACCATCGAGATCGAGGCCGACGCGCTGTCGATCCCCCAGCAGCTGACCGTCTCCGTCGAGGGCGCCGACATCGGCACCCAGTTCACCGCGGGCTCGATCAAGCTGCCGGACGGCGTCGTGCTGATCTCGGATCCCGAGATGCTGGTGGTCAACGTCGTCGCGGCCCCGACCGCCGAGGACCTCGAGGCCGAGGGCGCAGGCGAGGTCACCGAGGCCGAGGAAGCGGCCCCCGAGGCCGAAGAGGGTGCCGAGGGCGAGCCCGGCGAGGGCGGCGGCGCGGAAGCACCCACCGCCGAAGAATCCGAGTAATCGGAGTTTTCACACCACATGGCCGAGCCGTCCCCTGCGCAGCGGGGACCCCTGCTGGTGGTGGGCCTGGGCAATCCCGGGCCCAACTACGCCAAGACCCGGCACAACCTCGGCTTCGTCGTCGCCGATCTGCTGGCCGAGCGCATCGGCTCGAAGTTCAAGGTGCACAAGCGTTCCGGTGCGGAGGTCGTGACCGGCAGGATCGGCAGCCGGCCGATCGTGCTGGCCAAACCACGGACCTACATGAACGAGTCGGGGCGCCAGGTCGGGCCGCTGGCGAAGTTCTACTCGGTGCCGCCCGCCGACATCGTGGTGGTGCACGACGAGCTCGACATCGAGTTCGGTCGCATCCGGTTGAAGTTCGGCGGCGGAGTGGCCGGCCACAACGGCGTGCGGTCGGTTTCGGTGGCCCTGGGCAGCAAGGACTTTCAGCGGGTGCGCATCGGCATCGGCCGTCCACCCGGCCGCAAGGATCCGGCGTCGTTCGTGCTGGAGAACTTCACCGTCGCTGAGCGTGCCGAGGTTCCGGTGCTGTGCGAACAAGCCGCTGACGCAACCGAACTGCTGGTCGCGCAGGGCCTCGAGCCCGCCCAGAACACCGTCCACGCCTGGGGCTGACCCGTCACCTCCCACGCGAGCGACCTGATGACGTAAAGGTCGTGCCGAGGGGCGGAAAGAATGTGTTCGGGGAGCGGTTTTCGGGGTTAGGAACGGGTAAACCCGAGGCATGCACGACACCCGAATGGGCTCGCCACTTCACCGGGGGTGGCAGCGGCTGCTCGACGGCGAACGCCCATGGGGTTCGGTCGACGTCCACCCCGACCGCTTCGGGATGACGCGGTACCGGCTGGTGGTGTTTCCGCCGGGAATCAGCGAACAGGAACGACGGTGGGTCAGGCTGGCACGGGGCTGGCCGATGTGGGGCGCGCTGGTGTGGGTCGCCTGCGAGGTCTTCCTGACCCAGGTGACCGGTCCGTGGACGGCCCTCACCATCTCGACGAGTGCCTACATCGTTCTGGGTATGGTCACCATGGCGCTGGCCGGCGCGCAGCGCAGCCAGGTCAAGACCATGGCCGCCGCGGTGAGTGTCGGTTACCACGATGCCCGATCGGCGGCCAGGCGCGACCAGCTGGGAAAGTTGGCGCTGACGTTGATGGACGCCGACGAGCGGCTCGGGCGCGGGCAGATCTCGGCCGCCGACCATGAGTTGACGTGGTGGCGGGTGTACGACGAGATGGGCTCCGGGCGCGCGGCATAGTCAGCGCACGTTTCTTCGCTCCATGACTCGTTGCACCTGCCCGTAGGCGTCGATGGGGCTGTGCGGCACCGATGACCGCGATGTTTTCACAGGAACGAGTTCTCAGCGGTCAATCCGCGCTCAGGGAACGCGCCGAGTGCGAAGGTCTCGGCGTTGCCCAGTCCCACCCCTCCTCCGACCGGATCTTCCACGCGCACGAGCGCTCAAGGCCGCGAACGTTCCTTACCGGTCGATTTTTCGGCGATTTTTCGACTGGTACGGAACGTTCGCCGGAATTTTGGTGACTACGCGACTAGGTGACCAGCGAGACGGAGTTCGCGCGGCGCAGCTTGCCCGACGGCGTCTTGGGAATGGTGCCGGGCCCCAGCACCACGACATTGCGCGGGCGCACGTCGACCTCGGCGACCACCTCGTGGGCGACCTGGTGCTCGATGCGACGCACCTCGACCGGGTCCTGCCACGTGTTGGACTCCACAGCGACGGCGAACGTCTCGCGGGAATGCCCGGCGTCCAGCCGCACCGCGACCGCGCAGCCCGGGCGCACGCCCTCGACCCGGCCCGCGGCCCGCTCGATGTCGGTGGGATAGATGTTGCGGCCGGCCATGATGATCACGTCCTTGACGCGACCGCAGACCACGATGTGGCCGTTGTCCATCTGATAGCCCAGATCACCGGTGTCGTACCAGCCGTGCTCGTCCTGGGCCGGGATGAAGCCGCCCATGGTGATGTAGCCGGGCGTCAGCGGCTCGCCGCGCAGCTCGATGATTCCCACGCCGCGAGCGGGCATCACGTTGCCCTGCTCGTCGATGATGCGGGCTTCCAGGCCCTCCAGCAGCGGGCCCAGCGAGGCCAGCCTGCGGGTGTTGCCCTTGGTCGCCGGGACCGCCCTGCGCAGTGCGGCCATTAGATCCGCGTCGACCTCGTCGACCACCAGGCCCGCACCGCACTCGGAGAACGACACCGCCAGCGTCGTCTCGGCCATGCCGTATGCGGGCAGGATCGCCTCTGGCTTCAGCCCGAACGGCTGGCCGGCGTCGATCAGGTCGTCGACGTCGGCGGGCTCCACCGGCTCCGCGCCGGACAGAGCGAAGCGCAGCGTGGACAGGTCGAACTCACTGGGCTTGGCCTGCCTGCGCAGCCGCTTGGCCAGCAGCGCGTAGGCGAAGTTGGGCGCCGCGGTCATGGTGCCGTTGTACTTGTCGATCAGCCGCGCCCACAGCAGGGTGTCCCGCAGGAAGTCCATCGGCGTGACCTTGACCAGCTCGGCGCCGAAGTACATCGGAATGGTCAGGAAGCCGACCATGCCCATGTCGTGGAAACACGGCAGCCAGCTGACCATGACGTCCTTGTCGACGTCGTATTCGGCGCCGATGAACATGGCCTCGGCGTTGGAATGGATGTTGCGGTGGGTGATCTGGACGGCCTTCGGCGACCCCGTCGAGCCCGAGGTCAGCTGCATCAGCGCCAGATCGTCCTCGCCGACCTCGATCGGGTCGATCGGGTCGAAGGCCAACAGGTCGGTGATGGTGAGGACCTTGATGCCCTTTTCCTCGAGCACCGGGATAGCCACCAGGAACGGTTCGGAGACGATGACGGCCTTCGCCTCGATCATGCTGATCACGGTCATGGTGTCCTCGGCCCAGACCATCAGGTCGGTCCGCGGTGTGGGCTGGTGCAGCATCGTCAGGCTGGCGCCGCGCATCCACAGGCCCTGAGCGGTCGGGGCGATCTCCACCGGGAAGCCGGCGAGCACGCCGACGGCGTCACCGCGAGCGATACCCGCGGCGGCCAGACCGCCGGCGATGCAGCGGGCGCGCTCGTGCACCTCACCCCAGGTGTGACGGACGGGTTCGTGCGGTTCACCGGTGACCATGCCCGTGATGGCGGTACGGGCGTTGCGGTACATCTTGTCGGTGAATCTGCTCACGACGGCCTCCTCCGTATCCCCGCAAATGCCAATGTGTAATGCTCCGCCAGGTAGACGACGTTTTCACGTAGGCGCGCACACAATTGGGCAGCGGTTATGTCTCGAATCGGTGATGCGCTAGGGCGGAACGTCCGCCCGCCGGAGTGTCCGGCGGGGGAAGTACTTGCATCCGATTCTTGACCGCTAGGTTTCACCGTCGATCATCTTAAGCAACTCTTAAGTAACTGCCAAACTACAACGCCGATTGAGGCCTGGATCACACCTGCGGCGTCGGCGCCGGCACCACCCGCGCGCCCTGCACGGGGCCGCTTGCCACCCTTACCGTGCGGCATACCCCCGCCCCGGCCAGCTCGGCCCCGATGCCTACCGCCGAGGCGGCGGAGGTGCACAGGAACGCGCAGGTAGGGCCGGAGCCGGAGACGATTCCGGCCAGCGCGCCGGCGTCGGTACCGGCCCGCAGCGTGCGCCGCAATCCCGGGTCCAGGCTCAGCGACGCGGGCTGCAGGTCGTTGCCGAGGAGCGGCGCAAGGGTGGCGGGGTCGCCGGAGGCCAGTGCGGCCAGTACGGGTTCGGGGTCCTCGAGCCGCGGTGGCAGGCTGCGGTCGGAGCCGTCCGCTTCGCGTAGCCGGTCGATCTCGGCGAACACGGCGGGCGTGGACAGGCCACCGTCGGCGAACGCCAGTACCCAGTGGAACGTGTTCCTGGCGAGCACGGTCGCGAGCTCTTCACCGCGACCGGTGCCCAGCGCCGTGCCTCCGTGCAGGGCGAACGGAACGTCGCTGCCGAGCCGGGCGGCAAGGGCGTGCAGGTCGCGCCGCGGCACGCCAAGCTCCCACAGCGAGTTGATGGCGACGAGTACCGCTGCCGCGTCGGCGCTGCCGCCGGCCATTCCCCCGGCGACGGGGATCGATTTCTCGATGGTGATCGCGACGTCGGGTGCCCGACCGACGTGCTCGGCCATCAGTTCGGCCGCCTGCCAGGCCAGATTGCGCTCGTCGGTCGGCAGCGAGTCCGGGCCCTCGCTGCCCTCGCCGGCCATCTCCAAGGACAGCACGTCGGCGGTGCGGACGGTGACCTCGTCGAGCAGGGACACGGCGTGGAAGACGGTCGTCAGTTCGTGGTAGCCGTCGTCGCGGCGGTCGCCGACAGCCAGATACAGGTTGACTTTGCCCGGCACCCGCACGGTGACCGACCCGGTGGGAACCCACTCGGATGCGGTGCTGCCGTTGGACACGGCACGACACTATCGCCGCGACGCGGGTCGAAAGTAGTCAAGTGGTGAGAAAGACGACGGGGCTGCCCGCCCTACTCTGGAATTGTGATCCCGGCCGGCGAAGAGTTCGCAGGTTACGTCGTCGACGCGACGCTCGGACGGGGCGGATACGCCACCGTCTACCGGGCGCACCACGCCGTTGGCCCGAATCGTGCCGTGGCGCTGAAGGTTCTCGATGACCACCACCGCCGCGAGGACCAAACCGCGCGACTGCGAAGGGAATTCGAGTTCGCGCATCAACTCGACCACCCACACGTCGTCACCGTTTACGAATACGGCGGGGACTGGCTCACCATGGAACTGGTCGACGGCGGGACGGCGACGGCCTTGGCCGAGAAGAGTAGGCAGCTTGCTGCGCTGACCCAGATCGCCGACGCGCTGGACTACACCCATCGGTGCGGAATCGTGCATTGCGATGTCAAGCCGTCCAACATCCTTGTTTCGCAGGACTTTTCCCGCGCGGTGTTGATCGACTTCGGTGTTGCTTCCGCGGTCGCCGAGACCGTCTGGAATCGCCCGACTCACCTCGAAGCTTCGCTGCCGTACACGGCTCCGGAGCTGCTGCGCGGCCGGCCGCCGTCGGCACGCACCGATGCATACGCACTGGCCTGCACGGCGGTCGAACTGCTGCTTGGCGCACCACCATTCTCGGCCGAAACGCCGATGGCCCTGGTGGACGCCCATCTCAGCCAGCCCGTGCCGGGCTTTTCGCGCAAGATCGCTTGGGTGCCAAGGATTTTCGACTCGGTCCTGGGCAGGGCTTTGGCGAAGATCCCGGACAGCCGTTATGACTCGTGCTCGGAGTTTGTCGCGCAGCTCACCCGTGCGCTGGGGTCATCCCCGCTGTAGGGTCACCCCGGCCGGCTGTATCAGACGGTTGGTCTGCATATCCCACACGCCGGAACGCTCAAGCAGCCTGACGAAGTCGGCGATGCTGAGCGTCTCGCCTCGGCGCGAGGGGTCGATGCTGGCGGCCAGCAGCCTCCGCGCCGACTCGTTGCCGCTGCCCGCCCACTCCGCGAACGCATTGCGAGAAGTCTTGCGGCGCTGGGCGAAACCGATGTCGATGAGGTTGAACACCTGCTGACGGAATCCGGTGTCGGTCGGCCAGGGCGAGGTCTCATACCGGTCGATGCGGACCAGTCCGGAGTACACCCGGGGGATGGGCCAGAACACCGTCGGCGACACCATGCCGTGCCTGCGCACCTTGCCGAAGAACCTGACCTTGGCGCTGGGCACGCCGTAGTCCTTGCCGCCTGGCTCGGCAGCGAGCCGCTCGGCCACTTCGGCCTGAACCATCACCATGACGGTGCGGACGGACGGGAGTTCGGCGAGCAAGTGCAGCAGGGCCGGAACCGCGACGTTGTACGGCAGGTTGGCGACCAGCGCGGTCGGCTGGTCCTCAAGGTCAGTCCGCCGCAGGTCAAGCACATTGCTGTGCAGCACACTGAGCCGGTTGATCTCGCTGTGCGAGTGTTCCGCGACGGTGTGCGGCAGCTGCCCGGCCAACACCGGGTCGATCTCCACGGCGGTGACCCGTGCGCCGCGATCCAGCAGCGCCAGCGTCAGCGAGCCGAGGCCGGGGCCGACCTCGAGGACGTGGTCGTGGCGGTTGATTCCGGACGCCGAAACGACACGGCGCACGGTATTTGCGTCGTGAACAAAGTTCTGGCCGAACGACTTCCGCGGGCGAAAATCCAGCTCTTTGGCGAGATGCCGTATCTCAGTGCGGCCAAGCAGACGAATTGTCAGGACGTCCCCAATCTTCCGCTACATGTGGGCCAGGCACCCCAACCTTGACGTGCCCGCGTGATCTCAGCAATCGCGATCTGCTCTTCCCGTGTTGCCAGATCGGCCCTCGTAGCATACCTTAGACCGCCGTTGCGCTCCCAGGTGCTTTGATCGAATTGCACGCCGCCGAAGTAGCCGTTGCCGGTATTGATCGCCCAGTTGCCGCCCGCTTCACATCGGGCGAGCGCATCCCAGGTGCCACCACTACTCACAGGGGGCACTTCCGTGCCAGGTTTCGTGCCCACCCGCAGCACCCCGTCGGTGGCCGGGGTGACAACGACATTGGCTACTGGGAGCCTCCCGGTCTCGACCCCGTTGACCTTCGAAATGGCAAATGTTACGTCCTGAACGCCGGCCGCTCCCGGAGCCTCCACGACCTGACGGCTGATGTTCAACGTCGGATCGTCAACACGCTTGTTATTCGGCGGAAGAGGGATCCGCTGGGTGACCTTTTCGAGCCGGATGCGGGTGACCTGGATCTGCATTCCCTCGACGACCGGGGACGTCGCCGGCGGCACGACGGTGTCGCGCTGCTCCAGCGGAGCGCCGGCCACGGCCAGCAGTCCGGCAACGTTCGGGGCGGCCAGATGCACGGTTCTGATGGCGCCGCCCTCGTTGATCTGCACGGTCTTGGCGCTCACCACTGGCAGCGACATGCCGCCCAGCGGCACGCGGCTGCCGCGAGACGCCGCCGCGGGTGCCTTGTCGGTCATCGACAGCTGAGCGAGCGCCTCGTCGACCGTGGAGGCCGTCGTCCACACCTCGCGGCTGTCCTGACCGTCCAGGGAGATCTGCAGCGGCCGGCTGCGTCGCAGCACGATCGTGTCGGTCTGGTGCACCGGCTGATCGCCGGCCGGGTAGAGATCGTCGCGGTCGCCGACGTCGTATCCGTTTTCGGCGACAACATCGATGACCTGCGATTTCATCGTGGCCACGGTCATCTGGGCGCCGTCGACGGTCAGCGTGACGGTCTTGTGGGCTGCGACGGCGATGCCACCGGCGAACGTCAGGGCCAGCAACGTTGCGCAGACGAGCACCCGCAGATAGGGCGATCGCGATTCGTGGATCTTGTTCAATGCATTCAAAGGTGTGCTTATCCCGACTCGGGGCCCCGGGCTTCTTCAGTGCCGCCTGTGTTTGATCACAAGACGGTAACGAACTGGCCTAGCAACGGCAACTCCTGTCGTAGTTCACGACGGATTCAGCGACAGGCCGTACACGCGACACGCGGCGGCCGAGGTCTCCCGGGCCAGGTCAGTGGCCGGCCGGTCAATCAGCTCGGCCAGCGCACGCACGGTGTAGGGCAGGCAGTACGGCTCGTTGGGTGCGCCGCGGTAGGGATGCGGGGTCAGGAAGGGCGCGTCGGTCTCCACCAGAAGCTGTCCCGCCGGGATGAGCCTGGCCGCTTCGTGCAGCGCGCGGGCGTTGCGGAAGCTGACGGTGCCGGACAGGCTCAGCAGCCACCCCGCGTCGACACACGTGCGCGCCATCTGGGCGTCCGAAGCGAAGCAGTGAAAGATCACCGCCGGCGGCGCACCCTCCGCGCGCAGCACGTCCAGCACGTCGGCGTCGGCATCGCGGTTGTGGATCATCAGCGGCTTACCGGTCCGCTTGGCCAGGTCGATGTGCCAGGCGAAGGCCTCTCGCTGCTGGCTCGGTGTGGCGCAGCCGTCCAGCCGGCCCGGCCAGTAGTTGTCCATGCCGGTCTCGCCGACCGCCACCACGCGGGGATGGTCCACCAGCCGCTCGATCACGGTCTTGGCTTCGTCGGTGAGCGCGTTGGCCCGCGTCGGGTGCAGCGCCACCGCCGCATACACGCGCGGGTCCCAATCGGCCGCCTCGGTGACCCAGCGCGCCGAGTCCAGGTCGTCGGCGATGGTGACGACGGCCTGCACGCCGACGGCCGCGGCGCGGTCCACGATCGCGCGCACGTCGCCGGCGCCGGTGGCACCGCAGGCATCGAGGTGGGTGTGCGCATCGACCAGTGGTGTCAACGGGTCAGGTGGCGGCGGCGCCGGGCGGGTACGGCTCACCGCAACACAATAAGGTGAGGTCGAGATGACTGAATCTGTCCCCGGCGCGAGGACGCGCACCCTAGGGCCCTTCTATGTGACCACTGCGATCACGTACCCGAACGGGGCTCCGCACATCGGGCACGCGTACGAATACATCGCGACCGATGCGATCGCCCGCTTCAAGCGGCTCGATGGTTTCGACGTCCGGTACCTGACCGGCACCGACGAACACGGCCTCAAGATGGCCGAGGCCGCCGCGGCCGAGGGCGTGCCCACCGCGGATCTGGCTCGGCGCAACTCCGATGTGTTCGAGCGGCTGCAGGAGCGGCTGAACATCTCGTATGACCGCTTCATCCGGACCACCGACGCCGACCACATCGACGCCTCCATCGACATCTGGAAACGGATGGACGCCAGCGGCGACATCTATCTGGGCTCATACGCCGGCTGGTACTCGGTGCGCGACGAGACCTACCTCAGCGAGGACGAAACCCGGGTGGAGCCGGACGGGACGCGGGTCGCCGTCGACAGTGGCGCGCCCGTCGTCTGGACCGAGGAGGAGACCTACTTCTTCCGGCTCTCCGACTACGCCGACAAGCTGTTGGCTCACTACGAGGAGCATCCCGAGTTCATCGGGCCCGACGTGCGACGCAACGAGGTGGTCAGCTTCGTCTCCGGCGGACTGCGCGACCTGTCGATTTCCCGGACGACGTTCGACTGGGGTGTGCCGGTGCCCGACCACCCCGACCATGTGATGTACGTCTGGGTGGATGCGCTCACCAATTACCTGACCGGCGTTGGCTTTCCAGACACCGACTCGGAGTCGTTCCGCAAGTACTGGCCCGCGGACCTGCACATGATCGGCAAGGACATCATCCGGTTCCACACCGTGTACTGGCCCGCGTTTCTGATGGCGGCCGGAATCGAGCTTCCTCGAAGGGTTTTCGCGCACGGCCATCTGCTCAACCGCGGCGAGAAGATGAGCAAGTCGGTCGGCAACGTCGTCGACCCGGTCGAGCTGATCGAGCGGTTCGGTGTCGACCAGGTGCGTTACTTCCTGCTGCGCGAAGTGCCGTTCGGACAGGACGGCAGCTACAGCGACGACGGCATGATCGCCCGCATCAACGCCGACCTCGCCAACGAGTTGGGCAACCTCGCGCAGCGGTCGCTGTCGATGGTCGCGAAGAACCTCGACGGCGTGGTGCCCGAGGCGGGCGATTTCACTGCCGACGACAACGAGCTGCTGGATGCGGCGGACGGTCTGCTGGACCGTGTCCGCGAGCATTTCGACGCGCAGGCCATGCACCTGGCGCTCGAGGCGATCTGGCGGGTGCTGGGGGCGGCCAACAAGTACTTCTCCGCGCAGGAGCCGTGGGTGCTGCGAAAGTCGGACTCCCCCGCCGACAAGGCGCGGTTCGCCACCGTCCTCTACACGACGATGGAGGTGGTGCGGATCGCGGCGCTGCTGACCCAGCCGGTGATGCCGGAATCGTCGGCCAAGCTGCTGGACCTGCTCGGCCAGCCCGATGACCAGCGGACCTTCGCCGCGATCGGCACCCGGCTGGCAGCCGGGACCGCGCTGCCCGCCCCGGTCGGGGTCTTCCCGCGCTACCAGGTGGAGTGACGCGCATCACGTTGTGTCACGTCTCGACGCTCGGCGGTGTCTTGAGGGCATACCCGAGAGAACAGGAGACACCATGAACGGGAAGCGCACGCACGTCGTCGTCATCGGTGGCGGATACGCCGGAACGCTCGCGGCCAACCATCTGCGGCTGCGCGCCGACGTCGACATCACGTTGGTCAATCCGCGGCCGAAGTTCGTCGAGCGGATCCGGCTGCACCAACTCGTCGCGCGCACCAGCGACGCCACCGCCGATTACGGCACGCTGCTCGGCGAAGGCATCCAGCTGGTCGTCGACAGCGCGACCCGGATCGACACCGCCACCCGCACCGTACAGCTGGCGTCGGGACGTGAGCTGGACTATGACTACGTCATCTACGCCGTCGGCAGCACCGGTGCGGCGCCTGCCTCCGTGCCGGGTGCAGCCGAATTCGCCCATCCCATCGGGGAATTCGAATACGCCGAGTGGCTGCGCGACGCACTCGACAAGCTGCACCCGGATGCCCCCGTGACCGTCGTCGGCGCCGGCCTGACCGGCATCGAGACGGCGTCCGAGCTGGCCGAGCAGGGCCGCGCCGTCACGCTGGTCTGCGGGGGTCAACTGGCCCCATCGGTGTCCGAACCGGGCCGCCGATCGATTGCCAAGTGGTTCGCCAAGCATGGCGTCGCGGTGCTCGAGGACGACGTCGTGGCGGAGGTCCGCCGAGACGCGGTGGTCTTCGCCGACGGAGCGGTGCGCCCCAGCGCGGTCACCATCTGGACGGCGGGTTTCGGCGTGCCTGCGTTGGCCGCCGACAGCGGGCTGCGCACCGACGCGCTGGGCCGGATGCTCACCGACGAGACGCTGACCAGTGTCGACGACCAGCACATCGTGGCAGCAGGCGACTGCGCTGCACCGTCGGGCCAGCCGCTACGGATGAGCTGCCAGGCGGCAGGGCCGCTCGGTTTGCAGGCCGCCGACACCGTGCTGAGCCGCATCGCGGGCACCGACCCGGGCGCCATCGAACCTGTGTTTGTGGCGCAGTGCATCAGCCTCGGCCGTCGCGCCGCCACCCTCCAACCCACCCGCAAGGACGACTCGCCCAAGAACTTCTACGTCGGGGGTCGGCTCGTCGCCTCGGTGAAGGAGGCAATCTGCAAGGGCACGCTGTGGGGACTGCGCCGCGAGGCCAACAAGCCCGGCTCGACGTTTGTCTTCAAGGGCGACAAGCGTCCATTGCAGCCCGCGGCTGATGCTCTTCAGGTGGTCACGGAATCGTGACCACCCAGGGCCCGATCGCCGGCTCGGCCGGCGGTGAACACGCCGACCGGTTCACCCATCTGCGGCCGCTGCTGTTCACGATCGTCTACGAAATACTCGGTTCGGCAACGGAATCCGACGATGTGCTGCAAGACAGCTATCTGCGGTGGGCCGAAGTGGACCTCGCGACGGTACGGGACACCAAGTCGTATCTGGCGCAACTGGTGACCCGCCAGGCGCTGAACGCACTGCGCGCGGACGCCCGGCGCCGCGAGGAATACATCGGTCCCTGGTTGCCCGAGCCGCTGCTACTCGACGAATCCGACCCGTCCGCCGATGTCGTTCTCGCCGAATCGGTTTCGATGGCGATGCTGGTACTGCTCGAGACGCTCACCCCGGACGAGCGGGCGGTGTTCGTGCTGCGCGAGGTCTTCGGGTTCGACTACGACGAAATCGCAGGCGCCGTCGGAAAGTCCGCGGCGAACGTGCGACAGGTCGCCCACCGCGCGCGCGAGCATGTGCAGGCGCGGCGCAAGCGGTTCGAGCCCGCCGACTCCGTCAGGACGGCCGAGCTGACCCAACAGTTCCTCACCTCCGCGTCGACAGGCGATGTGGACGGCCTGTTGACCCTGTTGGCGCCGGACGTCACCTGGACAGCCGACAGCGGCGGCAAGGCCACGGCGGCCCGCAGGCCCATCGTCGGCGCGACGAAGGTGGCAAGCGTGCTCGTCGGCCTGTTCCGCGTGGCGGCGCAACGCATGCCGGACATCCGGTTCGAGACGGCGGAATACAACAGCGCGCCCGCGGTGGTCGTCTACAGCGGCGACCATCTGGAGGGCGTCTTCCTGGTCGAGATCAGCGACGGCAAGATCGCGCACTTCTATGCGATGCGAAACCCGGACAAGCTGACCGGGATCACGGTCCCGAGGGCGATCAGCCGCTAGCTTTCTGTCACGCTTACCCGGTGCGGATAGAGCGGTTGGGCGATCTCGGCAGCGCGCCCGCGGTGCTGCGCTCGATCGCCTCTGCCGCCGTCCGGCGCGGGCTCGCCCCGCCCGCCGCGCTGATCGGGGAGTGGTTCGGCTCCGGGGCCGTCATCGCCCCGTCGTTGAGGGCGTCCGCGGTGGGTGCCGACGAGGTGTTCGACGTGCCCCCGGGATCGGCGGATGCGGGGACGGTCGGTGGCGGCTGGTTCGGCTATCTGTCCTATCCCGATGCCGGCGTCGACGGACGGCCGCCGCGAATTCCCGAAGCGGCAGGAGGCTGGACCGACTGCGTGCTGCGGCAGGACAGCGGCGGGCAGTGGTGGTACGAATGCCTGTCCGGTGCACCGATTTCGACGTGGGTATCCGACGCGCTGCGAAACCCCTTGCCGCCGAGCGGCTTCGACGTCACCTGGGACCACGCCGACCGGGACGCTCATCGCCGGGGTGTGCTCGAGTGCCTGGAGGCGATCGCCGCGGGTGAGGTCTATCAGGCATGCGTGTGCACGCAGTTCGCGGGCAGGCTCGACGGCGCGTCCGTCGACTTCTTCGTCGACGCCGTGGAACGCACCTCCCCCGCACGGGCGGCGTACGTCGCCGGCGCCTGGGGTGCGGTGGCGTCGCTGTCGCCGGAGCTGTTCCTGCGCCGCGCCGGTGAGTCTGTGACGTCCAGCCCGATCAAGGGCACTCTGCCGCGGACGGCGGACCCTGCGGCGCTGCGGGCGTCGGTCAAGGACGTCGCCGAGAACATCATGATCGTCGACCTGGTCCGCAACGATCTGAGCCGCGTCGCGATGACGGGCACCGTGACCGTGTCGGAGTTGCTCGCGGTGCGGCCCGCCCCGGGCGTGTGGCATCTGGTGTCGACGGTGTCCGCGCGCGTGCCGGTCGACGTGCCGATGGCCGCACTGCTCGACGCCGCGTTCCCGCCCGCATCCGTGACCGGCACCCCCAAAACCCGGGCCCGTCAACTGCTGTCGCGGCTGGGAGCTGCGTCGTCGCGGAGTATATTGCGGCACAGTCGGTTTGGCGTCACCAGTCGCCGGATGTGAACTCAACGTCGCGATCCGCACCGTGGAGTTCGGCACTGACGGGTCGGCAGTGCTCGGCGTGGGCGGTGGTATCACCGCTGATTCCGACCCCGACCGTGAATGGGAAGAGTGCCTGCACAAGGCGGCGCCGATCGTCGACGTTAGGCATAGCGCCGGCAGCGTTCGACGAGGATCTCTGCCAGCCGGGTCGGCTCACTGACCATCAGGTTGTGGCAGGTGTCGACCGGGACGAGGGTCTGCACGCCACCGAGTGCGGCGATGGACCTGCGCTGTGCTTTCTGGGAAAGGGCGCGGTCGCGCAGCGTGAGGATCCAGGTCCGCGGCACCTCGTCGGGTATCCCGTTGCGGTTGACCTTCTCCACTACGACGGACGGACCCTCGGCGTAGAACCGATCGAGGTTGAACTTTTTCTGTGCGGGCGTCATCCCGTTGCAGAACACCAACGCCGCCAACGCGGTTGGCAAGGATGCCACTCCGCCTTTGTCGATGTAGCGGCGTGCGTACCAGCCCAACACTCCTGTAAGTGTGTCGACCACCGCATAGCCGTCGGGTGGCACGAACGCAGCGGCGAGAATCATTTCCCGTACTCGCGAAGAGCCGAGCTTTGTCACCACACCGGGAACGGTGAGCCCCGCCATCGAATGGCCCGCGATGACAAGGTCGTCGAGACCCGCCATCTCGATGTCGGATACCAACGAGTCGATCCAATTGTCGATGGTGGACGTGGTGAGGTCGCCCGGCTTGCCGCGCCGTCCGGGCAGATCGACTGCGAGCACGGTCAAATCAGGTGCCTGGCGGTGGATTTCGTCGACGGTCGGTTCCCAGCAGTCGGCGGCATGTTGACCACCGTGGACGAGAACGAGATCGGGCAGCGTCATGAGGCTCCCGGCAGCGCTCGACGAGGATCTCGGCCAGCCGTTCCGGCTCGCTGACCATCAGGCAGTGGCAGGTGTCCATCGGGATCAACGTCTGCACGCCGCCGATCGCGTGGATGCTCCTGCGCTGCGATTTGGCCGAGAGCGCGCGGTCACGCAGGGTGAGAATCCAGGTGCGGGGGATGTCTTCGGGCATGTCGCTGCGGGACACCTTCTCCGCCATGATCCGTGAGGATTCCGGATAGATCCGACCGGACATGAATCGTCGGCGTGCACGGGGCACTCCGTTGAGCAAGACGAACCGCGCCATCATCGCCGAGGTTTCGCTGGGCGTCCCCCTTTTTGCATTACGACGGGCCGTTGGGCCGCCAGGCCACGGAAGTGTGTCTGCCATCGAGCTGCCCTCCGGTGGAACAAAGGCCGTCGCCAGGACCATCTCTCGAACTCGCGACGCACCCAGCCTCGTCAACACACCGGGCGCTGTGAGTCCCGCCATCGAATGCGCGACGATCACAACATCGTTCAGCTCAGCCTCTTCAATGTCGCGAACAGCGGACTCTACCCAGTCGGCGATGGTCAGCGTCCCCAGGTCTCCCGGCTTCCCCCGTCGGCCGGGCAGATCGACAGCCAGCACAGTGAGATCCGGTTCTAGCCGTTGGAGTTCGTCGACGGTCAAGTCCCAGCAGTCACCGGCGAGGCCGCCGCCATGCATGAGCACCAACGCGGGCAGTGCCATGGCGCCTCCGTGTTAGTCCCGCGACCGCAGAACCGCATCGTAAAGCGCGCGCCGCGACGGCGCCCCCGGATGCTGCGAAATGACTTCGGCGCACGCATCCTTCACCCGGGCTCCGTCGTCGACCAGAGCGTTCACTTCGGCAACGAGAGTGTCCAGCTCGGCGCGCGGCTCCGCCCCGGCGAGTACGACGGTGATCTCGCCGAGAACACCGTCGGCCGCCCAGTCGGCCAGCTCGGCCAACGTGCCGCGCACGATCTGCTCGTGCGTCTTGGTCAGCTCGCGGCACACCACCGCACGGCGCTGCCCGCCGAGCACCTCGACGGCGTCCTGCAGGCAGACCGCCAGCCGCCGCGGTGACTCGAAGAACACGGCGGTCCGCTGTTCGGTCGCCAGGCCCGCCAGCCACGTCTTGCGGGCCGACTGCTTGCGCGGCGGAAAGCCCTCGAAACAGAACCGGTCGGCCGGCAGCCCGGAGACCGCCAGTGCCGTCGTCACCGCCGATGGGCCGGGCAGGCAGCTGACGAGCAGCCCGGCCGCCACGCACGCCGCCACAAGCCGGTAGCCGGGGTCGTTGATGACGGGCATGCCGGCGTCACTGACCACCAGCACCGTCGCGCCGCCCCTGATCTCGTCGACCAGCGCCGGAACCCGCGTCGCCTCGTTCTGGTCGAACAGGCTGACGACCTTGCCCGCGATCCGGACGTCCAGGGACTGCGCCAGGGTTCGGATCCGACGGGTGTCCTCGGCGGCCACCACATCGGCGCTGCCCAGGGCCGTGATCAGCCGGGTGGAGGCGTCGGCCGGCAGCCCCAGCGGCGTGGCCGCCAGCAGCAATCGACCGTGGGTCACAGCGCACAGCCTACGATCGGTCGCGTGACCGCCCCCGCCACCGAATCGCCATCGGCCGCGCGTTCGGTCCCGGTGATCAGCCCGGCGCCGCTGGTGCCCGTCGCCGACTTCGGGCCCATCGACCGGCTGGAGGGCTGGGCGATGACGGCGGTCATCACGGCGCTGGCGGCGCTGACCCGGTTCCTCAACCTCGGCTCGCCGACCGACGCCGGTACCCCGATCTTCGACGAGAAGCACTACGCGCCGCAGGCCTGGCAGTTGCTGCACAACCACGGCGTCGAGGACAACCCCGGCTACGGGCTGGTCGTGCACCCGCCGCTCGGCAAGCAACTGATCGCACTCGGCGAGTTCGTGTTCGGCTACAACGGCGTGGGCTGGCGGTTCACCGGCGCGGTGTTGGGCGTCATCGGAATCGCGCTGGTGGCCCGCATCGCCCGGCGGATGAGCCGCTCGACGATGGTCGGCGCCATGGCGGGGCTGCTGCTCATCGCCGACGGCGTCAACTTCGTCGCGTCGCGCACCGCCCTGCTGGACGGCTTCCTGGCGTTCTTCGTGATCGCGGCGTTCGGTGCATTGATCGTGGACCGCGACCAGGTGCGGGAGCGAATGCATGTCGCACTCCTCGAGGGCCGCGTCGGAGAAACGCCGTGGGGTCCGCGGCTGGGCGTGCGCTGGTGGCGCTTCGGCGCAGGTGTGCTACTCGGATTGGCTTGTGCGACAAAATGGTCTGGGCTGTACTTCGTGGTGTTCTTCGGTTTGATGACGCTGGCGTTCGACGTCGCCGCCCGAAGGCAGTACCGGGTGCCGCGGCCGTGGCTGGGCACGCTGCGACGGGACCTGGGACCGGCGGTCTATGCGCTGGGGCTGATTCCGTTCGGTGTGTATTTGGCGTCGTACGCGCCGTGGTTCGCGTCGGAGACCGGGGTGAATCGCTACGAGGTCGGCCAGTCGATCGGCCCCGGCGGGTTTCTGCCCGACGCGATCCGCTCGCTGTGGCACTACACCTATGCGGCGTACCGGTTTCACGCCGGGCTGACCAACGCCGACGGCAATCATCACCCGTGGGAATCCAAGCCGTGGACGTGGCCGATGTCGCTGCGCCCGGTGCTCTATGCGATCGACCAGGAGAACGTGCCCGGTTGTGGAGCGCAGTCGTGCGTGAAGGCCGTGATGCTCGTCGGCACCCCGGCGATGTGGTTCATCGCGGTGCCCGTCCTCGGCTGGGCGCTGTGGCGGGCCTTCGTCAAGACGGACTGGCGGTACGGCGCCATTTTGGTCGGTTACAGCGCGGGCTTCCTGCCGTGGTTCGCCGACATCGACCGGCAGATGTACTTCTTCTACGCGGCTACCATGTCGCCGTTCCTGGTGATGGCCATCGCGATGATCCTCGGCGACATATTGCATCAGCCGAATCAGAGTGCCGAGCGACGAACGCTGGGGCTGCTCGCCGTCAGTTGCTATCTGGCGATTGTGATCACGAACTTCGCGTGGATGTATCCGATCCTCACCGGCCTACCGATTTCGCAGTCGACGTGGAACCTGCAGATCTGGCTGCCCAGCTGGCGTTAGGCCCGTTCTCCCGCGAAATAGCATTCCTGGTCGTGATTTCCAGTTATCCACAGCCCTAGCGTCTCGCTCGCCAACAGGGTCGTGGAATCGCGCATGATCCTTGCGTGGGGGGAGCCATTCTCGGCTCGGAAGCGGTCGCAGCAGGGACCGTGACGCGAGGCCAACTTCGGTGGAACTACCGAACCATCTATCCCGACGTCTACCTTCCCCGCGGCGCCGCTCCGACGATGGCCGCGAAGGCAGCGGCGGCGTGGTTGTGGTCCAGACGGCGAGGAGTAGTCACCGGCAGGGCGGCCGCGTCACTGCATGGTGCCCTGTGGGTCGATGACACGACACCGGTCGAAATGGTATTTGCGAACAACCACAGTCCGGTTGGCATAGTCACCCACCGAGACCGCATTGCCGACGACGAGATCTGCGAACGACTCGGGATTGCCGTAGCTACACCAGCACGCACGGCATTGGATTTGGGACGCAAACTGCCACGAGACCGGGCGGTCAGACATCTCGACGCGCTTGCCCGCGCAACCGGTATCACCATGGACGACGTACAACCTCTGACGAAGCGCTATGCAGGTACGAAGGGGGTCCGCCTCTGCCGGCAAGCAGTTGACTTGATGGACGGCGGAAGCCAGTCGCCAAAGGAGACGTGGTTACGGCTACTGCTCATCGACGCGGGGTATCCGCGGCCGCAGACCCAGATTCCGCTCTACGAGTATGGCGCCCCGGTCGCTCACCTCGATATGGGTTGGCCGCACATCCGGGTCTCCGTGGAATACGACGGGGACCAACACCGGACCGACCGGGCCACGTATGTCAAAGACATGCGACGGGCCGAGCTCATCGACCGGTTAGCCTGGCTGAACGTGCGTGTTGTGAAGGAGGATCGCGAAATCGACATCCTCGCGCGGGTTCGGGATGCTTGGGCTCGACGCGAACGAGAAGGCATGGTCGTAGATTTGCCGAAATAGCGACCAGGAATGCTATTTCGCGGATAGAGCCTAGACGGGGTCTCGGGACGCTGGGCACGACATGCAGCGCGGGCCGCCGCGGCCGGTGCCCAGTTCCCACGCCGCGATGGGCAGCACCTCGATACCCGCATCCCGCAGCCGCGCGTTGGTTTCGACGTTTCGCTCGTAGGCGACCACGACCCCGGGCGCAAGCGCCAGCGTGTTGTTGCCGTCGTCCCACTGCTCACGTTCGGCGGTGACGGGATCCAGGCCCGTCGCAATCACGCGCAGCTTCTCGATCGCCATCGCGCTTAGCGGCCGCCTCGAGAAACGGTGCGGCATCATCGATCTTGACTCCACCGTCACCGTCGCCGTTGCGGTGGATGGTGAACGCCGACAACGAGTCGACGACGTTCGGGTACATGACGACGGCGTCGGTGTCGACCATCGTGCAGACCGTGTCGAGATGCATCTGCGCCCGCTCCTGGGCGATCGGCACCGCCAGCACCGTGTGGGCGAGATCGTCGTCGAACAGGCTGCGGGCCAACGCCTCCGCGCCGGCGGGTGTCGTCCGCTCCCCCACCCCGACGGCGACCACGCCCGGCGCCAGCAGCAGCACGTCGCCACCTTCGACCGGCGCGGAACGCGACTCGTAGGCCCGCCGGACACCGAGGAACCGCGGGTGGTGGGCATAGATCAGGTCGGTCAGCGACGTCTCGCGGATCCGGGCGGGCAGCGCCAGCGACGTGATCGCCACCCGCGGGCCGATCCAGAACGACGAGTCGCGGGTGAACAGCAGGTTCGGCAGCGGTTCGATCACGAAGTCGCCGCCGTGGTGCATGCGACGGACCAGCGACACCTCGCCGCCGACGACCGGCAGCTCGGTGAACGTCATGCCTGCCATAAGGACATGCGCGAGTCCGGCCGGTTCCAACGTCCGCAGATACGACGAAAGCTGCTGCGCCAGTGGCATGCCCAGCCGCCGCGAGTCCACCGCAGCCGAGATGCCGTGCATGCGGGCCGCGCCGCTGGACAGCGCCTCGGTCAAGAGATCCGACAGCAGCAGCACCTCGACCCCGCGCGACCGCAACAAGTCGGCGAACGCGTCGTGTTCCTCCTGCGCCTTGGCGACCCACGGCAACCCGTCGAACAGCAACGCGTCGTTGTTGCGGGGGGTCAGCCGCTGCAGCTCGGCGCCCGGGCGGTGCAGGATGACGATCCGCAGGGTCCCGACCTCGGAGTTCACCCCCAGCGTGGTCTCGGACACACCTAGCACCGTAGCGCGATCGGCCACCTCAACTTAAGTTGAGGTGTATGGACATCCACGAGCTGACGCCCGGCGAGATGGCCGACCGCAGCGGTGTGGCCATTTCGGCACTGCACTTCTATGAACGCGAGGGCCTGATCGCCAGCCGTCGCACCACCGGCAACCAACGCCGCTATGCCCGCGAGACGCTGCGGCGAGTGGCATTCATCCGGATGTCGCAGCGGCTCGGCATTCCACTTGCCCGGATCCGGGCGGCGCTGGCGACACTGCCCACCGACCGCGTCCCGACCAGCAAGGACTGGGGCCGACTCTCCGCGGGCTGGCGCCAGGACCTCGACGACCGCATCGTGCACCTGCAGCGGCTGCGCGACAACCTCACCGGCTGCATCGGCTGCGGCTGCCTGAGCCTCAAGACCTGTGCACTGTCCAACCCCGGCGACGTCCTCGCCGAGCAGGGCCCCGGCGCGGTCCGTCTCTGACTCTTCGAACGCGTGTGCGATAAACTCGCGTTCATGGAGCTGGCTCTTCAAAGCTCTCTGTTCGAGAGCGCTGAACGGCGTGACCTCGGCACCGGCGCATGGGTCGAGGTGCGCTCCGGTTGGCTGACGGACGCGGACTCGCTGTTCGACGAGCTGATGGAAGTCATCCCGTGGCGCGCCGAGCGCAGGCAGATGTATGACCGTGTGCTGGACGTGCCGCGGCTGGTCAGTTTTCACAACCTGCTCGACGAACCGGCGCCGCATCCGCGGCTCAAGCAGATGCGCAGGCGGCTCAACGACACCTACGGCGGCGAACTCGGCGAGCCCTTCACCACAGCGGGCCTGTGCCTGTACCGCGACGGCGACGACAGCGTCGCCTGGCACGGCGACACCATCGGTCGAAGCAGCACCGAAGACACCATGGTGGCGATCGTATGCCTTGGCGCAACAAGGGTTTTCGCGCTACGCCCGCGCGGCGGCGGCAAGTCGCTTCGGCTCCAGCACCGACACGGTGACCTACTGGTGATGGGCGGCTCGTGCCAACGAACGTGGGAGCACTGCATACCGAAGACCGTGAAGCCGGTCGGCCCCCGGATCAGCATTCAGTTCCGGCCGCACGACGTCCGTTGAGCCTCAGCCTTTTACTGCGGTCACACCCGCGGTGAGCAGCTCGCTCGCGCGCTTGGTGTCGACCGATGCCACCGGCTTGTCGGGGATGACGAGCGGGTTGGCGGTGACGATCACCAGCAGCGAGCCGAATCTGGCCACATAGTTGTAAAGCTCGCCGGTACGGGCCTTTCCGCCCATCGTCGTCTGTATGACTCGGTGAGCACCCTGCGTCTGAACGCCGTTGATCTTCGGCGCATCAACGACCTCGATGGCCCCACGCACCGCCGGACCGGTGAACCCAACCTTCTGGCAGTTCGCCGGTGGTCCATTGACCGGCACGGTCTCCGATGTCTCCACTGCGATCACGATGAACCGGTTGCCTTCGCCCTCGGCCGTGAGTGCGGCCATGTTGCCCTTGACGCCTGCGGGAAGGACCTGTTGGTTCGCGAACTGCCCGCAATCCACCGGCTCGAATTTGATTTCTGGGGGCAACTTTTGGGGTTCGACGATACGGGGGTCGATGGCAGTCGGGGCGATGTCGGTGACCGTGAATGGCGGAGGAAAGTTCGACCGGAGGTCCTTGATGTTTGCGATGTCGGCGTGCGACAGGTCCGGCTCGGCCGACTCGGCGGAGCTGCACGCGGCGAGAGCAGAAACGCATGCGATGACGAGCACCGCCCTCGTGTTCAACATCGCCGCCAATGTACCCGCAGACCGGGCTTCATCCGCGTAACGCGGATACCGTTTTGACCAACAGATCGGCGGCGAATTCTTGGCCTAGTGGAGGATTCGGTGATCCGGGATCCGTCACAACTGTGACGAACGCCAGGTAGTCGCCGAGATAGGCGTTGAACGTGCTCGCCGACGACGTCGTCTCCGTGCCGCCCTCGACGACGGTCTTCGCGACGGTGGCCATACCGACGGTGGTTGCGCCGTCGATGAGCGGGGCGTCGATCAGGTTGACGGTGCCTGTGGTGTTTCCCGACATCACCGTCCACTGCCCGCATTCGGCCAGCACGGCGGGATCGAAAGTGACCGGCGCCGTCGGCGATCCGATGACCACGGTGTGCACGATGCCGCCGGGACCCGATCCCGACCAACCGCGCGTCGTCGCGCCGTCGGTGACCGGGCCGGCCAGCACTCCGCACCCCGCGGGTTCGGTGACCCAGCCCGGCCCGAAGCCCCAGAATGCGACCGGCGAGGCGGGGCCGGCCACATCGGCCACCTCATAGCCGGCGGGCAGTTCGCCGCGTGCCCGGCTGATGTTGGCCGGATTGACGGACTGTGTGCGGGAGGGTTCGGCCGTCGAGGTCGCGGGCGACGTGCCGGGCTGGCCGCATGCCGTTACCACGCACAGCACCACCAGAATGAACCCGAACCGGCGCACGCCCGTTGATACCACAGGGACCGCTCAGTAAAACCCGGCAACACTTTGCGTGTTTCGAACGATGAAACAAGGGGTCGGACCGATCAGAAGTACGGAGACTGTCATGCGCGCAGCATGGGCTATGGCAGGGGGGATCGTGGCGGCGGGCGTGGTGCTCGCTCCTGGGGGTTTGGCAACGGCGCAACCGCTTGCACCGGGCAATGCGTGGGCGACGATCGGGCAGCTGGAGGCTGCCGGCTACGACGTCCACATCGACCGGGTGGGGAGTGCTCCCATCGAGGCCTGCATCGTCACCAGTGTGCGAAATCCGCAGGACATCACCCGGACGATTCGGGTGGACGACGGCAGGGGCCGCGACAGAGACCGCGACTTCGTGACGGTCGTGGTCCGCCGGATTATCACGGTCTCGCTGAACTGCGACGTCTGACCGGTGTAACGGTTCTGGGTTGGGCGACCACTCCAGGGCATGACAATCAAGAAGATCGGCCTCGGCACACTGGCCGCAAGTGCACTGATTACTGCGGCGGTTGGCCTGGCGAGTACCGCCAACGCCGCTCCCGCCGGCCCGTCGGCGGTCAACTCAACGTTGAGTGAGTTGCAGATGCGTGGTTATCACGTGATCGTGAACCGCTCCGGCACCGCCCCGCTCGACATGTGCTCGGTCAGCGGGGTACGGCCGGGCCAGACGTTCTCCCGGATGGACTCGGGGTCCGCGGCGCCGGGGGCCAACGACGACATCGTCACGACGGTGACCAGCATGACGGTGTTCCTCGACCTGGCCTGCTGACGGACCATCAGACGAGAAGAGGGACGCCCGAGCGGGCGTCCCTCTTTCTCTCGCGGCTCAGGCGGCGTCTTTTTCTGGCGCCGGCTGATCCTTGTGTTCCTGATCGTCGCCGCCGTCGGCTTCATCGTGCTCGGCTCGCTGCCCGGTCAGGGCGTTGACGATCCGCTTCAGCGGCCCATCTCCGCTCGGGCGAATCCCCGAGAATGGCTTGGGCCGGTCGAATTCGATCGGGCCGCGCAGGAAACGCGGCTGTTCCGGCTTTGCGCCCTCTAGAGCTGAACCGCCCTCAGTCTTTTCGCTGTTGACAATCTCGTCGGCCTTCTTGCCCGTGAACAGTTTGGCGTTTTCGCCTTGGGGCGCCCCAAGCGTCTGAAGCGAAGTTTGCGTGTCGTAATCACCGGCACCCGTTGGAATGCCGACGTTGTCCTCTGCTAGCGAGCCGTCCCCCTTGTCATAGACGGGACCGCCGACGCCGAATGGACGGTAGACGTCTGCCGTTCCGAGGGGGCGAAGAGTGCTCCCGGGTCCGGAAGCTTGTTGGACGGTGTCGTCGATGCCGACCGGGATGGCACCCAGCATGTTGCCGACGAGAGCGATCGGGTTGCCGATGGGGCTCAGCTGGAACGGCACGTGTTCGCCGGGGCTCAGGTCCCGGCGTTGCTTGTCCTCCAACCACACCCGCAGCACCGCGTCCGGCAGCGCCAGGACCGGTCCGGGCACGCCGGCCTGCTCTGCCAGCAAGAGCAGCGGGAGCCGCGGGGCCGTAATCAGGTAGTAGTCGGTATCGCCGTATGTGTCCTGGTAGATGACGGTCTTATCGGTGCCATTAATAGTCCTATTCGGAACATTTCCGTGCAGCAGGGCGTAGGCGGCGATCGAGTTCGCAAAAGCAAGAGGGTCGAGTCGAGCGGGGGCGTCGCCGCCGAGGATGTCGTACTGCTGGGCGACATCGACTGTCGGGATCACGAAGTCATCGTTGGGATCGCACACCGCGCCCGAACAGCTGTTTTGCGTCGGCCCGTAGAAAGTGATGCCGATGATGGGAATGGTCAAACCTTTGGGCCCGCGTGCCAAGATTCCGCCGTTGGCCCGCATGGGATTCGAGGCCACGAAGATCTCGGTGCCGTCGAGCGCGAGATCGTGGTTGGCGATCAGGTCGTTCTTGACCAGAGACGCCACCACCGCGCTCTGCGAATAGCCGAAGACGATGAAGTCGTCTGTCGCGGGGTTCGGATTGGTCGAGCCCACGCCGGTGTTGTAGTTGCAGCCCGCCATCGACGCGCCGAGACAACCGGTGAGATTGTCCCGACCGACGTCAACGGAATCGTCGAAGGTCGTGGTGCCGAACACCGGGAAGAATTCAGCGGGGTAGATCACGGCGACCCGGTTCTCCGGCACGCCGGTCTCAGGAGCGATGAAGTTGTTGACCGCCTGGCCCATATACGGCTTGATGAACAGGTCCGGGTCGTCGGGCGGCGTGGACAGTGGATGCTGAGTCCCACCCATGATCAATGCCGTTGTGGCCAGTAGCTGAACGGCGGTCGTGATCGTGACCGATACCGCCAGCGCCGGGACCGCGATCAACGCCACCAAGATAACGACCAGCGAACGCGCAATCGCCTTCATGTCCGAACCTTCCCCTCACCACATCGGCATCCCGTGCCCAGGCCCCCTAGCGACGATGCCGCGAGGCCGCTGTGGCCCCCTACTCGCAGCACAGGAGCATCTTGCACCATGAACACCCTTTTTGACAGCGAAACTTTCGGGGTTTCGCCCAGGGATACCCGCACCCCGCCAAGACGGGGTCGGGGACTATGCAGGCAAACCGCTGACGTGCCTATTTCGCTCCGAACCCGCGGCGGTTGGCCTTCGCGGCGTTTTTCCTTCCATCGAACGTTTGCCGACCGTAGGCTCATGGCGCAGATTTCAACTGACACGGGAGACCCAATGAGAACAGTGAGGGCCGGCGGTATCGCGATCGTGGCCGTCGTACTCGGCCTTGCCCTGGCGGGCTGCGGATCCGATGAGAAGAAATCCGAGGAAGCTTCTTCGAAGGAAACCAGCTCGTCAGCCGCACCGGCCACCTCGGCGGAGGCCAAGCCCAACAAGTCCATTCCCGATTACATCAAGGAAAACGGAATCACCGAAGCGCCGGTGAAGCGCGGCGATCCGGGGTCACCCGAAATCATTCTCCCGACCCTGCCCGGCTGGGAGGACATGGGTCCCCAGACACCCGCGTGGGCATGGGGCGGCATGAAGTTCACCGGCGACCCGGCGATGGCCAACAATCCGCCCACCATCGTTGCGCTCCTGTCGAAGCTGTCCCCGAACGCCGATCCGGCGAAGATCCTCGAATACGCGCCGGGCGAGATGAAGAACCTGCCGGGCTATGAGGGCGACGGGGTCGGTTCCGCGAGCCAGCTCGGCGGGTTCGATGCCTGGCAGGTCGGCGGCACTTACATGAAGGACGGCGGCAAGCGAGCCGTGGCACAGAAAACGGTGACCATCCCCGGAACCGACGGACTGTTTGTCCTGCAGCTCAACGCCGACGGCTCCGAGGACCAGATGGGAATCCTGATGGATGCCACAGGCGCGATCGACGAGCAGACGACGATCACGCCGGCACCGTGACGCGTCAGGCCCGCGATACCGCCGAGGCGTCGGCCACCTGCTCGGCCGTCGGCCGCACGCCCGTATAGCGTTCGAACTGCTCGGCGGCCTGCAGCGCGATCACCTCGCCGCCGGTTATGACCTTCGCCCCCGCCGCGCGGGCGGCGATGATCAACGGGGTTTCCGACGGCAGCGCGACCACGTCGAAAACGGTGTCCGCCTTGGCAATTGTGGCCGTCTCGAACGGGGTCAGGCCCTCCTCCGGTCCACCGGCCATCCCGATCGGTGTCACGTTGACGATGACGTCGGCATTCCGCGATCCGACCTCGGACGCATAGTCGTAGTCGAGTTGCCGCGCCAGCGCCCCACCGGCATCAGTGTTGCGGGCGACGACGGTGCCGTTGTGAAACCCGCTGTCCCGGAACGCCGCTCCCACCGCCTGTGCCATTCCACCACTGCCGTAAATCAGCACCGATTGGGAGCGATCCAAGCGATGGCCGTCGATGAGCCGCTGCACAGCGATGTAGTCGGTGTTCGATGCGGTGAGGCGTCCGTCGTCGTTGACGATCGTGTTGACGGCATTGATGGCTTGTGCGGAGTCCTCGACCCGGTCGACGAGCGGGATCACATCCTGCTTGAACGGCATCGACACCGAGCAGCCCCGAATGCCGAGCGCCCGCACCCCGCCGATCGCGGCGACGATGTCGGTCGTGGTGAACGCCTTGTAGATGAAGTCCAGACCGAGCAGGTCGTAGAGATAGTTGTGGAACCTGGTGCCGATATTGCTCGGCCGGGCCGCAAGTGAGATGCACAGCCGGGTGTCTTTGCTCAGTGGCGGGCGCATCAGCCGACGGCACCCATGACTTGTCTTGCAACAGCGTGAATTTCGCGATAGAGCTGCCGCGAGATGGATAGGTCGCGCAATGCCGGAACATCGATGACCGTCATCACCACGCCGAGATCCTCACGCTGCCACTGCGCGCCGAACCGGTCAAGGATCTTGCGCATCGCGAGGTTGTCGGAGAGCACCCGCGCCGAGAACCGTCGAATGCCGTCGCCGCGCGCCGCAACGGCCAACGCGGCCATCAGGAACGAGCCGACGCCGCGCCCCTGGTAGTCGTCACCGACGATGAAAGCCACCTCCGCGAGGGTCGGGTCGGTTTCGTCGCGGACGAAACGGGCGTCGGCCACGACCGGACCATCCTCACCGTCGGTCATCACCCACACGAAGTGGTCCTTGTAGTCGACCTCGAACAGGTAGGCCATCAACGACTTGTTCGGCGTGCGGGTCGTCTGGAATCGGCGGTACAACGTATCGCTGGAGAACTCGACCGGGCCGTGTGTGGTGCGCTCGCTGTCGCCCGGCAGCACCGGCCGCAGGAACAACTCGGTGCCGTCGCGCATGCGAACCGGGATCGGAGTAATGAAAGCGGCGAGCCGCTGGCGCGCCGTTCGCACCAGTTTGTCCATCATGCCCGGCACGTCGAGCATGATGGCGAAGGCTGTGTGGCCCCCGACCCACCCGGACAGCGGTTCGGTCGCGACCACGGTCGCGGTCCGTGGCGCGTCACGCAGCAGCGCGATCTCACCGACGATCAGCGGCGGCGACAACTCCATGACGGTGGGCACGCCGTCGTTCCCGGTGTGCGTGACCTTCACCCGCCCGGAACCGATCAGCAAGAACGATTCCGCCCGGTCCCCCTGGCGCATCAGGACCCGGCCCGCCGCCGCATTCAGCGGACGCAATTGCGCCGCCAGCGGCACCAGAGCATCCGGACGGCAGCCCTGGAAAAGCTCGAGGCCAGCGAGTTCGTCGGCGCTGACGGCCGTCAGTCCGGCCACCTCACGAGGCTACGGTGTGGCCGCGGCGAGGAGCAAGGATCGCCGGTGCGACGGTCACGCAAGCCCCACGGGCTCCGAGATCTGGGTGGCCTCGGATCGTCCGCGCAACACCTCGCTGCCCTTGTAGGCCCAATGCATTCGTTCGGTCGCATCGGCGCGCTCGATGGCTGCCGACGAGCACAGGATCCGTCGATCCGATGTCTTCGCGAGATCGGCGAGCCGTGCCGCCTCATTGACCGGGTCGCCGATCACCGTGTACTCGTAGCGATTTTCGGCGCCGATGTTTCCCGCGAAGACCGAACCCGCCGAAACGCCGATTCCGAAATCGACGAGCGGCAGCTCGCGCAGCTGCTCGCCCAGCGCGCGCGCCGTCGCCAACGCCGCCGAGGCAGCTCCGCTGGTCCGCAATGGAGCCCCGAAGACCGCGAGTGCGGCGTCACCCTGAAACTTATTGATCAGCCCGTCCCGTTCGTCGACGGCGTTGACGACGATCCGGAAGAAGTCGTTGAGCACCTCCGCCACCTGCTGCGGCGGATGGCTTGCCGCCAGTTCTGTCGAACCCGTCAGGTCGATGAACAGGATTGCCGCCTCCTGGACGTTTCCCGACATCGACGCGCCCTCCTCGATGGCGCGACGGGCGACGTCGGTGCCGACATGGCGGCCGAACAGGTCGCGTACCCGTTCTCGCTCGGCCAGTCCGGCGACCATCTGGTTGAATCCGCCCTGCAGCCTGCCGATTTCGGAGCGCTCGAAGACATCGACCGCGGTGTCGAAATGTCCTCGCTCGACCTGGGCCATTGCAGCGACGACTTCGCTCAGCGGGTCGGCGATCGACCGCGACGTGAGGATCATCGTCGGCATTCCCAGAACCACCGCCGTCATGGCCACTACCAGTACCGCCATCTCCACCGACGCCGTTCGTGGGATGAGCCAGCCGTTCGATCGCACCACGACCAGCGCCACGATCACGCCGCAGGGCAGCGCGCTGCACAGCAGCCACAACAGGATCAGGCGCGCCAGCACCCCGGGCGCGACGACGAGGCGCTCAGACGCGTGTGTGGCGGCGGCAAGAATTGGACGAACGATCTTTATGGTCAGCAGAAGGCTGGTGCCCGACGCGGCAGATCCGCCCAATGCGACGCCGAGAGCGGTCGCCACGACGATGCCGATCCCACCGTCGATGTTGAGCAGGATGGAGAGCGCGCCGCTGACCACCCACGTGCCCGCAAGGAGCGCACACTGGCGACCCAGGAGTCTCGTCAACGCTCGACGCTGACGATCGTCCGGTTCGAGGCCCGGGTCGAACCACCGCAGTGTCGGAGCGATGTTCATGACCCCGCCCACCGCAACCACGATCGTTCCGACGGCGACGAGGACCACCGACAGGACGATATTGCGCTGGCTGAAGTAGTTCTGAGCTCCGGTGAGCGCCTCGCCGCCCAGCGGTATCAGGATGGCGACGGCCGCGGTGACCGACAGCAGATAGGCGAGCACGAGGCGGCTCGCGTAGTTGATCGCCAACCTGCTCATGTGAACAAGGTAGCGATGCTCAGCTACTCAGGGATCGGCTTGAACTCAAGGTGCAGTTCGGCGAGTCCTCGCATGATGAACGTCGGTTCGTAGGAGTAACGACGCGCATCCGCCGGACCATGGTGTTCCTCGGAAACCCTGAAGTCGGTCATCCGGTCGAGGATTCTGTGCAACGAGATCCGGCCCTCGGTCCGCGCCAGCGGTGCTCCCGGGCACGAGTGGACACCGCGGATGAAGGCGATGTGCTCACGCACGTTGCGCCGGTCGGCACGGAAGGTGTCGGGCTCATCGAATTTCCGCGCGTCTCGGTTACACGCTCCGGGCAGCAGCATGACCGTTGTTCCGGCCGGCACCTCGACACCGCCGACGGTGGTCGACGTGCGGGCCATCCGGAAGTGAGCCTTGACCGGGCTCTCCATCCGCAGCGTCTCCTCGAGGAAGGCGGGGATGCGGCTTCGGTCCTCGCGCAGATAGGTCTCGTACTCCGGGTTTTCGGCGATGATGCGCATCGCGGAGCTGACGAGCTTGGTCGTCGTTTCGGTTCCGGCCGCAAAGAGGAACGTCGACAGGTTCATCACGTCGACGATGTCCGGTGTCGACCCGTCTTCGTACTTGGCCTCGGCCAACTCGGTCAGCACATCGCCGCGCGGCGCACGCCTGCGATCCTCGATGTAGGCGTAGAACTTGTCGTTCAGCCACTGCAGCGGATTGTGCGCGGTCGGCGTCTCTTCGCCAAGCGCACCGACCTGCTCGGTCGCGAAGACCGCACGAAATTCGTCGTGGTCCTCCGCCGGCACGCCCAGCAGGTCGGCGATGACGAGAAGGGAGAACGGTTTTGCGTAGTCCTCGAGAAACTCGCACTCGCCGCGGTCGATGAAGGTATCCAGCTGGCGGTCGGCCAGCCGCCACATGAAGTCTTCGTTTTCCTTGAGGCGCTTGGGAGTAATGAGCTTGTTCATCAGTCCACGGGTGCGGGTGTGCAGCGGTGGATCCTGGGTGGTGATGTGCTCACTCATCGGGACGTTCGCCCGGTGTTCTTCGATCAGCTCCGAGACGTCGTCACCGCCCGGGCCGAACGGCAGTCCCGAAAACGGGCCCGCGACCGAGATGCAGGAGGAGAACGCGGGGTCCTTGTAGACCGCCATTGCCTCCTCGTGTCCGGTGACGGCCAGCACATTGAACGGGGTCGCGGGCGCCACCGGGCACTTCGACCGCAGGTGATCGAAGTACGGATACGGGTCCGGCACAAGGGATTCGTCGGTGAAGAAGTCCACCGATTCGAAATCGGTCACAGGAGGCTCCTTTCAACTGCGCGAGCAGACGCAAAAGTCCGCGACACGCCGATGTTTTGGGTACTTTTGCGTCTGCTCACGGGGAGAGGGCCGGTGGGTCGAACAGAACCGGCACTGCTGTCGGCGACCGGAAGGCCTGACCCCGGATGTAGGGGTCGTCGGCCGCCGGATCCAGCCGCAGATTGGGTAGGCGATCGAACAGCAGGTTCAGCGCCACCCGCATCTCCAGACGGGCCAGATGCATGCCGAGGCAGACGTGAACCCCGTGCCCCCAGCCGATATTCGGTTTGACGTCCCGGAAGATGTCGAACCGGTTCGGATCGGGGAAGCGCTCGTCCTGCCGGTTGGCCGCACCGAGTATCGGCATGACCGACGAGCCTGCGGGAATCTGGACTCCGCCGAGTTCGGTATCTCGACTGGCCACGCGCGTGATCATGATCAGCGGCGGCTCCCACCGCACCGCCTCTTCGATGGCCTGCGGAAGCAGTGACCGGTCGGCGCGGACCGCGTCGAGTTGGTCTGGATTGGACAACAACGCGAACAGCAGGTTACCCAGCGAGCGGTATGTGGTCTCGACGCCCGCGGGAAGCAGCAGCCGCAGGAACGAGAAGATCTCCTCGTCCGACAGCTTCTCGCCATCGATCTCGGCCGCAGCCAGTCCACTGATCAAGTCATCGCGGGGCTCTTCCCGCCGGGCAGCAAGGATCGGCGCGAAGTACTCCGCCAGCGCCTGGGACGCTTCGCGACCGCGCTCGGGGTTGACGGTGAAGGACAGCAACGAGATCGACCATTTCTGAAACTGCGGATAGTCCTCCTGCGGGAGACCCAACAGCCCGGCGATGATCAGTGTCGGATAGGGAAAATTGAACTCCTTCACCAGATCTGCACTACCCCGATCAATGAATCGGTCGATCAGCGCATTGCCCACCTTGGTTACCAGGTCGTCTTCCCAGCGTGCCAACGCCTTCTGCGAGAACGCCTTTGACACCAGGGCCCGGTGTCGGCCGTGCTCCGGCTCGTCCATGCCGAGCATCACGTGCTTGCCGAAGACGTCGCCGAATGCCTGAATGATGATCGACGACGAGAACGTCTCGTTGTCCTTCAACATCTGCTGGGCGTCTTCATAGCGATACACCATGAAGATGGGTTTGCCTTCCTCACCCGGTATTCCCGGGATCTCGATGCGCTGGATCGGTTCCTCGCGTCGCAACCGATTGAGCTCGGTGTACGGGTCCCGCACATCGCCGGACACGAAATCGTCGAACTCCCCGAAGTCCTCGAGGTCGTCGAATAGCTGCACAGAAATACTCCTAGTTAGCGGGATAGGCGACGGACTTGACTTCGGTGTACTGGTCGAATCCGGCGATGCCGTTCTGCCGTGCCGACGCCGCTGTCCTTGTATCCACCGAACGGTGTGTCCGCGCCGTAGCCGACGGTGCCGTTGAGGCCGATGAACCCGGCACGCAGCCGCCTGGCCACCGCGAGGGCGTGATCGAGGGAGCCCGACATGACGTTGCCTGCGAGTCCGTACGGGCTGTCGTTCGCGATCCGCACCGCATCGTCCTCGTCATCGAAGGGGATGACGGAGAGCACCGGTCCGAAGATCTCCTCCTGGGCGATCGTCATCGAGTTGTCCACGTTCACGAAAAGCGTTGGCTTGACGAAGAACCCCTTGTCGAGCCCGTCGGGCTGCTCGGCCCCTCCGACAAGCAGGGTCGCACCCTCGTCGACTCCCTTCTGGATATAGCCGCGAATTCGGCCGCGCTGCTTGTCGGAGATGACCGGGCCGCACAGAGTTCCGGGATCCTGCGGGTCGCCCGCCGCGACGCCCTCGTAGATTCCCCTGAGGATCTCGACGCCCTCGTCGTACCGCGACCGCGGCAGCAGCATCCGGGTGGGGTTGGCACAGCCCTGGCCGGCGTGCATGCACGGCGCGATGCCCATCATGCAGCCCAGCGCGAAATCCGCGTCCTCCAGCACGATGGTCGCCGACTTGCCGCCGAGTTCGAGAAAGAGGCGCTTCATCGTCGCCGCGCCCTTCTCCATGATCCGCTTGCCGACGACCGTCGAGCCGGTGAACGAGATCAGGTCGACCTTGGGCGAGAGCGTCAGCTCCTCGCCGACGAAATGGTCTGACGCGGTGACGACATTCACCACACCCGCTGGGATGTCGGTCTTTTCGGCGATCAGCCTGCCCAGGCGGGTCGCGTTGAACGGGGTGTTGGGCGCCGGCTTCAACACCACGGTGTTGCCTGTGCCCAGCGCCTGGCCGATCTTCTGGATGGTGACCTCGAACGGGAAGTTCCACGGCACGATCGCACCGACCACGCCCGACGGGTTCGCGCCACACCTTCCGGGTGGTGTTGACACCGGTGACCGAGACCAGCGCGTCGCCGAGAGACGTCTCCCACGGATACTCGTCGATCAGCTTCGCCGGATATCTCAGGCCGTCGGCCAGCGGCGCGTCGAGCTGGGGTCCGTGGGTGATCGCCCGCGGACACCCGACTTCGAGAATGAGCTCCTCGCGAAGCTCCTCCTGCTCGGACTCCAATGCCTCCTGCAGCTGCAGTAGACAGCGCTGGCGGAAGGAGTGATTGGAACCCCAGTCC
Organism: uncultured Actinomycetota bacterium; assembly: GCA_963743225.1. GTDB lineage: Bacteria > Actinomycetota > Actinomycetes > Mycobacteriales > Mycobacteriaceae > Mycobacterium. The sequence goes on along the minus strand of CAVUPN010000032.1, from coordinate 17,935 downwards.
GTCTCGTCGAACGCGCGCCGCGCCGCATCGATCGCTCGGTGCATATCGGCTTTCGACGCGTCGGCGACCTCGCCGAGCACTTCTTCGGTCGCCGGGTTGATGTTGGTGAAGGTGCCGGCCTCGCCGTCGACGAGCTTGCCGTCGATCATCATCTTCGATTCGAACCGAACGGTTGGAGTGTCAGGCATTGGTGTCGCTTTCGTCAGGTAGCGGGTCTGTTGCTGCCATGGTTGCGGCCGGCGTACCGCGAAGACCGCCGAATCGCGGGATCCCCATCATCACGCCGGATCATGTGGTGCATGCCCGCAGCCGGCAGCAGTCGGCTGGACGATCAACAGCATTCGCGCATCGGCGCCGACCGGGCGCCGGACGAACGGCGCCGAGTGCCGTCCAGTGCCTTGGCGAGCCCGGCGGCGAACTTGTCCGGCGACTTGGCGCACGTGCTTCATCGCGAGCCGCCCGCGCTTGTCCATCGTGCTGTGGTGCGCGCGCGTAGGGTCCGTCGAAGTCGCGGTTATCGGTGGTGCCCGCGTCGGTGATGATGTCGGTGTCGTAGGTACCGGTGACCAGGATGGTGACGCCGAGACCGAACGGCGCGATCTCGCCCGCCATCGATTCGCCCCACCGTTCCAGCGGCGCCCTTGGCCGCCGAATACGGTGCGGTCGTCGGCATCCCGCGCACCCCGCCGGCGCTGGACACCAGGACGATGCGGCCCCGCCCGGCCTCGCGCATCGACGGCAGCAGCGCCTTGGTCAGCGCGACCGGACCGAAGACGTGGGTGGCGAACATCTTCTCCCACAGGCTCATCGGCGTCTCCTCGACCATTCCGGCCGCGGCGATGCCGGCGTTGTGCACCAGCGCGTACGGAGCGCCGATCGCCTCCTCGATCGTCTTGGCGGCCGCGGCGACCGATGCCGGCGTCGGTGAGGTCGAGCGTGAACGCCGATCAGCCGCGGATCGTCGGCGTCCGCCCCGGTCGCCTCGCGCAGCCTGTCCATGCCAGCGTCGACCGATCGCATGGCCGCGACGACGCGCCACCCCTGCTTGTACAGGTGCGTCGCCGATGCGAACCCGAGCCCGCGGGACGCACCGGTGATGACGACAGCTGCGCGGCTCAGCCATTCGCGTTCTCGGGTGCACACCGATCGCTGACTGCGCGCCGAGCTCGACGTCGGGGCGGCCGTCCGGCAGGGCGCTGCTGCCAGGTGGACCACTTGCCGACCGAGTACGGCCCTCGGCACCGTTCTCCTCGTAGTAGCCCTGCGGGTCATAGACTTTGGCCTCGGGATAGGGCCACGGGCAGGCGACCGAGGTCGCCAGTCCGCTGTGCCTTGATGAGCCCAGAACCACCCGCCGTAGGCGAAGTACGCCACGTTGATGATCGCGAACATCACCAGGAACATGCCGAGCACCGGCTTCTTCGGGAACAGCTTGGCCTTCGCGGCGAGTTTCTCCGCCACCGACTTCCCCGTGTCGTCGCGGTAGACGAGGATGGCCGCCGGGATCATCACGAAGGTCACCGACAGCGACTCCCAGATCAGCGGGAACTGGAAGGTGCTCGCCGGCGAACATCGTGCCGAATGGGATCGACCTGCGAGTAGATGTACAGCCCCGTGCGCACCAGGCTGACCTCCAGCATGGCGTCGAAGATGAAGCCGATCACCAGCACCAGTGCAGCCCAGGCTGATCAGCGGGTGCCGGGGACGAACGCTTCCGGACCGCGCTTGGCCTGCATCTTGCGAAGAATCCAGATCGCCGGGAAGTACGGGCCGAAGTAGAACGTCACGTATCCGAACACGATGAACGGTTCGACGGTCGGCGACATCATGATCAGGGGCCAGGATTCCGGCCAGTGCAACAACATCGGGTTGTACACCGCGTACGGCGACCAGTTCATGATCGGGTCCTGCCACACGATCAGCGTCGTCACCAGGACCATCAGCAGCACCGGGCTGCCGGGGTTTTTCCGCCAGCCACGGATGAAGACGATGGTCAGCACCACGACCATGATCAAGGCGCCGACCTGCGGGATGACCTGCCAGTGATCGAATCCCGTCAGGAACCCAACCGGACGGGGCCGCCCCTCGACGTTCGGGTTGGCCACGCGCGGGTCGACGTCCGTCCGCATCATGGCGGCGGTGAACCCGAGGAAGCCGAGCCACGCAAACAGTGAAATGACCCTGCCCCAGTTCGGGCCGGTGCGCGCCGAGCCCGGTGAATCGGCCTGTGCTATCGGGCGGTGTGGATTCCTGAGTGGTCATCGAATCAGCCTTCCTCTCCGAAGCGATCGACTAAGTGCGAGTTGACGCCGTCGGCATCGAGCGTGCGGGCCACCAGATAGCCCGCGCCCATCCAGGCGCGGCGCGTCCACTTGCCCAGCGACACACGGGTTCCCGGCGCGCCTGACGCGGCGGGCATCATCTTCACCCGCTCCAGGGCCTCCTTGACGCCGCGCGGGCTCAGCGGGTGGGCATCGGTGAAGGCGCGCACCAGGGTGGCGGCGACGTCATGGTTGACCACTGTCACGCAGAACTCCGGGCGACTTCCGTTGTACTTCGCCGCGTAGCGGTCCAGGAAGTCCTGTCCGACCGCATTGCCCTCGTCGTATTGATCGACTCCGATCCAGCCCATGATCGCGTTCCACATGATCGGGTTGACCCACGCGTTCTGGAACGCGGTGGTGGTGAAGCGCGGCGGATCCCAGTCGAGTGCCTCCAGCGCGGGGTTGATGAAGACGATCCCGAAACCGAACCCGAGATGCACGATCGCTTCGGCCTTCGCTTCGTGCAGGGTGCGCACCGCGTCGTTGATGTCCTGCGCGGTCTGCGCGATCGCGGCCTCCGCGACGATGCGAATACCCTTGCGGGCGCACGCACTTCGCAGGTTCCTCAGATAGCTCTCGCCGATGAGATTCTGCTCGACCAGCACGCCGATCTCGGTCAGGCCTCGCTTGGCGACGAGGTCGGCGAGGAAGATGGGCTCGTCGGTCATCGATCCCTGCGGAAAGGCGAACGTCCACTCACCCAGCCAATCGTCGGTTCCGGTGACGCTGATCGCGGGTACCTTGAAGCGCTCCTCGATCGCCTCGCGCATCGGCACGCAGTTGTCGGTGATGTTGGGGCCGAAGACCACCAGGCACCCCTCGTCGACGAGTTCGCCGTAGGCGTCGATCACCGCCTTCACCGAGCCCTTGGGCAGTCCCTCGACCTCGCGGTAGATCATCTGCACCGGCCGATCCATCAGGCCCTGTTCGACCGCTTCGGAGAAGACGAGGTCGAAGGACTGAGTGAAGGAGGCGAACAGCTCCTCCGGAAATCCCGGAGGCAGCGTGAAGTCCATCAGGTAGCCGACCTTGATCGGCTCAGCGGTGCTTTCGTAGGACATCTGACCTCCCAGGGGGTCGACCTAATATTTGTTCAGACCCTAGCGGCGAGCGCCCATGGAGCGTCAATCAACGTCCGACCTCAGCGAGGTAGACCTCGATCATTTCGTTGAGACCCCGGCCGACCGATGCGTCGTCGGTCAGCGGTCCCGCGATCGCGGCCCTGGCCGCGTCGCGAGTGGTCAGGCCTTCGGCGATGAGCCGGCCTGCCGCGATCAGCACGCGCGTCGACGCGACTTCGCGAAGTCCCCCGGTCTCCAGCCGGCGAATGGCCTGGCCGAATTTCACGAGCTGGACGGCCGTCGCGCGATCCACTCCCGCTTCGTGAGCGACGATGCCCTCCTCGACCTCGGGCGATGGAAACCCGAACTCGATCGCAACCATGCGCTGCCGGGTGGAGTCCTTGAGATCCTTCAGGACGCTCTGGTAGCCGGGGTTGTAGGACACGACCAGGCCGAAACCGGGGGCCGCGTCCAGCGTGATCCCGAGGCGCTCGATGGGGAGCTGCCGCCGGTAGTCGGCAAGGGGATGCAACACGACCGTCGTGTCCTGACGGGCTTCGACCACCTCGTCGAGATAGCAGATCGCTCCCTCACGCACGGCACGGGTCAGTGGACCGTCAACCCAGACGGTCTCGTCGCCTTTCAACAGATACCTGCCGACCAGGTCGGCGGTGGTGAGGTCGTCGTGGCAGGCGACGGTGATCAGCGGCCGGCCGAGGTCGTGAGCCATCGCCTCGACGAAGCGGGTCTTGCCACAGCCCGTCGGGCCCTTCAACACCAGCGAAAGGCCTTGGCGATATGCCGCCTTGAACACGGTCTCCTCGTTGCCCACCGGCTGGTAGTACGGGCGCGATGAATCGGCCTGCGGCATGGCGCCATTCTGATACGTGAGCCCGGGCTCGGTGCCCATAGCTCCCCTTTCTTCACCCGCGTCGCTGCGGTTTCTGAAGCGTAGCCGGAACAGATGTTTGGTTCAACCAGGTGTCACGAAACCCGGCGCCGCACCTCCGCGGAACGAATAGCCGAACGGAAGAGCGGACCGACGATGCCTGCGAGTTGATCGGGCCGGCCGATCGTCGCGTGTGCAGTGCTTCCGAACACCTTCTTCAGAGACCCGATGTCGGTGCCGGCTCCGACGGTCAGGCACACACAGCCGGTCCCGCGCCTGCGAGCCTCCGTCAACGCGCGACGTGCATCGGCCGCACCGTAGGCACGCTCGTAGCCGTGGTCGTAGGCCAACCCATCCGACACCACGACCAGCAGCCGCCGCGATGTGCCGCCACGGGCCTCCAGTACCGCCGAGCCATGGCGGATGGCCGCCCCGAGTCGCGAATATGCACCCGGCTCGAGGCTGTTCAGCCGCCTGATCACCCGGGCGTCGAAATGGTCGTCGAATCGCTTGACGGGCACCATGTTCACCGCGGCCCGACCCTGTGAGTAGTAGGCGTACAACGCCACCCGGTCGCCCAAATCGTGAAGCGCGACGGTGAGGTCGGCGATCACTGCCCGTTGTTGCTGATGGACGGTGCGGCCGAGGGTTCCCGGTTCGGCCGTCGAACCCGAGACGTCGAGCAGAAGCAGGACGGACAGGTCACGCCGACGCCGCAGGCTGTCGAGATAGACCGCCTCGTCAGGGACCGACCCGGCGATGGCCTCGACTCGTGCCTCCACCGCGGCATCGATGTCGATGTCGTCCCCCTGGAACTGACGGTGGCGACGGTGCAGCCCCATCCCGAGACGCGCCAGAGGGCGCCGTACTGCGATGGCGGCGTCGATCGCTTGCGGCGCCGAGGCCTTTATCTTCGGCTCGACCTCGTGCACGGTGCACCAGTCCGGCCGATAGCGCTTGCGGTTCGCGTCCCACTCCGGGTAGCTGAACCGTCCGGGTTTGATGTCAGGGACTTCCTCGGACGAGACGGAGGCCGTCGAGGAAACCGCGAAGGCGCCCCGGTTCGCCGAGTTGGTGCGATGGGTCGGCGCGTCGGCACCGGGCGGTCCGCCACCGCTGCCCGTCTTGCGCGCCGACGACAACATCTTCTTCAGCCACTTACCGATGAATCCGCCTCCGCCGACCGGGCTGGTGAACAGGTCGGGATCGTCGGTGTCGTCCACCTCGCCGTCGTCGAGTTCCTCGAGCGCCTCCTTACTCTCGCGCCGCGGCACGTGTGCAGGAGTTTCGTGGTCCACCTGCTCAGCCGCCCGACTGTCTGCCGCAATCACCTTCTTGGCGCGGATGACACCGAATGCAGCCGGGGGATCGTCAACCGCATCCTTGCCCGACGCGATCGACAGCGACGATGCGGGCGAATCGGCTGCGGCTCGCCATATCGGGATCGGCCAGGCGATTCAACACACCGGGCAGCAGGTCACCGTTTTCGACGAGCGCACGGTGCCCCTCGACGGCCAGATAGCGCATGGCCAGCCTCGGATGCCGAACCAGTGCGCCCACGACATCCGGGTCCAGACTGTCCGCCGCGATCAGTGACGCATGCACGGCGATCGATTCCAGGTTCGCGCGAGCGTGCGCAGACGGATCGACGAACACGCTCTGTCCATCGGTCCACGACGGTTCGCCCGGGCCGACAGGAACCACTGCGACGGGGCGGCCCGCGAGAGCGGAAGCCAACATGCCCAGTGCCTGCAGCCGATCGCCGTCGAGGTCGTCCGCCACGCCCACCTCCGACCCGGCACTTTGCGTTGACCAAATAGTTGTTCCACCGTAAAGTCCGGTCACGATGGAGTCAAGTGCACGGATCACGAGGGCCAGGTCGCCATCGTGACCGGCGCTGGACGTGGGCTGGGCAGGCTCTACGCCATCGAGTTGGCGCGACGCGGCGCAGCGGTGGTGGTGAACGACCTCGGGCGGCACCATGCACGGAGACGGCTCGGACACCACGCGTCGCCGACGAGGTCGTCGACGAGATCAGACAAGCGGGCGGACGGGCGGTCGCCTCACACGATTCGGTCGACAGCCCCGAGGGCGGTCAGGCCATCGTCGACACGGCTGTCGACGAATTCGGGCGACTGGACGCCGTCATCAGCAATGCGGGCATCTTCAACAGCATCCCGTTCGAGCGAGCTCTCCGCCGACGACTGGCGGCGCATGTTGCGGGTGCATCTCGACGGCGGCTTCTACCTCAGTCAGCCCGCGTTCAAGGTGATGGCGGAACAGCAGTACGGCCGATTCGTGTTCATCTCGTCGTCGGCGGGCAACTTCGGCCAGCCGATGGAAGCGCACTACGCGGCGGCAAAGACCGGCCTCGTCGGACTGTCCAACGTCATCGCGATCGAGGGAGCGGCGCACGGAATTCTCTCCAATACCGTCCTGCCCACCGGCTTTTCGCGGATGGTCACCGAGACGGTCGGCGACGAGAAGTTCCTCGCCGAGTCCGGCTTCATGCGCGCTATCCGAGCCGAGCTGGTCGTCCCACTCGTGGCGTTCCTCGCGAGTCCGCGCCTGCGATGTCACCCATCGCAACTACTCGGCGTGCGCCGGGCGGTACGCACGCGTGTTCGTCGGTCTCAGCGAGGGCTGGCTTGCGGACACCGCGGCCGTGCCCACCGCCGAGGACATCGCGGCACACCTGGACGAGATGTCGGCCACCGAGAAGTTCATCGTGCCCGACTCCATCGTCGACGAAGTACTCGAAGTGTGCGACCGCCTTGGGATCAGCGCGATGCCCGAGAACGCCGAAGTCGCCTTTCCCGAACCCACGAAGAAGTGAGTCAGTCGTGGACATCGACCAGTTGCTCACCACGACCAGATCCGCGCGCAAGTCGCTCGATCTGGAAGCGACAGTCGACCTCGACGAGATTCGTGAGTGTCTGCGCATCGGGCTGCAGGCCGCCAATGGTTCCAACCAGCAGTCATGGCGATGGCTGATCGTCACCGATCCAGCACTGCGCGGACAAGATCGCGGCGCGGTACCGCAGATGCCTACCTCGAGCAAGGTCGGCGGGCAGCTGATCGCCGGCTTTCTGCCGTCCGGAACGCCCGAGGCGCAAGCTGATGTCGTCCACCGAGTGGCTCGTCGAGAATCTCGCCAAGGTGCCGGTGTTGGTGATCCCCTGCTACGAGCCCACCATGCCGAGAGCGGACGGCGACGAATCCTTCTATCTGGCAACCCTTTACGGATCGATCTTCCCTGCCGTCTGGAACTTTCAGCTCGCGCTGCAAGACACGTGGCTACGGCACCTGCATCACGACCTTGCACCTTCACCACGAACAGCAGGTTCGCGAACTGCTCGGGATACCCGAGTCGTTCATCCAGGGTTGCCTGCTGCCCGTCGGGCGGCTGCGCACCGGATCCACGTGTTCGCGCCTGCGCCCCGCCGTGGAATCGACGAAGTCATCGGCATCAACGGATGGGAGGGCGAATGACCACCGACGCCGAACTGCGGGAAAGGGTTACCCGCCTGGAGGATCGCGCCGAGATTCGCGAATGCCATGATGCGATACGCCCGAGGGATGGACCGGCGCGACCGCGAGCTGCTTCGATCGGCCTACCACGACGGCGCCGTCGACGATCACGTCGGATTCGTCGGCGAGGTCGACGACTTCATCGACTGGGCCTTCGCGTTACCACTCCACCCAGACGCGCTATCAGCACTACCTGCTCAACCACACCGCCGATATCAACGGCGACGAGGCACACGCGGAGACGTATTACCTCTTCGTCGGGACCGACCGCGAGCCAGCCAACCACGTGACCGTCTCGGGCGGTCGCTACGTGGACCGCTTGGAGCGTCGAGACGGACGGTGGGCGATCGTCGACCGCGTCTGCGTCGTCGAGTGGAATGCCGAGTCGACGTCGTTCATCACCGACGAGGTGATCGCGATGATGGCCGGCTCGATGAAAATCGCGAAGCATGACAAGTCGGACCCCTCCTATGACCGTCCACTGGCCGCCTCGCGGTCGGACGCGCGAACATGAGCCCGGCCGCCGATCGGAGCATCCCCGCAGTTCGAACGAAGGTCGGTACGATTTAGCGATGGCCGACGCCACCGCCGCGGGGCGGAATTCCAGTCGTGGCCGGCCTGCGACCAAGACGGGGCGCCGCGCCGTCAAACTCACCGCTGTCAGCGACCAGCCGTCGGCCGACGCGACGCGGCGCACCGAGATTCTCCAGACCGCGAACTCCGTCATCGCCACGTCCGGCCTGCGCACCTCGTTGCAGCAGATAGCCGATGCGGCAGGCATCCTCGCGGGCAGCCTCTACCACCACTTCGAATCGAAAGAGGCGATTCTCGTCGAGCTGATCAGGCGTTACCACGCCGACCTCGACCGCATCGGCGAGACGGCGTTGGAACGCTTCGACGAGCCCGATCCCGGGTCTGTCCCCGAACTGATCACGGCGCTTGGATGTGAGATCGCTGCGTGCGCGGTCGAGCATCGAGCCGCGCTTCAGATGTCGTTCTACGAGGGTCCCAGCACCGACCCCGAGCTCGCTCGAATTGACCAGGCGCCCGCCGTCCAAGATCCAGGCCGCGATGTTGCAGGCGCTTCGGGCCGGTCGCTGGAGCGGCTACATCCGGTCCGACGTCGACCTTCCCACGTTGGCCGACCGCATCTGCCAATCGATGCTGCACGTCGGGCTCGACGTCATCCGGCACAAAGCCGTCGACGGACGACGTGGCGACGTTGAAGTGCAAGATCATTCTCGAGGGTCTGGCCGCCGACGTCCCCTCCGATGCGGAGTTGGACAGGTCGGACGCGTTCGCGGCCGCGGAACACGTGATCAAGAGTTGGGCCGACACCGAAGACGACAGCGACCTCAAGGCCGCTCACGTGCGAGCCGTGGCCCGAGCCGAGTTCGGCCGCCGCGGCTACGAGATGACGACGATTCGCGACATCGCGTCGGCCGCGGGACTCGGTACCGGAACGGTGTATCGGGTCATCGGCTCGAAAGATGAGCTGCTGATGTCGATCATGCTGGAGTTCGGCTACAAGGTCGGCGGCGCGTGGACAGACATCGTGCAAACGGATTCCACCGCGATCGAGAAGCTTGACGCGTTGAGTTGGTTGAACATCAACGCGCTCGACCAGTTCCCCGACGAGTTCCGCATTCAACTCGCCTGGCTACGCCATACACCGCCGGACACCGCGAATCCGGCATGGTCGTTCACGACCCGCATCCGTCAGATGAAGGCTCTACTGTCCGCGGGCGTCCGAGCCGGCCAGATACACATCGACAGCCCCTCGGCCGACATGCTGACCCGATGCATCATCGGCGAACAGTGGATTCCCGAGAACATCTTGGAAGAGATCGGAACACGAAATGCGTTGATCCTGGCCCGTGACACCACCTTGCGCGGCATCCGCGACCGCAATTCCTGACGCGGTCCACACCTTCCCGCCGGGTTATGCCTCGCCGAATCGGTCGACGAGGCGCGAGTTCACACCGTCGGGTTCCAGCTGCCGGGCAACCAGATACCCCGAGCCCATCCAACCCCTGCGCGTCCAGTTGCCGAAGGAGATGCGGGTTCCGGGCGCACCGGACGCGGCAGGAACAGACTTGACCCGCTCCAGGGCTTCCTTAACCCCGCGTGGACTGAGCGGATGAGCGTCGGACACCGCGTGCAGAATTGCGACAGCGACATCGCGATTGACCACTGGGACACACCATTCCGGGCGTCTGCCGGTTTTCTCCTTGAACTCGTCCAGGAATCGCTGACCCACCGGATTGCCTTCGTCGTACTGGTCGATGCCCGTCCAGCCCATGAACGCATTCCACATGACGGGGTTGATCCACGCGTTCTCGAATGCGGTCCCCGCGAAGCGCGGCGGATCCCAACCGAGTTCTGCCAGTGCCGGATTGACGAAGACGACGCCGAAACCGAAGCCGGCGTGCACGATCGCCTGCGCCTTCGCGTCGTACAGCGTGCGCACCGCCTGGCTGACGTCCTGCGCTGTCTGAGCGATCGACGCTTCTGCGACGATTCGTATTCCGCGCTGCTGACAGGCTTTGCGGAAGTTCGCCACGTACGCCTCGCCGACCAGGGACTGTTCCATGAGCACACCGACATCGGTGTGTCCACCCTTGACCAGTAGATCGGTCCAGAAGATCGGCTCGTCGAAATGGGAACCCATGGGGAAGGCGAAGAACCACTCCCCCAGGGCCTCATCGGAACCGGTGACGCTGATCGCAGGCACGCGGAACCGTTCGTTCAAGGCGTCCTTGATCGCGACCGCGTTGTCGCCGATGTGGGGGCCGAAGATCACCAGGCAGCCCTCGTCAACAAGTTCCTGATAGGCGTCGATCACCGCCTTCACCGTTCCCTTCGGAAGACCCTCCGACCTCTCGGTAGACGATCTCGACGGGCCGATCGATGATGCCCTTGCCGCAGTGCGTCGTCGAAGACCATGTCGAATGGAATGGTGAGATCGTCGCGGTAGTGCTGAGGAAAGTCGTCGGAAAGCAGGAAGTCCATCAGGTAGCCGATCTTGATCGGTTCTGCCTTGCTCTCGTAAGACATCAGTTCCAGATCACCTTCAGGTGCTGCGGCGAACGGAAGAAGGTGCCCGTGGCGAACGGCGTCGGGGCGTCCGGATCAAGGCGCAGTCCGGGCAGCCGGTCGAAGAGTGTGTTGAAGAACAGCGTGCTCTCGAGGCGGGCCAGGTGCATGCCGAGGCAGACGTGAGCGCCGTGACCGAATCCGATGTGCGGCTTGCGGTCTCGGAAGACATCGAATGCGTCGGGATCATCCCACCGGTTTTCGTCATGGTTGGCGCTGCCGAGATTCACCGCCACCGTCGACCCGGCCGGCATGTCCACGCCGTGAAACTCGACGTCTCGTGTCGTCTCACGCATGAAGTTCAGCAGGGGCGTCTCCCACCGAATGCCCTCCTCGATCGCCTGCGGCGAGCAAGCCGCGGTCGGCCCGCACCGCCGCAAGTTGATCGGGGTGGCTCAGCAGCCCGAGAGCCAGGCTGGCCGTCGATCGCGACGTGGTCTCCGCGCCGGCAGGCAACAGGTTGCGCATGAAGCCGTGATCTGCTCGTCTGACATCTTGACACCGTCGATGTCGGACTCAGCCAGCACGGACACCATGTCGTCCCGGGGTTCGCGCCGTCGGTCAGCAACGATGTCGACGAAGTATTCCTTCAACTCCGCTGACGCCTTCATGGCGCTCTCCATGTCGGAGTGAAATCCCAGCAGGTCGATGGCCAATCGGTGAAACTCGGGGATGTCGGATTCCGGCAGGCCGATCAGCGCTGCGACGACCCGCACCGGGATCGGCATGAAGACCTCTTCGACGAGGTCCGCCCGCTTCGCCTCGCGGAACCGTTCGATGGTGCGCTCCACCAACGGTCGAACCAGCTCGGCCTCCCACCGCCGCATTGACGAACGGGCGAAGGCGAACTCGTGCAGCCTCCGATAGACGGCGTGCTCGGGCTCCTGCATCTCGAGGATCGTCGGTCCCTGAAGTGGCCGGACGATGTCCTCATAGCAGCGCGTGCTGAACGTCTTGTTGTCGGTGAAGACTGCCTTTCACTGCATCAAAGGAGTAGACGGAGAAGATCTGCTTGTCGCCAGGAGCAGACTCCGGTACTCCCATCTCGGGCCAACCGCGGTGCACTGCCGCTTTACGCCTCAGCTCCGTCAGCATCGGATAGGGCGACGCGTCACCCGCCGCGCCCATGCCCTCGTCGAACTTGGCCTGCGCATCCTTGACGCCCTGCGTCAGCTCATCAGAGACGACCGGTTCCGTCATACGACGTACATCCTCCCGAAACGACCCAACACGGCATCGCAGGCCAAACCTAACGTTTGTTCAGACCCTACCTCAGTTCCCCCTCCAGCCCCGCTCATCGGCCTAAAGTGCGGTTGAGCGAGCGAATGACGGGAGTCCAGCGTGACGGGGTCGACGGGCACGCCCCGAGCCGGGTCCGCGTACGACGACGGGACGCGCCGCGCCGAGATCCTCGAGACCGCGGCATCGTTGATCGCCACGTCAGGACTTCGCGCCTCGCTGCACGACATCGCCAAAGCGGCTGGAATCCAAACTGGCAGCCTGTATCACCATTTCGAGTCCAAAGAAGCCCTACTGGTCGAACTGCTCCGCCGATACCACGACGACCTCGACCGGGTAGCCGACCGCGCGCTTCGCACGCTCGACGACCCGTCATCACGTCCCGGGTTTACCCAGATCGCGGCCCTGGGCACCGCGATCGCGCAATGCGCGGTGGCACATCGCGCGGCGATCCAGATCTCCATGTACGAGACGCCGAGTTCCAACCCGGAGCTGATCAAATGGACGCAGCACCGTCCGGTCGCGATCTTGGAGGCGATGTATCAGACCCTGCGCGCCTGCTCGCTGGGGCGGCTACATCCGCTCCGACGTCGACCTCCGCGTGCTGGCCGACCGCATTTCGCAGACAATGCTGCAAGTCGGGCTCGACGTCTTGCGGCACAACGGGCCAACGGACCAGGTGGCGACGTCTGTTGTGCCGAATCATGTTGGAGGGCCTGGCCGCCGGCTCGCCCGTCGGATACCGAGCTGAATCAGTCGGCGGCGTTCATCGCCGCGGACCGGGCCATCCAGAGTTGGACCGACGACGCTGCCGACGACGACAAAGCGGCCCACATCCGAGCGGTCGCGCGAGCCGAATTCGGTCGTCGCGGATACGAGGGCACCACCGTGCGCGATATCGCGGCCGCGGCCGGGAATCGGCCACGGCACGGTGTTCCGGTTCATCGGTTCCAAGGACGAATTGCTCTGCCTCCATCATGGGCATCGTTCGGCGAGAAGACGGAGGAGGGCGCGCGGGAAGTCCTTCGATCAAAGTCGTCGCCGATCGAGAAGCTGGACGCACTGAGCTGGATCAACATCAACGCGTTGGAGCGGTTCGGCGATGAGTTCCGCATTCAGCTTGCCTGGATGCGGCAAATCCCACCCGACTGCGACGAATCCCAGCGTCGAGTTCCCCGACTCGGCTAAAGCAGACCAAAAGCCTTCTTTCCCAGGGGATTAAATCGGGCAGCATCAGGCATCGACGATGCCCCGAAGGAAATGGTTGCCCGATGTGTCATCGGACTGCAGTGGCTGCCGGAGAACATCCTCCATGACATAGGCGCCGAGGCGTCGCTGGTCCACGTTCGCGACACATTGCTGCGCGGAGTGGTCGAACCCGACTAGCCGAGCGTGACGGGCAGCTTCGCCCAGCCACGGACGCTGGCGGTGTGCGCCTTGTCGGCGTTGGCGTAGTCGACTTCCCAGTCGGGCCACCGCTTCAGCACTTCCTCGAGCACGACCCGCGCCTGCATCCGGGCCAGCGCCGAGCCGAGGCAGAAGTGCAGACCCTGGCCGAAGGACAGATGCGCACCGCTGCGGTGGATGTCGAAGCGGTCGGCGTCCGGGAAATGGCGCTCGTCGCGGTTGGCAGAACCGTTGAGTATCAGCATCATCGAACCCTCGGGAATCGTCTCGCCCGCGGCACTCGACGTCGTGGGCGACGTATCGGGCCTGCACCGGTGACGGCGCCTCGTAGCGCAGCACCTCCTCGATCGCCCGCGGAATCAACGAGAAGTCATCCACCAGCTCACGCCGTTGATCCGGATGTTCGGCGAGGAGTTGACCGGCGAAGCCGATCAGGCGCGTCGTCGTCTCGTTGCCTGCGCCGGCGACCATGCCGGTGTACATCAGCACCTCGGTTCGGGTCAGCCGTCGACGCGTGCCGTCCTCCTCGAGCTCCGCGTTGAGCAAGCTGCGTCATCAGATCGTCGGACGGATGGTCGGCGCGCCAGTCGATGTACTCGGCGAACAGCTCGTGGCTGTTCTTGAACATGTCCGCACGCGCCCCGCTGAACTCACCTTCCTTCAGCGTCAGGGCATTGTTCGACGTGTCACGAATCATCGCCTGGTTCTGCTCGGGAATGCCAAGCAGGTAACCGATGGTGCGCATCGGAATCTGGGCCCCGATGTCGGCGATGAAGTCGAAACGATCGGAGCCGACCAGGGGATCGAGCGCGCGCACACAGTACTCGCGCGTCAGGGGCTCGATAGCCTCCATCCGCCGCGGCGTGAAAACCCTTGAGAGCAAACGGCGGTGAAGGTCGTGTATCGGCGGATCCTCGAACAGGATGATTCCGGGCGGTACCTTGATGCCGCTCAGGATGATGTCCATCGTGGTGCCACGTCCCGACCGATAGGTCTCCCAGTTCGGCAGTTCGCGGGCGACGTCGTCGTACCGACTCAACGCATAGAAGTTGTACTTCTCGTTGTGGTACAGCGGAGCCTCGTCGCGCAGACGCTTCCACGTCGGGTAAGGATCGTCGTCGATCGCGAAATCGTAGGGGTCGTAATAGACCTCGACTGCGCTGGTATCTGTCACTTGGCTGCCTCCGGTATGACGACCTCACCGATGCGTTTCAGATAAGGCCACGCGATATCCGGGGGTACGCCGCCGCACAGCGGCGAAAGGTTGATGATTTCGCCTGCGCGCACGCGTTCGACGGCCTCGGCCACGCTGTAGATCCGGTGCGACTGCCCTGCCGCGCGCAGCTCGTCGATGGTGTCGACGTGGGAAAAGCCTGCGGTGGTCTCGTCGCCAGGATTCCATGCCGCATAGGTCTGCACGTCGTGCAGAAGGTATTTGCCGATTTCGTCCCACGCCTTGTCGACGTCGTCGGCGACGAAGCACACGGACGGAGTGTCGCGATCGGGCAGGAACACCGGTCCCGGCTCATGGCCGTGCTCGTGACACGCAGCCTCGTAAGCCTCTTGCATACCAGGCACATTCGCGTTTCCCAGCATGCCCAGCCCGTAGCGGCCGGCACGGCGTGCTGCGGCCACCGTGCCGCCGCCCCACATCAGCATCGGCCCGCCTGCGGTGTGCGGCGGCGGCGTGGTGTTGATGCGGCGGCCTTCGAAGACCGCCTCACCCGACAACAGTTCACGCAGCAGGGCCAGTTTCTCGTCGACGAGACGTCCACGTGTGCGCATCTCCACCCCGAAGTGTTCGAATTCCTCCGGCCGATATCCAAGCGCGAGGATGTAGGAGGCTCTGCCCTTGCTGATGATGTCGAGGACCGCCATGTCCTCGGCAAGCCGCACGGTCTCGTAGAAAGGCAGCAGCAGGATCAGGCTCAGCGCCAGTCGCTCGGTGCGCGCCGCGATCGCGGAAGCCAGGAGCAGGGGCGACGGAAGATAGCCATCCTCGGCCCCATGGTGTTCGCACACCACGGCGGCGAGCCCGCCGTGGTTCTCCGCCCACGCGCACATCTCAGGCGCGGCGGCGTACAGGTCCACGGTTGGCGCGCCCATCGCAGGCGCGCGCATGTCGAAGCGCAGCATGTACATGGTGCCCTCCTTCTCGACTTCTGCATCATGGCTGTGGATCTCCGAAATCTACAACCCATATGCAGAACTCGGTGCGGTTCAATCGAATGCGTGTCGCGGCAACGTGTTCGGCATGTCCAGCGAGCTGAGCAGGCCGGCGGGCGCGTCGATCACGAACGGAATCGCGTTGACGACGCGCATGGCGGTCGCGGCCATTGCGGCGCGGCCTGCGCCGTGCCCCTCCGCGTCGCCGAGGTTCATCGCGCAGTGGATGTCGGGCTCGCCCTCGATGTCGACGCGATATGTGGCATCGAACTCCGACGTCACCCAGTCCGGTGCGACGTCGCGGGCCATCCGGATGATGTGCTCGATCACGATGGCCTCCCGGCCGTTGACCACGCCTGCGGCCCTGGTGCTGACCGCCCCGCACGTCCCCGCCTTGATGGTTCCGAATGCGACCTCGATGTCTCTGTCGGTCAGCCGCCGGTCCAGCGAGCCGCGTACCTCAGATACTTCGACCCCGAGACCCTCTGCCATCAGGTAAATCGGTGCCTTCCAAGCCATCTCGATGAATCCGGGCGTCTTCAGCATCGGCTCGAAGTCGAGCGGATGGCCGAACCCCATGCCGTTCATCATGATGTCGGCCACCGGGTAGTGGTCGTTCAGCGCGATCTCCGTCGCGGTGATGCACCGGATCTTCTTGGACTGCGTCGCCAGCAGCAGCGCGAGTTGATCCGACCCGAAGCCCGGAAAGATGCCGGACGCGTAGAACGAGACGTTGCCGGACTTGGCGGCCGCCTCCAGCTGGTCGCGCCAGTCGGGTGAGTAGAACGCCGGCGGATACACCAAACTGGTCGATGTCGTTGACACCACGTTGATTCCGGCCTCGAGCAGTCGAAGGTAGTCCGGCACGGCACCGGCGTCGCGTTCCGGTCCGCTCGCGGCGTACACCACACAGTCCGGCGCCAGGTCGATCAGCGCATCGGCGTCGTTGGTCGCAGCGACACCGATCGGTTCACCACCGGCGAGCTCACCGGCGTCTCGGCCGACCTTGTCCTGCGAGTGCACCCATACGCCGACGAGTTCGAGATCCGGTCGGCGGTGCACGGCGTCGATGGCGATGGAGCCGACTCCACCGGTCGACCACACGACGACTCGACTCGGACTTTCCGCCATGATTCTCCTTCGGTCAGGCTCCGCTGGCCGCCGCCTCGGCAGCACGTTCGAGGTATGGCCAGGCCAACTTCGGGGGCAAGCCACCACAGAGTGGCGCCAATGGCAGGGCCTGGCCGCCGCGCATGTAGTCGGACGGCCTCGTCGGTGGTGAAAACGCGGTACGGACCTTCCGCCGCGCGCAGCCCGTCCACGTCCTCGGCGCGCGAGATGCTGGCCACGCCCTCGTCGCCGTGCCGGTAGGACGCGGCGGTCACCGCGTCATGAAGCAGATATGGCCCCAGCTCGTCCCACGCCTTGTCCACGTCATCGGCGACGAACACTGCCGTCGGAGCATTGTCCGCCGGCAGCTGGATGAACCCGGGTTCGTGGCCGTGTGCGCGACATTCGCTCTCGTACAACTCCTTCAGTCCGCCTTGGTTCGTCTGGAGGACGACTCCGAGTCCGTGCTTCGCCGCCCGCTTGACCGCGGCATCGCTGCCACCCGCCAGCATGATGAACGGCCCACCGGCGGACGTGCACGCCGGGGTGACGTGGACGCGCCGGCCCTCGGAGACCACCGGCTCACCCTTCAAGAGCTGCCTGAGTTGCGTCAGCTTCTCGTCGGCGAGCCGGCCCCGGCGACCGCATGTCGACGCCGAAGTGCTCGTACTCCTCGGGACGGTGGCCGATGCCGAACGCATACGACACCCGCCCCTTGCTGATGTTGTCGAGCACGCTCATGTCCTCGGCGAGGCGGACCGGATCCCAGAACGGCAGCACGACCGCGGCCAGCATGATCTGCAGCCGCTCGGTGCGGGCCGCGATCGCCGATGCCAACACGAGCGGCGAGGGCAGATGGCCGTCTTCGGCTCCGTGATGCTCCGACAACACCGCCACGATCGCCCCGCGGGTCTCCGCCCAGGCACACATGTCGATGGCCGCGGCGTACAACTCGCTCGTCGGCGCGCCGAACGAGGGCGCGCGCATGTCGAACCGGATCGTGAACATCTGCTGCGGACTATAACCTAACTTTTGTTCCCGCAGAACGGGCCTGACGGCTCAGTGCCAGCATATTGACCCCGGCGATCTGCGCTGTTAGCTTTCGGAGCAAA
>CAVUPN010000031.1:0-56020 GCA_963743225.1 uncultured Actinomycetota bacterium | reverse complement strand
TGGCCTTCGAAGGCGAACACGTTGTTGCCCGTGCCGCTATTGTTCGCCTGGGCCACGGTCCCGACCGGCGAGATGCCCAGGCTGACCGCCAGGGCGGTGTTGCCCTTGCTGGCGTTCGCGTACGCGCCGCCCAGCTCCTGGTCGCCGATGCCGATGGTCTTGGTGCCACCCGTACCGGGGTCGAACGAGATGCCCGGTCCGGCGGTAGCCGTTCCGGCCCCCAACATTCCGGCTACGCCCAGGCCTGCGGCGAGGACGGATCCTGCAACTACTTTGCGAACTGTCATGTCGCGCTTCCTTACTTGGAACCTCTCCCCGTCCGTTTCGTGCCCGAGATTTCGGGCGAGCCTTCACCCCCCGCTGCGTCCCCGAAACCGTGTCGCGGCACTGACACTCGACTCGATCGACTTCGTGATCGACGTCAGCTGGGTAATTCGGGTGGCAACGGCCACGATCGACTCGCCGGGGTAGTTGTCCTGGTGTGTTCGGCGCGCGTCGCCTTCGTTGACGGCGTACACGATGCGCGTGATGTGTCCGCCGCCCGAGCCTTCGCTCGTGACGACGAAAATGTCGTGCATCTCACGCCTCCTGTCTGTGGCCGTCGCACAGTGTTGGGTAGGTATGTGGTACGTCACCGTAGGAAGTAGTTGGCAACGATGTCAATAAAGCAGAAACTGATTCCCCAGTGATCTGCGTCACAAATGTGGCGGAGGCGGTACTGGCGGCATTGATCTCCGCTCGTTGTCCTTCCGGACGTGCCGTTACGGCTGAGGTAGCCGATGTACCCAGGACATTTAGCGGAAATAGCTTCCGCTATTTCGTGCGGTAGGTGGAAGGAAATGTTGCAGCGATTGGCCGTTCGACCCATCTTCGGCAATGGGTTGTTCACCCGATGTGCGCCGCAGGATCGCCTTCGTACCGTGTTGCCATGTCTTCCGTTTCGTACCGACACTTCACTGGAACCGCAGCCGAGAACTACCAGCGCGACTTCGTACCCCTCATCGCCACACCGGTGTCGAAGGACCTACTGCACGTGGCCGATCTTCAGCCGGGTCAACACGTCCTCGACGTCGCGTGCGGTACCGGCCACGTCACCCGCGCCGCCGCCGAGCGAGTCGGCGACACCGGCACGGTCACCGGAATCGACATCGCACCCGACATGATCGAGGTCGCCAAGTCCGTTCCCGTGCCGGCCGGTGCGAGCGTTGAGTGGCAGATTCCGACGCCGCCGCACTACCGATACCGGATGCCTCCGCAGATGTCGTGCTGTGCCAAATGGGGTTGATGTTCATCGAGAACAGGCCCGCCGCGGTCGCCGAGATGCGCAGGGTGCTGGTGCCTTCGGGCCGGTTGGTGATCAACACGCCGGGGCGGATACCACCGTTCTTCGAAGCTCTCGAGCGGGCCATCGTCGAGCAGATCAGCGCCGATCTCGGCGGCTTCGTCAGCGCGGTCTTCTCGATGCACGACCCCGATGACGTCGCCGGTCTGCTTCGGGAGGCCGGACTGCGTGACGTGTCCTCGACGGTGCTGACGACCACGCTGAGGCTGCCCGCACCCGCTGAGTTTCTGTGGCAGTACATCGGCCTGACCCCGATGGCCGCGTTCATCGAACAGGCTCCGACCGCAGCGAGGTCGGCCTTGGAACGCCAGTTCGCCGGAGAAGCACACGAGCACGTGGTCGACGGCGTATCCGTGGTCGAGCTGCCGATGGTCGTCGCGACCGCACGACACTGACGTTTTCAGCGGCTCCGCCGCGGGCAACCGATAGGTATGGCACACAGCGACGAATTACCCATCCCGGATTACGACCAGCTGCCACTCACCGAGTTGCGGCATCGGATCCGTTCGCTCGATGACGGCCAGCTGAAGACCCTGTTCGACCACGAGACCGCGCACGGCAACCGCATTCCGGTGCTGGAAGTCCTGCATGCGCGGTCGAAGGAAATCCATCATGGCGCGGAGCCGTCCTCGGGTGATCCGGCGAAAACCCCGCGGGTCAGCGGTGCGCCGGGTGGCTCTGCGGTGTCCGAAGCGACCGCGGCAGAGCCCAGTTCACCCCTGCGGCATGGAGACGTAGGACAGACCCCGTCCCGCGGCAAGCCTTAGGCGGTGAGCGCCGCGATCTCCTCGGCCAGATTCTGGCGGGCCTGCTGCTCCCACCGGTCGCGGCCGGCACCGGTGTGAAAGATCGGTCCGTCGAGAAGGGCCGTAAGCAGTTGCGCCCGAGCCGGTTTGAACGCGTCGTCGGGGACGTCGGCGTACTCCTCGCGGATGGCGCGCGCATATTCGCCGTAGCGACGAGAGTTCGCGCCGAGCACGGACAGATCGGCATCGCTGAGCACCGCGCCGTTGACGTCATCGGCCGCGGCCTTGTGGGTCTTGGTGAGCAGCACCAGCCGGGCGACCTCGTCACGAACCGGCGACGACGCCAACAGCTGTCGGGCCAGCTCGGCCGAACGGTCCTCGTTGTCGTCACGGCCGATCTCGTAGATCGCGTCGTGGAACCACGCGGCCAGCTCCACCGCCTCCCGATCGAACTGGATGCCCGTCGTCGGCAAGCAGTCCAATCGCGTCGAGCATCTCGTGCAGGTGGTTCACGGTGTGGTGTCGCCGGTGCGACTCCGACCATCGGGCCAGCAGGTCCTCCCGCAGGTCCTCGGTCAGGTGCGCCACCACGGCGCCATTCTTCCACCGCTTGACCTGAACCGAGGTTGATGTCGCAGCATGCCGTGCATGACAGTTGAAGCCATGGCCGACATCGACCTACCGGCATACTTCGACCGGATCGGCTACACCGGGCCCGACGGAGCCGACGCTCGAGACGTGCTGCACTGCACTGGTCGCCGCGCACAACCGAGCCATCCCGTTCGAGAACCTCGACCCGCTGATGGGTGTGCCGGTCGTCGACCTCGGCCCGCCGCGCTCTCCGACAAGCTGGTCGGCCGCCGCCGCGGCGGCTACTGCTACGAGCAGAACGGACTGATGGCTACGTGCTCGAGGCGCTGGGCTACGGCGTCGAGCGGATCGCGGGCGCGTGGTCTGGATGAACGACCCGCGGTGCGCTGCCCGCGCATGACCCATCAGGTGCTGGCGGTGACGGTGCCCGGCGTCGACGGCCGCTTCCTCGTCGACGTCGGGTTCGGCGGGCAGACCCTGTCGTCGCCGATTCGGCTGGAGGCCGGGCCGGTCCAGCAGACCCGCCACGAGCCGTACCGGCATCGTCGACCACGGCGACGGCACCATGCTGGAGGCTCAGGTCCGCGACACCTGGCGAGCCGCTCTACATGTTCACCACCCGGCCGCAACCGCGCATCGATCTCGAGGTCGGAAGTTGGTATGTGTCAACGTATCCCGACTCGGTCTTCGTCACCGGGCTGACGGCCGCGCTGGTCACCGACGACGCACGCTGGAACCTGCGCGGCCGGAATCTGGCGATCCACCGCGGCGGGGAGACCGAGCGGATCCGCTTCGACACCGCGGCGCAGGTGCTCGACGCGCTGACCGACCGGTTCGGCATCGACCTGACCGACCTCGGCGACGTGCGACGCCGCGCGTCAACCAGGTGCTGGACAGCTGACGACGACGTCCCACGGGTCGTCGGCCGCCAGCGCCATCCGGCCCAGCCTGCGCGCGTAGTGGGCGGTCGTGCCGAACTCGTCGACCCAACTGCGTGCCCGCATGGTGGCCAGCCACAGCGGGTGCTCGATGGTCACGCCGATCGCGCCGTGCAGCTGGTGCGCGATGGTGGTCACCGGTCCGACGGCCCGGCCGACCGCCACCTTGGCCACCGTCACCGCATAGTCGGTCTGGGCGCTGTCGAAGCCGTAGTCGGCCGCCGCGGCGATCGCCAAAGCCGTTGCGGCGCGGGCACGTTCGATCTCACCGGCCATCGCGGCCAACGAGTGCTGCACGGCCTGGAACTCTGCTCGAGCGGCCGGCCGAACTGCACCCGGTCGCGGGTGTGCGCGACGGTGAGGTCGGCGGCGGCGTCGAGCACGCCGACGATCTGCAGCGCAGCGCGCCCACGCGCCGCGGCGGACGCAGCTCGTCGGCCACGGCCGGGTCGAGCCGGGCGACGCGTCGGCGGGCAGCGTCGAACGCGATCGACCCGCGGGGTTCGCCGGCCAGATTGTGGCCGTCGGTGACCTCGGGGTCGTCGACGACCGCGACGTGACAGCGCGTCGGCGGTGCGCGCGGCCAGCACCACGGACGCCGAGCGCGGCCACGGCACGTCGGTCGCCGTGCCGGTGATCCGGCCGCCGGACGATCGGCGTCGGCGATCGCGACCGTCAGCGGCCCGGTCTCGGGCACCTCGAGCCCGGCCTGCCCGCCAGCCAGGCTGCGAGCAGATCGGTCTCGGCGATCGGGACCGCGCGGCCGCATGCGGGCCAGCCCGCGAGCACGACGCCGCCTCCCGGACCCGCGCCTCGGCTGCTGGTCAGCCGGCTCAACCCGGTCGTCCTCGAGAGTGCGCCACAGCGCGTCGTCGAACGTCCTCGGGCAGGCCGCGATGGCCGAGGCGGGCATCGAACGACCGGCGGCCGATGTCGTCGACGAGTTGCGTCAGCTCGGTCCTCGCTCGCGCGCCCCATGCCCTTGGCGCCACGACGCCGCGCAGCACCTCGTTCGTGCCGCCGCGCAGCGTGAACAGCGGCGAGTGCAGCCGCGCGGCGGCCAGCAGCCGCGCAGCCGCCGGCGCTCGGCGACTGCGGCGTCGACGCGGTCGAGCAGGTCGGCGGCCAGTTCGACCGAGTCCTGCTCGAAGCGGGTGCCGAGGTCCTTGACCAGTGCGGCCCGGTTCGCGGCGTCGCGCCCGTCGGCCAGCGCTGCGCGCCACCGATATCGACAGCTGACGCAGCGAGCATCATCCGCGCGATCAGGTCGCCGACCTCCGCGGCGGTCCGTCGTCGGCGTCCCGCCGCCGAGCGCGCGGATCAGCGCCGAAGAGCAGCGTGGCGGTGGACAGGATCCGTTCCGGCCCGCTGCGCTCGAAGCCCAGCTCGCGCGGTCACCTGATGCCAGCCGTCGCCGATCTCGCCGAGCACGTCGTCGTCGGGGACGAACACGTCGTCGAACACCACCTCGTTGAAGTGGTGCTCGCCGTTCATCAGCAGGATCGGGCTGATCGTCACGCCCGGCGCGTCAGGTCGGCACGATGAACTGGCTGAAGCCGGCGTGGCGATGCGCGGGTCCGAGCGGGCTGGTGCGGGCCAGCACGACGAACTGGTGGGCGAGGTGCGCGCCGCTGGTCCACACCTTGGTGCCGGTCAGCGCCCAGCCGCCGTCGACTCTGGTCCGCGCGGGTGCGCACCGCGGCCAGATCGGAGCCCGCGCCGGCTCGCTCATCCCGATCGCCGAAGTACACCCGCCCGCGGCGATGCCGGGCAGCAGCCGCCGGCGCTGCTCCTCGGTGCCGTACGCAGCAGCGACGGGCGCGACCTGGCGGTCGGCGATCCAGTGCGCGGCGACCGGCGCGCCGTGCGCCAGCAACTCCTCGGTCACCACGTAGCGGTGCAGGTGGCCGAGCCCGTGCCCGCCGTACTCGCGTCGGGATGGTCAAGCCGACGAACCCGGCGTCGGCGAGCCGGACGCTGAAGTCGGCGTCCCACTTGGCCAACCAGCAGTCGACCGCCGGCTGCCAGCCGAACTCGGCGCGATCGGCGGCCAGGAAGTCCCGGATCGACGACCGGAGTTCGGCCAGGTCGGCGTCATTGGCGCACAGCGCATCGAATTCGCTCACTGGCAGCACCGGCTTTCCGTGGTCGCGCGGCTACTCTAGCTTGTCTTGATCCGGCGAAGCCGGATTTTTGAGTCAAGTTTGGTGTTGTGTGGTTGAGTTGTTGGCGTTATGCGGCGAGTCCTGTTGTGTGACTGAGGGTTTCGAGGGCCTTTTGGTATGCGCGGGAAGCTGTCTGCAGTGGTGGTGAGGTGGTGTGGTCGGCGAGGTGAGCCAAGCCGGTCGGCAGGTATCGGTCGTGCACGGCAGACAGGAACAGTGCGGTATGTAGGCCGTGGTCGGTGATCTGTAGCGGTGGGTGTGGGGGATGCGTGCGATGAGGCCGTGGGCGCGCAGTCGGCGCAGGTCGTAGGTCATCTGGCCGGCGGTGACCTGTTCGGCTGGCAGTGCCCGCAGTCGGCGGTCAAGGTGCGCAGGTCGCGGTTGGTGAAGCCGTTGGGCTGCAGACGGAACAGGAGCAAGGCGGCCAGCAGGGCGTGGGCGCGGGGGTCGCCGAAGCGCAGCGCGGGGATACGGTTGCCGGCCGCGGTGGTCGGGGTGCGGTGATGGTGGCAACGCGTCGGTGCCGGTGATCGGGTCGTGGCTGATTCGTTGGACGTCCAGCAGACGTCGGTTGGCGGAGAAGCCGACCTGCCGCAGGGCGGGCAGGTTGGTCAGCCGTTTGCCGATCCCGAAGTCGCGGGTGTCGTTGATGGTGGTCTCGGTCCGCAGGGCCCGGCCTTCCTTGTGGTACTGCTTGATCCGGCGTGTGCTTGTAGTCGACGTGCAGCGACGGGATGACCCCGTCGGTGATGACCCGGGTGCGGAACCGGCCCGGGGTCGTGTGCGGCCGTTGCGGATGACGCGCCGGTCGAAGATCAGCGCGACCTGGTCGGGGCGGCCGAGGTCGAGGTTCTCGCGGATCACCTCCTCGAAGAAGACCCGGCCGGACAGCGGCCGGTCGAGCACCTGGGTCAGCGAGAACTCGGCCTGCAGGATCGAGATGTCGTAGCGGTAGCCGGCCGGTCCGGTCGGCGGCGGTGAACGGGTGCGGGCAGCCGGGCCAGCCACTTGCGCAGCAGCGCGTCGATCTGCTCGGGGCCCAGCCCGTCGCAGATCGCCTGCAGCCGCTGCCGGGTCGTCGACAGCGGCGAACCCGTTGTCCAGCGCGCTCGAAGCCGATGCCCGGCCTTGGCGCGCCTGGCGCTTGGCCTACTCGTGGCCGTTGATGCACAGCTTGGCGGTGTACGGGAAGTAGGAGCAGAACTTGAGGAAGAACGGGCCGAAGTCGTCGTCGACGCAGTAGAAGTAGAAGTGGTTGACCATCGCCGTGGTGCGCACCATCCAGGGATAGGTCGCCCCGTCGGGTGTGCGGCGCTTCTCGGTGCGGAACACCGTGCGTCTTCTCCTGCGCCTGGCCGACGAACAGCACCCCCTCCGTCGGCGCCGTGAAGCGGGCCAGGTGCTCGTGCATCACGTCGTCCTTGCGCTGGCCCTTGGCGAAGTCGACACCAACGGCAGCCTCGTTGTCGCGGGCGAAGCCGCTCGATCGTCGGCGACGAACGCCTCGGTGATCGGCGCCATCAACGCCGACGACGCGATCGGCAACCCCGATGGCCGACGAAGAACCCGACCACCCCGCCGACGTACTGCAGCTGCGGCACGTACACGTTGAGATACATCCGGTCGATCCACTCGATCTCGAACGTCACATGATCGGACAAGACATCGCCGACAGCTGCGCGCTACGGTCATGACGGGCTCCGGTCGTCGGGCGGCCAGCAGGCCAACCAACCGCCTCGTGCGGTTCATACACCAGACCGGCTCGCCGGTCGTGGTCTAACCCCGCCGACCGGAGCCCCCACACGAGCCGCGACCAACGACATGCCTGTCGGGCTGGGGCGAAGCCCCGCTAGCTTGTCTTGATCCGGCGAAGCCGGATTTTTGAGTCAAGTTTGGTGTTGTGTGGTTGAGTTGTTGGCGTTATGCGGCGAGTCCTGTTGTGTGACTGAGGGTTTCGAGGGCCTTTTGGTATGCGCGGGAAGCTGTCTGCAGTGGTGGTGAGGTGGTGTGGTCGGCGAGGTGAGCCAAGCCGGTCGGCAGGTATCGGTCGTGCACGGCAGACAGGAACAGTGCGGTATGTAGGCCGTGGTCGGTGATTCTGTATCGGTGGGTGTGCGGGATGCGGGTGATGAAGCCGCGGGCGCGCAGTCTTCGCAGGTCGTAGGTCATCTGGCCGGCGGTGACCTGTTCGGCTGGCAGTGCCCGCAGTTCGGCGGTCAAGGCGCGCAGATCTTTGTTGGCGAAGCCGTTGGGCTGTAGTTGGAATAGCGGCAAGGCGGCCAGCAGGGCGTGGCTGCGCTGCTCACCGAGGCGCAGTGCGGGGATACGGTTCCCGGCCGCGGTGGTCAGGGGTGCGGTGATGGTGTGCAGGGCATCGGTGCCGGTGATCGGGTCGTGGCTGATTGATTGGACGCGCAGCAGGCGTCGGTTGGCGGTGGAGCCGATCTCCCGCAGTGCGGGCAGATTGATCAGTCGTTTCCCGATCCCGAAGTCGCGGGTGTCGTTGATGGTGGTTTCGGTCCGTAGCGCTCGTCCTTCCTTGTGGTACTGCTTGATCCGGGTGTGCTTGTAGTCGACGTGCAGGCTCGGGGTGACCCCGTCGGTGATCACCCGGGTGCGGAACCGGCCCGGTGTCTTGTGGGGGCCGCGGCGGATCAGTTTGCGGTCGAAGATCAGCGCCACCTGGTCGGGGCGGCCGATGTCGAGGTTGTCGCGGATGACGTTTTCGAAGAAGACCCGACCCGACAGCGGCGCGTCGAGCATCTGGGTCAGCGAGAACTCGGCCTGCAGGATCGACAGGTCGTAGCGGTAGCCGGCGGTACGGTCGGCGGGACTGAACGGGTGCGGCAGCCGAGCCAGCCACTTGCGCAGCAGAGCGTCGATCTGATCGGGCCCCAACTGGTCGCAGATCGCCTGCACCGCCGCCGGATCGTCGACCGCGGCGAACCCGTTGTCCAACGGTTGAAGCCGATCCCGGCCTTGGCGGCCTGGCGTTTGGCCCACTCGTTACCGTTGATGCACAGCTTGGCGTTGTAGGGGAAATAGGAGCAGAACTTGAGGAAGAACGGGCCGAAGTCGTCATCGACGCAGTAGAAGTAGAACTGGTTGACCAGCCCGGTGGTCTTCACGATCCACGGATAGGCCTCACCGTGGGCGTCGCGGCGTTTCTCGGTGCGGAACAACGGCGTCTTCTCCTGCGCCCGCCCGATGAACAGCACCCCCTCCGCGGCGGTGAAACCGGCCAGGTGCTCATGCATCACGTCGTCCTTGCGCTGGCCCTTCACGAAGTCGACCCACGCGACCTCGTTGTCGCGGGCGAACCGGTGCACCGCGGTGCTAAACGCCTCGGTGATGCGCGCCAGCGGCGCGGTCGAAGCGATCGGCAAGCCCAACTGTCGATGGACGTAGCCGACCAGCCCGCGAGCGAACTGCAACTGCGGGACATAGACGTTGAGGTACATCCGGTCGATACAGTCGATCTCGAACCGCACATGATCGCTCAACACATCGCTGACAGATCGCGCTACGGTCATGACGGGCTCCGGTCGTTCGGGCGGCCAGTCAGGCCAACCAACCGCATAGTCGGTTCATACACCGGATCGGGCTTCCCGGTCACGGTCTCACCCCGACCGGCCGGAGCCCCCACACCATCGGCGACCAACGACACGCCTCGTCGGGCTGGGGCGAAGCCCCGCTAGCTTGTCTTGATCCGGCGAAGCCGGATTTTTGAGTCAAGTTTGGTGTTGTGTGGTTGAGTTGTTGGCGTTATGCGGCGAGTCCTGTTGTGTGACTGAGGGTTTCGAGGGCCTTTTGGTATGCGCGGGAAGCTGTCTGCAGTGGTGGTGAGGTGGTGTGGTCGGCGAGGTGAGCCAAGCCGGTCGGCAGGTATCGGTCGTGCACGGCAGACAGGAACAGTGCGGTATGTAGGCCGTGGTCGGTGATTCTGTATCGGTGGGTGTGCGGGATGCGGGTGATGAAGCCGCGGGCGCGCAGTCTTCGCAGGTCGTAGGTCATCTGGCCGGCGGTGACCTGTTCGGCTGGCAGTGCCCGCAGTTCGGCGGTCAAGGCGCGCAGATCTTTGTTGGCGAAGCCGTTGGGCTGTAGTTGGAATAGCGGCAAGGCGGCCAGCAGGGCGTGGCTGCGCTGCTCACCGAGGCGCAGTGCGGGGATACGGTTCCCGGCCGCGGTGGTCAGGGGTGCGGTGATGGTGTGCAGGGCATCGGTGCCGGTGATCGGGTCGTGGCTGATTGATTGGACGCGCAGCAGGCGTCGGTTGGCGGTGGAGCCGATCTCCCGCAGTGCGGGCAGATTGATCAGTCGTTTCCCGATGCCGAAGTCGCGGGTGTCGTTGATGGTGGTTTCGGTCCGTAGCGCTCGTCCTTCCTTGTGGTACTGCTTGATCCGGGTGTGCTTGTAGTCGACGTGCAGGCTCGGGGTGACCCCGTCGGTGATCACCCGGGTGCGGAACCGGCCCGGTGTCTTGTGGGGGCCGCGGCGGATCAGTTTGCGGTCGAAGATCAGCGCCACCTGGTCGGGGCGGCCGATGTCGAGGTTGTTGCGGATGACGTTTTCGAAGAAGACCCGACCCGACAGCGGCGCGTCGAGCATCTGGGTCAGCGAGAACTCGGCCTGCAGGATCGACAGGTCGTAGCGGTAGCCGGCGGTACGGTCGGCGGGACTGAACGGGTGCGGCAGCCGAGCCAGCCACTTGCGCAGCAGAGCGTCGATCTGATCGGGCCCCAACTGGTCGCAGATCGCCTGCACCGCCGCCGGATCGTCGACCGCGGCGAACCCGTTGTCCAACGGTTGAAAGCCGATCCCGGCCTTGGCGGCCTGGCGTTTGGCCCACTCGTTACCGTTGATGCACAGCTTGGCGTTGTAGGGGAAATAGGAGCAGAACTTGAGGAAGAACGGGCCGAAGTCGTCATCGACGCAGTAGAAGTAGAACTGGTTGACCAGCCCGGTGGTCTTCACGATCCACGGATAGGCCTCACCGTGGGCGTCGCGGCGTTTCTCGGTGCGGAACAACGGCGTCTTCTCCTGCGCCCGCCCGATGAACAGCACCCCCTCCGCGGCGGTGAAACCGGCCAGGTGCTCATGCATCACGTCGTCCTTGCGCTGGCCCTTCACGAAGTCGACCCACGCGACCTCGTTGTCGCGGGCGAACCGGTGCACCGCGGTGCTAAACGCCTCGGTGATGCGCGCCAGCGGCGCGGTCGAAGCGATCGGCAACCCCAACTGTCGATGGACGTAGCCGACCAGCCCGCGAGCGAACTGCAACTGCGGGACATAGACGTTGAGGTACATCCGGTCGATACAGTCGATCTCGAACCGCACATGATCGCTCAACACATCGCTGACAGATCGCGCTACGGTCATGACGGGCTCCGGTCGTTCGGGCGGCCAGTCAGGCCAACCAACCGCATAGTCGGTTCATACACCGGATCGGGCTTCCCGGTCACGGTCTCACCCCGACCGCCGGAGCCCCCACACCATCGGCGACCAACGACACGCCTCGTCGGGCTGGGGCGAAGCCCCGCTAGTAGTAGACGGCGGCGGATTCTTGCCGCGGCGCTTATTGTCACCCTCGTGGCTTCCGCACTGATCGTCGCGATCCGGTCGCAGCAGCGACGGCTGATCTACTTTCCGTCGCCTGGCCCGGTGCCGTCGGCCGCGACACTCCTTCCCGGAGGTCGCGACGTCGTTCTCGACACCGAGGACGGAAAGCGCTTGGGTGCTTGGTATTTACCCGCAACAGGCGTTCAGCGCGGGCCCGCCGTCCTCGTCTTCAACGGCAATGGCGGCGACCGATCGGGGCGGGCTGGACTAGCCGCCGGGCTGGCGAGCCTTGGTGTTTCCGTGCTGCTGTTCGACTACCGCGGATACGGCGGCAACCCGGGCCGCCCATCGGAGAAGGGTCTGGCCGCCGATGCTCGGGCGGCACAGTCCTGGCTGGCCGCGCAACCGGAGGTCGACCCGAACCGGATCGTGTACTTCGGCGAGTCACTCGGCGCTGCGGTGGCCATCGGCCTTGCACTGGAGCGACCGCCTGCCGCACTCGTCCTGCGCTCCCCGTTCACGTCGCTGGTCGAAGTCGGCCGCGTGCACTACCCGTGGCTGCCGATCGGCCGGCTGCTGATCGATCGCTATCCGTCGATTGACCGGATCGGATCGCTGGCGGTGCCGGTCATGGTGATCGCGGGCGACCGTGACGAAATCGTGCCCGAGTCGCTGAGCAGGAAGCTCTACGACGCAACACCAGACCCCAAGCGCTACCTCCTGGTGCCCGGCGCAAACCACAACGACCCCGCGTTGATCGACGGTCGCCACATGCTCGACGAGGTCGGGAGGTTCTTGTCGGAGGCGAATGTGCGGTAGCGATACTGAACGGGTGAAGCCCGCCATCTGTGAGCAGTTCGGTATCGATTTCCCGCTTTTCGCGTTCAGCCACTGCCGTGACGTGGTGGCCGCGGTGACCAACGCCGGCGGCTTCGGCGTACTCGGGGCGACGGCGTTGACCCCGGAACTGCTGGATCAGCAGCTGTCCTGGATCGATGACCACGTCGGCGGCAAGCCGTACGGCCTCGACTTGATCGTGCCCGCGACCTTCGAGGGCAAGGGTGAGAACCTGTCCAGCGGTCAGTTGGGGGACCGCATCCCGGAGGATCATCGCAAATACATCGCCGAATTGCTTGCCGCCCATGGTATTCCACCCGAGGAGAAGGCGCAGGCTCGGCGCGTCATTCCTGTCCGGCAACACTGGCAAGGATCTGCTTGACGTGGCCATGAGCCATCCGATCAAGCTGATCGCCAACGCGCTGGGGGTGCCTCCGGACTACATGATCGACGCGGGCAAGGAGCGCGGCATTCCCGTCGCCGCCCTCGTCGGCGCCAAGGAACACGCCGCCAAACAGGTCGCAGCAGGCGTAGACCTCATCGTCGCGCAAGGCACCGAGGCCGGCGGGCACTGCGGCGAGGTGACGACGATGGTGCTGATTCCCGAGGTCATCGAGGCCATCGATGGGGCGGTGCCGGTGCTGGCCGCGGGCGGCATCGTGACCGGCAGGCAGATGGCGGCAGCCGTCGCGATGGGCGCTGACGGCGCGTGGACCGGATCGGTCTGGTTGACCACCGAGGAAGCCGAGACCTCGCCGCATACCGTGAAGAAGTTCTTGGCTGCAACGTCGCGCGACACCATCCGCTCTACCGGGCGAACCGGCAAGCCGGCACGCCAGCTCAAGTCGGACTGGACCGACGCGTGGCAGCCGACCGAAGGTGGTCATAAGACATTGCCCCTTCCGCTGCAGTCGATGCTGGCCGAGCCCGTGCTGTGGCGCGTCGATGCGCTTGCCGCGCAGGGACATCCGGGCGCGCAGGCGCTGGCGACCTACTTCGTCGGGCAAGGCGTGGGGCTGATGAACAAGGTCAAGCCGGCCCGCGAAGTGGTGCGCGAGTTCATCGAGGACTACCTGGCCGCGACGGAACGGCTGAGCAACTCGCTACCCGACTGACCAGTCGATCATCGGTGGCCGCACCGACGCGCACAGCGGTTGGCCCTTGGTATCGGTGAGGCGCAGCCTGCCGACGAGCCGCCCCGACTTTGCGGCCTTGGCGAGCACGTCGCCGGGCACGTCGGCAAGCATCAGCTTCGCTCGGCGAAACATGTCCAGCCGGCCGTCATCGTCGACGCTGCCCCAGTTGAGGTAGATGAACCGGTCGCCCGGTCGCCCCTGGATGTACGGGCCTCGGATGTCTGAGCCGTTGACCTCGCAGTCGACCGTCCAGGTGACCTCGGTTGCGTCGCCCGGCTGCAGATCCAGCAGCTCCGGCGGCCGTTTCTTGCTCTGCACCGCGACTTGGATGTTCGAGTAGCCGGGGAAGTTGTGGCCGGGCGGGCAGTCGCGACCCGGCAGGTCGGTACCGACGATTTGAATCTGCACGCCCCATTGTCACCGTGCAATCAGTCGGTGAAGGTGATGCGTACCGAGATGGGGTCGCTCTGTAGGGCCCGCATACCCAGAGCGGTGGCGGACTGGCTGAGCCTGCCGTTGCCGCCGAAGCTGCGGGCCCTGGCGACGACGTCGTCGTGAGGCACGAATGCGGCTGTGCCGCTGCGCCATTCGTTGTTGACCCGCACCCGCACCTTGGGGTCGGCTGAGATGTTGTGTGCCCATCCTGCGCGCCGGCCGTGCTGGGAGATCACCCAGACACCGCCGTCGTCGGCGCGACCGGTGAGTGGTACGCGTCGGGGCTGCCCGGACTTGGCGCCGGTGGTCTCCAACTCGACAACCGTCGATGACCTGATGCCGATCTTGTCGAGAGCCGCAACGAGCGGGTTGACGATGGCGCGACCGACACGTCGCTCCATTTTGAACTTGCGCAGCGCCTTGCGGGAATCGACAGCGGCCATGTCAGCACCTCTCAGTGGTGAATAGGTTAACAACGATAATAGAAAGATCAATCTAGTACAAGACACCAGTAAGAAGAGGGATTTCGGTGCATGCTCATCGCATGACCGGCGTCCCAGAAACGCGATACGCGATGCTTGGTGACGCCCATATCGCCTATCAGGTCCTCGGCGATGGACCCGATCTGCTGTTTGTCCCTCTTGCATGCCTTCCCATTGACCTGGTGTGGGACGAGCCGGCCGTCGCGGGGCCGCTCCGGCGGTTAGCGACGTTCAGTCGCCTGATCCTCACCGACCTTCTCGGCGCTGGCAGCTCAGACAGGTTGCCTCCCGACGGTCAACCAGCCCTGCAGGTCTGGACCGACGGTCTACTCGCCGTGCTCGACACCGTCGGCAGTGAGAGAGCGTCGATCTTCTCAATGCAGGGCGCATGCCTACCCGTCTGGCTGCTCGCTGCGACCCATCCGGAGCGCGTGAGCTCACTGGTCTTGTGGAGTCCGTTCGCGCGGTTTCTGCGCGCTGACGACCACCCGGCTGGCTTTCCGGAAGACAGGCTCGAGAAGTTGGTCGAACGCTATATCGAGCACGTCGGCACCGGGTCGCTCATGGATGTGTTGGCGCCGAGCTGGACCCGTGACGACGTCAAGAGGTCGTGGTGGGCAAGGTGTGAACGGCTTGCCGGCGGCCCTGGATATCTGCCCGCGATGCTGGAGTACTGGCTGCGCACCGACCTCCGCCCGGCACTCGACAGTATCCAGGCACCGAGTCTGCTGATGCGGCGAAGTGGCGATCCTGACGTGCGTCGGGACCATTTCCTCGATCTTGGTAAGCGGCTCCCGCGCGCGCAGCTGATGGAGTTCGAAGGCGACGGACTGTTGTTCGCTGGTGATTCCGACCAGGTTTTTGATGAGGTTGAGTCATTCCTAACTGGCGAACGCCGGGCGAGACCGTCGAATCGAGTGTTGTCCACCGTCCTCTTGACCGACATCGTCGGGTCGACGGAGCGCGCAGCGCGGGTAGGCGACGAGGTGTGGGCGACAACGCTTGCCGCGCACAATCGTCTCGTCGAGCGACACGTGGCGGCCGCGCGCGGAACGGTCGTGAAGTTCACCGGTGATGGTGCGCTGGCGACCTTCGACGGTCCGGCGCGAGCGATCCAGTGCGCCTGCGCGATCCGCGACGCGGTGGGGGACCTTGGCTTGTCGATTCGGGCCGGATTGCACACCGGCGAGATCGAGATGGCCGACGGCGACATCCACGGCATCGCGGTCCACGTCGCCGCGCGCATCATGGCGCTCGCGGCGCCGGGTGAGGTGCTGGTGTCTGGCGTGATGCCGCCGCTGGTGCTTGGCTCGCGACTCGCCTTCGACGATCGTGGCAGTCACGAACTGAAGGGCGTGCCGGACACCTGGCCGGTCTACGCCGTTCGCAGCTGACGTCAGAGCATCCGCCGCAGCTGCCCGTCCCGGCGGATGACGGTGTGGCTGAGCACCAGCCCGACGTGCACAGCGATCACGCCGAGTAGCACCAGCTGCGCGGCGATATGCACGGGAAGCCATTCGCTTTCGCCGGCGATCAGCAGCAGACCAGCTGCCCGGCACCACGAACAGCAGCGTCAGCAGCGCCTTCTCCAGTACCGACTCGAGCCGCCGTTCGCCTGGCCGCAGATAGTCCGCCCACGGCGGCAAGGGGGTGGCGATCCGCCACACCACCCGCACCAAGCCGAGCGTCATGATCGAAAGACCCAGCAGAACATGAATTTCCGGCAAGGACAGGCCGTCGCCCAGGAAATTGCCGGAGAACACGTCGGAAAACGCCGCGGACACGTAGTCGTCCTCGCGGGCATCCAACTGGTCCTCGAGGCGGTCGATCTCGTCCTTGAACGCGTCCTCGGCGGCGTCGCCCTGGCTCTTGGCCTGATCCTTAACGGCGTCCTCCAGCGCGTCGATGCGGTCCTTCTCGCGGTCCAGCGCCTCGTCGTCGGCCTCCATGGTCCAGCCGACGGCGAATTGTCCGATGATCGTGGCCACGGTCAGCCAGTGCAGGAACTTGGTGACGACGCCGTAGCCGTGGTCGCCGTTGCGCAGGGGCATGTTGCCGAAACTAGCGAACCTAGTCCGCGGCCAGCGGCAGCCGCACCTCGAACCGGGCGCCGGTGTCCAGGTTGTGCGCCGACAGGGTGCCGCGATGTGCCTGCACCAGCCCGGCCGCGATCGCCAGGCCCAGACCCGACCCGCTCGGCAGCGACGAGTCGGACCGCGGCACGCGATCGTTCGACCCCCGGTAGGCCACGTCGAACACCCGCGGCAGGTCGGCCTCGTCGATGCCGACGCCGGTGTCGTCGACGCGGGCCCACGCGCCGTTCTCGTCGGCGCCCAGCGCCAGCTCGACCTTGCCGCCCTCCGGCGTGTGCGCGATGGCATTGGCCACCAGGTTGGACAGCACCCGCACCAGCGCCCGGTCGCTGCCGACCACCCGCACCGGCTTGGCCGGCAGGTCCGCCGTCAGCAGCACCCCGGCCCGCTCGGCGGCGATGCGGTGCGCGGCCATCACGTCGTCGACGACCTCGTCGAGCGCCACCTTGTCGTAGGCGGGCTGGATCGCGCCCGCGTTGATCTTCGACATCTCGAACAGGTCGTCGACCATCTCGGAGAGCCGAATCGATTCCTGTTCAATGGTTTTGGCGTGAACGCGGATGTCCTCCTCGTCGGCGACCACGCCGTCGGCGATGGCCTCCGACACGGCGCGGATCCCGGCCAGCGGTGTGCGCAGGTCGTGGCTGACGAACGCGACCAGCCGGCGCCGCGACTGTTCGGCTGCCCGCTCGGAGTCGCGGATCTCGGCCTCCCACACCGTGCGGCGAGCCTGGTAGCGGGCCATCATGACCGCGGCGGGGATCGTGACGATGGAGACGATCACCAGCACGACAACGGTGCGCTCGAACGTCTCGGTCACCATGAACCCGCTGGCGCCGAGCACGCCGGTGAACGTCGCGATCGTCGGGATCAGCACCAGTGCCACCATGCTGACCGCCAGCGACCACGACCGCGCCAGCCGGATGATCAGCGCGCCGGCCAGCACCACCGGCACCGAGCAGGCAAGGGCCCACCCGACGATCTCCCAGAATTCATGCGACGGCACTCGAACTCCACAGGTACCCGCGCCCCCACACGGTCTGCACCCGATGTTGGTCGCCGAGCTTGGACCGCAACCGCTTGACGTGCACCGTGACGGTCGACAGGTCGCCGAAGTC
Organism: uncultured Actinomycetota bacterium; assembly: GCA_963743225.1. Taxonomy (GTDB): domain Bacteria; phylum Actinomycetota; class Actinomycetes; order Mycobacteriales; family Mycobacteriaceae; genus Mycobacterium. Next base: position 38,578 of record CAVUPN010000031.1, on the reverse strand, counting down.
CCACCGCCAGACCTGCTTGAGCAGCTCGGTGCGGGAGAACACGGTATCGGCGTGGGTCATGAAGAACACCAGCAGCTCGAACTCGCGGTTGGTCAGGCTGACCGGTTCGCCCTTGACGGTCACCGAGCGTGATGCGGTGGAGACGGTCAGGTCGCCGACGGTCAGCTCCATCGGCGACACCCCGACCGTCGCCGGTGCCCGTCGCAGCACGGAACGCACCCGCAGGGCCAGCTCGCGGGGGCTGAACGGCTTGGTGAGGTAGTCGTCGGCGCCGGCTTCCAGCCCGGCGATCCGGTCGTCCTCCTCGCCGAGCGCGGTCAACAGGATGACCGGGACGGTGTAGTCGCCGCGTTGGCGCAGGCTGCGGCACAAGGTCAGGCCGTCGGGCCCGGGCATCATCACGTCGAGCACGGCCACGTCGATACGCTGGGTGCCGAGCAGCCTCAGAGCCTCGTTGCCGTCGCGGGCAATGGCGACTTCAAGGCCGTCCCGTTCCAGATAGCGGCGCACGACATCGCGCACGACGGTGTCGTCGTCGGCAATCAGCACCCGCGTCACAACTCCCGAGGTTAGCCGGACGGTGCTACTACCTGCGCCGATGTCATGGTTTTGTCATGGTTCTCCATGGTCGGCCTTAACTGCCTGGCCTATCTTCGACTGATATGCCCGACGGATCCGTCACGGTGGTGCTGCCCTGCCTCAACGAGGCCGCCTCGTTGCCCGGGGTGCTGGCCGCTATGCCGGACGGGTATAGACCCCTCGTAGTGGACAACAACAGCACCGACGGCACCGCCGAGGTGGCCCGCCGTCACGGCGCCGACGTGGTGACGGAGCGTCGCCCCGGCTACGGGTCGGCGGTGCATGCCGGGGTGGAGGCGGCAACGACGCCGATCGTCGCGGTCGTCGACGCCGACGGGTCGTTGGATCCTGCGGAGCTGCCCGCCCTCGTCGAGGAACTCGACCGCGGCGCGGACATGGCGATCGGTCGACGGCGTCCGGTGCCCGGCCTGCGGTGGCCGTGGCACGCACGGCTGGGCACCGCGGCGGTGTGCTGGCGACTGCGCACCCGATACGGCCTGCCGGTGCACGACATCGCACCGATGCGGGTCGCCCGCCGCGACGCGTTGCTCGCGCTCGGCATCACAGACCGCCGCACCGGCTACCCGGTGGAGCTGATGGTGCGTGCCGCGAAGGCGGGCTGGAGGGTCGTCGAACGCGACGTTCCCTACGGGCCACGCACCGGTGGCAAGTCGAAGGTCAGCGGATCGCTACGCGGGAGTGTCCATGCGGGACTGGACTTTTGGCGAGCGATCTCGTGATACCCGTGACGCTGGTGGTGATCGCGAAGGCGCCGGTGGCGGGCCAGGCCAAGACCCGGCTGGCCGTCAAGGTCGGCGAGGAGGCCGCAGCCGATATCGCCGCCGCGACACTGTTGGACACGCTTGACGCGGTCGACGCGACGCCCGTGCAGGCCAAGGTGGTGGCGCTGACGGGAGACCTGGATCAGGCCAGTTGTGGTAGCGAAATCCGTTCGCGACTGGGCGCTTTGCACGTGGTCGAGCAACGCGGTGACGACTTCTCGGCCAGGCTGGCCAACGCGATCGTGGACGGTGCGGCGGCGGCGGGCGCTCGTCCCGTTCTGCTGATCGCCTCCGATACGCCCCAGGTGACCGCGGGCCTGCTCACCGAATGTGCACAGGCCCTGCTGGAGACCGACGCCGTGTTCGGCCTGGCCCGCGACGGCGGATGGTGGGTGCTCGGGGTGACCGATCCCGCAATGGCCGACTGCCTGAACACCGTTCCGACCTCACGCTCCGACACCGGCGCGGCAACGCTGGAAGCGCTGCGCGACAAGAGTTTAGCCGTGACACTGGTTTCGGAGCTGTCCGACGTGGACACCGTCGATGATGTGGAATTCGTCCGGGCCCACTGCGCACCCGACAGCCGGTTCGCGCACGCAACCAAGGCTGCGGGGATCTGACATGCTGGGCAATCTTTACGACCGGGCACTGGACGGCGAGCGCTGCTGGGTCCGCCACGACGACGGCCGGGTGCGACAGCTGCCGGTGCGCAGCTGGCTGGGCGGTCACCACGCCGACCGTAATTTCGACAACACGGTGCTCGGGCTCTGTGTCGGGCCGACGATCGATTTAGGCTGCGGCCCTGGCCGTTTGGTCGCCCGGCTCATCGAGCGCGGGGTCCCCGCGCTGGGGGTCGACCAGTCCGCCACCGCGATCGGACTTGCGCGGCGCAATGGAGCGCCGGCGTTGCTCCGCGACGTGTTCCAGCCGCTACCCGGCACCGGCCGCTGGCAGACGGTGCTGTTGGCCGACGGCAACGTCGGCCTCGGTGGCGACCCGTGGCGGGTGTTGCGCCGGGCCGGTGAGCTGTTGCGGCGCGGCGGCAGCTGTGTCGTCGAATTCGACTCGGCCAGCACCGGAGTCAACACGGGCTGGGTGCGGCTGGAGTCGTCACGAACGATCGGGCCCTGGTTCCGGTGGGCGTCGGTCGGTATCGACTGTGCCGCGCGACTGGCCGACGACGTCGGCATGGCGCTGACGGGAATCCACCCGATCGGCAACCGGGTCGTCGCTAGCCTGGCGTCCGCGTAGCCCTGCGCGCCAACACCAATCGGATTGCGTACAGCCCGGCGCTGGTCGCGAACATCGCCGCGGTCAACAACAGCCACCGACCCAGGAACGGCTCCTGCGTCTGGCCGGTGGCGGCGGCGTACGTGGGTGCACCCTGTTCGATGATTCCGGGCAGGAACATCAGCAACGTCAACCCCGCGCCCAGTGCGGGGACCCGTACAAAATTTAGCGCTGGAACCGACGCCGCGCTCCGAGGTGGTCGAATACCGCTGCCGGCCACCAGTATCCGATCGACGAACGCGTAGACGGGAAACAGCACGAGGTCGTGGGCGATGATGGCCGCGGCGAACCACACGATGATTGACTGCCACCACGTGTTGGGGTTCCACAGTGTGGCCGGTTTGATCGTGGCCAAGACGTAGCCGAATAGCGCGAACCCGGCGATGAGCGTCAACAAGTGCAGCGGATGTGATCCGTACACGTCGCGGAAGCGAGTCAATGCGCTGCGCATGTCAGGCGGCCCTGAACTCGATCGAGCCGACCCACTTGGTGTTGTGTACCCCGGGTAGCGCGGGAACGATGATCCGAGCGGGAAATCCGTGATCCGGTGACAGGTCCGCGTCGTTTACCCGAAGTGCCAGAAGCGAATCGGGGTGCACGACCTGATTGGCCTGCAAGGTGGCCCGGTTGAACGCGCCCCGGCGCTCCACCGATCGCACGAAAGCCGATGCGGGGTTCGGCACGCCCGCCAGCCGTGCCAGCTCGACCAGTGGTACCCCGGTCCAGGTTTCCGTGGTCGACCAGCCTTCCACGCAGGCGATGGGAAGTCGCGCAGTGTGCTGCGGCATGGCGATCAGGGCGGCTCGGTCCAGAACTACAGGAGCGGGTCCGCCGGTCAGGGTGAGCCGCCACCGCTCGCCGGTTGCATCCGTTGAGATACCCGCCGCCCAGGCTGTCCGGTTGACCTGAAAGTCATTGGGGCCGTCGCCGCGGGTCCGGCCACGGGGCAACAGCAGTGCGGCCTGCCGGGTGAAGCCGCCGATGGTCTGCCCGGCGGTGATCAGCGCGACGAAGACCGCGCCGCCGCCGACAAGCGCAAGCGCACCGCGCCTGCTCATTGTCGGCGCTGCGGGGTTCTCGGCTACCAATCCATCTGGTTCGAACGGTTCGGGGGCGGTGTCGGTTCGATTGGTGCGCAACACGTCCCGCATCGGCATGGACCGCAGGCCCTTCCGCATCAGCGGGATCTTGATCGCTATGTGGATCAGGAAACCGGCAATGAACACCCAGCCGCCGTAATAGTGGGCCGTGTAGAAGCTGAATCCGAAGATGTAGTCGTACTGGATGTTGAGCACGCCGGTGATGATCTCGAAGAGAATCCCACCCACCAGCATCAGCAACGAAATACGTTCCAGCAGTTGGGCGATGGACCTGGACGGCGGCCAAACGAACAGGCGGGGAATCACCGACCACAATTTGGCGAGCACAATCGGGATGAGTATCAGGCCCAGGCCGACATGCAGGCCCTGGTTCAGCCGGTACAGCCACGACGGATCCGTCGGCCAGTCGAATGTCGGCAGCTTCAACCAGCCGACATCGCCGGGAATGGCCTGGCCGAACTGGGGCCCATACGCGATATAGGACAGCAGGCCGGTGATGATGACGATCGGCAGTGTGGCCAACAGCACCGAGCCGAACACCGACGTCAGCCAGAGTCCGCGCAGGGGGCTACGCCAACGCGGAATCGCCTTGACTCCGGGCGGTGGCTGCTCCTCGGCGGTCTCGTTGTCGTCCACCGTCATCGCTCCATTTCACATCGGCATCTCTTGTGAGTGGCCGACATCGGTCGAAGCGTTACCAGTTCGTCAGAATGAAGCTGTTCAACGCAATGGCGCCGACGACGTTGAGCGCCAGCCACCAGCGGTGCGACTGCGGGGGAAGCAGGGCAGGCGCGGCGGTGAGCCAGATCGTGAACGGCAGCCAGATACGTTCTGTTTCGGCCTTGCTCAGCATGCTCAGATCGGCGAACACAGTCGCCAGCAGGGCGCCCAGCACGAGGAGGTGCAGCCCGGAACTCCGACGGATGGCCGCGACGTCGAATGCCCGGCCGATGCCGGCCACACTGCCGAGTCCGATCGCACACACCACCGATGCGAAGTTGGCCCACGACCAATATTGGAACGGCCGATCGAGTGCAATGCCCTGCCAATACCGTTCCTGGACAAGGAAATAGCCGTCGAACCACCAGAAGCCCGCGGCAGCGAACACCGCGGTCACCACGGCGGCGACCACCGCGGCGGGAACCAGCGCAAGCAGGGCTGCTCGCCAGTCAACAGCCGCGATCAACACTGCCAGTGCCAGAACGGCGATCAGCGCGAGGCCGTAGTTGAGGAAAATCGCCCAGGCCAGCAGAAGACCGGCCCCCGCCGCGGCCAGCAGCGGCACCCGCGCCGTGCGTCGCGCGGCCAGTGCCAGCAGCGCGATGCCCCAGGCCGCCACACCCGCGAAATAGCCGTCGGCCGAGACCGCGATCCAGATGGCCGTCGGCGCCACGGCCACGAATGGGGCGGCCAGCCGTGCGGTCGCTTCGTCGGCGACGGCCCGCACCGTAACGATGATCGCGGCGGCCGCACTGGATCCGACCAGCAGGCACACCAGCCCCGCCCAGGCGCCGCCGCCCAGGCCGATGCGGTCCAGCCAGACGAACGTCAGCAGCGCGCCGGGTGGATGGCCCGAGACGTGGGTGATCCACGAGTCGGGCTGAAAGTCGAGGATTCGGCGGGAGAAGCTGCTGAGCGCCTCGGGGATGTCGGTGACGGTCGGCACCTGGCGCAGGTATTCGTGACGGGCGGTGAGCCGGCCGGCGAAGCCACGCTGCCAGCCGTCGATCATGGCCAGCGAGAACGCCCACGCGCACGACGTCGCCCATGTCGTCAGCGTCAGGGCGCGCCACGGCAGCCGCTGCGCCAGGGTCGGTCCCCACAGCACCGCCGCGACGGCGATCAGGATCGCCGGTACCGTGCCCCACCCGACGTGGGCGTTCCACCATCCGAAGATCGGCGCCGTGGCGGCGAAGCTGCGGAACCGTCCGGGTGTGGCGTTGATCAGCGGCGTGACGATGCCCAGATGCAGGTGCGGAACGACGAACGCCGCCACCACCAGGATGACGGCGACGGCTACCGCTACCGCCTCCTTGCGACCGACTCGCACGACCGCCACCCTAGGCGGCGGGTCGCCTCGCACCGCGAGCGTGCGTGTCTGCGCGCCGACACGCCGCAGATTATGTGCTTTTGCGGACGCTCACGCCCGTTCGAGCGCGGCCGAGAAGCCGAGCAGGTACGAGGAAGTAATCCGCCCCGGAGTGCACGTGGTCGCGACGCGAGCGCGATTAACCGGGGCTGGCTGGCGCGGGTGTGAACGTGTCGATTACCGCGCCCGGGTTCCGGAACGGCGGTGGTGGCGGAGCCGGATTCTGCGTCGCGCCAACCGGGGGCGGCGCTACCCCTGGGAGCGTCGGTTGGGTCTCGGCTGCGGCTTCCTTATTGCAGATCCCCTTATCATCGACTTTCCCGCCCGCTGCGTAGCAGCACCCATTTACGAGTTCCTTCATCTGTGCGTCGGTGATCTTGTTCTCCTTGTTGAGTTCAATGGCCGCATCGACACATGCGTAGTAGCCGTCCAGATCGAACTTCTTGGGTTCGGCGCATGCGATTGCAGGATCGCCGAAGGCGCTGCCGCCGAGTGTGGCCGCCGCCGCGAGCAGGGCAGCGGGCAACAGGCGACGCAGATAAGTGTGAAGGGTGCTGGGTAGTTGTGATGCCATGGGATGTCGTCCTAGCCGGGGCTGGCGGGAGCCAGCGTGACGGTGGGGGCGACGCCGGGGTTGCGGAACGGCGGGGGTGGCGGAGCCGGGTTCTGCGTGGCCTCGCCTGGGCGCGGGGCCACCCCCGGGAGTGTGGGTTGCGCCTCAGCGTCGGCGGGCGGAGCCGTACATTTGCCCCCTCCACCCCATTTGTCGGGCACCCAAATTCCGCCGGACCACGTACAGCAGTAGTACTCCCGGTCCCAGCCCTCACGCAACCACGTAGCCTGCTTCATGCAAAGGTCGTATGCCTCGATATCCCATTCTTTGGGTGCGGCGCAGGCAGTCGCCGGCTCTACGAGCGCGCTGCCGCCGAGCGCGGCTGTCGCTACCAATAGGGCAGCGGGCACCAGGTAGTGCAGGTGTGCGGGATTGATGAGCTTCATTGGTCGTCCTCTCGTTCGCGTGATGGCCATGACGCCGATCCCCGCGTCGGACGGAAGTGCGGATTACATCGTCGCTTGCACCAAGTCGCGACGCATCAGTGGTGCAGTACTGAAATTTGGCGGTGTTGGGCGGCCGCGAGTTTTGCCTCGGCGACTCGGTACAGGCTCGCCAGGGAGGCCAGCTCGACGTCGACGTACTCGCAGATCACCTCGGGAGCGACGCCGGCGTCGCGCAGCCGCAGCGCCAGTGAGTACGCCAGCGGCAGCGTGCGCAGCGCCCGTTCTCGCGCGGCGCGGTCATCGGTCATCTGACCAGCGTCGCGCAGCGGCGGCCTTTCGGAATCAGTACCGCACCACTGAAATCGCCGGTGGGTGGCGCTAGTCGCTGGCTCACCGCCGGGGTAGCAGAGCGGCAAGCTCCTCGCGGCCGGTAGCGCCGGTCTTGGTCATTGCGTGGTAAATGTGGCTTTCAACAGTGCGCTCAGAGAGATGTAGCCGTGCCGCGATCACGCGATTGGCCAGCCCCTCACCCAGCAGCATCACGATCTCCCGTTCACGAGAGGTCAGCGGCAACGGCTCGGTCGCGTCACGAAGCGCGGGTGTACAAGCCCCGCCACACTGTTGCGCCAGCACGTCCGCGCGCGCCGCGCACCCGTAGGCGGGTCCACGCTGGCCCCCGTTGCGATACACGAGGGCAGCGTGCGCGGCAGCGTCAACCGCGCCGACGAGGTCACCCATCCGCTCGAATTCCTCTGATATGGCGGCAAGTTCAGCGGCATCACCGCCCTGCAGGGCGACCGCGAATCGGGCCGCCAGACCGGCACGGGGCCCCTCGACGATCGCGGCCAGTTCGTGTAGGCGGGACGCACGCGAGTGGTCGCCGAACTGCGCCGCGGTCTGCAAGCACAGCACTTCGGCCGCGAATTGTCCACGCTCGCTAGCAGTTTCGGCCGCCGCTAAAACGGTAGTGACAGCCCGTCCGACGGCTCCCCGACCTGCGGCCACCCATGCGTGCGCCAACGCTCGTTCATGGTCCACGCACTGCCAACTTGGATGGCGATGGCGGTCGAGCACATCCAGCGCCGCCGCAGCCTCGTCGGTCAAACCCCGCAGCGCCAGCGCGGTCGTGTACGGGATCAAGCACTTATAGAGATTGCCGTCGGTCCTCTGCGCCCTGGCGGATAGCATCTCTACCACCGGCTTGAGCAAGGCGCACGCGGTGTCGAGATGACCGGCGCCGAGGGCAACCCGGCCCGTAAGAACGTCGCACAGCACCCGAGCGCCGCCCGGTAGGTCCGCCGTCTGTTCGCGCAATCGCTTCGCCGCACGCCAGGCTTCCTGAATGCGCCCCGATAGCATCAGTGCGGTCACGCGGGCGGAGTCGGAAAGGACGAACCACATGTGGTGCGCGTGGAAGGAGCGGGGTAGGAACGGGTCATTGGATTCCGCGGCAGCAACCGCCTCGGTCGTGCGGCCGGCGTCCCCAGCAGCGACGGTGACCGCCCATGCGGCTTGAGCGCCGACGACGCTGGGAAGCCGATCCACGACGAGGTTTTTCGACGCTTTCAACGCCGCAGTCGGATTGCCCAGCGCGGCCCAATACATCGCGACGAAGGCATCGAGGCAGCCGCGACTCTCCGGTGGGGTGGTCCGCCGGGCATCGTCGACGAGCTTCTTCGCCCCTGCCACGTCGCCAACGGCCCAGAACATCGTGCTGGCCCGCAGGAAAACCAATCTGGCATGGTCGGACTCGCTGAATCCGTCGGTGGGGCAGTCGGCGAGTACCGCGTCGGCGTCCTGGCCACGTCCGCGTCGCGCGAGTGCTTGGGCGCGAATGAAATACGCCTCCGCCCCGGCTCCGGCGCGGATCGCCGCTTCCGCCAGCCGATCGGCCAACGGTATATCCGCGAGGTTCGCCGCGCCTTGGGCCGCCCGGATGAATAGGTCTGGATCCGGTGTGACGTCGGAATCAATACTCAACGCGGCACGTCGCATGGCCGTTCGTAAGTCGACGCCGTCGTCGCACTCGGCCAACTGGGCGGCGACGAGTCCGCGCATCCGGCGCAGCCTGGTGGGTGTGGCTCGTTTCCGACGCACCTCCGCGTAGAGCGGGTGTGCCACCCGCACTTCTACGCGATCATCGACCCGCTCGACACTGATGAGGCCTCGCGCGTCGGCTTCCTCCACCGCTGCGGGGTCGGCGATCCGCTGAAGCGACGCCAGCTCAATCGGTTCGCCGACTGCAAGTGCGTCGATCACGTCGCTGACTGCGGTCTCAAGCATTCCGATCCGCGACTCGATCATGTCCGCCAATACGGCCGGCACGACCGGGTCGCCGTTCCACTGCCAGCACCTCTGCCGCTGCGCGAGTCGACCGTCGGCAACCTCCTGCTCGACGATGCTGCGTAGGTACAACACGTTGCCCCGGGTCAGCTCCCACAGCCGGTTTGCGGCATCCTGATCTAAGCGGCCGCCGAGCGTAGCCTGCAACAACTCGGCGATGTCGTCCTGCGAGACCGGCTGCAGCGCGAGCCGGTCGAACCGACCAGCCATCCAGACTTCTTGCGTCCCTGGGGGAATCGGATCATGATCGCGAATGGTGAGTACCACCTTGGCCATGCGTCGTTGGACGATCTGATGAAGAACGAATGTGGACAGGTCATCGAGCAGGTGGGCATCGTCGACACCGATAACGACCGCGCTTCCCGCCGGTCCAGTGCTCAACGCATCGATCACCCGGCGGACTGCCTGCAGGCTGTTGGTGGGCGATGCTTCCGCCCACGAAGCAAAGGCGCCAAGGGGAAGATTTCGCGCCGACGAGGTGCCGAGGGCCCAACGCGTTTGACGTCCTGTCGATTCTGCGCGCAATAAGGCCTCGCGGGCGATTCGGCTCTTTCCGACGCCCGCTGCTCCGCAAACCACGATTCCGGACAGAACAGGGTCGGAGATTGCGGTTTCGATGACCCGCAACTCCTCGGCTCGGCCGGTGAGCGGCCAGGTAAGCCGCATCTGTTCAGCTTATGAGCAGCGACAACCGCGGCGCAGCGAAACGACTCCGCGACCGCGCGTGTTCTCCTGCATTTCGCGGCGTGTCGGCCACAGACACCCTCGCGCCAGCTAGTAGAGGATCTTTCGCATGTTGTCCTCGTCGTAGTACTTCTCGAGTTCGGCGAGGTCCATGTCCTTCTTCATCGCCTGTGCGAGCTGGGCGACGCTCGGCACCGCGGTCGGGTCCCAGCTCTCCGGTTTCCACGCATCCGACCGCAGAAATGCTTTCGCGCAGTGGAAGAGCACCTCTTCGATGTCGATCTCCAAAGCCAGGATGGGGCGCTTACCCTGTACCGTCATCGCGTCGAAGTAGTCGGCGTCGGCGAGGATGCGCGCGGTCCCGTTGATTCGCAGCGTATCTCCGCGGCCGGGGATCACGAACAGCGTGCCGACATGCGGGCGCTGAAGCACGTTGAGATAACCGTCCATCCGCTTGTTGCCCGGACGTTCCGGAATCGCGATCGTGGTCTCGTCGATGATGTGCACGAAGCCGGGCGAGTCGCCCTTCGGCGACACGTCGACGCGGCCCTGCGCATCGGTCGTCGCCACGAAACCCAGCGGGGAGTGCGCCAGCCAATCCTGGTGGATGGGGGAGAGCCGCCTGCCGACCTTGTTGGCGACATAGGAGTTCGGGTGCCCGACGATCGCACGCAGATCGTCGACGGTGGTCACTTCACGGCGCATGACTCCATGATGCAAGAGTGCCGTTCCACACGGGCGCGCAGGTCTCAGCCGCTGAAACGGGAGGCGAGCCGTCTGCGGTCGAGCTTGCCGATGCCGCGCCGCGGCAACTCGTCGACGATATGCACCTCCCTCGGCGCGGCTGTCGGGTCCAGTAAAGCCACGACATGGGTGCGCAACTCGGCAAGCGTCGGCGGAGCGGAAACGTCGGCAGCCACGACGGCCGCCACCACCCGCTGGCCCAGCCGCTCGTCAGGCACGCCGAAGACCGCGCAGTCGGCGACTTCCGGGTGCGACGCCAACGCGGTCTCGACGAGCTGCGGAAAGACGGTCAGCCCGCCGGTGCTGATTGCATCGTCGGTCCGGCCCAGTACCCGCAGCATGCCCGAACTATCAAGGGCGCCAACGTCGTCGGTCAGAAACCAGCCCGGCTCGGCGAACGGGTCGGGCTCGGGCGGATTGCGGTACCCCTTTGCAAGGGTTGCGCCGCCGAGCGCAATCCGGCCATCGAGGTCGACGCGCACGCGCACGCCATGGAGCGGAACGCCGTCGTACACACAGCCGCCGGCCGTCTCGCTCATGCCGTATGTTCGGACCACTGAAATTCCCATGGCCGCAGCATTTTTGGCGATCCGCGCCGGCATCGGCCCGCCGCCGACCAGTACCGCGTCCAGTTCCGCGAGCGCCGCGACGGCGGGCTCGTCGGACAACGCCTTGTCCAGTTGCGCGGCCACCAGCGACGCGTAGCGCCGGCCGGTGCCCATCGCCGAAATCACTTCGGGGAGTTCAGCAACCTCGAACCGGGACGACAGCGCGACGGGTTCACTGCCCGCTATCACGCTGCGCACCAACACTTGTAGACCCGCAATGTGGTAGGCGGGCAAGGCAAGCAGCCACCGTCCGGGCCCGCCGAGCCGGCGGTGAGTCGCGTCCGCGCTGGCGATAAGTGCGGCCGCAGTGAGCATCGCCCCCTTCGGCGCCCCTGTTGTGCCCGACGTCGACACAACGACCGCGATGTCGTCCTCGATTTCTTCACCGACCCGCAATGACTTTGTCAACAGCCGGGCTTGGCGCTCGTCGTCGGCCGGAACGGGCAACATGGCAGGCACGCGGCCGGCCAGTACGGCCTCCACCGTAGGCAGCACCGCCAACGCATAAGGGCCGGACGGCACGGCGACGGAGCGGAGAACGGCTATTCGAACTCCTCGGCGTCGCGTGGATCGTCGAGGGGCCAGCCTTTCGCCGCCAGCCGGGCGCGTACCCGCTCGACGTCCGCCGGCGTAGGCAGTTCGTCGGTCATCTGGATGATCAGCACGCCGATGTCGATGTGGTCGAACTCGCCGCGGTCGGCGAGGTCCTGCGCGACAACCTTCACCTCGTCGTCAGTGAGTCGGCGCTTGAGAAGCGCAAGCAGAGGAACCCGATCGGGCCCTGGGACCCCTTCGGGGTATCCGGACGTAATCCACGCCACGATCTTGGCGAGAAACTTGTTCAAGGTTCAACTCCCACGAGACAACGATAGTAAAGTGGCCGTCTCCGGTGCGAGTCGCCGCCGGACTCGAACAGTCCCGGGACCGTAGGTGAACACTGGATGAACACCTAGCTGGACGCATCGAAGTACCTGGTCGGATACGCCCCTTAGGTTGGCTATACGCGAGTCAAAGTCGCATCCATGAGCGCAGAGATGATCATCCTGGTGCTCTTGATAGCTACGGCTCTGGCATTCGACTTCACGAACGGCTTCCACGACACCGGCACTGCCATGGCCACGTCGATCGCCACCGTCCTGACCGACGTTCTCGGGTGGCTGCACTAGGGCTACCCGGAGGGTGTGCCGCCGAAGGACTACTTTGCGTTGCTGGCACTGCTGAGCGGAGCCCTGACCGAGGACGAGGTCGTCAACGCTGCGCAGGCGGTCTTGAAGGCAAATGACTCCGACACGGTCACCGAGGCGGAGATCCGCAAGGCCGTCCATAAGGGCACCGCAAAGGAGCCCAATCCCGAGGAGATCCATCAGGTCGCCTCGCGGTTGGCCTCCGTCGGCTGGCCGCTGGCGGCGGCTCGCTGAAGACGAGTCAGCGTCTGGTGTCGCGGCGCAGCGGATGCGTCTCGGGCACCTGCACGAAAATCAGCGTGACGCCGTCGGGATCGGTCACGTGCATCTCGTGCAGACCCCATGGCTCTTCGCGGGCGTCGCGTGCGATCGGCACGCCGCGATCGGCCAGCTCCTTCTCAACGGTGTAGACGTCGCGCACCTGCAGCCACAGCGTGCCGCCGGCATTCGGTCCGCCATGCCCGGCCAGCTCGATCAGCGATTGGCCGGCATAGAAGACCGTGCCCGCGCCATAGTCCCTGGCAATGGCCAGTCCGAGCTCGTCGCGATAGAAACGCAGCGAGCGCTGGTAGTCGGCCGGCCGGAGGAGCATCCGGCTAGCCAGGATCTCCATGACGTCGTGTTTATCACGTCAGGTGCCGGATTCGGCCGCGACACGGTAGCCGCGGACGGCCAGCGCCCGCATCGCCTCGATGGCCGGTGACATCGGCTGGGCCCGCACGACGGGCTGCAGCCAGCCGGGGCCGGTCAGGAGCCGGGCTGGACCCGCTGCCGCTTCATGATCGCGTTGATCCAGCCGGGGGCGAAGGTGTCGAGGGCCTTGGCGGTGACGGCCATCCGCGGTGCTATGCGCACCGGCCGGGTGCGCGCGGCCGTCACCATCCAGTCGGCGGCCTCGGCCGGGGTGAGCGCTGCGGCGGTTGGTCGACGAACTGAACCGCGAAACGGAATTCCAGCAGGCCCTTCTCGCACTTTTCCTGCCGGAATTCCGTTTCGGCGATGAATTGAAGGCCGGTGACGGGTCAGCACCGATATGGCGCAAACCGGCAAGCTCGACGAGCGATTCAGTGAAGCCACCGAACCGGTGAGCTGGCAGCAGGTCAGCGATGTGCTGGCCGCCGCCGAGCTCTACTGGCTGACCACTGTCCGGCGAGACGGCCGACCGCACATCACCCCGCTGGTGGGTGCGTGGGTCGATGACGAATTCGTGTTCTGCACGGGCCCCGAGGAACAGAAGGCACAGAACCTCAACCACTCCACCGCGGTCGCCGTCACCACCGGCGTGAACACGTGGAAGGACGGACTCGACGTGATCGTCGAGGGCAATGCCGAACGGCTGACCGGCCGCGACCGGTTGACCAAGTTGGCCCTCGCCATTCGCGAGAAGTACGACGGCGACTGGGATTTCACTGCCGCCGACGACGGGTTCGGCCACACCGACGATGCGGGCGACAGCCACATCGCCTACGTTTACCGCGTGCCGCCCGCCAAGGTGCTGGCGTTCGCGAAGTCACCGCACGGTCAGACGACGTTTCGGTTCTAGCGCGAGCAGACGCAAAAGTACCCAATTGGCAAGTTTTACGGGACTTTTGCGTCTGCTCGCGCTTAGAAGTAGCGCGGGAAGTCGCTCCAGTCCGGGTCGCGCTTCTCCAGGAACGCGTCGCGGCCTTCGACGGCCTCATCGGTCATGTACGCCAATCGCGTTGCCTCACCGGCGAACAGCTGTTGGCCGACGAGCCCGTCGTCGGTCAGGTTGAACGCATACTTGAGCATCCGGATGGCCTGCGGCGACTTGCCATTGATGGTCGTGGCCCAGTCGATTGCGACGGTTTCCAGGTCGGCGTGGTCGACGACCTCGTTGACCGCGCCCATCGCGTGCATCTGCTCGGCGGTATAGGGGCGGCCGAGGAAGAAGATCTCGCGGGCGAACTTCTGACCGACCTGCTTGGCCAGATACGCACTGCCATAACCACCGTCGAAGCTGCCGACGTCGGCGTCGGTCTGCTTGAAGCGGGCGTGCTCGCGGCTGGCCAGCGTCAGGTCGCACACCGCATGCAGACTGTGCCCGCCGCCCGCGGCCCAGCCGTTGACTACGCAGATAACGACCTTCGGCATGAACCGGATCAACCGCTGCACCTCGAGGATGTGCAGCCGCCCGGCGCGGGCCACGTCGACGGTGTCGGCGGTCTCGCCCGACGCGTACTGGTAGCCGGTGCGGCCGCGGATGCGTTGGTCGCCACCGGAACAGAACGCCCAGCCGCCGTCTTTGGGCGACGGCCCGTTGCCGGTCAACAGCACGACGCCGACGTCGGGCGACATGCGGGCGTGGTCGAGGACTCGGTACAACTCGTCGACGGTGTGCGGCCGGAACGCGTTGCGTACCTCCGGCCGGTCGAACGCCACCCGCACGGTCGGCTGCGGCTTCCCGTCGATGACGTGACGGTGATACGTGATGTCGGTCAGCTCGAAGCCGTCGACCGGTTGCCACCGCGAGGCGTCAAAAGGATTGTCGCTCATGCGTTTATCGGATCGAGACGAAAAACCGGGCAGCGTCCGGCCAGTGCCTCGTACTCGTCGGGGTTGGGTCCCGTCACCAGGCCTGCGTTCTTCAAGAAGCCCACGCCGGTCGGCACCTCGACCGGGAACAACCGCAGCAGCGGCCGCGCCTCTTCGGACGGCAGTTCCACCATCCGAACGCGTTCGGTGTTGCGTCCCTGCCGCAGCTCTACTTCCCCGGTGGCGCGCGCGTTGGCCGCCCAGTCACCGCCAGGCAAACCGCCGAGCACGTACCGCTTGCCGTCGACGGTCATCGGTGTGATGGGTGTCGAGTGCAATTTGCCGGACTTGCGGCCGGGCACCGTCAGGATCACCGGGCCCTTTCCGCCCAACCCGAAGCCCAGCCGTTGCACCCCGATCATCACCTTGTTGACGTACTTCAGCCACCACGGCGGCCGGAGACGCTCGGTGTCGGACATACCCGCGACGCTACGTGATGGGGTCGATGCGGAACACCGGGCAGCGGCCCGCCAAACCCTCGGCCTCATCGGGGGTGCCTTCAGTGAGCAGGCCGACCCGCTTCATCAAGCCGACTCCAGTCGGCACCGCTGCCGGGAACGCCCGCAGCACCGGACGGGCTTCATGCGGAGACAGCTCCACCATGCGGACCCGCTCGGTGCGTCGGGCCTGGGCCAATGTGACCGCACCAGAGGCGCGGACGTTGTTGACCCAGTCCGCCCCCGGATAACCGTTCACGACATAGCGCTTGCCCTCGACCTCCATCGGCGTGACGGGCGTCGACCTCGGTTTCCCTGTCTTGCGGCCGGGCACGGTCAGCACCACCGGCTTCTCCACCCGGGAGATCGGCACGCCGAGCCACAGCATGAGCATCAGCACCTTGTTCAGCGGCTTGAGGATTAGCGGCGGCCGGATGCGCTCTGGCATGGTCCGACGCTACTGCGTGTCCAGGTCAACGCCGTAGCCGGTGACCGCGGTGCGCAGGGCATCGGGCCGCTCCGACGTCGGCAGCGGATTCACGAGCACGAACCCGCAGCCGAGTGCACGGGCGCCGCCGTCGGCCTCTTCGCTGTCGCCGACCATCACCGCGTCGCCGGCCGCAACACCGAGTTGTGTCAACGCGGCCTCGAAGATCGCCGCGTCGGGCTTGATCGCGCCGACTTCGAACGACAGCACGAATGCGTCGACGTCATCGGCCGCGCCGATCGCCTGGAACGCGGGCCGCACGTCGAACGCGATGTTGGAGACCACCGCGGTCTTGATTCCCTTGCGGTGAAGGCCCTTGAGCACCTCGGCGGTGTCCGGATACGGGGTCCAGGACGCCGGGTCGATCACCCGGTCGTACAGCGCCTCGGCCTGATGGTCGGGCAGCCCGGATTTTCGCAGCACATGCAGATAGGCCTCGCGGTGCAGGTGCGGCTCGAGGTCGCGGTTGACCCAGGCCCGGTAGGCTTCCTCCGTCATGTCGACGGAGCGACCGGTCGGGGCGGTCAGCCGGCGCATCAGTTCGGCCTGCACGTGCCCGTCGACCTCGCGTTCGTCGACCTGCATGCCCTCGAACCAGCTGTCGTCCTCTTCGAGGCGAAACAAGGTGCCGGAGTAGTCGAACAGCACCGCGCGCACCTGCACAGGGAAATCCTGTCACGGTCTGCACGTGTGAATCCCGCGGCACCCGGCTATTCCAGGGCGGTGACCGAGCCAGCAAGCAACGGTGCGCGGTTGGCGGCGCGACCGATCGCCGAGGGCGGCACCCCCGTGGGGTTGTGGACGCAGTGGAAGCGCCACTTTCCGTTGCTGGACGTCGACGGCTGTCCCGCGCTGGTTCTGGTCGGAGCACACCCGGACGACGAGACGCTGGGTCTCGGCGCCACCGCGGCGATGCTCAGCGGTCGCGGTGTCACCGTGCAGGTGGTCGCGGTGACCGACGGGGAGGCGGCCTATCCCGACGACGGCCGCGATCGGAAGGAGCTGGCGAAGGTGCGCCGGGAAGAACTCGCCGCGGCTACCGTGCGACTTGGACTGCCGACGCCGATATTCCTCCGCATACCGGACGGGGAGGTGGCGAGCCACGAGCAGCTCCTGGCCGCAAAGCTCGGGGCGGTGCTGACCGGCTTCGAGCGCGGTACGTGGTGCGCGGCGACCTGGCGCGGCGACGGACACCCCGACCATGAGGCGACCGGGCGGGCCGCCGCGGCAGCGGCGAAGAATGTCGGCGCACCGTTCATCGAATACCCAATATGGATGTGGCACTGGGCAACTCCAGACGATCCGGCGGTGCCATGGCACCGGGCACGACGCCTGCCGGCGGCGCCGCCTGAACTGGAGACGAAGGCTGCCGCGATGCAGTGCTTTGCCAGCCAGCTGGAGCGCGGCGACGGGTCGCCGCTGCTGACGCCGGACGTCGTTGAGCGCCAGATGGCGGTGGGGGAGATCGTGTTCGTCGGAAGACGTACGCCACATCAGGTGTGAAACCCACGCAATTTGGCTATTTACCAGGCATGAAGCTGGCAAAGGTCGCCGTCGTGGTGCCCGCACACAACGAGCTGGCCCACCTGCCGCGCTGTCTGCGCGCCCTGGCGACCTCCGCGGCCTGTCTTCCGGTTCCGGTGCTGACCGTGGTGGTACTCGACGCCACCGATGACGGCAGCTCCCGCCTGGTCGGAGAGTTCGGCACCGACGTGCACTTCGTCGAGGTCGACGCGGGCAACGTCGGCGCTGCCAGGGCGGCGGGCTTCGAATACGCCCGACCGTTATGCCACGGGGCCGACCCGGCAGGCACCTGGTATGCGACCACCGACGCCGACAGCGTGGTCCCCGCCGACTGGCTTCTACGCATGACCGCTTCTGACGCCGACATGGTGCTCGGCGTCGTGCGGGTGTCGGCCTGGCGACATCACTCGGCCGCGGTGGCCCGTCGCTACCTCCGCGCCTATCACTCAAAAGGACCGGGCCACAACCACATTCACGGTGCCAACATGGGCTTCACGGCAGACGGATACTGGGCGGTGGGCGGTTTCCGCGCGTTGTCCACCGGTGAGGATGTCGAGCTTGTCGACCGGTTCGAGGCGGCCGGTCTGCGCATTCACCGCGACGCCAAGCTGTCGGTGGTGACCTCCGACCGGCGCGATGGCCGGGCGCCGCGCGGGTTCGCCCACCACCTGCGGGAGCTGTCGGGTTCGGTGTTCAAGCGGCCCGCCGGTAAGCGCGCATGATCGCCCCGAAGGCGAGCGCGAGTGAGGATCGCAGCGCAGCGAGGACCGGAGCGAGCGGGAGACGAGGCATGATCGCCCCGAAGGCGAGCGCGAGTGAGGATCGCAGCGCAGCGAGGACCGGAGCGAGCGGGAGACGAGGCATGATCGCCCCGAAGGCGAGCGCGAGTGAGGATCGCAGCGCAGCGAGGACCGGAGCGAGCGGGAGACGAGGCATGATCGCCCCGAAGGCGAGCGCGAGTGAGGATCGCAGCGCAGCGAGGACCGGAGCGAGCGGGAGACGAGGCATGATCGGCGGTCAGGTCGGGTGTTGGCTGGCCGCAGGCGAATTGGACCTCCCGCTGCCGGGATCGGGTCAGACCGCGCTGCGATGGCATCGGCTGGCCGAGCTGACCCAAGCCGACGTCGTCGCGGGCCGGCTGGCCGAGGCGCACACCGACGCCGTCGCGATCCTCGCAGAGTTGCGGGGTCCCGACCCCAAACCCGATCAGCTATGGGGGGTTTGGGCCGCCGAATCGAGCGACGCGGTACTGCGGGCTCGCGGTGAAGATGACGAGGTGACGCTCGACGGCACCAAGGTGTGGTGTTCGGGTGCGGGCATCTGCACGCATGCGCTCGTGACGGCGCGCGTCGATGCCGAGCGCCGCGGCTTGTTCGCCGTCGCTCTGAGCGATCCCGGTGTGCAGCCGCTACCCAGCAGCTGGCGCAATGTAGGCATGGCGGAATCAGACACCCGATCCGTCCAATTTGATAGCGCGCCCGCAGTGGCCGTCGGCGCGCCGGGCGAGTATCTCGACCGGCCGGGTTTCTGGCACGGCGCGATCGGGGTCAGCGCCTGCTGGCTTGGCGGGGCACGCGCCGTCGCGGCCCCGTTGTACGAGCGGGCCGGCCGCGAGTCCGCCGACCCGCACACCCTGGCGCACCTCGGGGCGGTGGACGCCGCGATCACCGCGGCCGAGGCGACCCTGGTGTCGGCCGCCTGTCAGGTCGACGCGGATCCACTGGATCGGGAGGGACGCGCCGAGCTGATCGCGCGGCGGACCAGGGCGGTGGTCGAAACGGCGGTCGACGAGGCGATCAGCCGCACCGCAAGGGCTCTCGGGCCGGGGCCGCTGGTTATGGACGCCCGGCATGCCGGGCGGGTCGCCGACCTGACCATTTACGTGCGGCAGAGCCATGCCGAGCAGGATCTCGCTGAACTCGGACGGCTGGCAGGGGGCGGTCAATGAGCACTCGACTGCCGGACGCGTACTTCGACCGGATGTACGCGGCGTCGGCCGATCCGTGGCAGCTGCAGGAGCGCTGGTACGAACAGCGCAAGTTCGCGATCACCCTTGCTCTGCTGCCGCATCCGCGCTACCGGCACGCCTTCGAGCCCGGCTGTTCGGTCGGTGTGCTGACCGAGCAGCTCGCTGGTCGATGCGACCACGTGACTGCCACCGATGTCGTCCCGGCCGCACTCGATGCCACCCATCGGCGGCTGAGCCAAGCCGGCCGCCGCGAGCACGTCACGCTGCTGTGCCGATCGCTCGATGAAGCCTGGCCGTCAACGGATTTCGATCTGGTGGTTGTGTCGGAAGTCGGCTACTACCTGAATGAGGATGCGCTGCGCGAGATGCTGGACCGTGAACTGCCGCGGCTGAAAAACGCCGCGACGGTCGTGGCCGCCCATTGGCGGCACCGAGTGGAGGACTACCCGTTGACCGGCGACCGCGCCAACGACGTCGTCGCCGCAACACCCGGCCTGCACCTGATCGGCAGCTACCGCGACGACGACGTCGCCATCGACGTGTTCGACACCGCGTCGTCGGCGTCCGTGGCGGCCCGCACCGGGGTGCCCGGCGTCTAGCCGCTCCGAGCGCGAATAGCCTTGCTTGTCAGCACTTCTCGCTCACGCTTGTTGTCGGTGAGTTCCGCGGCGCGGGCGAACTCGTCGGCGGCCTCGTCGTTGCGGCCGAGGCGGGCAAGCAGCTCGCCGCGCACGCTGGGCAAGAGGTAGGAACGGTCAAGGCCGGTCAGCCCGTCAACGATCTCCAAGGCGGCCGCCGGGCCCGAGGCCATCGCCACCGCGACGGCCCGGTTCAGCTCGACGACCGGCGACGGCGCCACCAGGACGAGCCCGTCGTACAGCAGCACGATCCGGTCCCAGTCGGTGTCGTCGGCGGTCGGCGCGGTCGCGTGGCATTCGGCAAGCGCGGCCTGCAGCGCATACGGCCCCAGCCGGCACCCCTCTTCTCGACGGCCTGGCCGGCGCGTTCCAGCGCGGCGACCCCGCGCCCGATCTGCGCGCGGTCCCACTTCGTGCGGTCCTGGTCCTCCAGCAGGATGGCTGTGCCGTCGGCATCGGTGCGGGCGCCGAACCGCGACGACTGAAACTCCATCAACGACACCAGCCCGTGCACCTCGGCTTCGTCGGGCACCAGCGCCGCCAGCACCCGACCCAGCCGCAGCGCCTCCCTGCACAGTTCGTCGCGGATCCAGTGCTGGCCGAACGACGCCGAATAACCCTCGTTGTAGATCAGGTAGATCACCGACAGCACCGCCGACAGCCGCTGCGGGTACTCCGATCGGTCCGGCACCTCGAACGGCACGTTGGCCGCGGCGAGGGTCTTCTTCGCCCGCGTGATCCGCGCTGCGATCGTCGGTGTCGACGACAGAAACGCGCGGGCGATCTCCTCGGTGGTGAGACCGCCGACCACGCGCAGTGTCAGCGCGATCTGCCCTTCGCGGGACAGCGCCGGGTGCGTCGAGATGAAGATCAGCCGCAGCACGTCGTCGTCGATGCGGTCGGGATCCCATGCGGGCTCGTCGATTTGGGTTTCCAGCTCGCGGGCCAGCGTCGCGTACTTGGTGTCGAGGGTGTCCCGACGGCGCCAGTGGTCGATGGCCTTGCGCTTGGCGACCGTGGTCAACCATGCCCCGGCGTTGCGCGGCACGCCGGTGTCCGGCCACTGGGTCAGCGCGTCGATGAGCGCCTCCTGCGCCAGGTCCTCGGCCAGCCCGACGTCGCCGACCGTCCGGGTCAGCGTCGCGACGATCTTCGCGGCCTCCATTCGCCACACCGCATCGACGGTCTGCTGTAGATCGGTGGCGGGCACATGCCTATTGTGCCGAGATGGCCATCGCACGCGTCGAGGCGCTGCTTGCCCGTGAACGCCGGGTGATCCTCGGCATCACCGGGCCGCCGGGCGCCGGTAAGACTCGGTTGGCCGAGTCGGTCGCGTCATCATTCGATGACGCCGTCCAGATCCCGATGGACGGCTTTCACCTCGCGGACGCCGAACTGCGCCGGCTGGGGCGGCTGGGCCGCAAGGGCGCAGTCGATACCTTCGACGCCGACGGCTACTGCGCGCTTCTCGAACGCATCCGCAAGGCACCGCCACACATCGTCTACGCGCCGGCCTTCGACCGGAGTATCGAACAGCCGATTGCGGGCGGCATCCCTGTGCCGCCGGAGACGCGGCTCATCGTCACCGAGGGCAACTACCTTCTCGACGACGAGCCGCCGTGGCCGTCGGTGCGCAATCAGCTGACGGAGGTGTGGTTCGTCGACGTGCCCCGTGAGGAACGTCATCGCCGCCTCGTCGCGCGGCACGTCGAGTTCGGCAAATCGCCCGCGCAGGCCGAGGCGTGGGTTCGCGATGTCGACGAGGCCAACGCCGACCGCATCGAGAAGTGCCGCCACAAGGCCGATCTGGTGGTGACGGGCTAGCGCGAGCAGCTGCCAGGGGAGCTGCGGTCCGTGGTGGGGGATGAAAATTGCGTCGAGTGTGCGGCTGCGTACGCGACACGCCGTGCGGGCGTACGAGTCCGCACACTCGCGGATGCCGCGATTGGGTGCGACCGCCGACCTCGGCATTTGGCTTATTTTCGAGAGAGCTTCCTATCCCTTCCGGGGGACGCCTCGTAGGCGTGAAAATGGGGTCGGGTCGCCTGCCGACGTCTGGTCATTTTCCGGTCAGACGCAAAAGTGCGTGTCGCGACGGCGTGTCGTGCAACTTTGCGTCTGCTCGCCGAAAAGAGTCAGCCCACTGCGCGGCCTGCGCCCTCCCAGAACTGCGCGCGCACGGCCTTCTTGTCCGGCTTGCCCAGTGCGGTAACCGGCACCGAGTCGACGACGATCACCTGCTTCGGCGACTGCACCGAACCCTTGCGGTCCCTGACCGCGGCCTGGATCTCGGCGGTCACCTGCGCGACCGCCTCGTCGTCGCCGGGCACGTCGGGCCGCAGCACGATGACCGCCGTCACCGCCTCGCCCCACTTCTCGTCCGGCGTGCCGATAACACAGACCTGTGCGACCGAGGGATGTTCGGCGACAACGTCTTCCACCTCGCGTGGGAATACGTTGAAGCCGCCGGTGACGATCATGTCCTTGGTGCGGTCGACGATGTACCAGAAGCCGTCTTCGTCCTCACGGGCCAGGTCACCCGTGTGCATCCAGCCGTCATGAAAAGTCTGCGACGTCTCGTCAGGCCGATTCCAGTAGCCGCCGGACACCAGCGGTCCGCTGACGCAGATCTCGCCGACCTCGCCCTGCGGCACGGGTTTTCCATCCTCACCGAGCAATGCGGTACGGCAGAACACTGTTGGTCGTCCGCACGAAGTCAGCCGCTTGTCGTCGTGGTCGCCCTTGGCCAGATAGGTGATCACCATCGGCGCTTCGGACTGCCCGTAGTACTGCGCGAAAATCGGGCCGAATCGGTCGATGGCCTCGCGCAGCCGCACCGGGTTCATGGCCGAGGCGCCGTAGTAGACGGTCTCCAGCGACGACAAGTCGCGAGTGCGCGAATCCGGATGGTCCATCAGCGCGTAGATCATCGACGGCACCAGCATCGTCGCCGTGATCTTCTGCTCCTCAATGGTTTTCAGCACCTCGGCCGGATCGAACTTGGTCAGCACGACGAGCTCGCCGCCCTTGATGATCGTCGGCACGAAGAACGCCGCACCCGCATGTGACAACGGCGTGCACATCAGGAACTTGGGATGCTCCGGCCACTCCCACTCGGCGAGCTGGATCGTCGTCATCGTGGTGATCGACTGCACGGTGCCGATCACACCCTTCGGCTTGCCGGTCGTCCCGCCGGTGTAGGCCATGCCACCGATGTGATCCGGTGCCAGATCGGCGGCGACCAGTGGCCGCGGCTCGTACTTGGCCGCCTCGGCGGTCAGGTCGACGGCCACGTCGGACAGCGCGTCGGGCACGGGGCCGATCGTCAGAACCTGCTTCAGGGCAGGCACCTTCTCCAGCAGCCCAAGCGCCCGTTCGACGAACATCGGGTTGGGGTCGATGATCAACGACGTGACGCCGGCGTCGGACAGCACGTACGCGTGGTCTTCCAGAGACCCGAGAGGGTGTAGTGCCGTGCGCCGGTAGCCCTGGGTCTGACCGGCGCCGATGATCATCAGCACCTCGGGCCGGTTGAGGGATAGCAGGCCGGTGGCGCTGCCGGTGCCCGCGCCCAGCGCCTCGAACGCCTGAATGTACTGGCTGATGCGTTCGGCCAGCTGGCCGCCGGTCAGCGTGGTGTCGCCGAGGAACAGCACGGGCTTGTCTTTGTTCCGCTTCAGCGCCCCGACGGTGAGGTGGCCGGAGTGCAGGGGATGGCGGAGAAGCGCGTCACTCATGGAGACCAGACTAGAACGTGTTACAGATTTGGTGGTCGAGTACCCCGCACACGCCGAAACCGAATTCCAGCAGGCCCGCTCTCGAACTTCTTCTGCTGGAATTCCGTTTCGGCGCCAACATCGCCAACAGGTCAGCGGCTCGCGAGCAGAACCGTCAGCGGCCCGCGGCCTTCCTGGCCTGCTCGGCTGCTTTCTCGGCGAGGTCGGCCCGCCACTGGATCTCCTTCTCGATCCACGGGTTGTCCTGCGGAAACTCCTCGGTTTCGGACACCCGGCGCACCTCGAGCCTGACGCCCTTGCCCAGCGGGACCTTCTTCGCCCACTGCTTGGCCTCTTCCTTCGACGACACGTCGAGGATCCAAAACCCGTTGAACAGTTCCTTGGCCTCCGTGTACGGGCCGTCGGTGACCACCGGCGGATCAGAGTTGAAATCGACGACGAAGCCCTCGTCGGGTCCGGTCAGGCCCTCGCCGGCCAGCATCACGCCGGCCTTGATGAGCTCCTCGTTGAAGCGGCCCATCGCCTCGATGATCTCGTTGAAGTCGATGTTGGCTTCCTCCATGGCCGCCTCGGCCTCGGGGGTGGACCGCATGATCAGCATGTAGCGCGACATTGTGTCTCCTTCTTCGATGTGGAAGGGGCGCGTCCATCGTGCCCTCGTTGACACGTCGAACGGCAACCCCCCGAAATCGACACGGGCCGCGAAGAAAGTTCGAAGAAATTCTCCGGACGAGGTGAATCCACAGGTCAGGGGTCAGGCTGGGCGAGAATTCGCTCCAGTCGCTTGCGCCCTCCGGTGTCAGGCCGACGTCGCGGGTGTCGGGCCAGTCGTCGATTTCGGTGATCGTCTGTTCGCACCACTGGATGAGAAGTCGGTAGAAGTCGTCGAGGAAGCCCGATCATGGGTTCGACGAGGTGTAGTCGATTAGGGAACGGGCCGCCGGTCTTGAGCGCCTCCTTGATGAGCGCATAGCCCTTGACTTGAAGCTCACGGGCATGCCGTGCGGTCGCTTCCAACGAGTCGCGCAGATCATCCGCGGTGGTCTGGTCTCCGAGGAACATCCGGAGAAGTCCCTCGACCTCGACGACGGGTGCGGACGGTTCGGTGCCGAACCACTCCGTCGAGCGCTGTACGGCCCTCCGCGGTGATCGTGTAGCGCATGCGCTGGCGCCGAGCGGCCTCGACCACCTCGGCAGGTGGCATGTCCACGCTCGACGATTCGCTTGAGCTCCGCGTACAGGTGGGCCTCGGATCGTCGGCCAGAAGAAGTGCACACCGCGTTGGATCTGAGCGACGATCTTCGTACGCCGTCCACGATTTGATGCCGAGCAGTCCGAGAAGCGCGAACGATGTAGTTGTCGGCTTTGAAGGCATTCCTTGACAATACTCCAACCTGGAGTAACTTAGGCTCCACACTGGAGTATGGAGGTGCGGCGCATGAAGGACACCGAATTCGTCGCAATCGTCGACACCGACCGTGACGAGCTCAGGGATCGCATCGAGACAATGCGGCAGCGGTTCTATCGGCTCGCCCGCTCCGCGGACCCGAGCGCCAGGCGCAAAGGCTGGAGTGGAACGTCCAGCAGGTCGTTGCCCACGTGCTCTCGTGTCGCGCACCGTTACCAACGATCGCCGAAGGCGAATGATTTCCGCCGCGCGACCACCCCCGCGAGCTCGATCAGATCAACCAGCAGGAGCTCGAGGCCCTGATGGCGCCAATTCCCGAGCTGATCGACCAACTCGAAGCGCTGGAGCCGGTGATGGATGCGTGGTTCGACGGCCTCCCGGATGACTTCTCCGGTGAGTTCCATTGCGGCGCAATGATTTCTGGGTCTGTCGTACAGATCAACTGGCTGGCCGAGCTAGTCCTGCACGGAGACGATATCGCGCGATCGGTTGGCGTGCCGTGGGAAATCAGCGAGCGCGACATGTTGCTGTGGTTCCTCGAGGCCGCAGAGGTGGCGCCGGCCTACGTGCGCGCCGACATCGACCCCGCCACCGAAATCTGCGTGGCGCTGCAGATCCCGCGATGCGCGGCCATATGTCATCCACGTGCACGACGGGGTCGTCGAAATGCGGGTGCGTCGGGCCGACGACCGACCCGATGCCGTCATGAAGGCGCCGGCATCGACGATGGCCGCGATGATCCTCAACCGCATCGGCCCGTTCACCGCAGTCCGACGGGGCCTGCGCATCGTCGGCGGACGGCGGCCGTGGAAGGCGATGAAGCTTCAGTCCTGCCTGGAAACGGCCTGACTCCGGTTGTCAGTTCTCCACCGGAATGGCAATTTCGTTGCGGCGGCGGAACGGCAGCGTCCACGGCGGATCGTAGAACCAGGCGACCGGTTCGCCGGCCGCGTCGATTCCCTTGTCGCGCAGTACTTCGACGAGTTCTTCGGTGCGGGCGGCCACGGCTGCCGGCCCGCGGTCGCCGCTGAAGCGCAGCACCGCCACCGTCTCTCCCGGCACGGTGACCAGTGCCGACCTTGTCGTCGTCGGGCGTCGGGAGAGTGTCCATCGTCCACTTCGACGGCATGAAGAACCGGATGGTCCAACGGTCGTCGCGGCGCGCGCGACTGGGCTGACGGGAGCAGTCATGGCGATGTCATCGCCCCGGCGATCGGACTGCTGGGCGACGGGCGCCGTCATCGCGATCGTCTCGTCCCGATGATTCGCGCCGAAGATGTAATTGGCCAGGCGCCGAAATCCGACGTTGCGGGCACGGTCCTCGTCGGCGGCGACCGTCGTCTCGGCCGCAATACGAGGACCGTACCGGCGCAACTCGACACCGTCGCTCACCGGTGTCGCTGACGTAATGCGGCTCTTCGGTGCCTATTCGGATGCCGCCGATCGACAGCACCGACTCCGCAACCTGTACCGGCAATTTCAGAATGCCCACGAGATTCGATATCTCCGATCAGTCTTCACCGACGTCGGCGTTCGTCACCTCGGCCGCGGATGCCGAGGAGCCCAACGGATTACGGATGCCGATGTTGGCGACGCCAATGGTGTTGCCCGAGTTGAAGGCGCCGATGTTGTTGTCACCCGTGTTGAACAGGCCGATGTTACCGTTGCCCGTGTTGCCGATCCCGGCGTTGAAGTTACCGGTGTTGTTGGCGCCGAGATTGAGTGCACCGCGGTTGCCGGTGCCGACGTTCAGCGCGCCCAAATTGTTGGCGCCGAAGTTGCGGCTACCGGTGTTGTTGAGCCCGACGTTGAAGTCGCCGTTGTTGTTATTGCCGATGTTGGCGACTGCGACGTTGTCTAAGTCATCGACGTTGTTGAAGCCGATATTGAAGCTGCCTTCGTTATCGCCGCCGATGTTGAAGTTGCCCTCGTTGTTAGTGCCGATGTTGAAGTTTCCGTCGTTGACTACTCCGATGTTGAAGTTCCCGCCGGTGTTACCGAAGCCGAGGTTCGGCGTGCCGGTCAGGAGGCTGAGCTGGACGCCGGACGGAACGAGCGGCAACGCCGGCAGTGCCCCGCGCACCGAGACGACGGGTGCGACCGCAGCGCCGGCTCCGGCCGCGATTGCGTTACCGACCGCTGGCAGCGCTTGCGATCCAACGCTCGGCGACGGCAGAGGCAGGATGGCGGCACCAAGCGCGACGTCGGTGGACGCGGGCTGTGGTGCGGCGACGGGCGCGGGTGGCGTCGTCGGGGCCGCGGCGATGACACCGGCGCCCACGGCGGCGACGCCTGCGACGAGAGAAGATCGAAGGGATATGTGCATGTCATACCTCGCAATTCGGCGGTAGTTAGGTAACTAAGAATTAGCCCACCAACACCGCCGTCAACCGCTGACAATCATTACCGAACTCTGACCGAACTATGACGTCGGGGCATCATTGACGCCGTGCCGTCAGTAACCGACATCGTCGATCGCCTGCACGTCGTCGCGCTGCCGATGCGGGTGAAGTTTCGCGGCATCACCGTTCGTGAGTTGGCGCTCATCGATGGCCCGGCAGGTTGGGGCGAGTTCGGCGCCTTCCTCGAGTACGACCCAGCGGAGGCCGCGGCATGGCTGGCGGCGGGCATCGAGGCGGCCTATACCCCGCCGCCCGCGACGCACCGCGACCGCATCCCGATCAACGCGACGGTGCCTGCAGTCGCCGCGGCGCAAGTGCCCGAGGTGCTCGCGCGCTTCCCGGGCGCCCGCACCGCCAAGGTGAAGGTCGCCGAGCCGGGCCAGACGCTGGCCGACGACGTGGCGCGCGTCAACGCCGTCCGTGAACAGATGCCGACGGTCCGGGTGGACGCCAACGGCGGCTGGAGCGTGGCCGCGGCCGTGGAGGCGGCGCGGGCGTTGACCGCCGACGGGCCGCTGGAGTACCTCGAACAGCCCTGCGCGACAGTGCCCGAACTGGCCGAGCTGCGTCGGCTCGTCGATGTGCCGATCGCCGCCGACGAAAGCATCCGCAAGGCCGAGGACCCGCTGCACGTGGTGCGGTCGGGCGCCGCCGACATCGCCGTGCTGAAGGTCGCGCCGCTGGGCGGGGTCGCGAGGCTGCTCGCCATCGCCGACCAGATCGACGTCCCGGTAGTGGTGTCGAGCGCGCTGGATTCGGCGGTCGGCATCGGCCGGGGTCTGCTCGCCGCCGGAGCGCTGCCCGAGCTGCGGCACGCGTGCGGGCTGGGGACCGGCG
The DNA here is from genome assembly GCA_963743225.1 of uncultured Actinomycetota bacterium. Lineage (GTDB taxonomy): Bacteria > Actinomycetota > Actinomycetes > Mycobacteriales > Mycobacteriaceae > Mycobacterium. The sequence continues at coordinate 10,181 of CAVUPN010000031.1, read as the reverse complement.
GGCTGTTCGTCGAGGACGTGGCCGACCCGGTGACGCCCGTCGACGGGTATCTGGCCGTCGTACCGGTGACTCCCGATCCGGCCCGGTTGGCGGCGTTGGCCGCGCCGCCCGACCGCCGCACGTGGTGGATTGACCGCGTCAAGGCCTGTTACGCGTCACGCCGCACAGAATTCCGGGCCGACTAGCAGGAACGGCCACAGCGCCGTCGTCAAACTGAACGCCGCCAGATCGGAGCCCGCGGGTATCCGGGTCTGCAACTGGGTCTCGATCCGCGCGACGTCGTCGGCGTTGAAGAACGTCCACACGATGCCGATCAGCAGGTAGGGAATCGCGGTCCACATCGCGAACTCGATCATCGCTTCGATGCTCACCTTTCGGCTGAGCAGACGCCGCAGGCCGGTCAGCATCGCCCGTCACACCAGGCTGCTGTGCGCACGGACCCGCCTCCGCACGTCGGCCAGAACAACGTAGCTGCCGCCTTGCCGGATGAAGACCGGCAGGAACCGGTTGACGAAAGCCACCAGAAGGAACAGCCATTCGAACCGGCGCTGCTTGCCGTTGCTCCACCGCACACCCAACGCTTCCCGAAAGACCGGGGCGAGGAAGCCGATCGTGAGGAACCTCAGCAGCGGCCGAAACGGCAGCCCCAGCAACGGATTGATCATCCGCAGGTCGATCAGCTCGAGCAGGTATTCGCGGACGGGCTCGTCGATGACGACATGCTGGCAGGCGGCATCCCAGTATGTGTCGAACTCGGCGCGGGTAGCCGGCCACTGGTCTTCGGTGACCTGCAGGGTAGTTCCCAACGGCCACGCGGACCGGTAGAACTGCTCGGCCTGCTCGGCGGTCATTTCGCCGCGGAGCAACTTGTACGTATCTTCCAGGCCGACGAAAAGGCATGCCGCCACCCACATCTGCAGCTCTTGGTCGAACGCGTTGTACGGCACCGGGCTTTGGGGAGTAGAGATCACTTGACCGTGCACACTGTCGACCGCCTCCCGGAAAGCGGCGCGGTCCTGCTCCGATCCCAACACCGCGACGGCCAGGTACTGAGACGTCGTCCGAAGACGCTTCCAGGGATGCTTCAGGAGGTTCCCGGAATCGACCTTGCTCTCGATGACGCCGTAACCGACGCCGGGTCGTGCCAACTGCATGACCACGTTGGCTGCGGCGCCCGCGAAGGACCAGAAGTCCATCGCCTCGGCCGCACTGACTTCGGCGCCCGGATCCCAGCGGGCAGTGCGTCGCTTGACCGAGATGCGGCAGTCGCTCATCACATCATGCAGACGTTCGACATCAACAGCACCGGCCAGCTCACGATGGATCCCAGGAACGACACCGCGCGGTCGACGCCCGACAACCCGCTGAGATGGGCGGTATGGGTGGCCGACCAGATCACGCCAACCACGAGGTAGGGAATGCCGGCGAGAATGGCTGTGCCGATCCACTCGGCGATCGTCATCTCGAAGCTCAGAATCTTGCGCACTGCGGTGAGCACGGCACCTATGTTAATGATCATTCTGTTCTGGGCAGGACTTTTAGAACCAAATGGCCCAATGTCCTAAATTGTGGGGTCCATGGCGTAGACGACATGCATCAAGTGGCCAACACTAGAGCAGTGATGCGATCGGTGGTGATATTCGGGTATCCGGGCGTCCAGGCGCTGGACATGGTCGGGCCAGCCGCTGTCGATCCCGATCCGATCTATGTGCACAGTTCGCCGACCGTGTGGACCGCGGCAGGCGTCACCGCAGGCATCGACCTGGCGCTGTCGCTGGTCGAGGAGGACGACGGCACCGCGGCATTTCACCCGGGTGTTCACCGACGAGGTCGGCGAGGCGCCCGGCGCCTACGTCGACCGCATCCGCACCGAGGCCGCGCGCCGACAATTGGAGGAGACCGACGACACCGTCACCGTGATCGCCACCCGCTGCGGCTTCGGAACCGCAGAAACCCTGCGCCGCAACTTCGTTCGTCGAATGGGCATTTCGCCCGACCAGTACCGGAAGGCCTTCGCCTAGAGGAGAAATCATGCAGATCGCCATCGTGTTGTACCCAGGCTTCACCGCGCTGGACTTCATCGGTCCCTACGAAAGCCTGCGTTGGCTGCCCGACGCCGAAGTTCGCTTTGTCTGGCACGAGCCGGGCCCGATAACGGCCGACTCCGGAGTGCTCGTCGTCGGAGCAACGCATTCGTTCGCCGAAACACCCTCTCCCGACGTCATTCTGGTGCCCGGCGGCTTCTCGACGATGGAGCACGCCCGCGACGAGAAGGTGCTCGACTGGCTGCGCAGCGCGCATGAGACCGCGACGTGGACGGCATCGGTGTGCTCCGGCTCGATAATGCTGGCCGCCGCGGGGCTGCTGGAAGGCAAGCGAGCCACCTCGCACTGGGCGGCACTGCCCGCGCTGAAGGCGCTGGGCGTCAAGCCGGTTGGCGATGAGCGCATCGTAGCGGCGGATGGGGCCGCGCAAAACAGGATCGTGACGTGTGCGGGCGTGTCGGCGGGCATCGACCTCGGGTTGTGGCTCGCCGGACAGATCGCCGGCGAGGGCCGGGCCAAGGTCATTCAGCTGTCGATGGAGTACGACCCGCAGCCACCGTTCGACTCCGGCCACATGTCGAAGGCCTCGGCGACCACGAAGGCGGCGGCAACGGCGCTGATGTCCAAGGACCTGATCAAGCCCAAGCACCTGAGGGCCGCGACGGGACTGCTGTGGGACCACGCAATCGAGCGGGCCCGCTCGAAGCGCCGCAAGGGACGCGCTCAAGTAACGTCGGCGGGGTGAATCTGGCCTTCGACGACCGCGGCTCCGGCGACCCGGTGCTGTTCATCGCCGGCAGGGGTGGTGCCGGCCGCACCTGGCATATTCACCAGGTGCCCGCCTTCCTGGCGGCCGGCTACCGGGCGATCACCTTCGACAACCGCGGGATCGGCGCGACCGAGCAGGCCGACGGGTTCGGCGTCGAGCAGATGGTCGCCGACACCGCCGCGCTGATCGAGAAGCTCGACGCCGCGCCCGCCCGCATCGTGGCGGTGTCGATGGGTGCGTTCATCGCCCAGGAACTGATGCTGGCCCGCCCGGAGCTGGTCCGCTCGGCGGTGCTGCTCGCCACTCGCGGCCGCCACGACCGCACCCGCGACTTCTTCCACACCGCCGAACGCGAACTGGCCGCGTCCGGCATCGAGCTGCCCGCCGCATTCGACGCGAAAATCCGCCTCCTGGAGAGTTTCTCGCCGAAGACACTCAACGACGACGCGGCGGTGCGGGACTGGATCGACATGTTCACCGTGTGGCCGACCAAGCCGACGCCCGGCCTACGGGCTCAGCTCGACATCGGCCCGCGAGACAACCGACTGCCCGCTTACCGAAGTATTACGGCGCCGGTGCTCGTCGTCGGGTTCGCCGACGACGTCGTGCTGCCGCCGCACCTGGGCCGTGAGGTCGCCAACGCGCTGCCGAACGGCCGCTACCAGGAGATTCCCGACTCCGGCCATCTGGGCTTCATCGAAAAGCCGCAGGTTGTGAACGCGGCGGCCCTGGAATTCTTCGCCGCATAGGCTGTAGTGGTGAACCCATCGACGGCACAAGCCCGTGTCGTCGTCGACGAACTGATTCGCGGCGGCGTCCGCGACGTCGTGCTGTGCCCCGGATCGCGGAACGCGCCGCTGGCCTTCGCCCTGCACGACGCCGACCGGACCGGCCGCATCCGGCTGCACGTCCGCATCGACGAGCGCACCGCCGGCTACCTGGCGATCGGGCTGGCGGTGGCCGCCGGAGCCCCGGTGTGTGTGGCGATGACGTCGGGCACCGCGGTGGCCAACCTCGGGCCCGCCGTGGTGGAAGCCAACTACGCGCGGGTGCCGCTGATCGTGCTGTCGGCCAACCGGCCCTACGAGCTGCTGGGCACCGGCGCGAACCAGACGATGGAGCAGCTCGGCTACTTCGGCACACAGATGCGGGCCAACATCAGCCTCGGGCTTGCCGAAGACGCCCCCGGAGAGGATGGACTCGCTGAACGCGCAATGGCGGTCGGCGACATGCCGAGTGTTGGTGGCGGCCACGGGTTCTCGCACCGCGAACGCGGGACCGGTGCAGTTCGACATCCCGCTGCGCGAACCGCTGGTTCCCGATGACGCAGTGTCGGACTCCGCGAAGCCGTACGCGCCGCAGGGCCGCCCGGGCGGCAGGCCGTGGACGTACACCCCGCCGGTGACGTTCGATCAGCCGCTCGATATCGACCTGACGCCGGACACGCTTGTCATCGCCGGGCACGGCGCAGGCACGCACCCGAACCTGGCAGCGCTGCCGACGGTCGCCGAACCGACCGCCCCGCCCGCCGACAACCCGCTGCATCCGATGGCGCTGCCGCTGCTACGGCCGCAGCAGGTCATCATGCTGGGCCGCCCGACGCTGCACCGGCCGGTGTCGGCGCTGCTGGCCGACCCTTCGGTGCCGGTGTACGCCCTGACCACAGGCCCGCGCTGGCCCGACGTGTCCGGGAACTCGCAGGCCACCGGCACCCGCGCGGTGACCGCGGGCGAACCGAATCCGGCCTGGCTGCGGCGCTGCGCCGCGTTCAACGGGAACGCCATCGACGCGGTCAGGGGCCAGCTCAAGGCACATCCGCTGACGACGGGGCTGCACGTCGCGGCGGCGGTGGCCGACGCGCTGCGCGAGGGCGACCAGTTGGTGCTCGGCGCGTCGAATCCGGTCCGCGACGCCGCGCTCGTCGGCCTGAACTCGCACGGCGTCAAGGTGCGGTCGAATCGTGGTGTCGCCGGCATCGACGGCACGGTGTCGACGGCGATCGGAGCGGCGCTGGCGCACGAGCGGTCGGGCGGCGAGAGCCGGTCGACCGTCGACAAAATACCTCGGACGGTCGCGCTGATCGGTGATCTGACCTTCGTGCACGACAGTTCGGGGCTGCTCATCGGGCCGACCGAGCCGACGCCGCGCCATCTGACGATCGTCGTATCGAACGACAACGGCGGCGGCATCTTCGAACTGCTCGAGCAGGGCGATCCGCGGTTCTCCGACGTGTCGTCGCGGATCTTCGGCACACCGCACGACGTCGACGTCGGCGCGCTGTGCCGGGCGTATCACGTGGAGAGTCGGCAGATGGAGGTCGACGATCTCGCCGCCGCACTGAACGAGCCGTTCGAAGGCATGCGGGTGCTGGAGGTGAAGGCCGACCGCTCATCGCTGCGCGCGCTGCACGCGTCGATCAAGGCGGCGCTGTGATCGCACCGGTTATGCGGTTGGTGCGCAGCGTGATTCCGCACTTGTCTGGCGAGCCCGGCGAGACCCGCACCGAACGGATATTTCGCCGGGCCCGCATCGGCGTCGTCATCGCGGCGTGCCTGGTGACGTTGCAGTCGCTGCTGCTGGTGTTGGGCGCGTGGCGCAACGACCGGCAGATCGAACGCAACATGGGGGTGGCTGCCGCCGAGGTGCTCAGCGCGGGTCCGCGACGCTCGACGATCGAGTTCGTCACCCCCGACCGCGTCACCTATCGGCCGGAACTCGGAGTGCTGTTCCCGTCCGAATTGGACACGGGCATGCGGATTTACGTCGAATACGACAAGAACAACCCCGACCTGGTCCGGGTGCAGCACCGCAACGCGGCGCTGGCGATCATCCCGGCCGGCTCGATCGCGGTGGTCGGCTGGCTAGTGGCCGGGGCGGCACTGATGGGCTTGGCGTACTTCGAGAAACGGCTGGCGCGTCAGTCCGACGACATCAGCTTGCCCAGCCAGTCGTTGTCGTAGATATCGACTTTCTCCTCGTTGCCGAGATCGTAAACCGTTGGCGTTCTGCTGGCTATCGGATCCACTCCGATCAGCGACCCGAAGTTATAGGCGGCCGCCTCTTCGATGTCGACGTCCGCCGCCGCCTGACCGTCGCCGATCGTGCCCGCCACGTCGTCCGGCAGGCCGGCCTCCGTCGCCATCGCCGCCATTTCCTCGTCGGTGGGTCCCGGTCCGCCGGGATCCTGGTTGGCCCATAGCTCTTCGACGAATCGTTGGAACTCGGGTCCCGACGCGGTATCGGGTTCCTCGTGTTCTCCTCCGGCGGCCCGACGGCGAGGAACAACGCGTTGACCACCCGCGCCGAATGCCCATTTTCCTCCAGCTCGTCCAGAAAGGTCAGCGGGCGGTAGGTCGACCGCGAGCCGGCCGAGGTTGATGTAGCGGCCCATCTCGTCGCCGTACGCGTCCTGCAGTTCTGCGCAGTGAGTGCACTGCGGCTCGGTGTACAGCTCGATCTGCACCGGGGCGTCGGGGTAGCCGGCCACGACGCCGGAGCCGTCGTCGCTCAATGCCAGCGGCGGCTGCGTCGGATCCTGTATGGCCGTGCCGGTGACTTGCTTGCTGCAGCCGACGGCCGTAACGAGCAGAGCCGCCATCAGCGCCGCGACGGTGCGGGAGGTTCGCATGTCCTGCCCTGGGCTAGTTGGATTGGACAAGTTGATCGAGCCAGTCCTCTTCGCCGATGTCGACGACTTCGTTGGTTGTGTCATCCAAAACCGTTGGGGTACCGACATCGTTCGGCTTGATCTCTTCCAGTCGGTCCTGGTTGACGTCGTCCATGGCCTCGACGTCGACTCCCGCATCCCCGGTGGCGATGCGTTCGACGACCCCCAGGAAGCTCGGCGATCTCGGCGATGTCTGCGATCGGTGCCTCGTCGCGAGGATCGGTGAAAACCAATTCGAAGTACAGCTCCTGGATGAAAACCTGGATGTCTGCTGCCGAGACATCGGCGTCCGGATCTGCTGCCAGGAATACAGCGTTGCTTGCCCTTGCAGAGTTGCCGTCGGACGAGGTGTCGAGGAAGGTCACGAACCGGTAGGTAATGACTAATTGGCCGTCTTCGATGTAACGCGCAATGTCATCGCCGAAATCGATTTGGAGATCGGCGCAGTGCTCGCATTGCGGCTCCGTGTAGAGGGTGATCTGTGTCGACGCGAAGGACTTTCCGAGCTGGATACCGAACCCGTCTTCAGTCAACGCGACGTCGGCGCTCGGATCAGTTCCTGCCGGAACTACCGCGACGCCGTCCACCACTGTCGAGCATCCGGACGCCACAATCATGGCCGCCACCACGATCCAGCCTCTTGAGAGACTCATCCGCACCACCGCCGTCCACTAGCTGCTGAGGCGACCATACAGCCCTGATCCCGGACGCGTTAGGCAGCTTTCCAATTTGGGCGGCGGCCGTTCATCGGCACCAGAACTTTGCGTGTCGTATCCCCGGATGCAACCTTGGCGACAGGCGGTGGTGACACCGATCTTGGTGTGCGCGTTGCGATCGTCGCAGAGTCCTTCCTCCCGAATGTCAACGGCGTCGCCAACTCGGTGCTTCGGGTGATCGAGCACCTCCGCCACCACGGTCATGAAGTCATCGTCATCGCCCCGGACACCCCGCGCGGCGAGCCCCCAGCAGACCGGATCCACAACGGTGTCCGCATTCACCGGGTGCCGTCGCGAATGTTCCCGAAGATCACCTCGCTGCCGCTCGCTGTGCCGCGGCCCCGAATGGTCGGCGTGTCATGGGGGATCGACCCCGACGTCGTGCACCTCGCGTCGCCTGCACTGCTGGCTATGGCGGACTGCATGCTGCGCGCTATCTCGGTGTGCCGACCGTCGCGGTATTCCAAACGGATGTCGCGGGATTCGCGGAGAGTTACGGCGTCGGTGTCGCGGCACGTGCCGCATGGGCGTGGATCCGCCATCTGCACAGCCGCGCCGACCGCACGTTGGCGCCATCGACGTCGGCGATGGAAAACCTTGCTGTGCATCGTATCCCGCGGGTCCACAAGTGGGCGCGCGGCGTCGACATCGCCGGCTACGTGCCGTCGGCGCGCGACGAGCAGTTGCGCAGCAGCTGGTCACCGGGCGGCAAGCCGATCGTCGGGTTCGTCGGCCGGCTCGCCCCAGAGAAGCATGTCGAGCGCCTCGCGGTGCTGGCACGCCGCGATGACCTGCAGCTGGTCATCGTCGGCGACGGCGTGGACCGGGCGAAGCTCGAATCCGCCTGGCTGACCGCGGTTTTCACCGGAGCGCTCTACGGCGAGCAGCTCGCCACCGCCTACGCCAGCATGGACGTCTTCGTCCATCCTGGCGAGCATGAAACCTTCTGCCAGGCCGTGCAGGAGGCGATGGCGTCGGGTCTGCCGGTCATCGCGCCCGACGCCGGCGGTCGCGGGACCTGGTATCGCCGATGCACACCGGGTTGCTGTTGCCGGTGGACGAATTCGAGTCCCGGCTGGCGACGTCGGTCGATCATCTGCTCGCCGAGCGTCAGCGCTACTCGGTGGCTGCTCGCCGCAGCGTGCTGGGCCGGCATGGTGGTTGGCGATCTGCGACGAGCTGATCGGCCACTACGAGGCGGTGCTCGGGACCCGCGACGCCAAAGCGGCGTGATCAGCCCTGCGCGAGAACCGAGGCCGGCTGCGGACCCGCTCGGCCGGTAGATGCCGACGTTCTGGGCATTCCCACTTTACGGAAGTTGACAGGTACCGTCGCGGGCGTGAGCAGGGCGTCGCTGGACAAGTACCACGTGAAGTGGCGTCGATGTTCGACGCCGTCGCTCGGCGGCTACCGACCTGACGAACACCGTGTTGTCGCTCGGGCAGGACCGGCTCTGGCGACGCGCCACCCGCTCGGCGCTGCGCATCGGTCCCGGCGACAAGGTGCTCGACCTGGCGGCGGGCACCGCGGTGTCGACGGTGGAGCTGGCGGTGTCCGGCGCGTGGTGTGTGGCGGCGGACTTCTCGGTTGGCATGCTCGCCGCGGGGGCGGGCCGCGACGTGCCCAAGGTCGCCGGCGAGCGCGACGCGATTGCCGTTCGCCGACGGGGTGTTCGACGCGGTCACGATCAGCTTCGGGCTGCGCAATGTCGTCGACCACGTCGCGGGGCTGCACGAGATGGCGCGGGTGACGCGGCCGGGCCGGCGGCTGGTGGTGTGTGAGTTCTCGACGCCGACCAACCCGCTGTTCGCCACCGCCTACAAGGAGTATCTGATGCAGGCGCTGCCGCGTCGCGCGTGCGGTGTCGTCGAACCCCGACGCGATCTGTGGATCTGGCCGAGTCCATTCGGGCATGGCCCGACCAGGCCGAGCTGGCGCACCGGATTGCCGATGCGGGCTGGTCGACGGTGCGCTGGCGCAACCTGAGCGGCGGGATCGTCGCGTTGCACGCCGCGACGAAGCCTTCGCGGCCGTCGCGCTAGGGTCGCGAGATGCAGGGACGTCTGGCGGACCCCGGCTGCACGATCGGCACGGATCCGCGTGCCGACCCGCGCATGGTCAAGGCGCTTGCGCCGTTCGGGCTGGACGGCCACATGCCGGTCCCACCGGTGACGCCTGACGCGCCGCTCGAGGACCGGCTGGGCGCCGTCGCGGCAACCGAGCAGAGGATGGGCGCGGTTCTCGACGCGCTCGCGCAGAACCTGCCGATCGCCGAGGGCATCGCGACCACCACAATGACCATCAGCGGGGTCGACGGCAATGACATCGCCCTGTACATCACCCGGCCCGTCGACACGACCGGCAGCATGCCGTGCGTCCTGCACCTGCACGGCGGCGGCATGGTCATCAACAGCGTGACCGATACCCCCTATACGCGTGCCCGCGAAAACCTCGCCGCCCACCAGGCCTTGTCGTCATCGGCGTCCAGTTCCGCAACGCGGGCGGCAAGCTCGGGCCGCACCCGTACCCGGCGGGTCTCAACGACTGCGCGTCCCGCTGTCAGATGGGCGTGATGCGAACCGCAAGGATCCTCGCCATCAGCCACCTGATCACTTCCTGGTGAGTCCGGCGGCGGGAACCTCACCCTCACCGTGGTGCACAAGGCCAAGCGGGAAGGGCTGGCTGAACGAAGATCGCCGGCGCCTACGCGCAGTGCCCGTTCATGTCCGGTCGCTGGTACGAGCAGCCCGACGAGCTGCCGTCCCTGAAGGAGAACGACGGCTACTTCCTCACCCGCGAGGTGATGGGCATCGCCGGGTCCGTGTACGACCCGACCGGGGCGAACTCGCACGACGCCACCTGCTACGCGGGATGGTCCACCGACGCGGAGCTGAGCGGCCTTCCGCCCCATGTCGTTTCGGTGAACGAGATGGATCCGCTGCGCGACGAGGGCCTGCTCTACTACCGCCGGCTGGTGCACGCGG
>CAVUPN010000030.1:0-51161 GCA_963743225.1 uncultured Actinomycetota bacterium | reverse complement strand
GCCGCGGTCGAGTAGCCACCAGCCGTTTTACAAAACAGGCTTCTGTGTCTAGACAGCCGACAAAGCTGCCTCTATAGTCAAGTCATCAACGTGATGGCACTCACAGGGAGGTGGACCGCCGTGGACGTCGGCGCACTATCGCAACTCGAGATCGACCAGTGGCGAGACAGGAAACGGCATCTGTGGCTGATGGGCCTGATAGCGCCCACGGCACTGTTCGTCGTGCTGCCGATCGTGTGGGCGTTCAACCAGTTCGGCTGGCACGCGGCGTCGCAGGTGTTCTTCTGGATCGGCCCGTTCCTGCTCTACGTCCTGTTGCCCGCGCTGGACCTGCGGTACGGCCCGGACGGGCAGAACCCGCCCGACGAGGTGATGGAACGGCTCGAGAACGACAAGTACTACCGCTACTGCACCTACATCTTCATCCCGTTCCAGTACGCCAGCGTGATCTTCGGCGCGTACCTGTTCACCGCGTCGGACCTGGGCTGGCTCGGTTACGACGGCGGGCTGAGCTGGGCGGCCAAGATCGGTACGGCCCTGACGGTCGGCGTGCTCGGCGGGATCGGCATCAACACCGCACACGAGCTCGGCCACAAGAAGGACTCGGTGGAGCGCTGGCTGTCGAAGATCACCCTGGCCCAGACCTGGTACGGCCACTTCTACATCGAGCACAACCGCGGCCACCATGTCCGGGTCGCCACTCCGGAGGATCCCGCGTCCGCCCGCTTCGGCGAAACGATCTGGGAGTTCCTGCCGCGCAGCGTCTGGGGGAGCCTGCGCTCGGCCTGGCAGCTCGAGGCGCAGCGCATGCGCCGGCTCGACAGGAGCCCAGTGCACATCGGCAACGACGTCCTCAACGCCTGGCTGATGTCGCTGGTGTTCTGGGGCGTGCTGATCGCGGTCTTCGGCCCGGCGCTGATCCCGTTCATGATCATCCAGGCGGTGTTCGGGTTCAGCCTCCTGGAGACCGTGAACTACCTCGAGCACTACGGGCTGCTGCGGCAGAAAACCTCCAACGGCCGCTACGAGCGGTGCACGCCCGAGCACAGCTGGAACTCCGACCACCTGGTGACCAACCTGTTCCTGTACCACCTGCAGCGGCACAGCGATCACCACGCCAACCCGACGCGGCGCTACCAGACGTTGCGCAGCATCGACGGCGCACCCAACCTGCCCAGCGGCTACGCCACGATGATCGCGGTGACGTACGTCCCTGCGATCTGGCGCCGCGTGATGGACCACCGGGTGCTCGAGCACTACGGCGGCGACATCACCCGGGTGAACGTGCATCCGCGGGTGCGCGACAAGGTGCTCGCCAAGTATGGAGCGGCCCGATGACCGCCTACCGCTGCCCGATCTGCGACTACGTCTACGACGAGGCGAAAGGCGCGCCGCGCGAAGGATTTCCGGCGGGCACGGTGTGGAGCGATGTACCCGATGACTGGTGCTGCCCCGACTGCGGGGTGCGCGAGAAGGTCGACTTCGAAGAGATGGGAGTGAAGCCATGACTGACTACAAGCTGTTCGTCTGCGTGCAGTGCGGATTCGAGTACGACGAGGCCAAGGGTTGGCCCGAGGACGGCATCGCCCCCGGCACCCGGTGGGACGACATCCCCGACGACTGGAGCTGCCCGGACTGCGGCGCGGCCAAGTCGGATTTCGACATGGTCGAGGTCGCGCGCTCTTGACAGTCGTCGAGTCGACGAAGCCGGCACCGAAGGTGCGGGCGAGGAGCGAGACAATCAGCGTTAGTCTCGCGGCTGTGCGAAGCACGCAGAGTCCCCTACGCCGAGGCGTCGCGGGTGCTGCTGCGCGATTCGATTCTGGACGGGATGCGCGACCTGCTGCTCACCCGGGACTGGTCGGCGATCACGCTGTCCGACGTCGCGGGCGCCGCGGGCATCAGCCGGCAGACCATCTACAACGAGTTCGGCTCGCGGCAGGGTCTTGCCCAGGGCTACGCGATGCGGCTGGCCGACCGGCTCGTCGACGCGGTCGAGAAGGCGGTCACCGGCAACGTCGGCGACATCTACGCGGCGTTCCTCGAGGGTTTCCGGGACTTCTTCACCGAGTCCGCCGCCGACCCGCTGGTCATCTCGCTGCTGACCGGCGGCACCAAGCCCGACCTGCTGCAGCTCATCACCACCGACAGCGGCCCGATCATCAGCCACTGCTCGGATCGGCTGACGTCGACGTTCATGCACAGCTGGGTGCGCGCCAGCGAGGAGGACTCGGGCGTGCTGGCCCGCGCCATCGTCCGGCTGTGCATGAGCTACGTCTCGATGCCGCCGGAAGCCGACCACGATGTGGCCCGTGACCTGGCACGTCTCATGACACCGTTCGCCGAACGGTACGGTGTCATCGAATCGGAGTAGGCGTGCGCGGCACGGGACCAGCCGCGCGAGCTAATGTGTAACCAAGCTAACTAATTGCGCGCGAGATGAAGGACGAGCATGACGACGACTGAGCAGCGGATGACCGCAGACGTTCGCAACGGCATCGACTACAAGGTGGCCGACCTGGCCCTGGCCGAGTTCGGCCGCAAGGAGATCCGGCTGGCCGAGCACGAGATGCCCGGGCTGATGGAGTTGCGCCGCGAGAACGCCGAGGTGCTGCCCCTCAAGGGTGCCCGCGTCTCCGGCTCGCTGCACATGACCGTGCAGACCGCGGTGCTGATCGAGACCCTGGTCGCGCTCGGTGCGGAGGTGCGCTGGGCGTCGTGCAACATCTTCTCCACCCAGGACCACGCCGCCGCTGCGGTCGTCGTCGGCCCGCACGGAACGCCCGAGGAGCCAAAGGGCGTACCGGTGTTCGCCTGGAAGGGCGAGACCCTCGAGGAGTACTGGTGGGCCGCCGAGCAGATGCTCACCTGGCCCAATGAGCCGGCCAACATGATCCTCGACGACGGCGGCGACGCCACCATGCTGGTGCTGCGCGGCGCGCAGTACGAGAAGGCCGGCGTTGTGCCGCCCGCGGAGGACGACGACCCCGCCGAGTGGAAGGTGTTCCTGAACCTGATTCGGGAGCGCTTCGAGACCGACAAGACCAAGTGGACCAAGATCGCCGAGTCGGTCAAGGGCGTCACCGAGGAGACCACCACCGGCGTGCTGCGGCTGTACCAGTTCGCCGCCGCCGGCGAGCTGGCGTTCCCGGCGATCAACGTCAACGACTCGGTGACCAAGTCCAAGTTCGACAACAAGTACGGCACTCGGCACTCGCTGATCGACGGCATCAACCGCGGAACCGACGTGCTGATCGGCGGCAAGAAGGTGCTGATTTGCGGCTACGGCGACGTCGGCAAGGGCTGCGCCGAGTCGCTGGCCGGCCAGGGCGCCCGCGTCACCGTCACCGAGATCGACCCGATCAATGCGCTGCAGGCGCTGATGGACGGTTTCGACGTCCAGACCGTCGAGGACGCCATCGGCGAGGCCGACATCGTCATCACCGCGACCGGCAACAAGGACATCATCACGCTCGCGCACATGAAGGCGATGAAGGACCAGGCGATCCTGGGCAACATCGGCCATTTCGACGATGAGATCCAGATCGCCGCACTCGAGCGTTCGGGCACCAAGCGGATCAACATCAAGCCGCAGGTCGATCAGTGGATCTTCGACGACGGCAAGTCGATCATCGTGCTGTCCGAGGGTCGGCTGCTGAACCTCGGCAACGCAACCGGTCACCCGTCGTTCGTGATGAGCAACAGCTTCTCCAACCAGGTGATCGCGCAGATCGAACTGTGGACCAAGAACGACGAGTACGACAACGAGGTGTACCGGCTGGCCAAGCACCTCGACGAGAAGGTGGCCCGGATCCATGTCGAGGCCCTCGGCGGCAAGCTGACCAAGCTGACCAAGGAGCAGGCCGAGTACATCAACGTCGACGTCGAGGGTCCGTACAAGCCGGAGCACTACCGGTATTGATCTTTCGTCGTTAATGTCGTCCCGTGGGTCGGGGAGTCGTGGGGGTTCTGCTTGCGCTGCTGTTGATCGGGTCCCTCGGAATCGCTCCACCGGCATTCGCCGACGATCCGACCAACGATGCGCACGACCCGTACTTCAACGAAGACGAGTATCAAGCGTTCTACACCCCGCCCGATCCGCTGCCGCCTGGCTGCGCCGGGTGACCTGATCCGCACCGAGCCGTCTCGGCTGGTGCTCGAACCGTCCGGTCAGCTCGGCATGATCATGGCCGACGCGACCCGAATCATGTACCGCAGCACCGATGTTCACGGCAATCCGATGGCGGTCACCGGTACCTACTTCGAACCGTACAACGAGTGGCCGGGCGGTGGTCCGCGGCCGCTGCTCGTCTACGGCCCCGGCACCCAGGGCCAGGGCGATCAGTGCGCGCCGTCGCGCCAGTTCAACCAGGGCATCCACTGGCGGCCGTATCTGGACCTCGCGTTCAACTACGAGGAGTTGTTCGTCTCCACGATGGTCGCGCGCGGATTCGCGATCGTGATGACGGACTACCAGGGGCTCGGCACCCCCGGCCTGCACACCTACGTCGGCCGCGTCCCCCAGGGCAACGCGATGCTCGACGCGGCCCGCGCCGCGAAGAGGCTGCCAGACACCTCGCTGAATCCCGAAGGCCCGCTTGCGTTCTGGGGCTACTCGCAAGGCGGCGGAGCGGCGGCGTCGGCGGCCGAACTCGCGTCCGTCGTACGCGCCGGAGCTGAACGTCGTCGGCACCTACGCCGGGGCACCGCCCGCCGATCTCAAAGAGCTGTTTCCCTACGCCGACGGCAGCGTCCTTGTCGGCGCCGTCGGCTACGCGCTCAACTCGGTGATGACGGCCTATCCCGAGCACGCCGACGCCATCCGCTCGAAGCTGACGCCGCGCGGCGAGGACATGCTCTTCAAGGTGCAGGACCAGTGCATCGCCGAGACGATCGCGAAGTTCATGTTTCGGCACCTGCAGCCGTACTTCAACGAGGACATCAACAAACTCGTCAACGAGGAGCCGTTCCGCAGCCTGTTCGACGAACAACGGCTCGGCCGCTTCAAACCCGATGCGCCCGTGATGATCCTGAGCAATCGTTACGATCCGCTGGTGCCGTGGACGGCCGCCAACCAGCTGGGTCGCGACTGGTGCGCACAAGGTGCCGATGTGCAGTTCTGGACAAACGAAGAGCCGCCGTTCCTGAACAAGGCGATCGTCAACCACGCACTGCCGATGCTCGTCGACGGCGAGCGGGCCATGCAGTGGATCGCCGACCGCTTCAACGGCTTACCCACCACACCCAACTGCGGCGCGTTCTAGTATGCGTTCTCATCGGTCACATCCGCTGCCGCCAGACACGCGTGCCGAATTGCGGGCAGAACGATGATCCCTGCCGGATCGCCGATCGGCGGCGCTGCAGTTCCGGGGGTTAGGCTCGCCGCGTGCTGATCGCGATAGAGGGTGTCGACGGCGCGGGCAAGCGCACGCTGACGCAGGGACTGCGCGCGGCGTTCGAGGCAGGCGGCCAGTCCGTCGCCAGCCTGTCCTTTCCCCGCTACGGCCACTCGGTGTCGGCCGACCTCGCCGCGGAGGCGCTGCACGGCGGGCACGGCGACCTCGCGACGTCGGTCTACGCGATGGCGGTGCTGTTCGCGATGGACCGGGCGGGCGCCCGCGACGAGATCGGGCACCTGCACGCGGAGTACGACGTGCTGATCCTCGACCGTTACGTGGCGTCCAACGCCGCCTACAGCGCGGCGCGCCTGCACCAGGGCGCCGATGGCGACGTGGTGGCGTGGGTGCGCGAGCTGGAGTACGGGCGGCTGCATCTGCCCGCACCCGATTGGCAGGTGCTGCTCGATGTGCCCGCCGAACTCGCCGCCGAGCGGGCCGAGCACCGTGCCAACACCGAAGCCGACCGAGCGAAAGACGCCTACGAGCGCGACGACGATCTGCAGCGGCGCACCGGCGAGGTGTACACGGGCCTGGCCGCCACCGACTGGTGCGGACGGTGGTCGGTGGCCGGCCCGGACGTCGACGGGGCCGCCCTGGCCAACCTCCTGCTGGGCCAGTAACCAGGGCCGGTGTTTGACGCTGGCCAGAGGCCAGGAGCGAAACGCCCAGCGTGGTGCCGGGGTTTTATCTCGATCTGGTGACAACATGGAGCCATGAGGCAAAGGATTCTGGTCGTCGACGACGACCCTTCGCTCGCCGAGATGCTGACGATCGTGCTGCGCGGGGAAGGTTTCGACACCGCGGTGATCGGCGACGGCACCCAGGCGCTCACCGCCGTGCGCGAATTGCGGCCCGACCTGGTCCTGCTGGACCTGAT
Organism: uncultured Actinomycetota bacterium; assembly: GCA_963743225.1. Taxonomy (GTDB): domain Bacteria; phylum Actinomycetota; class Actinomycetes; order Mycobacteriales; family Mycobacteriaceae; genus Mycobacterium. The sequence continues at coordinate 44,885 of CAVUPN010000030.1, read as the reverse complement.
GTTGCCCGGCATGAACGGCATCGACGTATGTCGTGTGCTGCGCGCCGACTCCGGCGTGCCGATCGTGATGCTGACCGCCAAGACCGACACCGTCGACGTGGTGCTCGGCCTCGAGTCGGGCGCCGACGACTACGTGATGAAGCCGTTCAAGCCGAAGGAGCTGGTGGCCCGCGTGCGCGCGCGGTTACGGCGCAACGAGGACGAGCCCGCGGAGATGCTCTCCATCGCCGACATCGACATCGATGTGCCCGCTCACAAGGTGACCCGGCAGGGCGAACAGATTTCGCTGACACCGCTGGAGTTCGACCTGTTGGTCGCGCTGGCACGCAAACCGCGGCAGGTGTTTACTCGTGATGTGCTGCTCGAACAGGTGTGGGGCTACCGGCACCCCGCCGACACCCGTTTGGTGAACGTGCATGTCCAGCGGTTGCGGGCCAAGGTTGAGAAGGACCCGGAGAACCCGCAGGTGGTGTTGACCGTTCGAGGAGTGGGATACAAGGCCGGACCTCCGTGATCTTCAGCTCGAAGCGGCGCATTCATCGGCGTTCGGCACCACTTTTACGCGGATTGGGTGCGCTGGGTCGAGCGTTGGGCCTCGCGTGGCGCCGCTCCCTGCAACTGCGGGTGGTGTCGCTGACGCTCGGCCTCTCGCTGGCCGTGATCCTGGTGCTCGGCTTCGTGCTGACCAGTCAGATCACCGACCGCATCCTCGAAGTGAAGGTGCGCGCGGCGACCGAGGAGATCGAACGCGCCCGCAACACCGTCAGCGGCATCGTCGGCGGCGAGGAGACCCGGTCGCTGGACAGCAGCCTTCAGCTGGCGCGCAACACGCTCATCGACCGCAAGGCCGACGCGGGCGCGGGGCTGGCAGGCGCCTTCGACGCGGTGCTCGTCGTTCCCGGCGACGGACCGCGCGCCGCGACCGCGGCAGGGCCGGTGCAGCAGATCCCCAACGCCCTGCGGGAGTTCGTGAAGGCCGGCCAGGTCAGCTATCAATACGCGACGGTGCGCACCGAGGGCTTCTCCGGCCCGGCGTTGATCATCGGCACCCCGACGTCGTCACCGGTCACCAACCTCGAGCTGTACCTGGTCTTCCCGTTGAACAACGAGGAATCCACCATCGCGCTGGTGCGCGGCACCATGGCGACCGGTGGCGTGGTGCTGCTGCTCATGCTGGCCGCCATCGCGTTGATCGTCGCGCGCCAGATCGTGTTGCCGGTTCGGTCGGCATCGCGGATCGCCGAACGCTTCGCCGAAGGCCATCTCACCGAGCGGATGCCGGTGCGCGGCGAGGACGACATGGCGCGGCTGGCGGTGTCGTTCAACGACATGGCCGAAAGCCTGTCGCGGCAGATCACCCAGCTGGAAGAGTTCGGCAACCTGCAGCGTCGTTTCACCTCCGACGTCAGCCACGAGCTGCGCACCCCGCTGACGACGGTGCGGATGGCCGCCGACTTGATCCACGACCACAGCGAGGACCTCGACCCCGCGTTGCGGCGGTCGACCGAGCTGCTGGTCAGTGAACTGGACCGGTTCGAACTACTGCTCAACGACCTACTGGAGATCTCCCGGCACGACGCCGGCGTCGCGGAGCTGTCCGTGGAGGCCGTCGATCTGCGCGGCACCGTGCAGAGCGCGCTGGACAACGTCGGCCACCTCGCCGGCGATGCGCAGGTCGACGTCATCGTCGACATGCCAAAAGAGGAGGTCATCGCCGAGGTCGACCCCCGCCGGGTGGAGCGGATCCTGCGCAACCTCATCGCCAACGCCATCGACCATGCCGAACGCAAACCGGTGCGGATCAGGATGGGCGTCGACGAAGACACCGTCGCGGTGACGGTCCGCGACTACGGCGTCGGGTTGCGGCCCGGCGAGGAGAAGCTGGTGTTCAGCAGGTTCTGGCGCTCCGACCCGTCGCGGGTCCGCCGCTCCGGCGGTACCGGCCTCGGCCTGGCCATCAGTATCGAGGACGCCCGGCTGCACCAGGGCCGACTGGAGGCGTGGGGTGAGCCCGGCAAGGGCGCCTGCTTCCGGCTCACCCTGCCGCTGATTCGTGGTCACAAAGTGACGACAAGCCCCCTTCCGTTGAAACCCGTTGGCCGCGAACGCAAGCCGCGACGTTCGGCCAGGGAACGTGAACCGGCGGGAGAGAGCGTGTGAGGCGCCTGCTCGCCGCCGTGTCGGCGTGCGCGATGGTGTTGCTGGCCGGTTGCGCGGGGGTGCCCAGCTCGTCGGCGCCGCAGGCCATCGGCACCGTCGAGCGGCCCGCGCCACCGAGCCTGCCCAAACCGACGCCCGACATGGATCCCGACGTGCTGTTGCGGGAGTTCCTCAAGGCCACCGCCGATCCGTCCAACCGGCATCTGGCCGCGCGGCAGTTCCTCACCGAGTCGGCGTCGAGTGCATGGGACGACGCGGGTAGTGCGCTGCTGATCGACCGGGTTGTCTTCGTCGAAACACGCCGGTCTGACCGGGTTTCGGTCAACATGCGTGCCGACATCCTCGGGTCGCTGTCCGACATGGGCGTGTTCGAGACGGGTGAGGGGGCATTGCCCGAACCCGGCCCGATCGAGTTGGTGAAGACCAGCGGTGGTTGGCGCATCGATCGGTTGCCGAACGGGGTTTTCCTTGACTGGCAACAGTTTCAGGAGACCTACAAGCGCAACACGTTGTACTTCGCCGATCCGACCGGCAAGACCGTTGTTCCCGATCCCCGGTACGTCGCGGTGTCCGATCCCGACCAGCTGGCCACCGAGCTGGTCACCAAACTGATCGCGGGTCCGCGCCCGGAGATGGCGAACACGGTACGCAACCTGCTGGGCCCGCCGCTGCGGTTGCGCGGTCCGGTGACTCGCGCCGACGGCGGCAAGATGGGTGTCGGCCGCGGTTACGGCGGAGCGCGCATTGACCTGGAGAACCTGTCCACCACCGATCCGCACAGTCGGCAACTGCTTGCCGCACAGATCATTTGGACTCTTTCACGGGCAGATATCAACGGCCCGTACGTCATCAACGCCGACGGTGCCGCACTCGACGACCGCTTCGCCGACGGTTGGCAGACCTCCGACGTCGCCGCCACCGATCCCGGCGCGGCCGACGGTGCCGCCGCCGGCCTGCATGCCTTGGTCGGCGGGTCGCTGGTGTCCCTGGACGGTCAACTGGCACCGCGTGTGCCCGGGCCGTTCGGCCAGACGCCCAATCAGACGGCAGCCGCCGTGTCGCGCACCGGGCAGGAGGCGGCATCGGTGGTGACACTGCGCCCGGGTGCGCCGGACATGGCGTCGTCGCTGTGGGTGGGTCCGATCGGCGGTAATCCGTTGCAGGCGATGGACGGTCGCACCCTGTCGCGGCCAACGTGGTCGCTCGACGACGCGGTGTGGGTGGTGGTGGACGGCAACAACGTGGTGCGGGCCATTCAGGACGCGTCCGGACAACCGGGCCGGATCCCCGTCGACTCCACCGCGGTGACTACGCGGTTCCCCGGGCCCATCGCCGAGCTGCAGCTGTCCCGCGACGGCACACGCGCGGCGATGGTCATCGAGGGCCAGGTGATCCTGGCGAGCGTCGAGCAGCTGCCCGGGGGCGGGTATGCGTTGACCTACCCGCGGCGGCTCGGATTCGGACTCAAGAACACGGTGGTGTCGTTGTCCTGGCGCACCGGCGACGACATCGTGGTCAGTCGAACGGATCCGCAGCATCCGGTGTCCTACGTCAACCTCGACGGGGTGAACTCCGACGGCCCGACCCGCAACCTGCTGATGCCGGTCGGAACCGTCGCCGCCAACCCGTCGACGGTCTATGTCGCCGACGCCCGTGGCATCCTGCAACTGTCCGGATCGGCGGCCGAGAAAGACCCGAGGTGGGTCGAGGTCGCGCCCGCTGATGGCACCCGGCGCGCTGCCCGTCCTTCCGGGCTGAACCTCAGCGCTTTTTCCCGTTGTGAGGACAAAACTTCGCTAGAGGCGTTTGCTGTGTCCGAGCCCTCTCAGCCCCGTAGTACCGAAAGGTTCCGCCATGAATCTCGATGACCTCCACATACCCAGGCAACAGGTGATTCGCGGTGCGGGGGTGGTGCTGGCCGCCGGTGCGCTGGCCGCCTGCGCGAAAGAGGAAGAGAATCCTGCCCCGACCGGTGAGGCGACCACGACATCGGCCACAGCGGGATCCGCGACAACAGCCGCGCCGACAACCGAGGCGCCCGCGGGGGGTGCGATCGCCAAGACCTCCGACGTGCCGGTCGGGTCGGGTGTGATTGTCGGCGAGGTTGTCATTACGCAACCGGTCGCGGGCGAGTTCAAGGGTCTCTCGGCGAAATGCACGCACAAGGGTTGCACGGTGGACAAGGTGGCCGACGGAACGATCGACTGCCCGTGCCACGGCAGCAAGTTCAACCTGGACGGAACGGTCGCCAACGGTCCGGCGACGAAACCGCTGGAGAACAAGGCCATCTCGGTGGACGGCGATTCAATCGTGCTGGTGTGATCAGGGCTGCGGCATCGCGGTGACTCAGATCGAGCTGACGCCGGGAATCCGGCCCTCCCGGAACGCCTCGACGAAGTGCCGGTGGTCGTCGCGCACGGTGGCGGCGTACTCGAGGCCGAAGGCCACCATCTCCTCGACGAAGTCGTCCGACTTGGTCACCGATCACCTCGACGATGGCGTCCTCGGTCTGGAAGTCGACGAGCTTCTGATCGCTGTCGGCGTCGCCGACGCAGTGCACCTTCGCCACGGCCTGCCCGAGCTGCTCGAGGACCTCGGTGAGTTCGTCGGGTTCGGTCAGCTCGCTCCAGTCCAGGTCGGCCTCGTACGGCGACAGTTCGCTGACGACGTAACCGATTCCGTCGATCTCGGTGTAGCCGAGCAGTGGGTCGGCGTGGGCCTGCAGCGCGCGCTGCGACACCGCCGTGCGATGCCCGTGATGCTTGAAGTAGTCGTGCACCTCGCGGTCGTCGACGACCCGGCTGGGCGCCGCGACGTTGCCCTGCTTCATCGACAGCACGATGTCGTTGTCGAGCGCCTGGTTGAAGCCCTCGATCAGCACGGTGTAGGTCGGCAGCCCGGCGCTGCCGATGCCCGAACCCGTCTTGCCGACGACGTCCTTGACGTCGTAGGCGATCTCGCGGAACCGCTTGCGTCTGCGGGATCGTGTCGAGGTAGCGCGTCGAACGCCGTCGTTGACCTTCTCGTTCGGCCGTCGTCGAGTCGGCGCACGCCCGGCAGCTCCGCGGAAGCGGCGATCACGCTTCGTCGACGCTGGGTCATCCGGTCGAGCATCGCCGACGCGTGTCGACAGCCGCGCCATCCTGCAGCGCGGAGAGCACCGCGCCGCGTGGCGGTCTCCAGGTTCAGCGAGAACGAGGCGTCGTCCTCGATCTCGGCGAACCACCGCACCTGCTCGAGGTAGCGCGGGTGAAGGTCTCGATCAGTCGCGATATCTCGTCGTCGGACAGCGCCTTCTGCCAGCACATCAGCGCGACGCTCGCGGCGAACCGCTGCAGGTCCCAGGTGAAGTGGCCGACGTAGGCCTCGTCGAAGTCGTTGACATCGAAGATCAGCACGCCGGAGCCGTCCATGTAGGTGCCGAAGTTCTCGGCGTGCAGATCGCCCTGGATCCAGACGCGGCCGGTCCGGTCGTCGGCCCACGGTCCTTCGGTCGGCGACGTCGGCGTAGAAGACGCAGGCGCTGCCGCGGTAGAACGCGAACGGGTCGGCGGCCATCTTGCGGAACTTGGTGCGGAACGCGTCGGGGTCGGCCTTCATCAGGTCGGAGAACGCCTTCACGAGGCAGTCGACGATGAAGGACTCCCGGTCTTCGCCATGCTTCGAAACTACGCCAGCGGGTAGCGATATCGCGACGCGGGACCGACGATCGGCGTAGCGTGCGGCATCGTCAGCGACCGCGGCCAGGGAGGACTCGCCATGTCCATCGATGTGCAACAACCGCGTCCGTACGACCTCGTACAACCAGATTCAGATCGCGGGCATGGCCGGCGGGCGTTCGAGGCGCACTACAACTACCGGATCCACGAGGGACACGACGAGGTCACCGGTTCTTCATGGCCGGCGACGGCGTGGGTGGACACGGGCAGTTCCAACTGATCGTCGACGTGTCCGGCGCGGCATTCCAGCTGGACAGGGTGTTCGTCGAGGTGTTCTGGGTTTCGCCGAAAGACGGGGAGGAACTCGACAAGGTCATCGTGCCGGCGATTCTGGGAGCCAAGATCGTGCCCGGCTACCAGAACTACCTCGAGCACGAGGTGCAACGGGCGAGACGCTGTGGGCGATCGCGACCCAGCACTACGGGTCGGGCAATCTCTACTACCGACTGGTGGCGGCCAACCCGCACACCATCCCCAATCCCAACCTGATCCATCCCGGCGACATCGTCCGGGTGCCACGCGACTGAGCTGTCACCGCACCGTCCGCGACACTGGCGGCGTGCTCGACCTCGTTCTTCCGCTGGAATGCGGCGGCTGCGGCGCGCCGTCGACTCGCTGGTGCGAAGCCTGCGCTCGCGGCCTGCGGGTGCGGCCCGACGAACCGCACCTCATCGCGCCCCGCGTGAACCCGGGCGTGCCCGTCTTCTCCCTCGGCCGGTACGCCGGCTGCGCGCCGCAACGCGATCGTGGCGGTCAAGGAGCACGGCCGCGCCGACCTGATCCGGCCGCTCGGCGCCGCGCTGGGCGGCGGCCTGCGGCAGCTACTGACCTGGGGTGTGCTCGCCACGCCGCTGACCGTCGTCCCGGCCCCCACCCGCCGCCTCGCCGCCCGCAGGCGCGGCGGCGACCCGGTCACCCGGATGGCGGTCGCGGCGACAGCGGAAAGCCGCGACGTGCGGGTCGTCGTGGCGCTGCGGATGAAGGCACTGGTCCGCGACTCGGTGGGGCTGTCCAGCGCGGCGCGGCAGACGAACGTCGCCGGCCGGGTCCGGCTGCGCGCGTGCGCAGAAGGGCTGGTAGGGGACGTGCTGGTGGTCGACGACATCGTCACCACCGGCGCCACCGCCTCCGAATCGGTGCGCATCCTGCAAACTTCCGGGGCCCGTGTGGTCGCCGTCCTCGCCCTCGCGAACGCCTGACGTCCGAACCCTGACGCCACGGCCAATTTCCCTGAGATCAAACCGGTGTGAAGAACTGAAAACAGGTCGGTCAAATTACTGGCACTACCGGGTGAACACGGACTACCGTCGGGGCCAACCACCCGTGAACGCCTCACGGCGGCGCTGAGGTAAGAAGCGCCGACCATCGCCCAGCAGCGGTAGGAGGTGAGTGATCGACACCTTGCACCGGCGAGCGGCGAAATTGCGCACGCCCCGTCGGCGCATGTTCTGACAGGCAGGCACGCAGCGCGCGTGCGACGCGAAAGAGAAACGAGTCGCCAAGCATGTCAATCCGTTCCGTGGAAACAGATCGCTCGATGATCGTTGAAGACGAAAAACCCGCGCCCGCGCCTCACGCCGAGGTCGTCGTCAAGGGCCGCAACGTCGAGATCCCCGACCACTTCCGCATCTACGTCTCCGAGAAACTCGCGCGTCTCGAGCGATTTGACCGCACCATCTACCTCTTCGATGTCGAACTGGACCATGAGCGCAACCGGCGCCAACGCAAGAACTGTCAGCACGTGGAGATCACCGCGCGGGGCCGCGGCCCGGTCGTGCGCGGCGAGGCGTGCGCCGACAGCTTCTACGCCGCCCTCGAGTCGGCGGTCAGCAAATTGGAGAACCGGCTGCGGCGAAGCAAGGACCGCCGCAAGGTGCACTACGGCGACAAGACCCCGGTTTCACTGGCCGAGGCCACGAAGGTCTCGGCACCCGGACGCCTTCCTGCGGCCCGGCGCCGACGAGACCGACGACCATGACGGCGTCGAGTTCCACGAGCCCGGTCAGATCGTGCGCACCAAGGAACACCCGGCCAAGCCGATGACCGTCGACGACGCGCTCTACGAGATGGAGCTGGTCGGGCACGACTTCTTCCTGTTCCACGACAAACAGAGCGACAAACCGTGCGTGGTGTATCGCAGGCACGCCTACGACTACGGCCTGATTTGATTCGCCTGAGCCGGTGGCCTGATTCGCCGGTCGAGTCGACCGGCCAGTTCGACGAGTCACCTACGATGGACCTCGTCTAATACGTCACGAGATCCATCAGACCCACAGGGGAAATTAGCGTGCTCGATAAGTTGCTCCGGCTCGGTGAGGGCCGCATGGTCAAGCGCCTCAAGCGGGTGGCTGACTATGTCAACACCTTGTCCGACGACGTCGAAAAGCTCTCCGACGCCGAGCTGCGCGCCAAGACCGACGAGTTCAAGAAGCGGGTCGACGACGGCGAGGACCTCGACGACCTGCTGCCGGAGGCATTCGCGGTGGCCCGCGAGGCGGCCTGGCGCGTGCTCGACCAGCGGCCGTTCGACGTGCAGGTGATGGGCGGGGCCGCCCTGCACTTCGGCAACGTCGCCGAGATGAAGACCGGTGAGGGCAAGACCCTGACCTCTGTGCTGCCCGCCTATCTGAACGCGCTTGGCGGCAAGGGCGTGCACATCGTCACGGTCAACGACTACCTGGCCAAACGCGACAGCGAGTGGATGGGCCGTGTGCACCGCTTCCTGGGCCTGGACGTCGGCGTCATCCTGGCCCAGATGACGCCCGACCAGCGGCGCGTCGCGTACGGCGCCGACATCACCTACGGCACCAACAACGAGTTCGGTTTCGACTACCTGCGCGACAACATGGCGCACTCGGTCGACGAGATGGTGCAGCGCGGCCACGCCTTCGCCGTCGTCGACGAGGTCGACTCCATCCTGATCGACGAGGCCCGCACGCCGCTGATCATCTCCGGCCCCGCCGACGGCTCGTCCAACTGGTACACCGAGTTCGCCCGGCTGGCGCCGCTGATGGAGAAGGACACCCACTACGAGGTCGACATCCGCAAGCGCACCGTCGGCGTGCACGAGCTCGGCGTCGAGTTCGTCGAGGACCAGCTCGGCATCGACAACCTCTACGAGGCCGCCAACTCGCCGCTGGTCAGCTACCTCAACAACGCGCTGAAGGCCAAGGAGCTCTTCATGCGCGACAAGGACTACATCGTCCGCAACGGCGAGGTGCTGATCGTCGACGAGTTCACCGGCCGCGTGCTCATCGGGCGCCGCTACAACGAGGGCATGCACCAGGCCATCGAGGCCAAGGAAAAGGTCGAGATCAAGGCCGAGAACCAGACGCTGGCCACCATCACGCTGCAGAACTACTTCCGGCTCTACGAGAAGCTCGCCGGCATGACCGGCACCGCGCAGACCGAGGCGGCCGAGCTGCACGAGATCTACAAGCTCGGCGTGGTGAGCATTCCGACCAACAAGCCGATGATCCGCGGCGACCAGTCCGACCTGATCTACAAGACCGAAGAGGCCAAGTACATCGCGGTCGTCGACGACGTCGCCGAGCGTTACGAGAAGGGTCAGCCGGTGCTGATCGGCACCACGAGCGTGGAGCGGTCGGAGTACCTGTCGCGGCAGTTCAACAAGCGACGCATCCCGCACAACGTGCTCAATGCCAAGTACCACGAGCAGGAGGCCGGCATCATCGCCGAGGCCGGACGGCGCGGCGCGATCACCGTCGCCACCAACATGGCCGGCCGTGGCACCGACATCGTGCTCGGCGGCAACGTCGACTTCCTTGCCGACAAGCAGCTGCGCGACAAGGGACTCGATCCCATCGAGACCCCGGACGAATACGAGGCGGCCTGGCACCAGGTGCTTCCCCAGGTCAAAGAGGAAGCCGCGGTGGAAGCCAAAGACGTCATCGAGGCGGGCGGCCTGTACGTGCTCGGCACCGAGCGACACGAGTCGCGCCGCATCGACAACCAGCTGCGCGGCCGGTCCGGCCGTCAGGGCGACCCGGGTGAGTCCCGGTTCTACCTGTCGCTCGCCGACGAGCTGATGCGGCGGTTCAACGGCGCCGCGCTCGAGTCGCTGCTGACCCGGCTGAGCCTTCCCGACGACGTGCCCATCGAGGCCAAGATGGTCACCCGCGCCATCAAGAGCGCGCAGACGCAGGTCGAGCAGCAGAACTTCGAGATCCGCAAGTACGTCCTGAAGTACGACGAGGTGATGAACCAGCAGCGCAAGGTCATCTACGCCGAGCGACTCCGCATCCTCGAAGGGGAGGACCTCAAGGAGCAGGCCCACGGAATGCTGGTCGACGTCATCACCGCCTACGTCGACGGCGCCACCGCCGAGGGCTATTCCGAGGACTGGGACCTGGAAACGCTGTGGACCGCGTTGAAGCAGCTGTACCCGGTCAGCATCGACCACCACGACCTGGTCGACTCCGACGCGGTCGGCGAGCCCGGCGAGCTGACCCGCGAAGAGCTGCTCGACGCCCTGATCGAGGACGCGGAGCGGGCCTACGCCGCGCGTGAGAAGCAGCTGGAGGAGATCGCGGGCGAGGGTGCGATGCGGCAACTCGAGCGCAACGTGATGCTCAACGTCGTCGACCGCAAGTGGCGCGAGCACCTCTACGAGATGGACTACCTCAAAGAGGGCATCAACCTGCGTGCCGTCGCCCAGAAGGACCCGGTCGTCGAGTACCAGCGCGAGGGCTACGACATGTTCACCGGCATGCTCGACGCGATGAAGGAAGAGTCGGTGGGCTTCCTGTTCAACGTCACCGTCGAGGCGGTGCCCGCCACCCCGGCAGCGCAGGTGGCGCCCGTCGCCGCGCCCACCGGGTTGGCCGAGTTCGCCGCCGAGGCCGCGGCGCAGGCGCAGACCCAGGAGGGCGGTGTCGCCACGAAGGAGCGCCGGCCGGCTGCGTCGGGCTTGCGCGCCAAGGGAATTGAGGACGAGGCGCCTCCGCTTACCTACAGCGGTCCGTCCGAGGACGGCTCCGCGGAGGTGACGCGTTCCGGTGGAGGGCCGAGGCACGCCGCACCGACCGCCAGTCGCCGCGAACGGCGTGAAGCCGCGCGTCGAGAGGCCAAGGCCACCAAGGGCAGGCGGGGCTAGGCTCAGGTCTCGACCAGGGCGGCGATCCGCGCCAGTGTCGCGGTCATGCCGTCCTCGGCCTGGCGCGGCATCGAGCCCATCTTGAGATACGGGCGCTGCCGGTCCTTTGACACGTCCCACGTTTCGCGGACCAGAGTTCCGTCCTCGGTCGGGGTGAGTTCGTACCGCCAGATGCGCCCGCCGACCAGGCCGCCGAAACTTGTGGGTTGCCAGGCGATCCGGCGATCCGGTTCGAACTCGACCACCTTGTTGCTCATCGTGTAGGGCATGAACAGGGTCTCCGGTCGACCCCGCATCCTCATCGAGAACTTGGTGCCCAGCTCCAGCGGAATCGACTGCGCGGTGGCGTGGTCCACCGTGCCGGACCCGTCGAAACTGGAATGTCGTCCGGCGTCGGCCAGCAGCGCAAAGATCTCGCGCGCCGGCGCCTTGATGAGACGCTCGACGCTGACGGTGTTTCCCTGCATCGGCTTATTATCCGACCTGTAGGGCCACCACGCGCCAGCGGCCCGCGTTGACTTCGATGCGGCCGGCGATGGCCCGGACACGTCGCCCGCGGGTATACGTCGCGAACACCTCGGCGGCCAGTGGTTCGTGTGGTTCGCGATCGTCCACGGCGGCGGTGCGCAGCCGCACTCGCCGCAGCACCGCCGCCTTGTCGGGGTCCGCCGTCCGCGTCAGTGCGAAGACCATGTCCAGCAGCGGGGGCGTCAGCAACGGGCGGAGTTGAGCGATCGGCCTGCGTCGATCGATCACCTCCAGTACCCGTCGCAGTGCCGCGTCGGCGAAGGTGGCCGCCGCCGGAGGCGGCGCAACTTCGAAGGCCGCCGGAGGCGGCGCAACTTCGGAAGCCGCGCGGGGCGGCGACGCTTCGGGCGCCGCGTGGTCGACGGGGCGCAGCAGGCGCCGAGGTGACCGGTGCAGCGCGGCCGGCGACGGGGTCGGGCAGGGGGACCCCCCGACGCCCAACGGCGGTGGCTCGTAGTCGACGACCGGCGCGGTGAACGCGCCCGGTTTGAACGGAATCGGCGATGCGGTCAACGGACCTCTCCAGCGATCTGCTACGGCTGCGACGGCGTCTGGTGGAGAGGAACAGACACGTCCATGATCCCATGGTCCGCGGGGCCCGAACGCACCCGTGATGCGCCGCCACAGAATCGGCGGTTACCGTACGGGGGTCGGTGAGCGTCGACGCAAATTTCAGGGGAGGATACCGCCGCAGATGGTGACCAGGTTGTCGGCGTCGGATGCGTCGTTTTTTCACCTGGAGAACTCCTCGACACCGATGTATGTCTCCTCGCTGTCGATTCTCCGCAAGCCCCGCAGCGGGCTGAGCTACGACGCCCTGCTGGCCACGGTCGAACAGCGGTTGCCGCAGATTCCGCGGTACCGGCAGAAGGTGCGCGAGGTGACACTCGGACTGGCCCGGCCGGTGTGGATCGACGACCGCGACTTCGACATCACCTATCACATCCGGCGGTCCGCGCTGCCGTCGCCGGGCAGCGACGCGCAGCTGCATGAGCTCGTCGCGAGGCTGGGGTCGCGCCAACTGGACAAGACGCGCCCGCTGTGGGAGATGTATCTCGTCGAAGGACTGGCCCGAAACCGGTTGGCGATCTACACCAAATCGCACCAGGCGCTGGTGAACGGCATGACGGCGCTCGAGATCGGCCATGTGATCGCCGACCGCACGCAGAAACCGCCCGCGTTCGGTGAGGACATCTGGGTTCCGGGGCGCGAGCCGGGCGATGCCCGACTGGTGGCCGGCGCCGTCGGCGAGTGGATCGCGCGGCCGGGTGCGCAGCTTGCGGCCGTGCGCAGCGCGGTCATCGAGGTGGCCACCAACTCGGGCCAGCTGCTCGAGGTCGGCCGCCGGTTCGCCGACGTCGCACGGACCTTCGCGCGGGGCACCGCGCCGTCCAGCCCGCTGAACACCCGGGTGTCGCGGAACCGTAGGTTCACCGTCGCAAGCGGGAAGCTGGAGGACTACCGCAACCTGCGGGTGCGCTACGACTGCGACGTCAACGACGTCGTGCTCGCGGTGATCGCCGGTGCGCTGCGCAACTGGCTGATGTCGCGCGGCGAGCCGGTTGCGCCGACGGCCACAGTCCGGGCGATGGCGCCGATGTCGGTCTACCCGGACGCCGAGTTGGATTCGTCAGGCCCGGGTCAGGCGATCAGCGAGGTGTCGCCGTTCCTGGTGGATCTGCCGGTGGGGGAGGGCAACGCGGTGGTGCGGCTCTCCCAGATCGCACACGCCACCGAGTCGCATCCGACGGCGACCAGCCTTGTCGACGCCCGGACCATCGTCACGTTGTCGGGCTTCGCGCCACCGACCTTGCACGCCATGGGAATTCGGGTGGCAACAACATTCTCGGCCCGACAGTTCAACTTACTGATAACCAACGTGCCCGGCGCCCAGAAGCAGATGTACGTCGCAGGCACCAAGCTGCTCGAGACCTACGCGGTGCCGCCGTTGCTGAACAACCAGGTGTTGGCGATCGGTGTGACGTCCTACAACGGAATGCTCTACTACGGGATCAACGCGGACCGCGACGCGATGAGCGACGTCGATGTGCTGCCGTCGTTGCTGCGCGAATCGCTCGACGAATTGCTGGAAGCCGCCCAGTAACACCTTTGTTGCGTTGCCGGGATTGACGGCATAACCGCGGTGAGGTCGAATGGCCTGATTATGACCACGACCTCTGAGAACCCCGAAACCACAATTCCGGATCGTGGGGACGGGCGCCATACCTCGCACCCGATCTTCGCGGTGCCGATCGACGAGGAGGTGCACACTCGCAACCGCGGGCTCGACAAGGTGGTGTTCGGTGTCCCGGCGCTAATCGCTATCGGCTTTCTGATCTGGGGATTCCTCAGCACGAGCACGTTGGCCAGCACCTCCGGGTCGGCGCTGACCTGGGTCATGGACAACGTGGGTTGGTTGTTCGTCTTGACCTCTACCGGGTTCGTGGTGTTCGTGCTGTGGCTGGCGCTCGGCCGCTTCGGCAACATCCCGCTGGGCTGTGACGACGAGGAGCCCGAGTTCCGGACCATCTCGTGGGTGGCGATGATGTTCAGCGCAGGCATGGGCATCGGCCTGATGTTCTTCGGCGTCGCCGAGCCGCTGTCGCACTTCACGACACCGCCGCCCGGCACCGGCGCCCCCGGTAACCCCGAAGCGGTGCAGACCGCGATGGCCACCACGCTGTTCCACTGGACCCTGCACCCGTGGGCGATCTACGCGGTCGTCGGCCTGGCCATCGCGTATGGCGTCTACCGGAAGGGCCGCATGCAGCTGATCAGTTCGGCCTTCGAGCCGTTGCTGGGTCGCCATGCCAACGGCCCGGGCGGCAAGGTCATCGACATGCTGGCGATCTTCGCCACGCTCTTCGGTTCGGCCGCTTCTCTGGGGCTTGGCGCGCTGCAGATCCGCAGCGGGCTGCACATCGTCGCTGGCCTCAGTGAGACCGGCAACGCGATTCTGGTCGTCATCATTGCGGTCTTGACGGCTGCGTTCGTGCTGTCGGCGGTATCCGGCGTAGCGCGCGGCATCCAATGGCTGTCGAACATCAACATGGTGCTCGCGGTGCTCCTCGCCGCATTCGTGTTCATGGTCGGGCCGACGGTATTCATCCTCAACTTGCTTCCCACGTCGCTGGGCAGCTACTTCCAGGATCTTTCGATGATGTCGGCGCGGACCGGTGCCGAGGGTGCGGACGTCGACACCTGGCTCCAGTCCTGGACCATCTTTTACTGGGCGTGGTGGATCTCGTGGACACCTTTCGTCGGCATGTTCATTGCTCGGATCTCGCGCGGCCGGACCATCCGGCAGTTCGTCACCGGCGTGCTGCTGGTGCCGAGCGTGGTGTCGCTGGCGTGGTTCTGCGCGTTCGGCGGTGCGGCGATCAACGTTCAGCAGTCGGGCGTCGACCTCGCAGGCGAAGGCAGCATCGAGCAACAGCTTTTCGGCCTGCTCGACCAGTACCCGATCGCCATCATCGCAAGCATCGTGGTGATGGTGCTGGTGGCGATATTCTTCGTGTCCGGTGCGGATGCCGCATCGATCGTGATGGGCTCGCTGTCCGAGCGCGGGACGATCAAGCCGAGTAGGGGCACGGTCATCTTCTGGGGTATCGCGATGGGTGCCGTCGCTGCGGTCATGTTGTTGGTCGGCGGGGAGGACGCCCTGACCGGTCTGCAGACCATCACCATCATCGCCGCGCTGCCCTTCGTGGTGGTGATGTTGGGTCTGGCCATTGCACTGGTCAAGGATCTGCGCCGCGACCCGCTGATGGTGCGGCGGCAGTACGCCTCCGAGGCGGTGGACAGTGCCGTCGTGTCCGGGGTCACCCAACACGGCGACGACTTCGTCATCTCGGTGGAGAAAGATCCCAACTGCGACCGTTAACCTCGCCTGGTGCGTGTCTACGTTCCGGCGACCCTGGCGATGCTGCAGCAGCTCGTCGCCGACCGGGCGATGAGCGCCGTCAACGGCACGGCGTTCGCGGTGACACCCGCGCTGCGGGAGTCCTACGCCGAGGGCGATGACGACGAACTGGCCGATGTGGCACTGCGCGAGGCGGCGCTGGCATCGGTGCGGCTGCTGGCAGGGGCCGCAGACGAGCCGTCATCGGGGCTGCCGCCGCGGCGGGCGGTGCTGGTGGCCGAGGTCGACGGCGCCACCGTCCGTCCTGACCTCGACGATGCCGTCGTGCGGTTGTCCGGGCCGGTCGGCATCGACGACGTGATCGCGGCCTATGTCGACACCGCGACCGCCGAGACCGCCGTGCTGGCCGCGATGGACGCCGTCGACGCCGCCGATCTGGGCGACGAGGACGCCGAACTCACCGTCGGCGATGCGCAGGACCACGACCTGGCCTGGTACGCCACCCAGGAGCTGCCGTTCCTGCTCGAGTTGCTCTGACCACATCCCGCCCGCTGGGGTAGATACGGGACCGTAGGTTACGGTACCGTAGGTTACGTGGCCAAGAACACGATCAAGGTCTCGGCCAATGTCGCCGATACCGTGCGACCGAAGGTCGCCGGCGCAAGGGAGCATCCGGGTTGGAATGCTCTGCGCACCCTCGCCGGGCGCATCACAACGCCGCTGCTTCCCGACGACTACCTGAAGCTGGCCAATCCGCTGTGGTCCGCCCGTGAGCTGCGGGGACGCGTGCTGGAGGTTCGCCGCGAGACGGTCGACTCCGCGACGCTGGTCATCAAGCCGGGTTGGGGCTTCAGCTTCGGCTACCGGCCCGGCCAGTACGTCGGGATCGGGCTGCTGGTGGACGGCCGCTGGCGGTGGCGGTCGTACTCGCTGACGTCCAGCCCCGTCACGAGGAGCCGCACCATCACGATCACGGTCAAGGCCATGCCCGAGGGGTTCCTGTCGACGCACCTGGTCGGCGGGGTGGCACCCGGCACGATCGTGCGGCTGGCGGCGCCGCAGGGCAATTTCGTGATGCCCGATCCGGCGCCCGCATCGGTGCTCTTCATCACCGGCGGATCCGGCATCACCCCGGTGATGTCGATGCTGCGCACGCTCATTCGACGCGACCAGATCACCGACATCGTGCACTTGCATTCCACCCCAACGGAATCCGATGCGATGTTCGCCGCCGAGCTGGCCGAATTGCAGCACAGCCGGACCGGCTACCGGTTGCGGCTGCGCACGACGCGCGAGCACGGCCGCCTGGACCTGTCGCGGATCGGCGACGAGGTGCCGGACTGGCGGGAGCGCCAGACCTGGGCCTGCGGGCCGGAGGGCATGCTGAGCGCCGCCGAAGGCGTCTGGGCCTCGGCGGGCATCGCCGATCGGCTGCATCTGGAGCGTTTCGCGGCATCGCGCGCAAAGGTGCACGGGCAGGGCGGCACGGTCGAGTTCGCCCGCAGCGGGAAAACGGTCACCGTGGACGCCGCGACGCCGCTGATGGAGGCGGGCGAGGGCGTGGGCGTGCGGATGCCGTTCGGCTGCCGGATGGGCATCTGCCAGTCCTGCGTCGTCGGACTGCTGGACGGGCACGTGCGCGATCTGCGATCGGGTGTGGAACACGAACCGGGAAGCCGGGTACAGACATGCATTTCCGCAGCGTCTGGCGATTGCGTGCTGGACGCATAGACTTTACCGACTGGTAACCTACGGAGCCGTAGGTTACGGTAGCGTAGGCGAAAAGGAAGGAGACAGAACGATGGCTATCACCGACGTTCCGGCATTCGCGCATTTGACCGAAGCCGACATCGAGAACCTGGCTTTCGAGCTGGACACCATCCGCCACGACATCGAAGACTCCCTGGGTGAGCGGGACTCGCGCTACATCCGCCGCACCATCGCCGCCCAACGGGCGCTCGAGGTGGCCGGCCGCCTGATGCTGGCCGCCGGCTCGAAACGCTCGGCCTGGTGGGCGGGCACCCTCACGCTGGCCGCCTCCAAGATCATCGAGAACATGGAGATCGGCCACAACGTCATGCACGGCCAGTGGGATTGGATGAACGATCCCGAGATCCACTCCTCGACCTGGGAATGGGACATGAGCGGGGCGGCCAAGCACTGGCGCTTCACCCACAACTTCATGCACCACAAGTACACGAACATCCTCGGCATGGATGACGACGTGGGCTACGGCGTGATTCGCGTGACCCGCGACACCAAGTGGAAGCCGTTCAACCTGTTGAACCTGGGCTTCAACACCCTGCTCGCCGCGCTGTTCGAATGGGGAGTCGGCCTGCAGCACCTGGAGCTCGGCAAGATCTTCAAGGGCCGCGACGACCGCGACGCTTCGCTGGTGCGGGTGCGGGAGTTCGGCGTGAAGGCCGGCCACCAGGTCGTCAAGGATTACATCGCGTTCCCCGCGGTGACGTCGCTGTCACCGGGTGCGACCTTCAAGTCGACGCTCAAGGCCAACGCGGTGGCGAACATCATCCGCAATTTCTGGGCCAACGCGGTGATCTTCTGCGGTCACTTCCCCGATGGCGCAGAGAAATTCACCAAGACCGACATGGTCGGCGAGACCAAGGGCCAGTGGTACCTGCGCCAGATGCTGGGTAGTGCCAACTTCGAGAACGGGCCCGCGCTGCGATTCATGAGCGGCAATCTGTGCCACCAGATCGAGCACCACCTGTACCCGGATCTGCCGAGCAACCGGCTCTACGAGATCTCGTTCCGCGTCAAGGAACTCTGCGACAAGTACGATCTGCCCTACACCACCGGTTCGTTCCTGATGCAGTACGGCAAGGCGTGGCGGACCATCGCCAAGCTCTCGCTGCCGGACAAGTACCTACGTGACACCGTCGACGACGCACCCGAGACGCGTAGCGAGCGGATGTTCACCGAGCTGGACTCCGACTTCTTCGCGACAGGATCCGGCCAACGGCAGGCGTCGCGGCCTGAAGACCGCGATCGCCACGGTGCGACAGTGGCGACGCGACAAGCGCGCGGCCAAGCAGGAAGCAGGGCCCGAGGACCTGGCGGCCTAGTCCAAATTGCTCGATGGTCAGTCGGGGATGTAGTCGAACTGGTCGGGGTTGGGTCCCGTGCGGCCGTTTTCGCCCCTGTCCAGTTCGCTGATGGCGTCGACGTCGTCCGGGCTCAGTTCGAAGTCGAAGATCTCGAAGTTCTCCTTGACGCGTTGTGGTGTGACCGACTTCGGGAACACGATGTCGCCGCGCTGAATGTGCCAGCGCAAGACCACCTGCGCCGGTGACTTGCCCGTCCCGTCGGCGATGCCCTCCACCACGTGGTCGCCGAGCACCGTGCCCTGCGCGATCGGCGACCACGCCTCCGTGGCGATGCCGTGCTTCTGGCCGTATGCACGCACCTCGTCGTTGGTGAAGTACGGGTGTACCTCGATCTGGTTCACCGCGGGCACGGTGTCGGTCTCCTCGGCCAACCGCTCCAGGTGGGCGGTTTGGAAGTTCGACACCCCGATGCTGCGGGCGCGGCCGTCCCGCCTTGAACTCCTCGAGCGTCTGCCAGGTCGAGACGAAGTCACCGTCGTAGAGCGTCGGCAACGGCCAGTGAATCAGGAACAGGTCGACATAGTCGAAGCCGAGCGCCTCGAGCGTGCCGTCGAAAGCGCGACGGGCGTCGTCGGGCCTGTGAAAGCCGTTGTTGAGCTTGCTCGTGATGAACACGTCGCCGCGGTCGACACCGGCGCCGCGGATGCCCTGCCCGACACCTGCCTCGTTCTGGTACATCTCCGCGGTGTCGATGTGGCGGTAGCCGACATCCAGCGCCGTCCTGACGGCATCGGCGGTTTCGCCGGGGTCGATCTGGAATACGCCGAAGCCCAGCTGCGGGATTTTCGCGCCGTCGTTCAGTTCGATCATCGGTACGTGGCTCACGGTTGATCCTCCTTCGTCATCAGCCTGCCCCCTACTCCAACAGGTCAAACAACGTGCCGGTGTGATTCATGTCCTCCGATCGGGGGACACGAGATTCCTCCTGGTCACCGCCCGATCGCCCGACATACAACGCGTCGGAGCTCCTGCAGTCTCGAGTCATCGCCGGAACACACCGGCGGCAAAACGAAAAAACGACTCACACAGGAGAACTCGAAATGAAGAAGAACATGATCGCCCGCTACATCGCCTTCCCGGTTGTCTCGGCCGGCATCTTCGTCGGAGCTGCCCTCGGCCTGGCCGGCATGGCCAACGCCGCGAACCCGACCCAGCCGAGCGGTCCGGGCTACAAGTACGCCCCGACCGTCAAGGCCGATCCGGCGCCCGAGGCGAAACCGGGCTGGCGCAACCACAGGGGCATCTGGCAGATCATTGCCCTGCAGGGCAACTGATAAACCTGCCGCCGAGGCCCTCCCCGAAATGGGGAGGGCCTCATTGCGCTGGCTTTCTCCACCGAGCCTGCGAGCAGATCATGATTTCGATCAGCGATCTCCCGGCAGTCTCGACGCGCCCCTAGCTTTCTCGCAGTTCGGCCAGTAGCCGCCGCGCCGCAGCGACCCGGCCCTGTGCCGGGCCGGTCAGGGTGTCCAGCGCGCACTCCGGGTCGGCCGGCGGGCCAAGGTGACCACAGCCGCGCGGACAGTCCTTGATCGCCTCGGCGAGATCGGAGAACGCCAACATCACGTCGTCGGGCTCGATATGGGCCAGCCCGAACGACCGGATCCCAGGCGTGTCGATGACCCAGCCGGAATCCTCCAGCGGCAGCGCCACCGATTGCGACGACGTATGCCGCCCCTTCCCGACGCCGGAGACCACTCCGATCGCGCGATCCGCTTCGGGCACAAGTCGATTGACAAGCGTGGACTTCCCGACGCCGGAGTGGCCGAGCAGCACCGTCACCTTGTCGACCAACAGCGGCGCCACGGCGTCGAGCGGGTCGTCGCGGCCTGCCGTGGCGATGGTCAGGTCGAGATCGGCGAACTGCGCTGCGAACGGCTCCGGCGGCGCGAGGTCGGACTTGGTCAGGCACAGGATCGGAGTCAGACCGCCGGCGTAGGCGGCGATCAGAGCGCGTTCGACAAGACCGGTGCGCGGCGGCGGGTCGGCCAGCGCGACCACGATCAGCAGCTGGTCGGCGTTGGCGACGACGACGCGCTCGGTCGGATCGGTGTCGTCGGCTGTGCGGCGCAACACGGTTCGGCGGTCACCACGGCGCACGATGCGTGCCAGGGCGTCCGTGCGGCCGGACAGATCTCCCACCACGCCGACGTCGTCGCCGACCACGATCGGGGTTCGGCCCAATTCCCTTGCCCGCATGGCGGTCACCCGGCGGTCGGGATCGCGGCCGAGCACACAGCCCCACCGTCCGCGGTCGACCGTCACCACCATGGCCTCCTCGGCGTCGGCATGGTCGGGTCGGGTCTTGGTCCGCGGGCGCGAGCCCCGACCCGGTCGGATCCGGACGTCGGACTCGTCGTAGTCCCGAGGGCTCAAGTGCCCGCCTGGCCGGCCAGCATGTCCGCCCACATCTGCGGAAACTCGGGCAGTGTCTTGGCGGTGGTGCCGATGTCCTCCACCTCGAGGCCGGGCACCCGCAGCCCAACGATCGCGCCCGCCGTCGCCATCCGATGGTCGGCGTAGGAATGCCACAGCCCGCCTTTCAGCGGCCGCGCGGTGATCACGAGACCGTCGGGCGTCTCTTCGCATTGCCCACCGAGGCCGGTGATTTCGGTGCTCAGCGCCGCCAGCCGGTCGGTCTCGTGGCCGCGCAGGTGGGCGATCCCGCTCAGCCGCGATACCGAACCCGGCGAGGCCAGCGCCGCGAGCGCCGCCACTGCGGGTGTCAGCTCGCCGACATCGTGCAGGTCGACATCGAAGCCACCGTAGCCCGTGGCTCCCTGCACTTCGAGGTAGGAACTGCTGTGCCGCACCACCGAACCCAGCTTCTCCAGGATCGCCAAGATGGCATCGGCGGGCTGCGTGCTGACATCCGGCCATCCCGTTACCCGCACGCTTCCCCCGCTGACCACCGCAGCGGCGAGGAACGGCACCGCGTTGGACAGGTCGGGCTCAATCACCCAGTGCCGCGCGGCGATTGGGCCGGGGGAGACCCGCCACCGGTTGGTCTGTGTGTCGTCGACGTCGACGCCGGCGTCGCGCAGCATCGCCACCGTCATCTCCACGTGTGGTGCCGACGGCACCGACTCGCCGGTGTGCACGATCGTCAGCCCGTCGGTGAACGCCGCGCCCGACAGCAGCAGCCCGGACACGAACTGCGACGAGGCCGACGCGTCGATCTCGACGGTGCCACCTGCCACCGAACCGCCGCCCCGAACCGAGAACGGCAGGCCGTCGCCGTCGATGTCCACACCGAGGGCGCGCAACGCATCCAGCAGCGGTGCGATCGGGCGGGCCCGGGCCTGCTCGTCACCGTCGAACACCACCGATTCGGTGCCCAGCGCCGCCACCGGCGGGACGAACCGCAGCACCGTGCCCGCCAGACCGCAATCCACCCGGGCATCGGGGGACGGGGCGATCTGGCCGCTGACCGTCAATTCGGTGCCGTCGCCGTCGACGGTGACGCCGAGGGCGCGCACGGCGCCGATCATCAGGTCGGTGTCCCGGCTACCCAGCGCGCCGCTGATGGTCGACGTCCCTTGCGCGGTGGCCAGCGCCGCGAGCACCAGCGCCCGGTTGGTCTGCGACTTCGAGCCCGGCACCGTCACCGTGGCGTGCACAGGGCTCGGCGCCGTCGGTGCCGGCCAGCTGCTCACGGACTCCATCCTGCCTTTTGGCGTGCTGCGCGGTCTAATTTCCAGGATTCACTGCGGCCTATGTCCACCCGCAAAGATCCAGACCCGCGAGCGCACACCGTTGTACGGTTTCAGGCCTCAAATTTGTACAAGGGTGAGCGCTCGGCTCCGCCGCGGCTGCAATTCACCACCATGCCTCGTTGCGTGTGGCCCTGTCGCTCGTTTCTGCCACCATGGGATATATGTGTGGGCGATTCGCGGTGACCACCGATCCGGCGCTGCTGGCCGAGAAGATTCAGGCGATTGACGAAGCAACGTCGGCCCAGAAGGACTCCACCGGTCCCAACTACAACGTCGCACCCACCACCACGATCAGCACGGTGGTCAAGCGTCACAGCGAGCCCGACGACGAGTCGACGCGCCGGGTCCGGCTGATGCGCTGGGGGCTGGTGCCGGTGTGGGCCAAGGAAGGCGAGGACGGCGCCCCGGACACCAAGGGCCCGCTGCTGATCAACGCCCGCGCGGAGAAGGTCACCAGCTCGCCCGCGTTCCGCAATTCGGCGAAGGGCAAGCGCTGCCTGGTGCCGATGGACGGCTGGTACGAGTGGCGACCCAACGGCGAAACCGCCTCGGGCAAGAAGGCGCCCAAGACGCCGTTCTACATGTACGGCGCCGACGGCGAGCCGCTGTTCATGGCGGGGCTGTGGTCGACGTGGCGGCCCAAGAGCGCGTCGAAAGACAGTGCGCCCTTGCTGAGCTGCACGATCATCACCACCGACGCGGCCGGTCCGCTCGCCGAGATCCACGACAGGATGCCGCTGACGATCAGCAAGAACGACTGGGACCGCTGGCTGGACCCCGACGCGCCGATCGACGAGGGCCTGCTGCGCGGGCACGGCGACCTCGACCGGGTCGAGATCCGCGAGGTGTCGCGGCTGGTCAACAGCATCCGCAACAACGGGCCCGAGCTGATCGAACCGGCCGAGCCGGGACCCGAACAAGCCACGCTGCTGTAGGCGTCACCGCCGTAGCGCCGTCACCACCGCATAGGGCGCGTCGTAGGTCACGTTGCCGTCGGCATCGCGATGCGCGCGCAGGACGTCCTCGAAGGCGGCCACCAGCTCGTCGCGCTTGGCGCCGTCGACATTGCCGAGCACGGAGACATGCATCGGCGATTCACGGGTCACGAAGTGCACGGCCTCGTCGATCGTCCCCAATTGCCATGTGTGGCTGGCTTGTTCGATCTCGACCTCACCGAACTCGGCCGCCAGCCGCTCGGTGATCGTGTCCGCGTCACCCCACTGATCGGGCGAGTAGCCCGACGACGGCGGCGGCCCGAGGACCGCGGCGATCGGGCTGAAGAACGGGTTGTCCGGATCGGGCACCCACGACGAGAACCCGAGGACGCCTCCTGGCCGCAGCAGGCGGGCGATCTCGGCGACCAGCAGGGTCGGCTCGACGAAGATGATGCCCATATTCGACGCGATGGCGTCGAACGACCCTCCGGGCAACCCGGTATCGGCGGCATCGGCGGTCACCCAGGTGATGGAGTGTCCGGCCTTGTCCGCTTTCTGCGCGCCGATCGCGATCAGCTCGGGGGTGACGTCGACCGCGGTCACCCGGGCACCCGCGGCAGCCGCGGCCAGCGCGACGTTGCCGGTGCCGCAGGCGAAATCGGCCAGGGCGGCGTCGCGCACCGGCAGGCGTCGATCCACCGCGGAAACCACCTCGGCCGCGATCGGCGCGATGCGCTCGCCGACCGCCTCGTACCGACCGGCGGACCAGATGGTGGGGGATGACATCACGCCAAGCGTGTCACGATTGGGCAGTGACGTCATTGACCGGATATCCCGTCGCCGCACCTCCGCTGCGCGGGCCCGTGGTCGTCGCTCAGCACTGGGCCGACCTGACGTTCATCCATTGGCCGGTGCGTCCGGAGAGCGTCGCACACCTGTTTCCGCCGGGAACCCGCCCGGACGTCTTCGCCGACGGGCTGACATATGCCGGGCTGATTCCGTTCACCATGCGACGAACGGCGTTGGGCACCGCCCTGCCACTCCCGTACTTCGGCGCCTTCCACGAGACCAACATCCGGCTGTACTCGATCGACGACGCCGGCCGCCACGGCGTGCTGTTCCGGTCGCTGGAGACGGCACGGCTGGCTGTCGTGCCCGTTGTCCGCATCGCACTCGGCGTGCCGTACGCGTGGGCGCAGATGCGCATCGCCCGGTCGGGTGACCGGATCACGTATGAAAGCGAACGCCGGTGGCCACGGCGTGGCCTGCGCAGCAGGCTGACGGTGGTCGTCGGCGGCGAGGTGCAACCCACCCCGCTGGAAATCTGGCTCACCTCCCGGTGGGGCGCGCACACCCGCAAGGCGGGGCGGACGTGGTGGGTGCCCAACGAGCACGGACCGTGGACGTTCCAATCGGCCGAGGTGGCCGAGCTGGACGACGACCTGTTGGCGGCCGGCGGGGTGCCGGTGGCGGGGGATCGGCTGCGCGCGCTCTACTCGCCGGGAGTGCTCGCGCGGTTCGGCCGCCCGTCGAAGGTCAAGTAGTCGATTACCCACGCAGCGACCGCCCGGCTGGGGGACGCTTCTTGTCATGACCGACCTGCACGCCAAACCGCAGCAGCTCACCACCATTGAAGTACGCAATCCGGCCGACGGTTCCGTCGTCGGCGAAGTTCCTGTCGATACGCCAGAAACCGTCGCCGCCAAGGCACGTGAACTGCGCCTCCACCAACCCGAGTGGGAGGCGATGGGCCCCAAGGGCCGCAAGC
This sequence comes from uncultured Actinomycetota bacterium, assembly GCA_963743225.1. Classification (GTDB taxonomy): domain Bacteria; phylum Actinomycetota; class Actinomycetes; order Mycobacteriales; family Mycobacteriaceae; genus Mycobacterium. The sequence continues at coordinate 19,953 of CAVUPN010000030.1, read as the reverse complement.
CCTGGCTGATGAAGTTCCAGGACTGGGTCCTCGACAACGCCGAGCACATCACCGACGTTGTGCAGTCCGAGTCCGGCAAGCCGAGGGCCGAGGCCTCGATGGAAGCGCCGATGACGGCCGATGTGCTGAACTACTGGGCGCGTAATGCGGAGGCGTTTCTGGCGGAGCGGCACCCGAAACCCCACAGTCCACTGGCCAAGACGAAACGGTTGACCACCGTCTACCGTCCCTATCCGGTCGTCGGGTTGATCATTCCGTGGAACTTCCCGTTCATGAATGCGCCGGTCGACGGCGTTCCGCCGTTGGCAGCCGGGGCGGGCGTGCTGCTGAAGCCGTCCGAGGTCACACCGCTGAGCGCCGTCGAGTTCGTCCGCGGTTGGCACGAAATCGGTGCGCCGCCGGTGCTCGCGTTGGCCACCGGCTATGCGGAGACCGGTGCCGCGGTGATCGCCAACTCCGACTACGTGCACTTCACCGGATCGACCGCCACCGGCCGTAAGGTCGCCGTCGCGTGCGCCGAGCGCCTGATTCCGTACAGCCTCGAACTCGGCGGCAAGGATCCCGCGGTGGTGTTGGCCGACGCCGACCTCGAGCGCGCCGCCAACGGCATCGCGTGGGGCGGCATGTTCAACTCCGGTCAGGTATGCGTTTCGGTCGAACGCATCTATGTCGAGGAGCCGGTGTACGACGAGTTCGTCGCCAAGCTCACGGAGAAGGTGAGTCGGCTGCGGCAGGGCCAGGACGACGACGGATACCGCTACGACGTCGGAGCGATGGCGACCGCCGCGCAGCGTGACATCGTGACGCGCCACGTCGATGAGGCGGTGGCCGCGGGCGCGCGGGTGACAACCGGCGGTAAGCCCACCGGGGTTGGCACGTTCTTCCAACCGACTGTGCTGGCCGACGTCGACCAGTCGATGTCCTGCATGGCTGAGGAGACGTTCGGTCCGACGCTGCCTGTGGTCAAGGTCGCCGACGAGGACGAGGCCATCCGGCTGGCCAACGACTCGACGTATGGCCTATCGGCGACCGTCTGGACCCGCGACGCGCAGCGGGGCGAGCGGGTGGCGCGCCGGATCGAGGCCGGAGCGGTCAACGTCAACGACGTCATGGCCAACGGTTTCAGCTTCGCCCTGCCGATGCCCGGGTGGAAGAACTCCGGGGTCGGATCGCGCAATGGCGGTGCCGACGGCATGCTGAAATATTGTCGGCCGCAAGCGATCACGACGCCGTGGCTACCGGTGCAGTCCAAAGAGGTGCTCTGGTATCCGTACTCGCGGCGGAAAGCCCGGTTGGCAATGGGTCTGATGCGGGCGGCCGCCGCGCACGGACTGCGACGGATCGGTCTGAAACCACGGGGAGGATCGCGATGAAGTGTCAGGCAGCCATATTGCGCGGCGTTGGCCACGACTGGGAGGTGCAGGAGATAACACTGGACCCGCCCCGCGACGGCGAGGTGCTGGTGAAGATGGCGGTCGCCGGAATCTGCCATTCCGACGACCACTTCACCACCGGCGACATGGTTCCCACACCGGACCTTGCGGCGATCATGGAGGCCACCGGTGCGCCGCCGCCGGAGTACTTTCCCCTGCTCGGTGGTCACGAGGGTGCCGGCGTGGTCGAGGAGGTCGGTCCCGGCGTGCGGTCCGTGCAACCCGGCGATCATGTCGCGTTCTCGTTCATCCCCGCCTGCGGAACCTGCCGGTGGTGCGTGTCGGGCATGACCTATCTCTGCGACAACGGGGCCATGATCGTTCGACAAGGAGATGGTCACCGACGGTACCGGCGCGTCGTCACCTCGGTGACGAGGACCTGACGGCGATGACGCAGCTCGGCACGTTCGCCGAATACGCGGTTCTCGCCGAGGAATCGGTGATCAAGATCGACGAGTCGATTCCGTTCGACGGCGGCCTCGCTGGTGTCCTGCGGCGTGACGACGGGCTGGGGCTCTGGAACCGTTGGCGTCGGAACGCAACCCGGCGACACGGTCGTCATCGTCGGCACCGGCGGCGTGGGGATCAACGCCGTCCAGGGTGCCCGCGCGGCGGGTGCCAATGCCGTCGATCGCGGTGGATCCCGTTGATTTCAAGCGGGATACGGCCAAGTTCTTCGGGGCGACGGACACCAGCCCGTCGATCGAGGAAGCCATTCCCTTGGTGCAGGAACTGACCCGCGGTGTGATGGCCGACCGGGTCGTGCTCACGCCGGGTGTACTTCACGCCGAACTGCTCGCTGCCCGCCTTGATGCTGACGCGCAAGGGTGGCACCTGCCTGATGACCGCGGTTCCGAAGCTCGACGTGAACATAGTCCCGCTGTTGCTCAGCGACATTCTGTCTTCCTGCAAGACCCTCAAGGGGCTGATCTACGGCGGCATGAACCCCCGTGCGAGCATGCCGATGCTGTTGTCGATGTACCGCAACGGCCATCTGAAACTCGACGAGCTGGTCACGACAGCGGTACCGGCTCGATCAGATCAACGACGCTTACGTCGACATGCGCGAAGGACGAAACATCCGCGGCATCATCGAATTCGACTAGGGCCCTTTGTAACCGGGTGGATTGGGGGTGTCGACCCACAGGTCGACGCCGAGGTCCGATCCGGGGATGCAGTCGTACACCGACAGGTCGGTGACGCCCGACTCGAGCAGCACGTCCTCGCACAACAGCGCCTTGCCGGTGTACTCGCGCGCCGGTTTGTTGAGGACCACGTAGGCGGCGTCGGCATACACGTCGGGCTTGCGGGCGCGGCCCATCGCCTCGTCGCCGCCGAGCAGATTCTGCACCGCGGCGGTGGCCACCATAGTGCGCGGCCACAACGTGTTGGACGCGATTCCGTCGTCGCGCAACTCCTCGGCCAATGCCAAGGCGCACAGAGACATTCCGTACTTGGCCATCATGTACGCGGTGGGCGTCAGCCACTTCGGCTCCAGCCGCACGGGCGGCGACAGCGTCAGGATGTGCGGGTTCTCCCGGCCCACCATGTGCGGGATGCACGCCTGGCTCACCGCGTACGTGCCGCGCACCTGGATGCCGTTCATCAGGTCGAAGCGCTTGAGCGGCACCTCGGTGATGGAGCCCAGGTTGATCGCAGACGCGTTGTTGACGCAGATGTCGATGCCGCCGAACCGCTCGACGGTCTTGGCCACCGCGTCGGCCACCGAGTCGCCGTCGCGGATGTCCCCGACGATCGGCAGGGCCTGCCCGCCGGCCCCCTCCAGCTCCTCGGCCGCGGTGTACACCGTGCCGGGCAGCTTTGGATGCGGTTCGGCGGTCTTGGCGATCAGCGCGATGTTGGCGCCGTCGGCGGCGGCCCGCTTGGCGATCGCGAGCCCGATGCCTCGGCTGGCACCCGAGATGAACATGGTCTTGCCGTTGAGGGACATGGGGCCACCTTAGGACGCGCGGATGTCGGCGGTGACCGCGTTGGTGAGACGGATGAGGTCCTGCGGGTGCACCGCGACATCCCACCCCCGCTTGCCGGCGCTGCACAACACGCGGTCCCACCGCATCGCCGAGCTGTCGACGACGGTCGGCAGCGGCCTGCGCTGGCCGAACGGGGAGATGCCGCCGATCACGTAGCCGGTCGAGCGTTCGGCCGCCGCCCGGTCGGCCATGGTGGCCTTGGCCACCCCCAGCGCCGCCGCGGCTGCCTTGAGGGATAGCTGCGCCGGTACCGGCAGTACCGCGACGGCGAGCCCCTTCGGGACCGCGATGATCAGCGTCTTGTAGACCTGTTCGGGGCCGACCCCGTCGACGCCGGCGAGCTCGTTGACCGCCTCGTCGCCGAATGACTCGTTTTGCGGGTCGTGGTGGTACCGCAGCACCTCATGCGGGATCTCGGCGGCCAGTAGGGCCGTGATCGCCGGGGTAGCCGCGCGCGCCACCGACTCAGATTAACCAGGGAACAACCGCGGCCATACGTGCTGTTATTGGGGTGTAGTGGCCGCAGCCCGGCCGGCGAAGAAAAGATGTCGCGTCCAACCTCTACGATCGAAGAAGGGGGTACCTAGGTGCCAACGTTGGCCATAGACGGCCCTGTGCGTCCGGTGGATTTGCCGGGCCTGTTTGGCGGCGCCTCTACGGAAGGGACGGTGTTCCCCAGGATGACCGACATCGACGGGTCGGGGCCCGATTCGGCGCCTGCGCCGGTGTCCGATACGACGCCGGAAACGTCGGCGCCCGTGAGAGCCGAGGAATCCGACGCGGAGTTGACCGCGCGGTTCGAGCGCGATGCGATCCCGCTGCTCGACCAGCTCTACGGTGGTGCGCTGCGCATGACGCGCAACCCGGCCGACGCCGAAGACTTGCTGCAGGAAACCATGGTGAAGGCCTACGCCGGCTTCCGCTCCTTTCGCGAGGGGACGAACCTCAAGGCGTGGCTGTACCGGATTCTGACCAACACCTACATCAACAGCTACCGCAAGAAGCAGCGCCAGCCCGCGGAGTATCCGACCGAGGAGATCACCGACTGGCAGCTGGCGTCCAACGCCGAGCACTCGTCGACCGGACTGCGCTCGGCGGAGGTGGAGGCCCTGGAAGCGCTGCCGGACAGCGAGATCAAGGAAGCCCTGCAGGCACTGCCCGAAGAATTCCGGATGGCGGTGTACTACGCAGACGTCGAAGGCTTCCCGTATAAGGAGATCGCCCAGATCATGGACACGCCCATTGGGACGGTGATGTCCCGGTTGCACCGGGGCAGGCGCCAGCTCCGCGAGTTGCTGGCCGATGTGGCCAAGGAACGTGGTTTCATGCGGGGACAGCTTGACGCCCCCGAGGAGGTGTCGTCATGACCGACCGAAGACGAGCGCGAGTGAGGATCGCAGCGAGGTACGAGCGAGGACCGGAGCGAGTGGGAGTCGAGTCATGACCGACGACGAGCGCTGGACCCCGCCTGTGGGCCCCTCCGACCCCGACCACCCCGAGTGCGCCGCGGTGATCGCCGAGGTATGGATGCTGCTCGACGGCGAATGCACGGCGGAGACCCGCGACAAGCTCAAGCATCACCTCGAAGAGTGCCCGGCGTGCCTGCGGCATTACGGCGTCGAGGAGAGAGTCAAGACGCTGATCGCCAAGAAGTGCAGCGGTGAAAAGGCGCCCGAAGGGCTTCGTCAGCGGCTGCGCATCGAGATCAGCCGCACCACGATCTTCCGCGGCTAGCGCACCGACTTCGAACCGGCGTTTGGCCGCTTGCCGTGATTGGCCTTCGAGTGCTTCCGGTCGCGCTTCTTGCGGCCACGCTTGGCCATGGTCTACCTCCGTGTGGTCAGGGGTTTGTGCAGCCCGCATCCGGCGGGCGCGTTTGACCCAGTCTCTCATGGGCCGGTCAAAACGCTGCTTCCATGGGGTTTGTGGTTCGATAGAGCGGCACGCAGCCGAATTGAATGGGGTGAAGATGGCCGAGGACGTTCGCGCCGAGATCGTGGCCAGTGTGCTCGAGGTCGTGGTGAACGAGGGCGATCAGATCGGTGAGGGCGACACCCTGGTGCTGCTGGAGTCGATGAAGATGGAAATCCCCGTGCTGGCCGAGGTGGCCGGGACGATCAGCAAGGTGAGTGTGTCCGTTGGCGATGTCATCCAGGCCGGCGACCTCATCGCGGTGATCAGCTAGCCGGAGTAACACCCGATGTCCACCCTCGGTGACCTCCTCGCCGAGCACACGATGCTGCCTGGCAACGCCGTCGACCACATGCATGCCCTGGTCGGTGAGTGGCAGCTGCTGGCGGACCTCTCGTTCGCGGACTACCTGATGTGGGTGCGCCGTGACGACGGCGTGCTGGTGTGCGTGGCGCAGTGCAGGCCCAACACCGCGCCGACGGTGCTGCTGGCCGACGCCGTCGGCACTATTGCCGCCGCCGACGACATGCCACTGGTCACCGCGGCTTTCAAGTCCGGCGCGATCGGCCGGGAAAGCCAAGTAGAACAATCGAATTCGGCAACAGACGGCATTTCGGTGGAGGCGGTGCCGGTCCGCTACGACGACCGCGTCGTCGCCGTCCTGACCCACCAGACCGAGTTCGCCGCCCGCAAGGCCAGCCCGCTGGAACGGGCCTACCTCGACTGTGCGGGAAACCTGCTGCACATGCTGTCCGAGGGCACCTTCCCCAACGTCGGCGACCTGTCGATTTCACGATCCAGCCCCCGTGTCGGTGACGGGTTCATCCGGCTGGACGTGGCGGGTGTGGTGGCATTCGCGAGCCCGAACGCGCTGTCGGCCTATCACCGCATGGGTCTGACAGCCGAGCTGGAGGGCCAGAACCTGCTCACCGTGACCAGGCCGCTGATTTCCGACCCGTTCGAGGCCCAGGAACTGGCCGAGCACGTGCGGGACTCGCTGGTGGGCGGTTCCAGCATGCGGATGGAGGTCGACGCCGGCGGCGCGGCGGTTCTGCTGCGCACGCTGCCGTTGGTGGTACACGGCGAGGCGGCGGGTGCGGCCGTGCTCATCCGCGACGTCACCGAGGTCAAGCGTCGCGACCGTGCGCTTCTGTCCAAGGACGCCACCATCCGCGAGATCCACCACCGGGTGAAGAACAACCTGCAGACCGTCGCCGCGCTGCTGCGACTGCAGGCGCGGCGCACCAACAACGCCGAAGGCCGCGAGGCCCTGATCGAGTCCGTGCGCCGGGTGTCGTCGATCGCACTGGTGCACGACGCGTTGTCGATGTCGGTGGACGAGGAGGTCAACCTCGACGAGGTGGTGGACCGCATCCTGCCGATGATGAATGACGTTGCCACCGTGGACACTCCGATCCGCATCAGCCGGGTCGGCGACCTCGGTGTGCTCGACGCGGACCGCGCCACCGCTCTGGTCATGGTGATCACCGAACTGGTGCAGAACGCCATCGAGCACGCCTTCGACGGCGCCGCCCCGGTCGGCTGCGTGACGATCCGCGCGGAGCGTTCGGCGCGCTGGCTGGACATAGTCGTTCACGACGACGGCCGCGGTCTGCCCGAAGGGTTCAGCCTCGAGAAGGCCGACCGGTTGGGCCTGCAGATCGTGCGGACCCTGGTGTCGGCGGAGCTGGACGGCTCGCTGGGCATGCATGCCGTGCCCAGCGGGGGCACCGACGTGGTGCTGCGCGTGCCGATCGGCAGGCGGGCACGGCTGCCGCAGTAGGTCGTGGCGATTGCGCAGTCTGACGAACCCGAACTCAACGTAGGGAACGCATCGGTGCGTTACGGTAGCCGGGTGGTGGCGTTTCCGCACCAGAAGCGTTGGCCGCACGGGCAACGCCAACCCGCTGGAGAACGCGTGCCTGGACTGAGCCGACGTTCGGATCACTTGCTGCCCAAGGCATTTGCGACATGATCGCCCGCATTCGAGCGCGCCGTCGCCCCGGACTCCCACAACCTGAAGGGAATTCACCTATGTCACGTCTCACCCCGCGCGGCGCAGCCGCGGTCGCGATCTGTACCGGCCTCATGGTGGCCGGCTGCTCGGCCACTCCGGCGCCGGAGTCCGATTCGGTGGACCTCGGGTCCGGCCCGGCGAAGGCCGGCGCCGTCAAGGAGGGCGCGCTCAACGGCGTGACCCTCACGTTCGTTTCCTATGGCGGCATCTACCAGAAGGGTCAGGAGAACTCGAGCGTAAAACCGTTCGAGGCCGCCAGCGGTGCGAAGGTACTGTCCGACGGCCCGACGGACTACGCCAAGATCCAGGCACAGGTCGAGTCGAAGAACGTCACGTGGGACGTCGTGGACACCGGCTCGACGTTCGCCGTCGCCAATTGCGGCAAGCTCTTCTCCGAACTCGACACCTCGATCATCGACACCTCGCACATGCCGCCCGAACTCGTCTCCAAGTGTGCGGTCCCGGCCATGACGTACGGCTATGTCATGACCTACAACAAGGACAGGTTCGGCGACAACGGTCCGAAATCGTGGGCGGACTTCTTCGACGTTGCGAAGTTCCCCGGCAAGCGGGCAATCAACGGCACGCCGAGCGACATCGAGCCCGGAATCTTCGAGGGCGCGCTCATCGCCGACGGCGTGCCGAAGGACCAGCTCTATCCGCTCGACGTGCCGCGCGCACTGCGCAAGCTCGACACGATCAAGGGCAATCTCATGTACTGGGAGACCGGTGCCGAGGCTCAACAGCAGATCGAGTCCGGCCAACCCGACATCTCCTTCATGTGGTCGGGCCGCGCGCTCGCCGGCATCAAGAACGGTGCGCCGTACGCCGCCAGCTGGAACGACTTCTCACCCGTGTTCGACGTCCTGACCGTGCCGATCGGCGCGAAGAACCCGCAGGCCTCCATGGCCCTGATCAACTTCATGGTCGGGCCGGAGCAGCAGGCCAAACTCACCGAGGAGACGTCCTACGCACCCATCAACGACGAAGCCCGGCCCAAGGTCGACGACCTGACCCGGTCGTTCCTGGCCACCGAGCACAAGGCTCAGGCGTTGCCCATCGACAACCAGTGGTGGGGCGAGAATCAGCCGAAGGTCATCGAGGAGTGGTCGGCCTGGCTGGGTAACTGACGATGGCGGTCCTCACCGCGGTGGCCCCGGGTGCCGTGCGCGGCGCCGGCGCCCGGAGGGGCGGCAGGCCCCTCCTGCTGCTTCTGCCGGCGATCGCGGTGCTGCTGATCATGTTCGTGGTCCCCGTGGGGATCATCGTGTGGCGCAGCGTCACCGACCCCGAGACCGGCCTCGGGAACTACACCTGGATCTTCTCCAGCGACACCGCGACGGGCTCGCTGATCCGGACCTTCACCATTGCGGCCCTCGTCACGGGCATCACGCTGGTCCTGGCCTACCCGTACGCCTACCTGATGTTGGTCAGCGGGCCGCGGGCCAGGGCGGCGTTGACCCTCATCGCGCTGCTGCCCTTCTGGACGTCGCTGATGGTCCGGACATTCGCGTGGATGATCCTGCTGCAGGACAACGGGATCGTGGCGGCTCTGACCGGTCAGTCGTTCCTCGGCACCACGACCGGCGTGGTCATCGGCATGACCCAGGTGCTCCTCCCGTTCATGGTGCTGCCGCTCTACGCGACGATGACGGCGGTGGACACTCGGCTTGTCCCGGCGGCTCAGACGCTCGGGGCGTCACCGCCGAAGGCTTTCGTCCAGGTCTTCCTGCCGCTGACGCTTCCCGGTGTGGCGGCCGGCTGCCTCACGGTCTTCATCACGGCTCTCGGCTTCTACGTCACTCCGGCGCTACTCGGTTCGCCTCAGGACGCCATGATCTCGCAGCAGATCTTCACCCAGGTCAACGGTCTGCTGAAGTGGGGACGCGGTGGCGCCTTGGGCACGGTGCTGCTCGTGCTCACCCTCGCGCTGCTCGGCATCGCGGCCCTCATCCTGCGCTACTCCTCGGCGAGAAGTGATCGCACGTGAAGCGTTCCCGGATCGCCCTGTGGGTCTTCGCGGTATTCGTCGCCGCATGGCTCATCGCTCCGACCCTCGTGGTCATCCCGCTGTCGTTCACCGACAAGCCCTCCCTCGTCTTCCCGCCGAGCGGTTACTCGACGCGGTGGTATGCGAACTTCTTCTCGGACAGCACGTGGACGGGTGCGTTGTTCAACTCGTTGCAGATCGGGGTGTTCGTCGCCATTGTCTCGACGATCATCGCCACGATGGCGGCGATGTGTCTCACGCGGATCGTCTTCCCGGGCCGCACCCTGGTCTCGGCCAGCCTGCTCTCGCCGATGATCGTGCCGGCGATCATCGTTGCGATCGGCATATACGCCGTTTTCCTGCGACTCGGGCTGATGGGCACCTTCGTCGGCTTCACCGCCTCGCACACGGTGCTTGCGATACCGTTCGCGCTCATCCCGATCACTGCCAGCCTGCAGAGTTTCGACCGGCGTCTGGAGCAGGCCGCGTCGGTCTGCGGAGCCTCGCCACTACGGGCCTTCTTCGGAGTTACGCTGCCGGGGATCCTGCCCGGCATGCTTTCCGGAGCCTTGTTCGCCTTCGTCACCAGCTTCGACGAGGTCGTCATCTCGCTCTTCATCCAGAGCCCTTATCTGCAGACGCTGCCGGTGAAGATGTACTCCAGTGTCACGCGTGAAACCGACCCGACGATCGCCGCCGCCGCGACGATGATCCTCGTCCTGACCACCACCCTGATCGCCCTCGCCACATTCGCCGTCTCGAGGAGAACCCGTGCCCGTTGAGCCCCAGCCCGGTGCCTCGATCGAACTGATCGATGTGAGCAAGTCGTTCGGCCCCGTCACGGCAGTTCGAGACGTCAACCTGATGATCGAGCCAGGTGAGTTCGTCACCCTCCTCGGACCGTCGGGATCAGGCAAGACGACCACTCTCAACGTCATCTCCGGATTCGATCGGCCCACGGCGGGAACTCTCAAGGTGGACGGTCACGACCTGACCGGGGTGCCGACCCACAAGCGCGGCATGGGTATGGTCTTCCAGCAGTACGCGCTCTTCCCGCACATGACAGTGCTCGACAACGTCATGTTTCCGCTGAAGCAGCGCAAGCTGGACAAGCAGGCCGCGACGGAGAAGGCCCGCGGCGCACTTGCCGCCGTCGAACTGGGTGACTACGGCACCCGCAAGCCGAGCGAGCTGTCCGGCGGACAGCAGCAGCGCGTCGCGCTGGCCCGGGCCATCGTTTATGAGCCGCGCGTGCTGCTCATGGACGAACCGCTGGGCGCCCTGGACAAGAAGCTCCGCGAGTCCCTGCAGCTGGAGATCAAGCGGCTGCACAAGGACGTCGGGAGCACGTTCGTCTTCGTCACCCACGACCAGGAGGAGGCGCTGGCGCTCTCGGACCGGATCGCGGTGTTCAACAACGGCGCCATCGAGCAGATCGGCACGGCGGAGGAACTCTACGAGCGGCCGGAATCGCTTTTCGTCGCGCGCTTCCTCGGTGAATCCTCGACCTTCGCCGGCGAATGCAGCACCGCGGGAGACGTCACTACCGTGACCCTCGACGAGCAGACGGTGTCGGCGAACGGCCGGCTCGACAACGGCGGACGCGGGGCGGTCATCGTCCGGCCCGAGCGGATTGTGCTGCGCTCCGCCGGCGAGGAGGTGCCGACGGGCTGGAACGCGGTCCCCGCCACGGTGACCGAACAGGTCTACCTCGGCATGGGTCGGCTGCTGTTACTGCGCCGAAAGGGTGGTGACCGGGTCAACGTGCGCGAGCCCGCGGGCCGCTGGAGCCCAGCGAAGGTAGGCGGCGAGGTACTCGCGACGTGGCGGGCCGAAGACGGCGTGCTGCTGTCGGGCGACGTCGACGCCGAGCGCATGCCCACCTAGGGCCGTGCAGTAGTCCCGCCGATTCCGCGAAATGTCGGTCGCCGACGCAATTGGAGACAAATTGCATTGCACACAGTTACGGCCCCGACATTTCGTCGAGGCCGTATCCGTTAGGTCGTGGTGAGGCTAGACGCCGCTGCGGGCCCTCGTCCGGGCATTGCGCCGCTTCAGTGCGCGGCGCTCGTCTTCGCTCATTCCGCCCCAGACGCCGGCGTCCTGGCCGGAATCCAACGCCCAGGTGAGGCACTCAGTCGTCACCGGGCAGCGATTACAGACGAGCTTCGCGTCAGCGATCTGGGCGAGTGCCGGGCCGCTGTTTCCCACCGGGAAGAACAGTTCCGGATCCTCGTCGCGACAGACCGCATTGTGGCGCCAATCCATGTTGTCTAACTCTCCTTAGATATGTGCGCAGCAAGGCGCACGAGCTTTTACTTCGGCTGTTAACGGGTGCACACGAAATGTTTCTGCAGTGTTGCTTGCTTCCGATGCTTTCACAGGCTGAACAGATGTCAATAGCGCCACGTTAACAAGTGGGTAATCTCACTAACGAACCTGTTAGCTGGTGCCTTACCCGTTTGTACTACACTCGCGCCCTAAATCGGCCGATGCGTCGTCGTCTATGCACGTCACAGGGTTTTTGCGGGCGGCGCCACCACGCCGAGGGCCTCCGGAACCGCCCGGAACGTCATGTCGTCCCGCAGGCCGAGGTAATCACCGTCGATCTGGCACGCCACCGGGGTGTCACTGGTCACCCGCAGCCACGGCAGGTCGTCGTCGCGGATCAGGTGCTTGGCGCGGATCTTGGGCTTTTTCGACAGCATCTGGCGCACCAGCCGCAGGTTCGCCCAGACATTCATGCTGGTGATCGCGAAGACCCCGAGCCCGTTCTCGAAGGTGGTGGTCGGGTTCGTCCACACCGGCCGGGCGTTGGCATAGGTCCATGGGCTCGAGTTCGACACGAACGCGAAGTGCACGCCGGTGACCGCGTCGCGATCGGGCAGGTGCAGCGTCAACGACGGCTCCTTGCGGGTACTGGCCAGCATCTCGCGCACGGCGACGCGGATGTACCGCGCCGCGGTGACCTTGCGGCCCTTTTCCCTCTGGGCTTCGATGGCCGACACGACGGCACCGTCCACGCCCATCCCGGCGGTGAACACCGCCCAGCGCTCGCCGCAGTCCATCAGCCCGATGCGCCGCCAGGACTTGGTTCGGCGGTGCTCGCCGAGCAGGTCGACGAGCTGGTTGGTCGCCTCGATCGGGTCGGGACTGATGCCCAGCGCCCTGGCGAACACGTTGGCCGATCCGCCCGGGACCACCCCGACGGCGGGCGCGTCGGCGTGGGGCACTGTGCTAATCCCCCGGTCGCTACGCTCTCCCCTGCCCTTCGGGCGTGGGCCCAGCCCGCCGGACCCGCAATTGCCCAGCACGCCGTTGACCACCTCGTTCACCGTTCCGTCGCCGCCGTGCACGATCAGCACGTCGATACCGTCGCGGGCGGCCTCGCGGGCGATGTCGATTGCGTGGCCGCGGTGGTCGGTGTGTGCGACGGTCAGCTTGACCCGGCTCTCCAGCGCGTGGGCCAGCAGGTCGCGAGTGGCCGCGGTGGTCGACGTCGCGTTGGGGTTGACGATCAGCACGGCGCGCACGAGCCAAGAGCCTATCGTCCGCGTGGCTCGTTCGTCGTCAGCTCAGCGTCCGTCGAGTACCACTCGTACACTCCGTCCTCGCGGGTCCGCCGCTCGATCAGTCCCTGCCACCGCAGGTAGGCCAGATGTGCGAGCGTCTCAGCCATCGCCAGGTTGCGTTGAAACTTGAGCAGGGCCTTGGCGACCTGAACTTCCGCGATCTCATGGACGGTGCAGGGATGGTCGCGGATCATGGCGTGGATCGCGTCGAGGCGGCGTTGTTTGTTGCGTGTTATCGCGTCAACGCGGCGCCGGCCGTCGGCGAATGCGCGGCCGTGTCCCGGCATCACCAGCGTCGGGTCGCGCTCGGCGACGAGCTTGAGAGATGCCAGATAGCTGCGGAGGGGATCCCTGTCGAATCCCCGCTCGAATGTGACCGGAGGAGTGACGGCGGGTAAGAGGTGGTCGCCGGAGAACAGGAGTCTGTCCGTCGGCGACCACAGGCAGATATGACCGAGTGAGTGACCGGGAGTGTGGAGGACTTCCCACTGGCGGGTTCCGATTGAGAGGACCTCGCCCCCGTTCAGGCGGGTGGAAGCTTCGACGACGGAATGCAGGTACGGCAACCAGGCGACCAAAGTGTCGGCGAAACCAGGCAATTCGGCCTTGGGTACCCCGTGGTCACTGTAGGTATCGCGCTTACGCGCCTGGGCGGTCTCGGGATGCCGGTACTTTTCGCAGTCCAGGTCCGTCATGGCGTGCATGAACAGCTCGGCCCCGGTCAGTTCCATCAGTCTCCCAGCCATACCGTAATGGTCGATATGAGCGTGGGTGACGATGATCCGTGCGATGTCGTCGAGCACGTAGCCTCGGGTGTTGAGCGCGTGACGCAGTGTGGACAACCCGTCGTCGGGCTCGCCGGGATGCCACATGCCGCAGTCCACCAGCGTCACGTTGTCGCCGTCTTCGATGATGTAGACGTTGACGCTCTCGATGTGGTTGATACCGATGGGCATCGTGGCCAGTCCGATGCCGTCGGGTTGGACTTGGCCACGCAGTTCCGGCGCGGTCGTCACCGTGTTCGGCTCACTCGTGCATCCGCTCGAGGAGCCTGAACCATATGGTGAGCTCGACGTCGAACACCGGGCCTGCGTCGGTGAGGTCACCACTGATCTTGGTGACCTCGAAGTGAGTGATCCCCTCGAGCGTGGTGTACGCCCGGTCTATGGCCTCGTGGATGGATCCTTCGATCGTTGGGCCTGATCCGGCGATGTTGATGGACTTTCGCACCGCCATCGTGTCCTCCTGAGGTGTAAGAGTTGTCGGCTCGCTCGTCAATGGTGTATTGCAGTTGACGCCCATACCGGTTTTGTTCCGCTGATCGGGAGCGGGCTTGCGATGGGGCCGCGTTGACGTCGTGGTGACGGCGAGTCGATGATGCGAGCCATGGCGATGCAGCTGAAGGCGGACACGGACCCGGAGGAAGTTGGATTCGACGCGGGTCGGCTCGAGCGGATCGACCGGCACTTCGCCCGGTTCGTGGACGAGGGTCAGCTGCCCGGCTGGCTCATCGTGGTCACCCGCCGGGGCAAAGTCGCGCATCTGTCTCGGTACGGGCACGCCGACATCGAGGCCGGGCGGCCGGTCGAGGTCGACATTCGGTGGCGCATCTTTTCGATGACCAAGCCGGTCACCTCGGTCGCCGCGATGATGCTCTTCGAGGAGGGCGCCTTCGACCTGACCGATCCGATCGCCCGGTGGTTGCCCGAGTTCGCGGAGCCCCGGGTCTATGTCAAGGGCTCTGCCCTCAACCCGCTCACCGAGCCTGCGACCGAACCGATTCGGTTGTGGCACCTGCTGACCCATACCTCGGGCCTGACCTACGGGTTCCACAACGCGCATCCCGTCGACGCGATGTACCGCACTGCCGGCTTCGAATGGGGCACGCCACCGGGACTTGATCTGGCCGGGTGCGTCGAGCGATGGGCGCAGTTGCCACTGGTGTTCCAGCCGGGCAGCGAATGGAACTATTCGGTCTCTTCGGACGTGCTCGGCAGGCTGGTAGAAGTCGTTTCCGGGCAGCCGCTTGATGAGTTCCTCGGGCAGCGGATCTTTAGCCCGCTCGACATGAACGACACGTCGTTCGGTACCGAGGGCGGGAACCTCGCCGTACTGTACGCGCCGGAGCCGGGGACGCGAAAGGCAATCCGGCACAACGAGTTCAACACGATCGGCCACGGGCGCCCGGACTGCCTGTCGGGCGGCGGCGGCCTGGTTTCCACGGCCGCCGACTACCACCGGTTCACTCAGTTCCTGTTGTGCCGCGGCGAGTTGGACGGAGTCAGGTTGCTCAGTTCCCGCACCGTCGCGTTGATGACGAGTAACCACCTTCCCGGCGATGCGGACCTGGAAGCTTTCGGGCGGCCGCTGTTCGCGGAGATGCCGTTTTACGGCTTCGGGTTTGGGCTCGGCTTCTCGGTGCTGAAGGACCCAATCAAGGCCAAGACGCTGTCCAGCGCGGGCGAATTCGCTTGGGGCGGGGCGGCCAGCACCGCCTTCTGGGTCGACCCGGCGGAGGAGCTGACTGCCATGTTCTTCACGCAGCTGATGCCCTCCAGCACTCATCCGATCCGACAGCACTTACGTCAGCTCGTCTACCAAGCCCTCGTGGACGATGACGGAGGACACAGTCGGCCTCCGGGATGATTGAAACGACAGCAATAAAACTCGCGACTCGACTGTTTCCGGTGTTGAGTCGTAGAGGGATTCTCATCCAATCCGGAAGGTTCTGATGATCACCGATGTAGCGGCCGTAGTAGCGTCGATTGCTGTGCTGGCCGGCCTGTGCTGGGCCCTGTACGGATGGTTCACGTTGTCGCTCAACCGCTTCAACAGCGTGGTCGCCAAGGACGTGTTGGCCGGGTGGGACGCCCAGTTGGCGACGCTGTCCGCGGACGACCGCGAAGACCTTCGCGCGCAGCCCCCTGCCGAGGTCTTGGAAGCCATCTTCGCACTGCCCTCCCCGCTTTCGAAGCGGTTCCAATTCAGCTATTCGAGGTGAGTCGACTAACGCCTGCGTCATACTCGACGCGTGCGTTCCACAGAGCGGAACACTGCGACGCCTGACGACGACTCGTCCACATCGGTGGTTCGCCGACTCGCGGCAGTCCTCAATGCGTTCCGAAATCGAGATGTCTATCTGGGCGTCAACGAGATCGCCCGCCGGACCGAACTACCGAAATCGACAGTGTCCCGGCTGGTCAAGGAGATGCACGAGGCGGGTTTCCTCGAGCGAAAGGCCCAGAAGGTCGGGCTTGGGTTGCAGATGTTCGAGTGGGGAGAGCTCGCCTCCCGGCAACGTCCTCTGCGCCAGGTGGCGCTCCCATTCATGGCCGATCTGCGTGAAGCGACACGTCAGACGATCCACCTTGCGGTATTGGACGGGACCGAGGTGGTCTACGTGGAGATATTGCACCGCGAAGATGCCCCGCGTCTGCCCTCGAGGGTGGGAGGCCGGCTGCCCGCACATGCAACCGGAGTGGGAAAGGCGCTGCTGGCCGCCTCGGATCCCGCGGTCATCGATCGAGCGATTTCTGCCGGACTGGTGGCGGTGGGACCGCGGACAATTCGGCATCCCGACGTCCTGAGGCAGCAGCTCCGGCGGGCCGCACTCGACGGTATCGCGTACGAACACGAGGAATCCGCCGCCGGGGTCGTATGTGTCGCGAGCGCCGTGCTCGACTCCGAAAGCGTTCCTGTCGCTGCGATTTCGGCGTCGGGTTGGACCGGCAAGGTCGACCTACGGCGGGTCGGGCCTGCGGTCCGCACAGCCGCCCTGAGTGTGTCGCGCGTTCTGGCGAGTCGAGGTAACTGAGCCGTAACCGGGCCGGGCAGCAAGGAGGCCGATATGGATGTCCGTTTCGTTTCCCCAGCGGGAGTCGAGTCGCACGACACGGCAGAGCTTCCCGCCCTGCTGGCCCGAACCGACGGGCTGGTCTGGGTCGACGTACCGGTGTGGGACGAGGAGGCCGAGCAGACGCTGACGACGACCTTCGGGTTCCATCCGCTCGCGATTCGTGACTCGGCTAATCGCAATCAGGTGCCCAAGATTCATCGCTATGAGGACCATTTGTTCCTGGTGCTGCATGCGCCGCAGCCCGGAGCGGGTGGGCACGTGCACTACGTCGAACTCGACCAGTTCATCGGCGAGCGCTACCTGGTAACGGTGCACGGTCCGCTCAATCCCGCGGTCGACCAGGCTGCGGCGATGGTCGAGGTGGACGCGGTGCTGAATCGACTGGCCAGTGGAAAGCTGAAGGTCGACAAGGCATTCGAGCTCTCTTATGCTCTGCTGACCGCACTGACCGGGCGGCTGCGCGCCTACACGGCGGCGCTGACCAAAGAGGTCTGGATGCTGGAACAGCGCGTCACCGGCGGCCACCTGGGCGATCCGGAATCATTTCTCGACGAGATGTTTCGTGCGCGGCATGGCCTGCTCACGGTCACCACCATGTCCGCGCTCAGCCGGGAGGTATACAGCCGGATGGCCACCATCACGGCCTGCGGCCCTGGGACCGGCCAAGCGCTACTGCTGGATGCTGTCGACCAGTTCCAACACCTGTCGGTGATGGCCGACAGTCAGAAGTCATACCTGCAGGGAACGATCGAGTTCTACCAGGCTCGAACCAACACGAAGATGACGATCGCCGCCGAACGGCTCGCGGTGATCGCCGCTGTCACGCTGCCGGTCACGGCACTGTCGTCGATCGTCGGCATGAACGTGATAGTCAACGATCGGACACAGTGGATTCCACTGGCCGTCCTGCTCGTCGTCATGCTGGCCATGTCGACGACGCTGCTGGTCTGGGCGAAGCGTAAGGGCTGGTTCTAGGGAATGGGCTAACCTCACGATGTGGATCAAGATAGGCCACAGAGTCTGCTCGGTGCGATCATCCGCGAGCAGCGCGAGCTTGCGGCGCTGCCAATGCGCCAGCTGGCCCAGTCTGTCGGGATTTCAAATCCGTATCTCTCGCAGATCGAGCGGGGGTTGAGGGCACCGTCCGACGCGGTGGTCGAGGCGCTGGCCGCTTCCCTGGATCTGTCGGTCGAAGAGTTGTACCGGCGCGCGGGCTATGTGGAGGCGACGTCTTCAGACGACGATCCACCCCAATCGGACCTTGCGGATGCCATCGCGGCGGCACCCGAGCTCACGGCCGCCCAGCGTAAAGCAATGGCGGAGATACATAGAAGTTTCATCGACGCCAACCGCGTACGCCGAGCGACCGGGAACCACGGCACCGAATAGTCCGTAGCCGAAGGCGGGTCCCGAGGGGTCTCTGGGCAATGACCTGTGGGCTTGGTCACAAAATAGCAGTGTTAGCACAGAGCATGCTAACGTAGCTAACGACCGGCCACAGAGGGCTAGGTACGACCACACAGGAGGAACGAAAATGACGACAACCAAATCAACCGATACCACTGCAGCACCGTTCGACGTTGATTTCGAAGCGGCCAGCGAGCGGATTCGCGGGCTGAACGAGAAGGTGTTCAACGCGGCCAAGCAGACCGGGGCCGTGTCGATCGACACCTATGAGCAGACCGTTAACAGCGTGTTGGATTTCAGCCAGAAGGCCGCCGACTCCACGAAGGTGGATTGGGTTTCGGCGATCGCCAAGGCGCAGGCGTCCTACATCACCGAGGTAACGAACGCCTATACGAAGGCTGCGCGCGACCTGCTGAAGTAATCCCCTCGCAGTTGCACCGGCATTTCCGGCGGACTTGAGAAGCACCAGTGCTTCGAAGCCGCCGGAATGCCGGTGTTTTCGGCTTTCTACGGTGAAATTCCCCGACGAGATCGAATATCGCAGCACTAGAGGTGTCCCGGAGCGGCAGGCCCCGAATGGCTTCCCATCGCGCGAATCTCGGTGGCGAGTTGGCGTGAGAGGCTGTGGCACGCAACGGATAGCGCGCTGGCGGCGGGCTTGAGTTGGCTGCCGAGATCACCGACGGTGAGTTCGATGGCGGCGGCGACGCGGCCCCCGCCGTAGAAGACCGGCATCGCGATGCCGGCTTTGCCGCATTCGAACTCGTTTCGCGATGTCGCGATCTGGGTCAGCCGGATGACCGAAAGCTTCTGGCGCAAGACGTCGGGCGAGGTGATGGTGTGGCGGGTGAATGCCGGCAACCCGGCGGCGATGACACCGTTGACGACGGTGGGTGGGGAGAAGGCCAGCAGCGCTTTACCCGAGGCTGCCGCATGTGCCGGTACGAGACCGTGCAGGAGTCCTTCGGCGCGTACGCGTTCGGAGAACCGGTTGGTGTGCGGCTGCAGCGTCAGCACATCTGAACCACGAAGAACGCCCAGTCGCACCTCGTTGCGGGTCGCGCGGGACAGTTCGTGTAGCACCGGCAGGGCTCGCATCACCGTCATTGTGTAGGAGCACACTTCGGACTCGGCGTACTCGGTGGCGATCATTCGCAGCGGCAGGCCGATCCGGTAGCTGCGTTCCTCGGTGCGCTCGAGCAGACGCCAGGCGACCAGTTCTGAGGCCAACCGGTGCGCGGTCGAGGTCGGTAGGTCGGCAGCGGCGGCGATCTCGGTCAGCGTGTGCTCGTCACCGTCGGCGAACACCATCAAGATCGCGGTGACCTTGCTGGTCACCGACCGTCCAGGATCGGCCGAATTTCCTGCCACGCCTCAACTCCTCATCTGTCTCAGATGAGGTTCGCAGTCACAGGGTGAATAGCCTAGCGACTAGTTCCGCTGAGTGGAACACGCGCACCGATGACATGTGGCGTCGGCGCCGGCGGATTAGTTTGGCCTGAGGATTCGATATCGCTGTACGCAGAGAGGGAATGACATGTCGGAAGGGCGACATACCAACGACATGACCGGTCTCGGTGATCAGGTCGCCGGGGCCTCCAGCAAGACGTTGCAGGTGCACCTCACTGCCGAGGAGCACGAGGAGTTGGAGCGCCTCGCGGCCAGTCGTGGCCTCTCAACATCGACGGTGGCGCGCGAGGCGATCCTTCGGCTCATCCGGGCTGAGGCATCTCCGCGTTCGGCTGCGGATATCCGACTGGCCCAAGACTGGCAGAT
>CAVUPN010000029.1:0-194797 GCA_963743225.1 uncultured Actinomycetota bacterium | reverse complement strand
ATCGAGGAGGCGGTCCGCTACAGCGACGCCGGCCAGATCGTTCTCGCCAGAAGCCGCGAGGCGCTGCCGGGCGGCTTCGAAGCCGCGCTTGGAGCTGTATACACCGCCCTAGGGCAGTCCGAGCGGACGGTCGAGTGGTGCCGCGCCCAACTCGCCCGCAGCGCGACTCCCACGTCAGGTCTGGGCATGTCTGCTCATGACCCTTTCGTTGGCGGGTCCCGGAGGGGAGGTGATGGACGCCGCGGACGGCCTCATCGAGACCGCGGAGGCTACCGCCAACCCCTCCAGCTCGCGTAGGCGCTGCTGCCTACGGTTTCGCTTTCCGCGACGCCGATCCCGACCGGGCGCTTAAGGCCCTCCGCCGGGGCGTGGTGATAGCTCACGACAGCGGCAACCGCGCCGACGAATCCCCCCTGGCGCACGTCCTGGCAGGACTCGAAGCCGAACACGGCGACCCGCTCGCCGCGCTCGATCACCTCGCTGCTGGCAATCCGCAACTACCTCGACTACGGCAACACCACGCAATCCGCGTCCCGCTGGCCTGCCTCGCCGTTCTCTTCGACCGGCTCGGACGCCACGAACCGGCGGCCACCATCGCCGGTTTCGCGCTCAGTCCCGTCACCGCAAGGGCGATCCCCGAAATCACCACCGCGATCGCACACCTCCGCGATGTCCTCGGCGACCGGGCCTACGAATCGCTCGCCCGCAAGGGCGAGACGATGACCACCGCCGAAATGGCGACCTACGCATACGACCAGATAGACCAGGCCCGCACAGAACTCGAACACCCGAGCTGAAACGCAGCCGGGGGAGCCGCCTCGCTCACGCGGCGGCCCTCGGACTCGGGTCGATCGCGGGGCCATCGCAGGTACTCCTTCCGCTCGAAGGCAGCCGCTGGGGCAGCGGCCAATAAGGCAGCCGAGAAGGCAGTTATGCGGTTGTGGGCGGCGGGCGGCTCGGCCTTGGTGAGGTCGTCCTGCCACCAGGCCAGGAGCACCCCGGCGAAGAAGCTCACCGCGCTGTGGCCCTTCTTGCCCGCGATGATGGCCGCCATGCAGGCCCAGATCAGCCAGAGGATGATGAAAGTGGACATCGGAGCTCCTTGTAGCTTCGGTGTTCGGCCCCCGTCCTCTCGCCGAGGCGAGGGCCACCCCTCCGGCGGGCGCCAGGGAGGTTTGCCGACTGTCGGATAATGACGCGGATGACGATGGACGGCGACCTGAGATAAGGCTCGCTACCACGGCGGTTGCGTCGTCGTTACACAGAATTAACAGCCGGTGCCTACGCTGCGGTTATGGACCGCCAGAAGGAATTCGTGCTGCGCACGCTGGAAGAACGGGACATCCGATTCGTTCGGCTGTGGTTCACCGATGTGCTCGGCTACCTCAAGTCGGTCGCGATCGCGCCCGCGGAGCTCGAGGGGGCCTTCGAGGAGGGCATCGGCTTCGACGGCTCCTCGATCGAAGGCTTCGCCCGCGTCTCCGAGTCCGACACGGTAGCCCGCCCCGATCCCTCGACGTTCCAGGTGCTGCCGTGGACCACAAGCGGCGGAGACCATCACTCGGCGCGGATGTTCTGCGACATCACCATGCCCGACGGGTCGCCGTCCTGGGCGGACTCGCGGCACGTGCTGCGCCGCCAGCTGGCCAAGGCCAGCGACCTGGGCTTCTCCTGCTACGTGCATCCCGAGATCGAGTTCTTCCTGCTGCGTCCGGGGCCCGACGACGGCTCGGTGCCGATCCCTGCCGACAACGGCGGCTATTTCGACCAGGCCGTGCACGACGCCGCACCGAACTTCCGCAGGCACGCCATCGACGCGCTGGAGCAGATGGGCATCTCGGTGGAGTTCAGCCACCACGAGGGCGCGCCCGGCCAGCAGGAGATCGACCTGCGCTACGCCGACGCCCTGTCCATGGCCGACAACGTCATGACGTTCCGGTACGTGGTCAAGGAGGTCGCGCTCAGCGACGGCGTCAAGGCGTCCTTCATGCCCAAGCCGTTCGCCGAATACCCCGGCTCGGCGATGCACACCCACATGAGTCTCTTCGAGGGCGAGACGAACGCGTTCTACAGCCCCGACGACCCGCTGCAGCTCTCCGACACCGGAAAGTCTTTCATCGCGGGCATTTTGGAGCACGCCACCGAGATCAGTGCGGTGACCAACCAGTGGGTGAACTCCTACAAGCGGCTGGTGCACGGCGGCGAGGCGCCCACCGCCGCGTCCTGGGGCTTCGCCAACCGCTCGGCGTTGGTGCGGGTGCCGATGTACACGCCGCGCAAGGCGTCGTCGCGTCGCGTCGAGGTGCGCAGCCCCGACTCGGCGTGCAACCCCTACCTGACGTTCGCCGTGCTGCTGGCGGCCGGCCTGCGCGGCGTGGAAAAGGGCTACGTGCTCGGCCCGCAGGCCGAGGACAACGTGTGGAGCCTCACCCCCGAGGAGCGCCGCGCGATGGGGTACAAGGAGCTGCCGGGCAGCCTGGGTGCGGCGCTCGAGCAGATGGAGGGCTCCGAGCTCGTCGCGGAAGCGTTGGGGGAGCACGTATTCGACTTCTTCCTGCGCAACAAGCGCACCGAGTGGGAGAACTACCGCAGCCACGTCACGCCGTTCGAGCTGAAGACCTACCTGTCGCTGTAGCGGGCGGTATTTGCCCGGCGAGCGTGCGATACCGTCGTTGCCGTGGCCAAACCCGCGACGCAGCGACCGAAGCTGCCCAGCGTAGGCCGGCTTGGGCTGGTCGAACCGTCGGCCCCGGCTGATCTGGAGCGGCTCGGCTGGAACACCGACGCGCACGTCGAGTTGCTGTGGTCGCTGTCTCGGGCCCCCGACGCCGACGCCGCGCTCAAGACGATGGTGCGGCTGGCCGACGCGGCCAACGACTGGGACGAACTTCACCGGGCACTCGTCAAGGACAAGAGCCTGCGTGGCCGGCTGTTCGGTGTGCTGGGGTCGTCGCTGGCGCTTGGCGACCACCTGGTCGCCAATCCGCAGTCCTGGCATCTGCTGGCAGGCGACGTGACGTTGCCGTCGGCCGCCGAACTGCGCACCGCACTGACCGAGGCCGCCGAATCCGCAACTGGCACAGACGAAGTGCTGCCTGTATTGCGGACGCTGTACCGCGATCGGCTGTTGGTGCTCGCCGGTTTGGACCTCGCGTCGGTCGTGGAGAACGAGCCGGTGCTGCCGTTCCCGGAGATCGGCGAGCACCTGTCGGATATGGCCGACGCCGCGCTGGCCGCCGCGCTGAAGGTGGCCACCCGCTCGGTGTGCGGCGACGACGGCGAGCCGCCGCGGCTGGCGGTGATCGCGATGGGCAAGTGCGGTGCCCGCGAGCTGAACTACGTCAGCGACGTCGACGTCATCTTCGTCGTCGAGGAGGCCGATTCGGTCACCACCCGGGTGGCCGGCGAGCTGATGCGGTTCGCGTCGGAGGCGTTCTTCGAGGTCGACGCGGCGCTGCGGCCGGAGGGCAAGCAGGGCCAGCTGGTCCGGACGCTGGACGCGCATGTCGCCTACTACCAGCGCTGGGCCAAGACCTGGGAGTTTCAGGCGCTGATGAAGGCCCGGCCCGCGGCCGGTGACGCAGAGCTGGGCGAGCAGTACATCGCCGCTCTGATGCCGATGGTGTGGACGGCGTGCGAGCGTGAGGACTTCGTATCCGAGGTGCAGGCGATGCGGCGCCGCGTCGAGTCGTTGGTGCCCGCCGATGAGCGGGCCAGGGAGCTCAAGCTAGGCACCGGCGGGCTGCGCGACGTCGAGTTCGCCGTGCAGCTGCTGCAGCTGGTGCACGGCCGCAACGACGAGTCGCTGCACGTGGCGTCGACGGTGGACGCGCTGGCCGCGTTGGGGGACGGCGGGTACATCGGGCGCGATGACGCCGCCAACATGACCGCGTCGTACGAGTTTCTGCGGCTGCTCGAACACCGGCTGCAGCTGCAGCGGCTCAAGCGCACGCACATGCTGCCCGACGAGGATGACGACGAGGCGATTCGCTGGCTGGCGCGCGCGGCCCACGTGAGGCCCGACGGTCAGCACGACGCGTCGGGTGTGTTGCGCGAAGAGCTCAAGCGGCAGAGCCTGCGGGTGTCGCGGCTGCACGCCAAGCTGTTCTATCAGCCGCTGCTGGAATCGGTCGGGCAACCGGAGCTCGGCTTGACGTCAGAGGCCGCCGAACGTCAACTGGCCGCGCTGGGATACGAGAGTCCGCAGAGCGCGCTGACGCACCTTGCGGCGCTGACCGCGCACAGTGGCCGCCGTGGTCGGGTGCAGCAGGTGCTGCTGCCGACGCTGCTGGACTGGCTGTCGGATACGCCCGATCCGGACGCGGGGTTGTTGGCGTACCGCCGGATCAGTGACGAGCTGTCCGACCATCGCTGGTACCTGTCGACGCTGCGCGACGAAGGTGCGGTGGCCAAGCGGCTGATGCACGTGCTGGGCACGTCGGCGTACGTGCCGGAGCTGCTGTTGCGGGCGCCGGAGGTAATACAGCAGTACGCGGACGGGCCGAACGGGCCGAAGCTGCTCGAGGTCGAGCCGGACGCGGTGGCGCGCGCGTTGATCGCGTCGGCGGGGCGGCATGCCGATCCGGTGCGCGCGATCGCGGCGGCCCGCACGTTGCGACGTCGCGAGCTGGCCCGCGTCGCCTCGGCAGACCTGTTGGGGATGCTCGAGGTGGTTGATGTCTGCAAGGCGCTGACGTCGGTGTGGGTGGCGGTGCTGCAGGCCGCGTTGGAGGCCGTGATCCGGGCCAACACACCCGAGGATGGTGCACCCGCGCGGATCGCGGTGATCGGGATGGGCCGGCTGGGTGGTGGGGAGCTGGGCTACGGGTCCGACGCCGATGTGATGTTCGTCTGTGAACCCGATGAAGGCGTCGACGAATCCGCTGCGGTGCGGTGGTCGATCACGATCGCCGAGCAGGTGCGCTCGCTGCTGGGCACGCCGAGTGTCGATCCGCCGCTGGAGGTCGACGCGGGTCTGCGGCCGGAAGGCCGCAACGGCTCGCTGGTTCGCACCCTGGACTCCTACGAGTCCTACTACGAACAATGGGCGCAGCCATGGGAGATTCAGGCGCTGCTGCGGGCGCATCGGGTGGCCGGCGACGAGGATCTCGGCGAGCGGTTCCTGTTGATGGTCGACAAGACGCGCTATCCGCCCGGCGGTGTGTCCGCTGAGGCGGTGCAGGAGATCCGACGGGTCAAGGCCCGCGTCGACTCCGAGCGGCTGCCGCGCGGCGCGGACCCCAACACGCACACGAAGCTTGGCCGCGGCGGGCTGGCCGACATCGAGTGGACGGTTCAGCTGATTCAGCTTCGGCACGCGCACAAGTTCCCCACCCTGCACTGCACGTCGACGCTTGACACGTTGGACGCGATCGGTGCGGCGGAACTGATCGCCGAGGGCGACGTGGATCTGCTGCGCCAGGCGTGGCTGACGGCGACGAGGGCGCGCAATGCGCTGGTGCTGGTGCGGGGCAAGCCGACTGATCAGCTGCCGGGACCGGGCCGCCAGCTCAACGCGGTCGCGCTGGCGGCGGGCTGGGACACCGACGACGGGGGAGAGTTCCTGGACAACTACCTGCGGGTGACGCGTCGCGCAAAGACGGTGGTGCGAAAGGCGTTCGGTGGCTGAGGGCATGGATTTCACGTTCGAGACGATCAGTGCCTCCGAGCTTGATCGGCTGCAGATGCTCTACACGCCGCTGACGCAGGCCGTGCGGCGTCTCGTTCAAGCCGGAATTCGGACAAGCGCGGACGAAGAGACCGTCCGCGAGGCGCAGGCGGCGATCGAGGCGGTCGCGGAGAAGCTCGAGGGCACGGTCGACGACGACAAGCCACGCCTTGCCGTCGATGGACGCCCGGTGGTGTGGGGCAATCCTGCGACCGGATGGCGTAATGCGATCGCCCCGCCGCTCGTTGTACACGAAGATCCGGATGGCCTGTGGTGGAGCGAATTTGAGCTGGGGGAGGCGTACCAGGGACCGCCGGGGTGGGTGCATGGGGGTGTCCTTGCCCTGGTGCTCGACCAGCTTCTCGGCGAGGCGGCGAGCGACGGGCTGACCAAGCCGATGTTCACTGGGACGATCACACTGCGGTACCTGCGTGGCACGCCGTTGGGGCGGCTGCGGGCGGAGGCCGCCATCGAGCGCACGGATGGCTCCAAGACCTTCGTGAGTGGTCACATGAGTGACGCCGAGGGCAAGACGGTCGAGGCGGAGGGGATCTGGATCAAGCCGGCGTGGGCGCGGGACGCTGGATGAAGTTCTACATCAGCACGGCGTTTCGTGAGACCAAGGAAGCGGTCGAAATCGCGAAGGCTGCAGACGATCTCGGCTATGACGGGGTGGGGATTCCGGATCACATCGTCAATCTGGAGACGTTGGCCACGCCGTACCCGTATACCCGCGACGGCGAGCGTCGGTGGCAGCCGTTCACCCAATGGCCCGACCCGTGGGTGCTTGTCGGTGCGATGGCGCAGGCGACGACGCGCGTGAAATTCGTGACAACGGTGTATATCCCGGCGATGCGGGATCCGTACTCGGCGGCGAAAGCAATTGCGACGGCGGCATATCTGGCCGACGGGCGCGTTGAACTCGGCGTGGGTGTGGGCTGGTGTGAAGAAGAGTTCACGTTGATGGGCCAGCGGTTCGACCGGCGCGGTAAGCGCACAGACGAAATGTTGGAGCTGTTTCGGGCGCTGTGGCAGTCGGGCTGGACGGAGTTCGACGGCGAGTTCTACAAGACGCCGCGGCTGGAGATGGAGCCGACGCCGCCGCGGATTCCGATTTATGTCGGGGGCCTGAGCGACATCGCGCTGCGGCGGGCGGCGCGCAACGACGGCTGGATCGGGGACCTGATCTCCTCGGACCGGGCGATCGCGTCGGTCGAGCGGCTGCGGGAGATACGCGCCGAGAACGGTCTGTCGATGGATGGTTTCGAGGTCCTGACGCCATTAACGGACGCGTTCACGCCTGAGCATTACGAGCGAGCGGAGGCCGCGGGCATCACCGGAATCATCACGATGCCGTGGATGTTCTACACCGGCGCCGATGCGACGCTCAGCGAAAAGATCGACGGCATGAAGCGGTTCCGCAAGGACCTCGCGCTGGATGGTTAGCGCCGGAAACGGTCCATGAACCGTCGGCGCGGCGGGGCGTCGGTGCGGTACCGTCCGCGCGGTTCATCAGCGACAGTATCGACACGCCTGGGCGGTGCGCCGAGAGCCGAGCCGCGCCCGAGGCCGCGCCGCCGGGCGTCAAAGGATGCGGTGCCGGCACCGGTCGTCGCGATCAGCAGGAACGCGAAGCAGAACATGATGGCCAGCTCGCCACCGTTGCCGCCGAGCCGTTGGTCGAACGGCCAGAAGCTCGCCGTACCGCCGTCACCCGACAGCGGCGGCCAGTGGCTGTAGAAGTATGCGAACGCCATTTCACCGGAGGCGATGAATGCCGCGATGCGGGTGAGTATCCCGAGAGTGATCATGATGCCCAGGACGAATTCGATGATTCCGGCCCACCATCCCGGCCATGTTCCGACCGGCACGGCTTCTCCGAGCGGCCAGCCGAACAGCTTTATCGAGCCGTGCAGCGTGAACAGCAGACCAAAGATGATGCGGAAAGCGCTCAACACAGGCGAGTGATAACCCGCAAAGCGGGTGTCCAGGTTGCTCATTAGGCTGACGATACGCCCGGGCTGACAGGATGCTCACAGCTCCAACGGCACTGTTACCGGTCCGTCACTCGTCAGTTGCGTGCGCTCCGCCTTTCGCGGCAGTCGCGACACCCTGACGCGCAAAAGGGCCGGGCGAAACGGCTCGCCCGGCCCAAATGCAGTCCTGCTTACACGTCGTAGTACAACGCGATCTCGTACGGGTGCGGACGGATCTGCACCGGCAGGATCTCGTTCTCGCGCTTGAAGGAGATCCACGTCTCGATCAGGTCCTCGGTGAAAACCCCGCCCTCGGTGAGGTATTCGTGGTCCTCCTCGAGGCGGTCGATCACCGCCGACAGCGAGGTCGGGCGCCTGCGGGATGCTGGCGGCCTCGTCCGGCGGCAGCTCGTAGAGGTCCTTGTCGATCGGGGCCTGCGGCTCCATCTTCTTCTTGATGCCATCGAGTCCGGCCATCATCATCGCCGCGAACGCCAGGTACGGGTTGCCCGACGAGTCGGGGCAGCGGAACTCCAGCCGCTTGGCCTTCGGGTTGTTGCCCGTGATCGGGATACGCACACACGCCGAGCGGTTGCGCTGGCTGTACACCAGGTTGATCGGCGCCTCATAGCCCGGCACCAGACGCTTGTAGGAGTTCACCGTCGGGTTGGTGAACGCCAGCAGCGACGGAGCGTGGTGCAGTATGCCGCCGATGTAGTGGCGCGCCGTGTCCGACAGGCCGGCGTAGCCGGACTCGTCGTGGAACAGCGGATTACCGTCCTTCCACAGCGACTGGTGGGCGTGCATGCCCGACCCGTTGTCGCCGAACAGCGGCTTCGGCATGAACGTCACGGTCTTGCCGGCCTGCCACGCGGTGTTCTTGATGATGTACTTGAACAGCACCAGGTCATCGGCGGCGTGCAGCAGGGTGTTGAACTTGTAGTTGATCTCGGCCTGGCCCGCGGTGCCCACCTCGTGGTGGCCGCGCTCGAGCGTGAAGCCGGCGTTCTGCAGGTTGGTGCACATCTTGTCGCGCAGGTCGACGAAGTGGTCGTACGGGGCGACGGGGAAGTAGCCGCCCTTGGGGCGGACCTTGTAGCCGCGGTTCGCGCTGCCGTCGGCCTCGACCGGCTCGCCGGTGTTCCACCAGCCCGCCTCGGAGTCGATCTCGTAGAACGTGCCGTTCATCCTCGAGTCGAAGCTCACCGAGTCGAAGATGTAGAACTCGGCCTCCGCGCCGAAGAACGCGGTATCGGCGATGCCGGTGCTGGCCAGGTAGTTCTCCGCCTTGCGGGCCACGTTGCGCGGGTCGCGCGAGTACGCCTCGCGGGTGAACGGGTCGTGCACGAAGAAGTTGAGGTTCAGCGTCTTGGCTTCGCGGAACGGGTCGATGCGCGCGGTCGCCGGATCGGGCAGCAGCATCATGTCGGACTCGTGGATGGACTGGAAACCGCGCACCGACGAGCCGTCGAAGGCCAATCCGTCGTCGAACACGCTCTCGTCGAACGCCGATGCCGGGATCGAGAAGTGCTGGACGACACCGGGCAGGTCGCAGAACCGGATGTCGACGTAGGCGACGTCCTCGTCCTTGATCTGCTTCATGACGTCGTCGGCGGTCTTTTCTGCCACTTAATACTCCTTAATGTTTATTAACCCGCGGGATGACGCTATGGACACGATGTTGCACGGCAGTCAACCGCATGTTGCGCCGAAGTTACGCAATTCCGCCAGACCTATGCTGGATTCATGGCTCCCAGCTTCGGTTCCTGGCTGTCCGGTCCGCCGCCCGTCGAGCCGGGAACCACAGACCAGGGTCCTAATGATTACCCAGGTCAGCGTCTAGGTCTACCCCCGAGTGGATCGAAGTCCCTCGCGCGGATGGGCAGGCGCATCGCCGCCCTGTTCGTGGACTGGCTGATCGCCTACGGGCTGGCCGCCCTGGCCATGACGATCGGGTGGGTCACCATGCCGATGTTGTCCACGGCGGTCCTGGTCATCTGGTTCGTGCTGGGCGCGGCCTCGGTGCGGCTCTTCGGATTCACTCCCGGTCAGTTCGCGCTCGGCCTGATCGTGATGCCCGTCGACAACAGGCTTCATGTCGGGCTCGGCCGCGCGCTGGTGCGCGGGTTCCTGATCGCGCTGGTGATACCGCCGCTGATCACCGACGCCGACCTTCGTGGACTGCACGACCGGCTGACGAACACCGCGGTGGTGCGGCGGTAGGGCCCGACTCGAGTTCCGGGGTGGTGGGAGGCGCGAATTGCCCGGGCTGACCGGAAAATAAGCCAAATGCCGAGGTCGGCGGTCCCGCCCAATCGCGGCATCCGCGAGACTACGGAATATGACGGATTTCGGGCCAGATCCGTCATGTTCCGTAGTCTCGGCGCAAATTTTCATCATCCACGGCGCGGCGAAGCCGCCCCTACCGCTGTCAGCGACAAAAGTCGCTGGCGGTGAGTCCGTCTATGGCTCAGCGACTTTGTCGCGCGAAGGTGGGCACCTCGTCATAGGCCTCTGGCCGCTCGCCCTGTCTGGCCACTTCGCACACGTCCTAGCGCCTGCGCACCGTCCGCTGCACCCCGCGCATCTTGGCCTGGGCCGGCATCGGCCCCTTGGGCATCGCCGCAGGCCCGACCTTCGACCCCAGCGCGCCCAACCGCGACTCCAGCGCGTCCATCTGCTTGACGGTGATGTTTGCGGGCAGCTTGTTCAGGTGGCGTTCCAGCTTGGCCAGCGGAACCTCGCCCTCCTCATTGCCGATCACGACGTCGTAGATCGGGATCTCACCGACCAGCCGGGCGGTGCGCTTCTTCTCCTGGGCCAGCAGCGGTTTCACCCGCGTCGCCGAGCCTTCGCCGACGAAGATCACGCCGGGCCTGCCGATCACGCGATGCACCGCATCGAGATGACCCGTGGCCGCGACGCCCGGGGTGACCCGCCACTTGCCGCGCAGATTCTCCAGCGCCCACGCCGCCGCACCGGCCTGGCCCTCCGCCTTGCGATACACCGATTTCTGCGCCCGGCGGCCGAAGATGATGAACGCCACCAGCGCGCCGAGCACCACGCCAAGGGGAATCAGCGTGTACATGGTGAACCCGCCTGCGAACACCCCCGCCACCACGGAGGCCGCCACGATCAGCACGAACGCGCCGATCATGTACGGCAGCAGGCGCTTGTCCTCCTTGCGCTGGATCTGGAACGCCTGCCACAGCTGACTGCGGCGCTGCTTGGATGCCGCTTTTCGCGCTGCCTTGGCCTCTGCTTTGGCGGCCTTCTGTTCGGCTTTGGTGCGGGAGGTCTTCGCCATCAGTTCAGGATACGGGTGGCCGTAACCCCGCTGCCTGCGCATAGAGGCGGCCCGCCCGATACGACGACCGGACCAGCGGCCCGGCCAGCACCCCGGCGAAGCCGAGCCCCTCGGCGAACTCCGCGTGCTCGACGAACTCCTCGGGCCGCACCCAGCGCTCCACCGGGTGATGACGCACCGACGGCCGCAGGTACTGGGTGATCGTGACGATGTCGCAGCCGGCGTCGAGCAGATCCCTCAACGCCGTGCGCACCTCGTCGGGAGTCTCGCCCATGCCGAGGATCAGGTTGCTCTTGGTGACCAGCCCGTAGTCGCGGGCCGCGGTCAGCACCGTGAGGCTGCGGTCATAACGAAACGCCGGCCGGATCCGCTTGAAGATGCGCGGCACCGTTTCGACGTTGTGCGCCAACACTTCTGGCCGCGTCTCGAAGACCTGCTCGAGCAATGCCGGTTCGCCGTTGAAATCGGGGATCAGCAACTCGACGCCGGTGTCGGGGTTGAGCTTCTTGATATAGCGCACCGTCTCGGCGTACAGCCACGCCCCGCCGTCGGGCAGGTCGTCGCGGGCGACGCCGGTGACGGTGGCGTACCGCAGTCCCATCGTCGCGACGCTCTCGGCGACCCTGCGCGGCTCGTCGCGGTCGAGTTCGGCCGGCTTGCCGGTGTCGATCTGGCAGAAGTCGCACCGGCGGGTGCACTGCTCTCCGCCGATCAGGAACGTCGCCTCGCGGTCCTCCCAGCACTCGTAGATGTTCGGGCAACCGGCTTCCTCGCAGACGGTGTGCAGCCCCTCGCGGCGGACCAGGTTTTTCAGCTGCGTGTACTCCGGGCCTGTCCGCAGCCGGGTCTTGATCCACGGCGGCTTGCGCTCGATCGGCGTCTGCGCATTGCGGACTTCCAATCGCAGGAGCTTGCGGCCTTCCGGAGCCGCTGGGCCTGCGACATTGGACTCAGGAGCGACGGTCACGATTTCAACGCTACTCGCAGCCGGCCGTCCAGCGCGTCGCACACGGCGGCGGTGACCCGGTCTGTCACGTCGTCCACGCCGACCCGGCGACCCAGCTCGGCTGTCAGCGAAGTGACTCCGGCGTCGGAGATACCGCACGGCACAATCGCCGAGAACGCGCCTAGGTCACAGTCGCAGTTCAGCGCGAATCCGTGCAGTGTCGTCGCCCGCGACACCCGGACCCCGATCGCGCCGACCTTCCGCGCAGGACCCTTCTCGTCTGCGGGCACCCACACACCCGACCGGCCGGGCACACGCACGGTGTCCAGACCCAGTTCGGCGCACACGTGAATCAACGATTCCTCAAGTCGCCGAACGAAATTCACCACGTCCAGCGGTTCGACCAGCCCGATGATCGGGTATCCGACCAGCTGGCCGGGTCCATGCCAGGTGATCTTTCCGCCGCGGTCGGTGTCGACGACGGGGGTGCCAGCCGAACTAGCCGGGTCCGGCCGCTCCTCGGGCAGCGTGCGGCGCCCGGCGGTGTAGACCGATGGGTGTTCGAGTAGCAGCAGGGTGTCCGGTCCGCCCGCGACGCGCGCGTCGGCCAGTTCCCGCTGCAGCGCCCAGGCGTTTTGATACTCGACGGTGCCCAACCGCCGCACGTCGATCGGTGTGGTGGCCGACCGGATGGAACTCACGATTCGACGGTACTCGTGGCGTAGGCCAAAGCCTCGCCAACAGTGTTGTGGTGGAACTCGAAACCCGCGCGTTCCAGCGCCGCCGGGATCGCCCGCTGCCCGCCCAGCAGCCCCTCGTCGGCGAACTCACCGAGCAGCGTGCGCAACGCGAAACCGGGAACCATCAGCGGTGTCGGCCGGTTCACCGCCCTTCCCATCGCCGCCGTGAACTCGGAGTTGGTGACCGGCGCCGGACCGGTGAAGTTCACCGGACCCGACAGCTCGTCGTGAGAGATGGCGAACAACAGCGCACGGACCTGGTCTTCGAGGCTGATCCAGGGCATGTACTGGCGGCCGTTGCCGAGCCGCGCGCCGAGCCCCACCGAGAACAGCGGCCGCAGCCGACTCAGCATCCCGCCGCGTGGCGATAGCACCAGGCCGGTGCGGGCCAGCACAACGCGGACCCCTTCGTG
The DNA here is from genome assembly GCA_963743225.1 of uncultured Actinomycetota bacterium. Lineage (GTDB taxonomy): Bacteria > Actinomycetota > Actinomycetes > Mycobacteriales > Mycobacteriaceae > Mycobacterium. Next base: position 181,747 of record CAVUPN010000029.1, on the reverse strand, counting down.
CTGCGCCGGCGCCGTCGCGGCCTCCCAGTCCTGGCACAGCTGTGCGAGGAACCCGCCGCCCGGCGGCGCGGTCTCGTCTGCGACCCGGCCGTTCGTGTTGCCGTAGTAGCCGACTGCGCTGGCGTTGACCAGGACATCGACGCCGGCATCCACCACCGCGGCGGACAGCACCTCGGTCGGGTCGATCCGGCTGTCGCGCAGGCTTTGTTTGAACGCGCCCGACCACCGTTTGGCGCCGACATTCACGCCGCACAGATTGACCGCGGCGTCCACCCCGCGCAGCGCGTTCGCGTCGAACTCTCCGCTGTCGGGATTCCAGAACAGCTCGTCGGAATTCGACGGCGCCCGGCGCACGATGCGCACCACGCGGTGGTCGGTGGCCCTCAGCGCGTACATCAGCGCCGAGCCGATCAGTCCCGAGGACCCCGCAATCGCAACGGTGGCCACTACGTCTACAGTCCCAGGTCCGCCTCGAAGGCGCCCTCTTCAAGGCGGCGCTTGATCGTGGTCACGAACCGGCCCGCGTCCGCTCCGTCGACGAGCCGGTGGTCGTACGTCAGTGGCAGGTAGCACACCGAGCGCACGCCGATCGACTCGTTGCCCGTGTCATCCACCACCACCCGGGGACGTTTGACGATCGCACCGGTGCCCAGCATCGCCGCCTGCGGCGGCACCAGGATCGGGGTGTCGAACAGCGCGCCCTGGCTGCCGATGTTGGTGATCGTGAATGTCCCGCCGGACAACTCGTCCGGCTTGAGATTGCCCGACCGCGCCCTGGCGGCGATATCGGAAATCGCTCGCGCCAGACCCGCCAGCGACAGGTCGCCGGCGTTGTGGATCACCGGCGACAGCAGGCCCTGCTCGGTGTCCACCGCGAAGCCGAGGTGCTCGGCGTCGTAGTAGGTGATCTCCTTGCTTTCCTCGTTGTAGCTGGCGTTGACGTTCGGGTGGGCCTTCAGCGCGTCGACAACGGCCACGGCGAAGAACGGCAGGAATGTGAGGTTGACACCCTCGCGCTCGGCGAAACTGGCCTTGGCCCGAGCCCGCAGCGCCACGATCTTGGTCATGTCGACCTCGTGGGTCTGCGTCAATTGCGCTGTCGTCTGGAGGGATTCGCGCGTCTTCTTCGCAGTGATCTGCCGGATGCGGTTGGCCTTCTGAGTGGTGCCGCGCAGATGCGCCAGCGCCCCCGACGGTTCCGCCTTCGCCGCGGGCGCTGGGGCCTCCTTGGCGGCCGGCGCCTCTTGCGCGGGTGCCTTCTTGGCCTCCGCCGCGGCCAGCACGTCCTGCTTGCGGATGCGTCCGCCGACGCCGCTGCCCTTCACGGTGGCGAGATCGATGCTGTTCTCGTTGGCCAGTTTTCGCACCAGCGGGGTCACGTAGGGAGCGCCGTCGCCGGACGGCTCCTGGGCCGCCTGCGACTCCGGCTTCTTCTCCGGCTCCGGCTCGGGTTTGGGTTTGGCTTCCGGCTTCGGCTCGGGCTTGGCCTCTTCCGATGGCTTCGGCTTCGGCTCGGGTTCCGGCTCGGTTTCTTCCTTCGCCTCTTCCTTGGGTTCCTCTTTTGGTTCTTCTTTGGGCTCCGGTTTGGGCTCCGGCTCCTGGGCGGCGGGCTCGGCGTCGGCGTCGCCGATCTTGGCCAGCTCGCCGCCGACGGCGACGGTGTCGTCCTCCTCGGCGGTGATGCTCACCAGCGTGCCCGCCACCGGCGACGGGATCTCGGTGTCGACTTTGTCGGTGGACACCTCGACCAGCGGCTCGTCCACCTCGACGCTGTCGCCGACCTTCTTCAGCCAGCGCGTCACGGTGCCCTCGGTCACCGACTCGCCCAGTTCGGGCATCAGCACGGGGGTGGCCTCACCACCCGACGACTTGGCTGCCGGCTTCTCGTCGGGCTTTGGCTTCTGTTCCGGCTCGGGAGCCTCTTCTTGCTCTTCGGCGGCCGGCTCCGACTGCGCGGCGGGCTCCTCGGCCGGCTTCTCCTCTTCGGCAGCGGCGGGTTCCTCGTCGGCCTTCGCTTTGCCCTCGCCGTCGCCACCGCCGGTGTCTTCGCCTTCGTCACCGATCACGGCGAGCTCGCCACCGACCTCGACGGTGTCATCCTCCTGCGCGACGATCTTGGTCAGCACACCGGCGGCGGGGGACGGGATCTCGGTGTCGACCTTGTCTGTGGAGACCTCGAGCAGCGGTTCGTCCAGTTCGACCGTGTCACCCTCTTGCTTCAGCCACCGGGTGACAGTCCCCTCGGTGACGCTCTCACCGAGTGCCGGCATCTGGACGGAAGTTGCCATGTCTGTTGACTCCCTCGAACGGTTGGTCGTCACGGGTCGAATGCCGCTTCCCATCCTGTCACGTCGGGCCCGGCTGCTCGCCCCAGACCTGAACACCTGTTGCTCTGGCACTATCGATAGAGGTGGAGCGCACGGGCTCCGGAAGGAGTACGGCCCAGTTGGGACTGTTCGGCAGGTTTCGGCGTGGCCGCGCCGCACGCGCGAGCGGCGGCAATGACCCAGCGGCCGACCTGGCATACCTGCGGCAATGGGTCGCGCAACACGATGGCGTGGAGGCATTCATCGAACCGAAAACCACGGTCACCGAGCTCACCGTCGTACTGGTGGCCGGCGACGGCGAGTGGACGCGGCGGCGCGCCGGCGGCGACGCGGGCGCCAGACGGCTGAACGAGCGCCTGCACATTCCGGTCTACGACGTGCAGAAGGTCGGCTACCCGCAGCGGATGCGCGACTACGACGCCCGCAGGCGCATCGAACGCGAACGCGCCGCCCGCCAGGAGCTGGAGGACCGCTAGGGTACCGATCGTGGCGGACACGATCACGGAGCGGCTCGTCGACAGCGTCGACGGAGTCCGCATCGCCGTCTACGAACAGGGCAATCCCGCCGGGCCCACGCTGGTGATGGCGCACGGCTGGCCCGATTCACACGTGTTGTGGGACGGTGTCGTTGAACGGCTGGCCGACCGGTTCCGGATAATCCGGTTCGACAACAGGGGCGTTGGCAAATCGTCGGTGCCCAAACCGATTTCGGCATACACCATGACGAAGCTGGCCGACGACTTCGCGGCGGTGGTCGACGCCGTCAACCCCGGGGAGCCCGTTCACGTGCTGGGCCACGACTGGGGTTCGGTATCGGTGTGGGAGTACCTGCGCAGGCCGGGGGCCAGCGACCGCATCGCGTCGTTCACGACGGCGTCGGGACCCGGCATCGCCCACTACGGCGGCTACATCTTCGACAGCCTCAAGCGTCCCTACCGGCCCGTGCAGTTCGTGCGCGCGCTCGACCGTCTGCTCCGGATGTCGTACTGGTATCCGTTCGCGGTGCCGGTGCTCGCTCCCGCGGTGTTCAGGGCCCTGGCGCGGGCCAGGGCGAATCGACTGCTCACCGACCGGCTGCCCGCCGAGCAGCGCTACCGCAGTGAAACCGCGATCACCGGCCTCGTCAACACCCTGAAGATCTATCGCGCGCTCGCCATTTCGCCACCCACCAAGTCCCCACAGGACCGGTACGTCAGCGTCCCGGTGCAGCTGATCGTCGCCACCGACGACCCCGTCGTGCGGCCGCACGGCTTCGACGACCTCGCCCGGTGGGTGCCGCGGCTGTGGCGGCGCGACATCAAGGCCCGGCACTGGTCGCCGATGTCACACCCTCAGGTGATGGCCGCCGCCGTCGGCGAACTTGTCGACTTCCTCGACGGCAAGCCCGCCAGCCGCTCGCTGTTGCGTGCGCAGGTCGGCCGCAAGCGCGACGACTTCGGCGACACGCTGGTGTCGGTCACCGGGGCGGGCAGCGGCATCGGACGGGAGACCGCGTTGGCGTTCGCCCGCGCGGGCGCGGAACTGATCGTCAGCGACATCGACGAAGCCAGCGTCCAAGGACACGGCTGCGCAGATCGTCGAGCGCGGCGGTGTCGCGCATTCGTACGTGCTCGACGTATCGGACGCCGAAGCCGTCGAGCGCTTCGCGGATCAGGTGTGCGCCGAGCACGGTGTCCCCGACGTCGTTGTCAACAACGCAGGCATCGGTCAGGCGGGGGAGTTCCTGGACACGCCCGCCGATCAGTGGGAGCGGGTGCTTGACGTCAACCTTGGCGGTGTCGTCAACGGCTGCAGGGCATTTGGGAAGCGACTGGTCGAGCGCGGCACCGGCGGACACATCGTCAACGTGGCCTCGATGGCGTCGTATTCCCCGTCGAAATCGTTGAACGCCTATTGCACGTCGAAGGCCGCCGTGTACATGTTCTCCGACTGCCTGCGTGCGGAACTCGACGCCGCGGGCATCGGGCTCACCACGGTGTGCCCGGGCACCGTCGATACCAATATCGTGCACACCACCCGATTCGACACACCGGGTCGCTCTGACGAGAGCATCGAGAGCCGACGGGAGCAACTGGAGAAACAGTTCGGTCGCCGGCGATTTGGACCGGACAAGGCCGCAAAGGCCATCGTCTCGGCGGTCAAGAAGAACAAGCCGATCCGGCCCATCACCCCGGAGGCCTACCTGCTCTACGGCACCTCTCGGGCGCTACCGCAGGCGATGCGCAACGCGGCCCGCGTCAAGCTGGTGTAGCTCAACCGTTCTTTGAAATGTCCTCGAGCGCCGCGAACATCGTGCGGGTCGGCACCCCTGTGCCGCCCTTGCCGGTGTAGCCCCACGGGCCGCCGGTGTTGTAGGCCGGGGCGGCGATGTCGATGTGCGCCCAGGCCACCTCGTCGGCGACGAACTCGCGCAGGTATGTGCCCGCGACCAGCATTCCCGCGTATCGCGATCCGCTGACATTGGCCAGATCGGCGACCGTCGACTTCAGTTCGTCCTTGAGCTCCTCGGGAAGCGGCATCGGCCAGCCGTTCTCGCCAACGGCCTGGGACAGCATGGCGACGCGGTCCCTGAACTCATCGGAGCCCATCACGCCGGGGGTTCGCGCACCCAGCGCGACGGTCTGCGCACCGGTCAGCGTCGACGTTTCGATGAGGTAGTCGGGCTCGTCCTCGCAGGCCCGCACGATCGCGTCGGCCAGGATCAGCCGTCCCTCGGCGTCGGTGTTGAGCACCTCGACGGTGATGCCGCCGTACTGGGTGAGCACGTCACCGGGCCGCTGAGCGGTCGCCGACGGCATGTTCTCGGCCATCGGCACGGTGGCGATCACGTCGATCGGCAACTTCTGCTGGGCCGCCAGCACCACCGTCGCGATCACCGCGGCGGCGCCACCCATGTCGGATGTCATGTGGTGCATGTTGGCGGCCGGCTTGATGGAGATGCCGCCGGTGTCGAACGTGATGCCCTTGCCGACCAACGCGACCTTTTTGGCCTTCTTGTTCTTCGCGCCGCGGTGAATCAGCCGGACCAGCCGCGGCGGGCGCGACGAGCCCTTGCCCACACCGATCACGCCGCCGTATCCGTCCTTGGCGAGGTCCTTGTCGTTCAGCACCTCGACCTCGAGTCCGGCAGCTTCACCCAAAGCCTTTGCGCGCTTAGCGAATTCGGCCGGATAGAGGTGAGACGGGGGAGTGTTGACCAGATTACGCGCGGTGCCGACCGCCGTCGCGATGGCCGTTGCCCGTTCTGCCGCCGCTTTGGTTTTCGCCTTCGAGTCCGCCGTCAGCACGGTGATCTCGCGCAGGCCCTTGTCCTTCGGCGCCGTCTTGTCGCTGCGGAAGTCGCTGAACCGGTAGGCGCCGAGGATCAGTCCTTCGATGGTTGCTTCGAGGTCGATATCCGACAGCGTGGTGATGACGGCCTCGGTGCCGTTCAGCGACCGGGCGGCCACGCCCGCGGCGCAGCGGATCACGTCGGCGGGCCACTTTCCCCCTTGCACGCCGGGAGGTGCCCCCACGCGGTCCTTGCCGAGGCCTACCGCCAGCACGCTGGCCACCGGGAGTGACGGCGCGACGACCCGCGTGAGCTGGTCGGTGCCGCCCTTGGCGCCGAGCGACTCGAGGGCCACCTCGATCTCGCCGACGGCCTCGGCGTCGAGGAACGGGTTGGCGACCACGGTCGCCGTGGCGTCGTCGTCCTGCCCGCTGACCACGGGCACGATCAGCACCGTCGTAGCGGATTTGCGCTTGGGCAGCGACGTGCTGACCGTGACGACGGGGGACTGATAACCGGGATTAGCTGGGCTCACGAGCGATCAGCCTATCGGTCAGCGACTCACATGCAGGTCGTAGGCCGTCACCGGCGATTCGAAACCCTTGAGCGTCAACGGTTCTTGCGGAACGGCAGGCCAGTCGCGCAGTTCGTCGCGGACGTCGGAGGACGCCAGGATTTGCCCCGGGGCCGCCGCGCCCACCAGGCGGGCGGCCAGATTGACCGCGGTGCCGAAATAGTCGCCGCCGATCGCCAGCACACTGCCGTAACCGAGACCGGCGCGGACCCGCAAGTTCGCTTCCCGTGCGCCCGGGTGTTCCACGAGGTCGAGTGCTACCTTCGCGAGTTGTTCGGGCGTCGAACTCACCCACATCACCTCGTCGCCGATGAACTTCACCACCCGTCCGCCGTCGGCGAGCGCCACGTCACTGACTGCGCCCGCGAACTCGACGAGCAGGCCGGACAACTCGGTCGGCGTGAGTCGTTGTGTGAGCGAGGTGAAGCCCGTCAGATCCGCGAACCCGATGCCGCATGTCACGCTCGCCGACGTGTCGCGGACGACGCCCTCGAAGTAGGTGCGGGCACTGACCGTGTGATGGCGGAACACGGCATCGATGAGCACCGCGAGGCGCGGAATGAACTCGCCGACGGCGCGGTACGCCTGCGCGGTCGTAAGTTCGTCCTCGCTGTACTCCATCTGGATATCGGGGAGTCCGAGACGGATCGCGGTCGACCCTGCTTCGGCGAGGCGGGCCATCGACGCGCCGAGCACCCGAAGCAACGTGAGCGTTGCTTCGTCGCCGACGGCGGACTTCATCGCCACCCAGGCCGTCAGACCATCGACGTCGACCTGGCTGAACACGGGTTGATCCGAATCCGGGGCGCTCAGCCCGAGCGTCGACCAGGCGTGGACGAGCTCCTCGACCGGCACGCCGACCTCATGGGCGGCCTCGCGAAGGGTGTAGATCGGCCGGCCGGACCTCTGAAGAGCATCGCCCGCGAGGCCGAACAGGCGGCCGCGGCTTTCGGCCTCCACCATCTCTTCGGCGCTGAAGCCAAGGCCGTCCAGGTACTCGATCAGCGCGGCTCGCTCGCGCGCGTTGGCGATTCCGGCGGCCTGCAGCGCATCGAAATCGACCACTATCGGCCGGCCTGGTTCATGTCAAAGGTCGTCACCGGCGCGTCGAAGCCCTTGAGTGTCAACGGATCCTGCGGGATCGCGTTCCAGTCTGGCAGCGCGTCGCGGATATCCGGCGGGGCAAGGATCTGCCCGGGTGTTGCGGCTGCCGCCAACCGAGCGGCCAAGTTCACCGCATCTCCGAAGTAGTCGCCGTTGATGGCGAGAACCGGGCCATAGCCAAGCCCCGCGCGGACTTGAAGCCCGGCTTCCCTCGTCCGCGGGTCGTTGACGAGATCGGTGGCCGTTGCCACCAGGGCATCGGGCGTAGAGCTCACCCACATCACCGCATCACCGATGAACTTCACCAGTCGACCCTCACCGGCATGGACGACATCGGTGACGCTCGCGCTGAACGCGTCGAGCAGAGTCGACAACTCCGCGCGGGACAGCACCCGGGTGAGCGCGGTGAAGCCTGACAGATCCGCAAAGCCGACGCCGCACGTCACGCTCCCAGACGGGTCGTTGACCATATTCTCGAACAGGTACGGGCGCGTCAGATGGTGGCGATGAACGACATCAAGCGTTGCTCCCATCGGGGGAATCAACTCGGCCAGCGCGCGCCAGGTCTGAGCGGTGGCGAGTTCGTCGTGGCTGCGGCCGATCCAGAAGTCGGGCCGGGAGGTTCGAAGGACCGCCGTTTCGGCCTCCGCCAGCCGGGACATAGCGACACCGATGACTCGCAGCACGCGCGAGGCGCCGTCGTCGCCCATCTGTACCTTCAGCGCGGCGCAGGTGGCCAGGGCGTCCACGTCCGCCTGGCTCAGCGTGACCTGATCGGAATCGCTGGCGTTGAGGCCCAGCAGGGTCCAGGAGTGTGTGACGTTGTCGAGCGGCAGCCCGAGCGCGTCGGCGGCGGTGCGCAGGCTGTAGAGGGGTCGCCCCGTTCGTCTGACGGCGTCGCCTGCCAGCCCGAACAGCCGGCCCCGACGCTCGGCCTCAACCATCTCCTCAGCGGTGAACCCGAGGTCGTCCAGGTACTCGATGAGTCCGGCTCGCTCGCGCGCATTGGCGATTCCGGCCGCCTGCAGCGCATCGAAATCGACCACCTACCGGAGTCTGCCAGCGTCGACGCCCCGATTAGGGTGGATTTCCGTGAGCGAAATCCAGCACGGCCCCCTCGAGGAGCGGCACCGCCAGCTCGGCGCCGAGCTTCGCCGAATTCTCCGGCTGGCTGATGCCGGTCGCGTACCGCGGCACGGTGGGCGAGCACACCGCAACCCGTACCGCGGTGGGCCTTTTCGACGTCAGCCACCTGGGTAAGGCGTTGGTTCGCGGACCGGGGGCGGCCGAGTACGTCAACTCCGCGCTCACCAACGACCTGGGCCGCATCGGGCCGGGCAAGGCGCAGTACACGTTGTGCTGCACCGAAACCGGCGGTGTCATCGACGACCTCATCGCCTATTACGTCTCCGACGACGAGATTTTCCTGGTACCCAACGCCGCCAACACCGCTGCCGTCGTCGCCGCGCTGCAGCGCACCGCCCCTGCCGGGCTGACCATCACCGACGAACATCGCTCGCGCGCGGTGTTGGCGGTGCAGGGGCCGAAATCGGCCGAGGTCGTCGGCGCGTTGGGGCTGCCGACCGACATGGACTACATGGGCTATGCCGACGCCGAATTCAACGGTGTCGAGGTGCGGGTGTGCCGCACCGGCTACACCGGCGAACACGGTTACGAGCTGCTGCCCTCCTGGGACGAGGCGGGCGTGGTGTTCGACGTGCTGGTGGACGCCGTAACCGGGGCGGGCGGTCAGCTGGCCGGACTGGGAGCCCGCGACACTCTGCGCACCGAGATGGGATATCCGCTGCACGGACACGAACTATCCCTGGAGATCTCGCCGTTGCAGGCCCGCTGCGGCTGGGCGATCGGCTGGCGCAAGGACGCGTTCTGGGGCCGAGAGGCCCTGCTGGCCGAGAAGGAGGCAGGCCCGAAGCGGCTGCTGCGCGGTCTGCGGGCCGTCGGCCGCGGCGTGCTGCGCCCCGACCTCACCGTGCTCGACGGCTCCACCCCGGTCGGGGTGACGACATCGGGAACCTTCTCTCCGACTTTGAAAGTCGGCATCGCGCTCGCGCTGCTCGACACCGACAGGGACATCGCCGACGGGCAGCGCGTCGCGGTCGACGTGCGTGGCCGCCCGGTCGACTGCGAGGTGGTGCGTCCGCCATTTGTCGAGGCAAAAACCCGGTAGCGCCCGGATATACAATCGGCCCATGACCGACCGCCTCGAGTTCACCGTCGATCGCAACGCGAATCCGGCGAACGACGAGGTACGCGCCGAGATCCTGGCGAACCCGGGATTCGGCCGCTATCACACCGACCACATGGTGTCGATCGACTACGTCGACGGCAAGGCCTGGCACAACGCGCGGGTCATTCCGTACGGCCCCATCGAGCTCGACCCCTCGGCCATCGTTCTGCACTATGCGCAGGAGGTGTTCGAGGGGCTGAAGGCCTATCGGTGGGTAGACGGTTCCATCGTGTCGTTCCGGGCGGAGGCCAACGCGGCGCGGCTGCGCTCGTCGTCACGCCGGCTGGCCATCCCCGAGCTGCCCGAAGCGGTGTTCATCGAGTCGCTGCGCCAGCTCATCGCGGTCGACGAGCAGTGGGTGCCGCCCGCAGGCGGTGAGGAGTCGCTGTATCTGCGGCCCTACATCTTCGCCACCGAGCCCGGGCTCGGTGTGCGCCCCGCATCCGAATACCGCTACATGGTGATCGGCTCGCCGGCGGGGGCCTACTTCCCGCGCGGCATCAAACCCGTGAGCGTGTGGCTGTCGACGGAATACGTGCGGGCCTGCCCGGGCGGCACCGGGGCGGCCAAGTTCGGCGGAAACTACGCCGCCTCGCTGCTGGCACAGGCCCAGGCCGCCGACAACGGGTGCGATCAGGTGGTGTGGCTGGACGCCATAGAACGCCGCTTCGTCGAAGAGATGGGCGGCATGAACCTGTTCTTCGTGTTCGGCAGCGGCGGTTCTGCCCGGCTGGTCACCCCGGAGCTGAGCGGTTCGCTGTTGCCCGGTATCACCCGGGACTCGTTGCTGCAGTTGGCTACCGACGCCGGCTTCGCCGTGGAAGAGCGCAAGATCGACGTCGACGAGTGGCAGAAGAAGGCGGCCGCAGGCGAGATCACCGAGGTGTTCGCATGCGGCACCGCCGCGGTGATCACCCCGGTGTCGCACGTCAAGCACGGCGACGGCGAGTTCACCATCGCCGACGGTGAGCCCGGCGAGATCACCATGGCCCTTCGCGACACGTTGACCGGAATCCAGCGCGGCACGTTCGCCGATACCCACGGCTGGATGGCGCGGCTGAGCTAGCTTCGGACTCATGTCGATGAGTCCGGTGCTGGTTGCCCGCGACGAAGGCGACCACTTCCATTTCCTGAACACGCTCCAGACCGCGAAGATCAACAGCGAGCAGCTGTAAGGGGCGCTGCGCTCCGCCGTGGAGGATGAAAATTTGCGCCGAGACTACGGAATATGACGGATCTGGCCCGAAATCCGTCATATTCCGTAGTCTCGCGAATGCCCCGATTCCTCTCAGCCTGCCGGCCAGGGCATTCGTCCATTTTCGAGAGAGTCGAACGGCGTGCTCACGGCGGTGGAGTTTTTCGCTCCCCGAAACTTCGGGCCGCCACTGCACCGCCACGAAGCGGAGGACGAGCTCTTCTACATCCTCGCCGGCGAGCTGTGGCTCTCGTGCGGCGATGAGGAGGCCGTGCAGGGTGAAGGCGCGATGGCCTGGCTACCGCGAGGCCTGCCGCACACCTTTCAGGTCCGCTCGGAGACGGCACGGGTACTCACCGTCACCACGCCCTCGGGATTCGAACGGTTTGTGGCCGCGCTCGGCCGACCCGCCGACAGCCCGGTCCTGCCCGAACCGGAGGAGATCGATCCCGCGCATGTCGCCGAGGTATGCGCCCAGTTCGACATCCAAGTGCTGGGCCCGCCACCCGCGCCACTGCCCTAGCGGATCGCCAACCCCACGGCGGCCACGGTCGTCGTCACCTCGATCGCGGCGCCGAGCACGTCGCCGGTGATCCCGCCGAACCGGCGAACACAGTGCGCGACCAGGACGGCACCACAGGCGACCGCGACCAGCACGACGACCGGTCCCTGCCACGGCCGCGGACCGGCCAGCGCCGCAAGCGCGGCCACCGCCACCAGCCACGTCGCCACCACCGCAGCCGGTTGGCTGCCCGCCACCATCGCGCCCAGCGTGCTGCCCTCGGCCGCGGGAACCGACCGACGACAGGCCGCCACTGCGGCGACCCTGCCCGCGGTCACCGCGACGATCACGGCGATCAAGCCGGAGCTGTCCACCGGTAACGACGCGAATGCCAGTCCCTGGCCGGCGATCACCACCACCACGGCGGCCACGCCGAACGGGCCGGAAGCGCCGTCCCGCATCACCTGCAGAGCCCGCTGCGGGGATCCGTAGCAGCCGAGGCCGTCGACGGTGTCGGCCAGCCCGTCGATGTGCAGACCGCGGGTCGCGATCAGCAACGCCGTCACCGCAAGCAGTCCGTTCAGCGGGTTTCCCGCCCCGAACGCGTGCGAGGCCGCCCACAACACCGCGGCGGCCAGCGCGCCGAGCGCGACACCCACCACCGGCAAGGCCGTCAACACCCCTCGCCCGACACCCGCCCCCGAACGCAGCGGCAGAACCGTGCCGAATGCGAATGCCCCTGTGACCGAACGGATCACGACGAGACGCTGGCCTCGTCGAACGTGGCCATCGACGCCAGCGTGGCCACCGCGGCCCGCACCACCGGCAACGCGACCGCCGCGCCGGTGCCCTCGCCGAGTCGCATCGAAAGGTCAACGACCGGTTCGAGTTCCAGCCTTTCCAGCGCCAGCGCGTGCGCAGGTTCGGTGGACCGATGGCCCGCACGCCACCACTGCCGGGCGCCCGGTGCCAACACGTCGGCGACCATCGCGGCCGCCGTCACCACCACGCCGTCGAGCAGCATCGGTGTTCGGCGCACCGCCGCCTGCGCGCAGAATCCCGCCATTGCGGCCAGATCCGCGCCGCCGCACACCCGCAGCAGCCCGATCGGGTCACCCGAAAGGCCGCTGGCACGGTACAGCGCGTCGCGGACGGCGGCGACCTTTCGTGACCACCCCGCATCGTCGATCCCGGTGCCCCGACCGACCACGACGACCGGTTCGGCACCGGTCAGCGCGGCGATCAATGCCGTTGCCGCAGTGGTGTTTCCGATGCCCATGTCGCCGGCGATCAGCAGGTCGGCGCCCGCATCCACTTCCTCATCGGCGATCCGGCGGCCCGCCTCGACCGCGGCCCGCGCCTCGTCGTCGGACAACGCGTCCTCGACGGCGATGTTGCCGCTGCTCCTGCGGACCTTGTGCGCGCCGATCGACGGCGAATGCGGCTCGTCGACGTCCACCGCGATGTCGGCGACCCGCACGCTGGCGCCCGCGGCCTCGGCCAGCACGTTGATCGCGGCGCCACCGGCATCGAAGTTGGCGACCATCTGCGCGGTGACCTCGGCCGGGAAGGCCGACACGCCCGCGGCGGTGACGCCGTGGTCGCCGGCGAACACCACCACCCGCGCCCGCCGGAACTGATGCGGCGGGCACGCCCCCTGGCACGCCGCCACCCAGACCGAGAGCTCCTCGAGACGCCCCAGCGAGCCGCGCGGCTTGGTCAATGTGTCCTGCCGGGCGCGTGCCTGCGCGGCGACGTCCTGGTCCGGCGCCGTGATCGGCGGGAATTCCGTCACGACGGCCCCTTCACCGTGACGGGCTGGCCGGCCACCACCAGCACCACACGGTCGCACAGCGCCGCGAGTCGCTGGTTCAGCGTGCCGAGTTCGTCGGCGAACCGGCGACCGGCGGCGGTTTCCGGCACCACTGTCAGACCCACCTCGGGACTGACCACGACCAGCTCCGCACCGAAACCGGCGACGGCGTCGAGGAGGTCGTCGATGTCGGCGCACACCGAGCCACCGGTCCATGCTCCCGCGCGGTCCATCGCCGCGGTCAGCCAGCCGCCGACGTCGTCGACGAGGGTGGGGGAGGCATCCCCGGACCGCAATTGCGTTGCCACATCATCGGTTTCGACAGTCGACCAATGACGGGGCCGACGAGCACGGTGGGCGGCCACCCGGGCCGACCAGTCGTCGTCGTCAGCGACGGCACCGGTGGCCAGATACCGAACCGGGCATTCGGCGCCGACGGACGCGGCGACGACGGCCTCGGCCCACTCGGACTTGCCCGACCGGATACCGCCGAGCACCAGAACCCGCACCTGGACTCAGGTGACCTTGTCGCCGCGGTTGACCTGCGGCCGGGGCGCGCGCATCCGCCGCAACTGCGAGGCGCGACTGGCGGCGTAGAACCCGAGCTTCCAACCGCTTTCGGTGTTGTCCCGGAACTTCTCGTCGACCATCCGATTCACCTTGCGGCCCAGGAAGACTCCGTCGATGATCATGATCGCCATCAGGATCAGCATGGCCGGCGAGATGTAGAGCTGCACCTGCGGAACCGCGAGCATGACGAAGATCAAACCCAACGCCGCGGGCATGAAGAGGCCGAGCACGCTGATGCGGCGCGAATCCACGATGTCGCGGGCGAACCGGCGCACCGGGCCCTTGTCACGCGGCAGCAGGTAGTCGTCTTCGCCCGCCATCATCCGTTCGCGGCGATCGGACATCGCCGCGCGCCGGGCGATCTTGTCTTCTTTGCGTTCCGCGCGCGACATTTTCGTGCGCAGTTCCTTGCGTCTGCGCCTGGCCTCGGCGGTGGTCATCGGTGCGGGCGCGACGGGGCCGCGGCGGCGATGCGAATCCCGCTTCGGCGTCGGCCTGCCCTTCGGGGCGGTGGTGCCGGACTCCTTGACGACCGATTCGCCGTCCGCGGGCGCGCCGGCGGCGTCAGTGTCTTCGGCGGGCGGATTGCCCTTCTTGCGGCCCAGCAGGTTCACGCCTGCCAGCATAAGCTGCTGGCATGACCGGCTCGGACCGCCTCCGCGTGCTGATCGCCCCCGACTGCTACGGCGACAGCCTCACCGCGGTGCAGGCGGCAGAGGCGATCGCCGACGGCTGGCGTCGCGCCCGTCCGGACGATGACTTAACGCTCGCGCCGCAGTCCGACGGCGGACCGGGATTCGTCGACGTGCTGGCCGGCCGCCTCGGTGAGCGGCGCACGCTGCGCGTCACCGGTCCGCTGACCGCCGAGGTGGACGCCGACTGGGTGTTCGACGCCGCCGCGCCGCGCACCGCCTACATCGAGTGTGCGCAGGCCTGCGGGTTGGCCCTGCTCGGCGGGCCGCCGACCGTGCAGACCGCGCTGGCCGCACACAGCAGGGGTGTCGGACAGCTCATCGCGGCCGCAGCGGCCGCAGGCGCGGGTCGCATCGTGGTCGGGCTCGGCGGCAGCGCCTGCACCGACGGCGGCCGCGGAATGATCGATGCGCTCGGCGGGCTCGACGCCGCCAAGGGGCTGCTGGCCGGGGCAGAGCTGATCGCCGCCACCGACGTCGAGCACCCGTTGCTCGGGACCATGGGCGCGGCGCGGGTGTTCGGCCCGCAGAAGGGCGCCGACCCGGACACCGTGCTGGTGCTGGAGCGCCGGCTGACCGAGTGGGCGGCCGAACTGAACGCCGCGGCCGGGCGGGCGGTCAGCGACGAGCCCGGCGCGGGCGCCGCAGGCGGCCTCGGGGCGGCCCTGCTGGCGCTGGGGGGCAGCCGCGCCTCCGGGGCCACGGTCATCGCCGAACACACCCGGCTGGCCGATGACGTCGCCGCGGCAGAACTCGTCATCACCGGTGAGGGCCGGTTCGACGACCAGTCGCTGCACGGCAAAGTGGTGAGCGCACTGGCCACCGAGGCGCGCGGCACCCCGGTGCTGGTGCTGGCCGGCCAGGTCACCTTGGACGAAGCCGCCCTGCGGGACGCGGGCATCTCCGCCGCGTACGCGATCGCTGACCACGCCGGATCGGTCCAGCTGGCCATGGACGACGCGGCGAACCAGCTGGCCGGGTTGGCGGAGGTCGCGGCCGACGAACTCGGGAATAGCGGGATAACAAGGTACCGTTGACCAGGTGGGCTGTTAAAGGCCTGCAACAAGAGCCATTCAGGGAGACGCAATGACTGTTCAGGACGAGTCGGCGACCAGCACCGCCACCCATGGCGCGGTCCTGACCGACGCCGCGGCCGCGAAGGCCAAGGCGCTGCTGGACCAGGAGGGCCGTGACGACCTGGCGCTGCGGATCGCCGTCCAGCCGGGCGGATGCGCCGGCCTGCGCTACAACCTTTTCTTCGATGACCGGACCCTCGACGGCGACTTGACGACCGAGTTCGGCGGCGTCAACTTGACCGTCGACCGGATGAGCGCCCCCTACATCCAGGGCGCCACGATCGACTTCGTCGACACCATCGAGAAGCAGGGCTTCACCATCGACAACCCCAACGCGACGGGATCGTGCGCGTGCGGGGACTCGTTCAACTGAGCCGGCTGACTCAGTACTGACCCGCGGCACGCAGTAGGTAAGAACACACCAGGATCTCGTCGTCCTCGGCGAGCAGCTGAGCCACGCCCTGTTCCTCCGCTTCCGGCGGCGGCCGGGTGCGGCTTCCCGCGGCCGTCACGCGCATGGTGAACAGTACCTGCGCCTGATAGGGCGACGAGAACACCATCTTGTCGACGGATGTCACCTCGGCCTTCTCGAATTGCTTGCGGAACGCGTCACTGCTCAGATCCGCCAGCGCGAGGTCTGACCGGCGTTCCTTGACGGCGTCGAACAGACCGCACAGCGTGTGGCGCGCGATCGTCTCGACATCGCCCTCGTGCAGCGCGTCCAGGTAGCCCTGGATCGCTGTCTGAGCCGAGGCCGTCGTCAGCTTCCCGTCGGTCGCATCGCCGTCATCGGAGCGCACCACGAAGACGATCGCGGCCACAGCGGCGGCAACGACCGCGATGGCCACCAGCGCACCGAGGACAGCACGCCAACGGCTGCGCTTCGGATACGGAATCGGCGGCGGCAGCATGGCCGGATAGCCCGACGGCACAACGGGATTCTGCGGATACGGATGGGGCGGGCCGGGATACGGCGGAGGGGGCCCGACCGGTCCAGCACCGTATTGGGGCGGATACGGACCAGCCATGGAGTTGCTCTCCCGGAATTGTCTTCGTCAATGCCGTCTAGAGTGACCCGGACGGGCCTTGTACGCAGGTTAGCGCACTGCGCCGAACACTGGCCGGGCCGTCAGGCTGGGTAAGATTATCTAGACAGCTTAAATTAATTGAAGGGTGACGCTTCGTGACCATCGCGGTAACCGGGTCGATTGCGACCGACCATCTCATGCGGTTCCCGGGCCGGTTCTCCGAACAACTGCTGGCCGACCACCTGCAGAAGGTCTCACTGAGCTTCCTGGTGGACGACCTGGTCATCCACCGCGGCGGGGTGGCGGGCAACATGGCCTACGCCATCGGCGTCCTCGGCGGGGACCCGACACTGGTCGGCGCGGTCGGCAAGGACTTCGACAACTACCGGGAGTGGCTCACCTCACACGGCGTGGACTGCGACAGCGTGCTGGTGTCGGACTCCGCCTACACCGCCCGATTCGTCTGCACCACAGACGAGGACATGGCTCAGATCGCGTCGTTCTATCCCGGGGCGATGTCGGAGGCGCGCGACATCAAGCTGGCCGATGTCGTATCACGCAGGGGCACACCGTATCTGGTGATCGTCGGCGCCAACGACCCCGACGCGATGTTCCTGCATACCGAGGAGTGCCGCGCGCTCGGCCTGGCGTTCGCCGCCGACCCGTCGCAGCAGCTGGCCCGGCTCTCCGGCGACCAGATCCGCAAGCTGATCGACGGTGCGACCTATCTGTTCACCAACGACTACGAATGGGACCTGCTGTTGCAGAAGTCCGGCTGGTCGGAAGCCGAGGTGATGAGCCAGATCCAGATGCGCGTCACCACGCTGGGAGAAAAGGGCGTCGACATCGTCGGCCGCGACGGCACCTTCGTCCACGTCGACGTGGTGCCCGAGACGCACAAGGACGATCCCACCGGCATCGGCGACGCGTTCCGCGCGGGCTTCCTGACCGGCCGCGACAAGGGGCTGTCCGTCGAGCGGGCCGCCCAGCTGGCATCGATGGTCGCGACCCTGGTGCTCGAGGCGCCGGGCCCGCAGGAGTGGACCTGGGACAAGGACGCGGCCATCAAGCGGCTGACCGACGCCTACGGGGCGGAGGCGGGCGCGGAAATTGCCTCGGCGCTCGGCTAAAGCTGGACGGGGTAGGTCGGCTCGCTGATCTGTGGCGTCACGCTGCCCTCGACGAAGATCGCGTGCCACAGCATGAAGATCAGCACGGTCCACAGTCGTCTGCTGTGATCGGTTGCGCCGCTGCGATGTTCGTCGAGCATCATGCGGACCGCGGTGGTGTCGACCAGGTCGCCTGCCCCTGACGACGCCACCAGGCCGTAGGCCCAGTCCAACAGCTCCCCGGCCCGCAGCCAGTGCCGGATCGGCACCGGAAAGCCCAGCTTCGGCCGGTTGAGCACGTGCGCGGGCACGATCGGCTCCAGCGCGCGGCGCAACGCGTACTTCGTGGTGGACCTGGTGATCTTCGCCTCCAGCGGCAAGCGGGAGGCCACCGCGAACACCTCGGGATCAAGAAACGGCACCCGCAGCTCGAGCGAGTTGGCCATCGTCATCTTGTCCGCCTTGACCAGGATGTCGCCCCGCAGCCAGGTGAACAGGTCGATGTGCTGCATGCGCGCGACCGGATCCCAGCCCTCGGACTCGGAGTACACCCGCGCCGTCACATCGGTATGGGTCCAATCCGCGCGGAACCCCGGCAGCACGGCCTGCAGCTGAGCGTCGGAGAAGCTGCGCGCGTTGCCGTAGTACCTCTCCTCGAGCGTCTGCGAGCCTCGGTGCAGCAGGCTCTTTCCGCGCATACCCTCGGGCAGCGGGGCGGATACCTTGGCCATCGACCGACGCAGCGGGCGGGGCAGATAGTTGAAAGGCTTCAGCGACAACGGTTCCCGGTAGATCGTGTATCCGCCGAACAGCTCGTCGGCGCCCTCGCCGGACAGCACGACCTTGACGTGCTTGCGCGCCTCGCGGGCGATGAAGAACAGCGGCACCAGCGCTGGGTCGGCGACGGGTTCGTCTAGGTACCAGACGATCTCGGGTAGCGCGGAAACGAATTCGGCCTGACTCACCACCTTGGTGACGTGCCGGGCACCGATCGCCTCGGCCGACGCGACCGCGACGTCGACCTCCGAAAATCCCTCCCGCTCGAAACCGGTGGTGAACGTGATCAGCCGCGGGTTGTGCCGCATCGCCAATGCGGCGATCGCGGTGGAGTCGATACCACCGGACAGGAAGGCGCCGACGGTGACATCGGCGCGCATGTGCTTGGCGACCGAGTCCTCCAGCACCGCGGTGATCTCGTCGTAGCGACTCTGCTCGCCGCCCGCGGCGAAAGGCACAGCGGCGAACCGCGGCGCGAAGTAGCGGGTCACCTCCGGCATGGCGCCCGGGCGGACTACGGCGTAGCTGCCGGACTCCAGCCGCCGCACCCCACGGTGCAACGTCTCGGGTTCCGGCACGTACTGCAGCACGGTGTAGTGCTGCACGGCGCGTTCGTCGATGCCGAGGTCGATACCCAGCTCGTCGGCGAGGTCGAGCAGGCATTTCTTCTCGCTGCCCACCGCCGTGCCCGCCGACCCGGTCGCCATGAACAGCGGTTTGATGCCGAACGGGTCCCGCGCGCAGAACAATTCACGCTCGACGGTGTCCCACAGCGCGAACGCGAACATGCCGCGCAGCCGGGTCAGCGCGTCGGTGCCCCAGTAGTGGTAGGCGGCGATGATCGCCTCACCGTCGCCGTCGGTGTGAAACGTCGCGCCGTGGCCGGCCGCCAGTTCCTCCCGCAGCTCCAGGTAGTTGTAGATCTCACCGTTGAACACCAGCACGTAACGGTCTGGCGAGTCCGCCGGGCCCCAGCGCAGCGGCTGGTGGCTGTGCGCGATGTCGATGATCGAAAGCCGGTTGAAGCCGAGCACCACGTCGCCGTCGTGCCACGTGCCGGGCTCGTCCGGACCGCGATGGCGCATCAGGTGGGAGGCGCCGGATACCGCGTCGACAAGAGCCGGGGAGACGTCGGCGGACGGGTCGGTCAACAGCGCCAGCAGTCCGCACACCGCGCCAGTATGCCGAATGGCCCCGCGGACATGAGGAGCGATAGAGGTGAGGTGTGTCGAGACCTGCACCTGTGTCATTCCCCGGTCGCGTCGCTCCACCCCTGCAGGGTGGTCTACGCTGCGTAGTATTCGCCTAGTTCTACCGACTTCTAGGAGGCGCCAACGTGACACCTCGCGGACGCAGGGTGGTGGCACGGAGAGCGGCGTTGGCAGTCGTCCTTGGTGCGTCTGCGCTGCTGCTCAGCGGGTGTAGTTGGTCGGAGGTGCTGGGCCTGGGCTGGCCCGAGGGCATCACCCCGCAGGCCCACGTCAACCGTGAGCTGTGGGTCGGCTCGCTGATCGCCGCCATGGTCGTCGGCGTGATCGTGTGGGGCCTGATCTTCTGGACCTCGGCGTTTCACCGGCACAAGAAGGGCGAGACCGAGCTGCCGCGCCAGTTCGGCTACAACATGCCGCTCGAGCTGGTGCTCACCGTCACGCCGTTCCTGATCATCTCGGTGCTGTTCTACTTCACGGTGGTCGTGCAGGAGAAGATCCTGGACAAGGAGCCCAACCCCGAGGTCGTCGTCGACGTCACCTCCTTCCAGTGGAACTGGAAATTCGGCTACCAGAAGATCAACTTCACCGACGGGACCTTCAACTACGACGGAGCCGACCCCGAACGCAAGGAAGCCGTCGCGTCGGGTCCGGAGGGCCTGCAGGGAGAACACGGCGGGGAATTCGGCGCCATCGCGGGCAAGAACCCCGAAGACCGGACCTACCTGAACTTCGACAAGGTCGAGACCCTGGGCACCAGCACCGAGATCCCCATCCTGGTGCTGCCGGTGGGAAAGCGGATCGAGTTCCAGCTCGCCTCGGCCGACGTGATCCACGCGTTCTGGGTGCCGGAGTTCCTGTTCAAGCGTGACGTGATGCCCGACCCGATACCGAACAACTCGGACAACATCTTCCAGGTCAGCGAGATCACCAAGACCGGCGCGTTCGTCGGTCGCTGCGCCGAGATGTGTGGCACCTACCACTCGATGATGAATTTCGAGGTGCGAGTGGTGGAGCCCAACGACTTCAAGGCGTACCTGCAGCAGCGCATCGGGGGCAAGACCAACGCCCAGGCGCTCCTGGCCATCAACCAGCCGCCGACGGCGGTCACCACCCATCCGTTCGACACCCGCCGTGGGGAGCAGGCACCCCAGGCAAGCAAGTAGGGATCTCATGCACATCGAAGCGAGGCTTTTCGAGTTCCTGACCGCGTTCTTCGTTCTGGCTGCGGTGGTGTACGCCGTGCTGACCCAGCTGTTCCAGCTCGGCGGTGTGGAGTGGGCGGGCACCACTGCGCTGGTGTTGACGGCGGGACTGACGATGATCATCGGCACGTTCTTCCGGTTCGTGGCGCGGCGGCTCGACACCAGGCCCGAGGACTACGAGGACGCCGAGATCAGCGACGGCGCGGGGGAGCTGGGCTTCTACAGCCCGCACAGCTGGTGGCCGATCGTCATCGCGCTGTCCGCCTCGGTGACCGCCGTCGGTGCCGCCCTGTGGCTACCATGGCTGCTCGTGGCCGGCGTGTGCTTCGTGCTCGCCGCGTCCGCGGGTCTGGTCTTCGAGTACTACACCGGCGCCGAGAAGCACTGAACGCCGACAAGGTCACATCTGGGCTTCTTTTGGTCACCTACCGCGCTGCGGAATTCGATCCGCGCATCGGTTTGGGTAGTGTTGCCGAGGCCGAGTCAGTCGCTGTCAGCCGTTTGCTGTCGCGCCGATGGAGTAGTCGAGAAGGATAGGCGTAAATGAGCGGGCCGAATCCCCCAGGGCCGGATTCTGCAGGGTCGGACACCCCGGAACAGGAACCGGGCGAGCAACCTGCCGAGGATCTCGCCGACCGGGATGCGACGGGCCAGACCGATATCCATTCGCAGGCGTATTCGGCGCCCGAGTCCGAGCAATTCACCGCGGGCCCGTACGTGCCCGCCGACCCCGGCCTCTACGACTACGACGACTACGACCAGACCGAACTCGTCGATACCGCCCGTCCGCCGCGCTGGCCCTGGGTGGTCGGCATTGTCGCCATCATCGCCGCGGTCTCCCTCGTCGTGTCGGTGTCGATGCTGGTGATGGGAACCGGCTCCGACAACCTTGCGACGCCGGCAACGAGCACGACGACATCGGCGCCGCCGGTACAGGACGAGATCACCACCACGACGCCGCCACCGGCACCCCCGCCACCGCCGCCCAGCGAGGAGCCGCCGCCTCCACCGGAGACCGTCACGGTGACGCAGGAGCCGGCTCCACCGCCCCCTCCGCCCGCGGAAGAACCGCCGCCACCGCCGGTCGAGCCCCCGCCCCCGCCGCCGACGACCACGACGCGGTCGGGTCCGCGCCAGGTGACCTACTCGGTGACGGGGACGAAGGCGCCGGGCGACATCATCACGATCACCTACGTCGACGCCTCGGGCCGTAGCCGCACGCAGCGCAACGTCTACATCCCGTGGTCGCTGACGGTGACGCCGATCTCGCAGTCCGAGGTGGGCTCGGTGCAGGCGTCCAGCCTGTTTTTGGTGAGCAGGCTCAATTGTTCGATCACGACGAGCGACGGCACCGTACTGTCCTCCAATACCGGCAACTCCGCACAGACAAGCTGCTGATGACACACAACACTTGGGCCGCGGCCCGCTCGCGGCTCGGCGCAACGTCGGACGCGACAATCTGGACCGGATTCTGCTGGCTGCCTGCGCCGCGATCTGGCTCGCCGTGCTGGGATCTGCCGTGGCCGCAACGGTGGCGCTGGTCGATCTCGGCCGCGGCCATCCGGAGTCCTCGACCACATCGGGCACACCCTGGCTGCTCTACACCGTCATCGGGGTGTCGGCGCTGGTGATCATCGGCGCCATCCCTCTGCTGGTGCGGGCCCGCCGTG
This sequence comes from uncultured Actinomycetota bacterium, assembly GCA_963743225.1. Classification (GTDB taxonomy): domain Bacteria; phylum Actinomycetota; class Actinomycetes; order Mycobacteriales; family Mycobacteriaceae; genus Mycobacterium. The sequence goes on along the minus strand of CAVUPN010000029.1, from coordinate 159,378 downwards.
CGTCGCTGGAGGATCCGCGGGCCGGAGCGGGTACCGGCGACCGGCCGACCGCTGGACGGCCTCACACCCCGGCGCGGACTCCTGAGCCGCAGACGCAGAAGTTGCGGTCATACCGGCCGGCCGACCCGATTCGGCCGCGCGGCGGCAATTCGGCGCCCTCGGCGGTCAGCACGTTCGACGCCGCGCTACCGCCCGCGGTGGACCGCCTCTGGCTGCGCTGCGCCGTGGTCATCGCGTGCGCCATCGGCGTGGCATTGCTCGCCGTCGGCATCGCCACCTACCTGATGGCGGCCGGCCACGACGTAGCTGCCTGGGCCGCCTACGTCGTGGCGGGACTCGTCACGTTGGCGATGCCCGTCATCCCGGTGATCTACCTCCGCCAGCTGCACGAGCTGGTGGACGCTTCCGGGCCCTAGCGATCGGGGCTAGTGCTGCCCGTTCGTCTCGCCGTTGCTCGACCCGTTGCGGTCCTGGTGCTCGCGTAGCGCGGTGAGCGCCTTGCGCTCTGCGGCGTGCTCCGCCTCGGCGAGCGCATCGTGCTGCTCGACGGGATCGGCGCGCAGGAAGCTGCCCGATCCCGGCGAGCCCGCCGACCCGAGCTTGTTCATCCGCTTCGGCAGCGCAGCGCCCTGGTATTCCAGCGGAATCGGGTGGCCGTGCTCGTCGACCGGGCCGAGCGGCTGGTGCAGCTCGATGTAGGCGCCGTGCGGCAGCCGCTTGATGATGCCGGTCTCGATACCGTGCTCGAGCACCGCGCGGTCGCTGCGCTGCAGCCCCACGCACCACCGGTAGGTGATGTAGTAGACGATCGCAGGCAACACCACCATGCCGATGCGGCCGATCCAGGTCGTCGCGTTCAGCGAGATTTGGAACTTGAACGCGATGATGTCGTTCATCGCGGCCAAGGTCATCACCATGTAGAACGCGATCGCCATGGCACCGATTGCGGTGCGCACCGGGGCATCTCGCGGCCGCTGCAACAGATTGTGATGGGCCTTGTCGCCGGTCACCTTCTGTTCGATGAACGGATAGGCGATCAGCAGCATGAATATCAGTCCCATTCCCAGCGCCACCCAGACGACCGCGGGAATCGTGTAGTCACCGATGTAGATCTCCCATGCCGGCCAGACGCGGGCCAGGCCTTCCGTCCACATCATGTAGAAGTCGGGCTGGCTGCCCGCCGATATCTGAGACGGTTTGTACGGGCCTAGGTTCCAAATCGGGTTGATCTGCAACAGGCCGCCCATCAAGCCGAGGATGCCCGTCGTCATCGCGAAGAACGCACCCGACTTGACCGCGAACACCGGCATCACGCGCACACCGACGACGTTGGTCTCGGTGCGGCCGGGCCCGGGGAACTGCGTGTGCTTCTGGAACCACACCATCGCCAGATGGACACCGATCAGGGCAAGGATGATTCCCGGGAGCAGCAGGATGTGCAGCGCGTACAAGCGCGGAATGATGATGCCGGTCGCGCATTCGTATCCCACACCGCCACAGGGGAAGTCACCGCCGAACAGCGCCCAGTGCAACCAGGTGCCGATCACCGGCATACCGAGCGTGATCGAGGAGAGCGCGGCGCGTAGCCCGATACCCGACAGCAGGTCGTCGGGCAGCGAGTAGCCGAAGTAGCCCTCGAACATCGCCAGGATGAGCAGCAGCGAGCCGATCACCCAGTTGGCCTCGCGCGGACGCCGGAACGCGCCGGTGAAGAAGATACGGGCCAGGTGCACCATGATGGCCGCGGCGAACAGCAGTGCGGCCCAGTGGTGGATCTGGCGGACGAACAGGCCGCCCCGTATCTCGAAGCTGATGTCGAGCGTGGACGCGTACGCCCTCGACATCTCGACGCCACGCAGCGGCTGGTACACCCCGTCGTAGGTGACCTCGACCATCGACGGGTCGAAGAACAGGGACAGCCACACCCCGGTGATCAGCAGCACGATGAAGCTGTACAGCGCGATCTCACCCAGCAGGAATGACCAGTGGGTGGGGAACACCTTGTTCAGCTGCCTGCGTACCGCCGCCGAGGGGTGGTAGCGCGAATCGATCGCGTCGCCTTGGTCGGCCGCGATTTCCGCCATGCTCGGCGGTTTGGGCAATTTCGGACTCATGAGCGCCGCTCCCAGAATGCCGGTCCGACGGGCTCGATGAAGTCGCCGTTGGCGACCAGATACCCGTCCTGGTCAATGGTGATGGGCAGCTGCGCCAGAGCACGCGCAGCCGGACCGAATATGGGCCGTGCGAAGTGCAGTGCGTCGAACTGCGACTGGTGGCACGGGCACAGGATGCGGTAGGTCTGTTGCTCGTAAAGCGAAGAGGGGCAACCCAAGTGCGAGCACACCTTGGTGAACGCGAACAGATCGCCGAAGTTGAAACTCTCCTGGCCCTTGCGCTTGACGACCTTGTTGTTGTCACCCGGCTTGATGCGGATGAGCATCACCGGGTTGCGAACGCCCATCAGGATCTCGTTGAGCCGGTGGTGTGACTCGGTGGTTGTGCCGTCGCCGTCGGACTCGCGCCACGGGAACACGGTTTCCATGCCGCCCGCGTCGATGTCCTCGGGGCGCATCTTGACCAATGGCGCTCCGTGGCCGGCGTTTCCGGTGGCGCGCGCCATGAAGATGGTCTCGCCCTTGAATCTCGGGGTCCATCCCGATGTCCACAGCACGGCCTTCTTGCCGTCTGCGGTCGGAACAACCGGCTTCCACGGGTTCTTGATCAGGCCGCCGGCGAACGCCACGAGCGTGCCCAGTCCGAATGCGCCGAGGCCGATGCCCAGCGACATCCCGATGAGCTTGCGCCGCTTGAGCGTTGAGCTGTCAAGCGTTTCGGTGAGGTTGGCCGCGATGGTCTTGCGCTGAATCTCGGGGGAGCGCCCGTCGTGCCGGTCCTGGACGGCGATCTCTTCGGGGATGAACTTCTTCTGGAACAGCACGGCGCCGATGCCGATCGCCAGGACGGACAGGCCGAACGTCAGCCCGTACAGCGGGGTGGCCAGCGAGTAGAGGAATTCGCCGGCCGAATTGTAGGGCTGGTACTCCCACGGCCAGAACAGGAAGACCAGAAGCAGCGCCAGGCCCGAAAAGCCGCCCAGCAGAAGCCAATTCGCAACCGAGCGCTCGGCACGCTTCTCGGCCTTGGTGCCGGGGATCGGCCACCGCTCTTCCTTGTAGACGATCTCGACGCCGTCGAGCTTGCCGCCGAGCTCGACCAGCTCGTCGCGGGACATCGATGCCAGCTCGGCGTCGGTGGGCTGCCCGGGAACGCCGGTCTGGCCGGGGCTGTCCGTTCCCTCGACGTCGTCGCTCATGATCGTGAACCAATCCACAGGGCCACTCCGATGATGGCCACCATCCCGATAATCCACGCCGCCATGCCTTCTGGCGCGGGGCCGAAGCCGCCGAGACCGTAACCGCCCGGGTTGGGGGTTTCGGCCGCCTCCCGAACGTAGGCGACGATGTCGCGCTTCTCTTCGGGTGAGAGCTGGCGGTCGGAGAACTTCGGCATGTTCTGCGGGCCGCTCGCCATCGCGGTGTAGATCGTCTGCGGTTCGGCGTCGCTCAGATCGGGTGCGTACTTACCCGATGAGAGGGCGCCGCCCTTGCCGGTGAAGTTGTGGCAGGACGCGCAATTCAGCCGGAAAAGGTCGCCGCCGCGGGCCACGTCGTCGCCGATCAGCGACTCCTGCGCGATGCTGCCGTCGGCGTCGCGGACCACCTCCGGGCCGCCGCCGTTGGCCTGGACATAGGCGCCGAGCGCGTCGATCTGCGCCTCGTCGAACTGCGCCGGCTTCTTCGGCGCCTGGGCCTCGCCGCGCATGGCGGGCATCCGGCCGGTGGATACCTGGAAGTAGACGGCGGCCTCGCCGACACCGATCAGGCTGGGCCCGCGATCGGCCACGCCCGCCAGATTGGCGCCGTGGCACGAGATGCAGGAGGTGTCGAACAACTGCTTTCCGGTGCGCAGCAGCGCCGAGGCGGAGTCGTCGGCGACGGCAACCTGTGGCGACGGCGTCAGGGTGGCCGCCAGGCCGCCCGCAGCCGCCAGTCCGATCAGCAGCAGCACCGCTCCTGAAAGTCGCCGACGAAGCCGACGGCGCGACTTGCTGGTCATCGAACCCCTTCTCATCGGCAGGACGCTCATCGAACGAAGTAGATGGTGGCAAACAATGCGATCCACACGATGTCGACGAAGTGCCAGTAATAGGAGACGACGATCGCGGCGGTGGCCTGGGCGGGCGTGAACTTGCTCATCGTGGTGCGGGCCAGCAGGAAGATGAACGCGATGAGCCCACCGATCACGTGCAGGCCGTGGAACCCGGTGGGCAGGTAGAAGACCGAGCCGTATGCGCTGCTGGAGATCGTGGTGCCGTGCTCGACGAGGTGGATGTACTCGTAGCCCTGACCGAGCACGAAGAACAGGCCCATCAGGAAGGTGATGACATACCAGCGCCGCAGCCCGAAGATGTCGCCGCGCTCGGCAGCGAAGACGCCCATCTGACAGGTGAAGGACGACGCGATCAGCACCAGTGTCACCGGCACCGCCTGAACCAGGTTCAGCTCGGTCGGCGGCGGGGGCCAGTCGCCGCCGGCCTGCGAGCGGGCGGTGAAGTACATTGCGAACAGCCCAGCAAAGAACATGAGCTCGCTGGAAAGCCAGACGATGGTGCCGACACTGACCATGTTGGGCCGGTTCAGCGAATGTACGCGCGACGTGATGGCGGTTCCCGAGGTCCCTACAGCGCTCGTCACAACGCAAGTATGACGCTTTGTAGTTGTTCATCTCCACCCGGGTGGAGCAATTCGTCATAATCTCCGCGTGACTTCATCGCACCCCGAACCGTCCTGGCCGCTGATATTGGGCAGGTTGACCACGCAACAGCCACTGGTGACGGGTCAGGCGGCCTGGGCGATGGACCAGATCATGACCGGTGCCGCCACGCCGGCACAGATCGCCGCCTTCGGCGTGTCGATGAAGATGAAGAAGCCGACGCCGGCCGAGGTCGACCGAACTGGCCAACACGATGCTGTCCTACGCACGCCGGGTCCCCACCGACGAGATAGGCAACGACACCGTCGACGTCGTCGGCACCGGCGGCGACGGGGCGAACACCGTGAACCTGTCGACGATGGCCGCCATCGTGGTGGCGGCCGCCGGGGTGCCGGTGGTCAAGCACGGCAACCGGGCCGCGTCGTCGCGCAGCGGCGGTGCCGACACGCTGGAAGCCCTCGGGTTGCGCATCGACCTCGGCCCCGAGGAGGTCGCCCGCAGTGTCGCCGAGGTCGGCATCGGCTTCTGCTTCGCGCCGCAGTTCCACCCGTCGTACCGGCATGCCGGTGCCGCCCGGCGCGAGATCGGTGTCCCGACGGTCTTCAATCTGCTTGGGCCGCTGACGAATCCGGCTTCTCCACGCGCTGGACTGATCGGCTGCGCGTGGGCCGACCTTGCCGAGGTGATGGCGGGGGTGTTCGCCACCCGCCGGTCCAGTGTGCTGGTGGTGCATGGCGACGACGGGCTCGACGAACTGACCACCACGACGACCAGCACGATCTGGCGGGTGCAGGCGGGCACTGTCGAGAAGCTGTCGTTCGATCCCGCGGGTTTCGGCTTCGCGCGCGCCGAGTTGTCTGCGTTGGTGGGCGGCGACGCCGAGACCAACGCCGCGGAGGCGCGGCAGGTGCTCGGCGGGGCCAAGGGCCCGGTCCGCGACGCGGTGATCCTCAACGCCGCGGGCGCGATGGTGGCCCACGCGGGGCTATCCAGCGGCGCCGAATGGCTGTCGGCGTGGGAGTCCGGGCTGAGCCGGGCCACCGAGGCGATCGACTCGGGGGCGGCCGAACAGCTGCTCGCGCGTTGGGTGCGGTTCACCCAACAGGTCTGAACCGTCGAGCGTCTGCTGTGCGGCCAGCCGCGCCGACCGTGCCGAGGCGGCCCAGGACGCCCACCGCCCGGCCGACCCCACCGATGACGCCCAACCTGGTTCGGCGCGCACCACGCGTACACCCGGGTGGGCCAGCCAGCGCATGACCAGCGCCACCTCCTCGACCAGCGCGCCGCCCAGCGGCGCAGGGACGGGCAGAATCGCTTGTGCCGCAGCGGTGATCGCATCGACCACCGGCATCGGCGGCACGCCGCGGCGGGCGACGCCCGCCGCCGCCAGCTGCCCGCACCGGATCACCGCGAGGTGCCAGCCGCCGTCGCCGTCCGGGCGCGCTGCGACCAGTTCGGCGACCGACGCCAGTGCGCGCAGCCGCTGACCGCGCCACAGCACGTCGATCGCTGCCGCGACGTGGTCGCGCAGTCGTGCGGCGGTCTCGTAGCGGTTGCGGTCGGCCAGTTCGGTGATGCGGGCCAGCGCCGCCGACAGGGCGGTGTTCTCGGCGCCGTCGATCAGTGCCGCCGCCCGCCGCGGCGCCTCTGCGTATTCGGCGGCAGCGACGTCGCGGGGTGCAGGGCACGGTGAGAGTTCGCGTTCCGGGCAGGCGGGGCCGTGACACGCCGACCGCGCAATCCGGGTGGTGCAGGTGCGCAGCCCGGTGACCCGGCACAGCAGGTCGGCAGTCTCGACGGCAGCGGCACGCGACCGGAACGGCCCGACGGCGCTGTCACCCTTCGGGGTGCGGACAATCGAGAACCGCGGAAACGCCTCGTCGGTCAGCACGAGCCACCACCAGCGTTGCGGGAATTTCGACCGTCGGTTGTACGGCGGTGCGTGGGCGGCCAGTAGTCGCAGCTCACGCACGCCGGCCTCCAGGTCGAACGCGCACTCGACGTGGTCGACCGCCGTGGCCAGCGCGACCATCTCCTTGATGCGCGGGCGGGGGTCGGTGCCGTTGAAGTACTGGCGGGCCCGGCGCCGCAGGTCCACCGCGGTGCCGACGTAGAGCACCTCGTCGGCGGGCCCGCGGAACAGGTATACGCCGGGCCGGTGCGGCAGGGCCGCGGCGAGGACTCGCTTGCGCCGCTGTTCCGGAGACACGTCGGGCAGGTAGGAGCGCAGGTCGGTGTAGGTGTGTACGCCCTGGTTGCCAACCCGCTCGATCAGCGCGTGCAGCACGTCGACGGTGGCTCGCGCGTCGTCGAGCGCCCTGTGTGTCGGCGTCGTGCCCGCACCGAACAGCCGGGCGAGCGCGGAGAGCCGCACGCTGGGGGCCTCGTCGCGGGTGAGCACCCGCCGGGCCAACCGGACGGTGCACAGCACCGGCGGCCGCGGCCAGGCGATCTGGCTGCGCTCTGCGGCGGCGCGAAGGAAGCCGATGTCGAAACCCGCGTTGTGGGCGACTAGCACTGCGCCGCGGGAGAATTCGAGAAATGCGGGCAGCACGGTGTCGATCTTCGGCGCGTTGCACACCATGGCCGAGGTGATGCCGGTGAGCGCGACGATCTGCGGCGGAATGCTGCGGCCCGGGTCGACCAGCGTGGCCAGCTCGCCGAGCACCGCTCCGCCGCGCACCTTGACCGCACCGATCTCGGTGATGGCGTCGACGTTGTTCCCGTCGCCGGTTGCGCGGCCACCGGTCGTCTCGAGGTCCACCACGACGAACGTGGTCTCGCGAAGGGAGACGGACTCCAGGTCAAAAGACAGCTGTTCGACGTCGGCGAGGCTGAGCTGGCCCATGCGCTGAAGGTAAGCAACCCCACCGACACCGCAGAGTTGCCACGCTGACCATGTCGGTGGTGCCCGATACCGTGCGGATAACACCGATCGAGAGGGCGGTCAGAATGGACGAGTTCAGGAACGAACCGGGGGCGCCCGGCACCGATACCGGCGCGGTGACCATCGATTGCGATGACTGTGCGGTCCGCGGCCCCGGGTGCGAGGACTGCGTCGTCAGCGTGCTGCTGGGCGTGCCGGAAACCCTGCTCCAGGACGAGCGGGCGGCCCTTGAGGTGCTCGCCGAGGCCGGGTTGGCGCCTCGGCTGCGGTTGGTTCCGATCCACCGGCGCGGTGATTCCGGGGTCGCCTGACGACACGCCACGGACCGGGGCGGCGTGAAAAACTCTGAGAGGCTGTTAAATTTGCGTCTCACGTTTGGACAAGGCTGATGCCATTTCGTAACCTATCTGAGACCTAAAGACAGTTCGGGTCGGCCGCCATCGGCAGTTTAAGGACGAAATCTTGACGCTCGACCGTACGCAGCGGATCACGCGCGGAGTTCAGCGACTCGTCATAGGTGCAGTAACAGGATTCACAATCTTCGGAGGAGTTCTCGCCGCGAATGTGGCTGCAGATCCTGCCGACGACGCGTTAGCAAAGCTAAATGAGTTGTCGCGGCAAGCCGAACAGACCACCGAGGCGATGCACTCGGCACAGCTCGACCTGGGTAACAAGCTGGCAGCACAGCAGAAAGCCGACGCAAAGCATGCCGCCGACCAGGCAGCGGTCAAGACGGCCAAATCACAACTGGCTATCTTCCAATCGGCCGTCGATAAGTTTGCTGCGGCTCAGTACATGGGCGGCAGGACCAGCGGAATGGACGCCATGCTGACCGCCGATTCGCCGCAGCGACTCATCGACCAGCTCTCCGTCCAGCGGGTGATGGCCGCCGAGATGTCGGCCCAGATGCGCAGCTACCGCAGCATCAGCGTGCAGGCCGCCAGTGCCGAGCAGGCCTCCGCCAAGTCGGCCGCCGAGGCGAAGACCGCGGCCGAGCAGGCCGCGGCGGTGCGCGCGGAGCTGCAATCCAAGCAGAGCCAGCTGCAGGTGCAGATTGCCGTCGTCAAGTCGCAGTACCTGGCCCTTACCCCCGCCCAGCGAGATGCGATGGCCGCCCTTCCGCCCGCACCGCCACCGGTGGCCGTACCGCCCGCAGCGCCCCCGGCACCGCCGGGGCAGGATCCCGCGATCGTGGCCGCCCCGCCCGGAGGCATCCCACCGGGCGACATCGCACCGGGCGACATCGCACCGCCCGAGGAGGCCGTGGTTCCCGGCGGCACCGGCGAGGGCATGGTCGCGGTGCAGGCCGCGCTGACCCGCGTCGGCTCGCCGTACTCCTGGGGCGGATCGGGTCCGAACGCGTTCGACTGCTCGGGCCTGGTGATGTGGGCCTTCCAGCAGGCGGGCATTTCGCTGCCGCACTCCAGCCAGGCGCTGGCCCGAGGCGGCCAGCCGGTGGAACGGTCGCAGATGCAGCCGGGAGACGTGGTCAACTACTACTCCGACGCGTCGCATTCTGCGATCTACATCGGCGACGGGATGATGGTGCACGCGTCCACCTACGGCACGCCGGTGCGAGTTGCGCCGGTGAACAATGCCCCGATCTACAACGTCCGCCGGTACTAAACGTCCACTGCTGGGCCTGCTGCTGATCGTCGAGCTCGTCCTCGCGGTGACGTTCGTCGGCAGGTCCGTCGCGCCGCCGGCCCCACCCGCTCCCACCACCGCGCCTACCGGGTCCTCGCAGGCCTCCAGCACCGCCACACTCTCCGATGGCCGCACGATTGCGTCGATGAGTCTGGGCGGCCCGGACACGCAACCGCTGCTGGACCGCATCTCCCGGGAAATGGACGACGCCGCAGGCGCCGTGACGGCATTCTGGGGCACCGACTGGCCCCGCGACATCGTCATCGTGGCCACCGCGTCCAACGAGCAGTTCCGCGCACTGGCCGGGGGCGGATCCGACATCGCCGCCGCGACGGCCCGCAAACGCATCGTGTTCGCGCCCGGCGCCGCCGCCATGAGCGACGACGATTTGCGAATCGTGCTGCGCCACGAGCTTTTTCACTACGCCGCCCGGGCCGACACCGCGGTGGACGCACCTCGGTGGCTGACCGAAGGCGTCGCCGACTTCGTGGCGAGGCCCGAGGTGCCGCGGCCGGGACCCGCGCAGGCGGCCACCCTGGGCCGATTGCCGGGCGATGCCGACCTCGACACCGCGGGAACGACCCGCACGCTCGCCTACGACCGCGCTTGGTGGTTCAGCCGCTATGTCGCCGACCGCTATGGGACGGCGACATTGCGCCGGCTCTACGAACGCGCCTGTGGGCCGGGCCACCCCGACATCGAAACGGCCGTCTCCGAGAGCCTCGGCGCCGACCTCGACGAGGTGCTGGCCGACTGGCGGCGATGGCTGTCGTGACCCGGGTTCTGCTGGTTACCAACGACTTTCCGCCACGACGCGGCGGGATCCAATCGTATCTGCACCAGCTCGTCGGCCACCTGGTTGCGACCGGCGATCACACGCTGACGGTATATGCGCCGAAGTGGAAGGGCTGCGAGGAGTTTGATGAAGATGCTCGCATCTCCGGTTACCGGGTGGTGCGCCATCCGACCACGCTGATGCTGCCGGGACCCGGCGTGGGCGACCGAATGCGAGAGCTGATCGCCGGCGATGACATCGAGTCCGTGTGGTTCGGTGCGGCCGCGCCGCTGGCACTGCTGGCGCCGCGGGCCCGCAGCGCGGGAGCGGGCCGCGTCATCGCCAGCACGCACGGCCACGAGGTCGGCTGGTCGATGCTGCCGGTCGCGCGCAGCGCATTGCGCCGCATCGGGGACGGCTCCGACGTCGTCACCTACGTCAGCCGCTACACGCGGAACCGGTTCGCCTCGGCGTTCGGGCCAGGGGCCGCACTGGAGCATCTGCCGCCGGGGGTGGACACCGACCGATTCGTTCCGGATCCGGCCGCCCGGGCGGAAATGCGGTCCCGCTACGGGCTCGGCGAGCGGCCCGTCATCGTGTGCCTGTCCCGTCTGGTACCCCGCAAGGGGCAGGACATGCTGATCCGGGCCCTGCCGGCGATCCGCGAGCAAGTCGACGGTGCCGCCCTCGTCATCGTCGGCGGCGGGCCGTACCTGGCGACACTGCATCGGCTCGCCCGGCAGGCCGGCATCACCGAGCATGTGACCTTCACCGGCGGGGTGCCCGGTGCCGAGCTGCCCGCTCACCACGCGATGGCCGACGTGTTCGCGATGCCGTGTCGCACCCGCGGCGCCGGACTGGACGTCGAGGGCCTGGGCATCGTCTACCTGGAAGCGTCGGCGACGGGCGTGCCCGTGGTCGCCGGCCGGTCGGGCGGCGCGCCCGAAACCGTGCAGGACGGCGTGACGGGACTCGTCGCGAACGGCTCGGATGTGGACGAAATAGCCACGGCGGTCGCGGAAATACTCACCGATCCCGACCGGGCCGCCCAGATGGGAGCGGCAGGGCGCCGATGGGCCGTAGACAACTGGCAGTGGCGCGCACAGGCGGCGCGGTTGGCCAAGCTGCTCGCCGGTTGATCGTTACCGGATGTACTCCACGCCCGACGCCTTGTAGGCCTCACCGACCTTCACCACCGTGATGATCAGCCGCCAGTGTCGCGGCGGCAGCCCGCGCTTCGTCGATGGAGCCTGTCGACGTCGACGGGGCGTTGCCGACAAATCGGTATTCAGTCCTTGGCGTAGAGCGCGTCGATGTCGGTGGCGAACTTCTGCGCCACCACCTTGCGCTTGACCTTCAGCGTCGGCGTCAACTCGCCGGTGTCCTCGCTGAAGTCCACGGGCAGAACCCGGAACTTGCGGATCGCCTCGGCCTTGGACACCGCCTGGTTGGCTTCCTTGATCGCCAGTTCGATCTCGGCGGTCAGGTCGGGGTCTTCGGCCAGGTCTGCCACCGACGCGTCGGCGCTCTTGCCATTGCGTTGCTTCCACCCTCCGAAGGCCTCGGGATCGATCGTGATGAGCGCCGCGATGAACGGCTTCGCGTCACCAACGCACATCGCCTGGCTGATCAGCGGATGCGCGCGCAGCCGGTCCTCGAGGATCGCGGGTGCGACGTTCTTGCCGCCCGCGGTGACGATGATCTCCTTCTTGCGGCCGATGATGGTCAGGAAGCCGTCGTCGTCGATGGCACCGAGATCGCCGGTGTGGAACCACCCGTCGGAGAACACCGCCTTGGTTTCCTCCTCGTTGCGCCAGTAGCCGGCGAACACGACACCGCCACGGACCAGCAGCTCGTCGTCGTCAGCCAGCCGCATGCTGTTGCCTCCGCAACAGCTTTCCGACCGAGCCGACCTTGATGGCGTCGATCTGGTTGACGGTGATCGCCGCGCTGGTCTCGGTCAGGCCGTACCCCTCGTAGATGGTCAGCCCGACGCCGCGGTAGAAGTGGCCGAGCCGCGCGCCCAGCGGCGCGCCACCGGAGATCGCGGCGTGGCAGTCGCCGCCGAGCGCGGCGCGCAGCTTGCCGTAGACCAGCCGGTCGAACACCGCATGCTTGGCGCGCAGCAGCAGGCCCGGCCCGCCGGTGTCCTGCGCCTGGCTCCACTCGATCGCGGTGTTCACCGCGATCTCGAAGATCCGGCCCTTTCCGTCGTTGCGGGCGTTCTGCTCGGCGGTGTTGTAGACCTTCTCGAACACCCGTGGCACCGACACCACCAGCGTCGGCTTGAACACCCCGAACATCGGCACCAGGTTCTTGACGTCACTGGTGAAGCCCAACGTCACCTTGTTCGAGAACGCCGCGATGGTGATCGTGCGGGCCAGCACGTGTGCCAGCGGCAGGAACACCAGCAGGCGGTCACCCTTGTCCAGCATCGTCGGGAAGGACGCCTTGGCGCCGCGGATCTCGTAGACCAGATTGGAGTGGGTCAGCTGACAGCCCTTGGGCATGCCGGTGGTGCCCGAGGTGTAGATCAGCGTGGCGGGGTCGGTCGCCTTGATCCCGGCCAGCCGGGCATCCAGGTCGCCCGCCTCGACCGACTTTCCCGCCTCGGTGAGCGCATTCAATGCCGACTGCCCCGACCCGTCGATCCGGAAGACCTTGCGCAGATCGGGCAGTTCGCCGCCCAGCGCCTCGATCTTCTCCGCATGGCCGTCGGTCTCGGCGAACACCAGCACCGCACCGGAGTCGCCCAGAACGAACTTCACCTGCTCGGCGGAGCTGGTTTCGTAGATCGGGACGGTGAGCGCACCGACGGACAGGATCGCGAAGTCGAGGATCGGCCACTCGTATCGGGTCGCAGACAACAACGCGACGCGGTCGCCGGGTTTGACCCCTTCGGCGATCAATCCCAGAGCCGCCGAACGGATTTGGCTTGCTACGTCGGCCGCCGTCACATCGGTCCACGCTCCGTCGACGAGGCGCTGGAAGATCACGTGGTCGGGGTCTTCGCGTTCGTGTGAATAGACCGAGCTGACGATGTTGTCGTGCTCGCCGACTTCGAACGATGCGGGAACAGTGATCTCGCGCACGGTCCTGGCCTCCGAGGTGGTAGCGGTTTTGCTTGGCCCAGCCTAGTCGGCCCGGGGCGGCCACGGCGGCGTCATATGTGAAGCTAGTGGCGATGAACAGCATCCAAGTCGCCGATCAGACGTTCGTGGCGGCCGACCCGGTGGCGGTCGGCAAGGCCGTCGCGGATCCGGCGAGCTGGCGCCGGTGGTGGCCGGACCTGCGATTGACGGTGATCGAGGATCGCGGCCCCGTTGGCCATCGCTGGACGGTCAACGGCGCGCTGACCGGCACCATGGAGGTGTGGCTGGAACCGTCGTTGGACGGCGTGATCCTGCACTATTTCCTGCATGCCGAGCCGGCGGGCGCGGCCGCCTGGCAACTGGCCAAGATGAACCTGGCCAAGCTGAATCATCGGCGCAGGGTGGCAGGTAAGAGGATGTCCTTCGAGCTGAAGAGCACGCTGGAGGCGTCGCGGCCGGTAGGGATGCCCCCGGTGGCCTGATACTGAGTCAGAGCCAGCGGCGGCGGGTAGATTTTCTTTTCATTGAGTGCGATGCGAGCGTGGGAGAACGACAGGAAGCGGCCTAGTGGCGGACAAGACGGCGCAGACCATCTATATCGATGCGGATCCTTCGACGGTGATGGACGTCATCTCCGATATCGGCTCCTACCCGGACTGGGTCAAGGAGTACAAAGAGGCCGAGGTTCTGGAGGCCGACGAAGAGGGCTACCCGAAGACGGCCAGGCTGGTGCTGGACGCCGCGGTTCTCAAGGACACCATGGTGCTGGCGTACGACTGGCCGCCCGACCATGGGTCGGTGACGTGGAAGCTGGTGTCGAGTTCACTACTGAAGTCGCTCGAAGGCGCATACCGCCTGGCGCCCAAGGGATCTGGCACCGATGTCACCTATGAATTGTCGGTCGATCTGGTCATTCCGATGATCGGCCTGCTCAAGCGCAAGGCCGAGCGCAGGCTGACCGACACCGCATTGAAGGACCTCAAGAAACGAGTCGAGGCTGAGTGAATTCCCCGCGCCTACCCACGCCCGGATCAGTCTCTTCGTTGGCAAGGGCGGGGTAGGTAAGTCGACGCTGGCGACCGCGACCGCGGTGCGCGACGCGCGCAGCGGCCTGCGGGTCCTTGTGGTGTCCACCGATCAGGCGCACTCGCTCGGCGATGTGCTCGGCACGCCGGTCATACCCACCGGAGACCGGGAACCGACCAGGGTGCTGGCCGAGATCGATTCCGGGCGGGACGCCGGCACCGGCGGCTTCCTCGACGCACTGGCGATGGACACGCTGGCGCTGCTGGAAGGACGCTGGCGCGAGGTCGCCGGGCTGCTGTCCGCCAGATTCGACGAATCCGAGCTGGGACAGATTGCCCCGGAAGAGCTTTCGGCGTTACCCGGAATTCAGGAGGTACTCGGCCTGCACGAGGTGGGCGAGCTGGCGAAATCAGGCGAGTGGGACCACGTCGTCGTCGACTGTGCATCGACGGCCGATGCGCTCCGCATGCTGACGCTGCCGGCGACGTTGGGCCTGTATCTGGAGCGGGCCTGGCCGCGTCACCGCAGGCTGAGCTCGGGCGCGGACGACGCGCGCTCGGCGGCGGTCGTCGAGCTGATGGAACGCGTCGATGCGGGCGCCGGCGCGCTGGCGGGCCTGCTCGCCGACGGAGACCGGGTGAGCGCACACCTGGTGCTCACCGCGGAACGAGTGGTGGCCGCCGAGGCCGCCCGCACATTGGGTTCACTCGCGTTGATGGGGGTGCGCGTCGAGGAATTAATCGTCAATCAGATTCTGGTTCAGGACGATTCGTACGAATACCGCAACCTGCCCGAGCATCCGGCATTCGACTGGTACGCCGAGCGCATCTCCGAACAGCAGGCGGTGCTCGACGAACTCGACGCCACCATCGGCGATGTGCAGCAGGTGTTGGTGCCCCACCTGGCCGGCGAGCCAATCGGGCCCAAGGCGCTCGGCGAGCTGCTCGAATGCGCCCGCAGGCGCGACGGCTCCCCACCGCCCGGGCCGCTGCGGCCGGTGGTCGACCGCGAGTCCGGCTCTGGATTGGGCTCGGTGTATCGACTGCGGCTAGAGTTGCCACAGGTCGACTCGAGCGCACTCACTCTGGGCCGGGTCGACGACGACTTGATCATCGGCGCCGGTGGAATGCGGCGCCGGGTTCGGCTGGCATCCGTCCTGCGGCGATGCATCGTGGTGGATGCGCAGCTCAAAGGCAGTGAGCTGACCGTGCGATTTCGACCCGATCCGGAGGTGTGGCCGGCGTGAGGCCTGAAGGGGAGCGGGAGTGAGGATCGCAGCGAAGCGAGGACCGGAGCGAGTGGGAGCCGAGGCATGAGCCTCCGAAGGCGAGCGGGAGTGAGGATCGCAGCGAAGCGAGGACCGGAGCGAGTGGGAGCCGAGGCATGAGCCCCCGAAGGCGAGCGGGAGTGAGGATCGCAGCGAAGCGAGGACCGGAGCGAGTGGGAGCCGAGGCATGAGCGGCGCTCACCCCGATTTGGGTCCCGAGCTGCGGGCACTGGCGCAGTCCATCCTGGACCGGATCGATCCCGCGGTGCGGGCCGCGGCCGCGGCGGCGACCGGCGCCGACGGCCCAGGCAAGTGCCAGCAGGTGTGGTGCCCCGTGTGCGCGCTGGCGGCCCTGGTGAGCGGCGAGCAGCACCCGTTGCTGACGGTCATCGCCGAACACAGCCTGGCGCTGCTGACCGTCGTGCGTGCGATGGTGGATGACATCGAGACGAAGCCCGGCCCCGACGAGCCGCCGCCCGACGGGCCACCGCCGCCGGGTCCGAGCAGGTATCAGCACATCCCGGTGACCGTCGAGGAGTGACCCGCCCAGTCTGTGGTCGCATCGACTCCACGTGGGTAAAGTTGTCCGAAAGCACCGTCCGGTGCGCCCCGATTCGGGAGGGTCCATGTGGTATTGGCTGTTCAAGTACATCTTCATGGGCCCCTTGCTGTCTTTGCTGGGCAGGCCCAAAGTCGAAGGGCTGGAATATGTTCCGGACGACGGCGCGGTCATCCTGGCGAGTAACCACCTGGCCGTAGCGGACAGCTTCTACAAATCCCTCGTGGTCCGGCGCAGGATCACCTATCTGGCCAAGGCCGAGTACTTCGAAGACACCGGCCTCAAGGGCTGGTTCAAACGCTGGTTCTTCACGGTGGCCGGGCAGGTGCCGATCGACCGCACCGACGCCGACTCCGCGCAGGCTGCGCTCCTTACCGCGGAGCGGCTGCTCAACGAGGGCAAGCTGCTCGGCATGTATCCCGAGGGCACCCGCTCGCCCGACGGCCGGCTCTACAAGGGCAAGACGGGCATGTCCAGGGTCGCGCTGCGGACCGGTGTGAAGGTCATTCCGGTCGCGATGATCGGCACCGATGCGGTCAACCCGCCGGGCAGCAAGATGTGGCGATTCGGCAGGGTGACGGTGAAGTTCGGCAAGCCGATGGACTTCAGCCGGTTCGAGGGCCTCGAGGGCAACCGGTTCATCGAGCGGGCGGTCGTCGACGAGGTGATGTACGAGCTGATGCGGTTGTCCGGGCAGGAGTACGTCGACCTGTATGCCGCCGATGTCAAGGAGGGCACAGCCGACGCCGGCCCTACCTTGACGCCGGCGGCGCGCATACCCGACACCGCCGCCGGCTAGTTCGTTGCGGGTACGGGCGCGGCGTCGTCGACGGCCGCAGCTGGCCGCTCCGCCGCGCGGGCAGACACCGTCCCGGAGATCACGATGACCGCCAGCGCCCACCACAGGTAGGAACCACCCGCGAGCTGCCGCCACAATGACGCGGACGTCTCGTGGTGCTCCGGCATCAGGGTGATCGGCGTCCACACCATCAGCGCCACCCCGGCCGCGGTGACCGCCCCCAGGAGTACGCTCCGATGCCGGTACGCGACCACGCCGCACACGAGCACCGTCGGCAGCGCCCACACCCAGTGGTGCGACCACGACACCGGCGACACCGCCAGTCCGAACATCGCCACGCAGATCAGCGCCAATACCGGTTCGCCTGCCCGGAGCACCCGGCGCGCCGCCCAGATCGTCACCCCGAGCACCGCGAAGCAGGCCAGCGTCCACAGCACGAACCGTTCGCCCTCGCCGAGGCCCAGCCGCGCCAAGGTGCCCGCGATGTTCTGGTTGGTGTTCAACGTCGCGGTGCCGATCCGGTCGGTGTTGCGCACCGTGTCGGTCCAGTACTCCCACGAGTCGCGCCACGCGAACGCGAAGCCGGCCAGGGTGGCCACCACCGCCGACGCGGCGGCGACGAGCAGTGCGCGGGTATCGCGGCGCAGCACGAAGTACAGCAGGAACACCGCAGGGGTGAGCTTCAGCGCTATCGCCACACCGAGCAGGGCGCCCCGCGGCCACGGTGTCCTGCGCGGCACGCAGTCGGCGATGACGAGGGTCATCAGCACCACGTTGATCTGGCCGAAATCAAAATTTGCCCGGATCGGCTCGAGATAGAGCACCGCGGGCGCCACGATCGCGGCGGCCAGCCAGCACCGCCGCAGCCACGCGGGCTCGGTGGTGACCGACGTCTGCGGCCAAACGTCGAGACGGGTCAGCACGATCACCGTGGACGCGATCAACAGCACGAACGTCGTCACGGTGATCGCCGCGCTGGCCACCGGGAGCGGCAGGAGGGCAAACGGCGCGAAGGCGACCGCCGCCAGCGGCGGATACGTGAACGGCAGATCCAGCCCGTCGCGGGTCTCGAACATGGCGCCATCGGCATACAACGGCCTGCCGTCCAGCCAGGCCCGGCCGCCCATCCGGTAGACGTCGATGTCGATGCGGTACGGGGTGTGGCCGAGCAACCGCCAACCGGCCCAGGCCAGCGCCGCCACCGTGAGCAGCTGAAACAGCCGCCACGCGACGGTAGGCCACCAACCCGCCCCGCCGGGCGACCGCCACATCCTCATGTCGCAAGACAGACTATCGGCCGGCTGCGACGCGCCGGACCATATCCCCGGCACGTCGCGCGCCGGTCGGCGTAAGTTTTCTGCGTGCACGTGACGTTGGAGCTGGATTTCCTCCAGCAGGGTCGGCTGCCGCTGTTCTGCTGCCTGGTGGCATTCATCGTCACGTTCTTCATCACCCGCACGATCGTGCGGTACATCCGCAGCCACGCCGACAGCGACGCGCCCCGCAAGTGGTGGCAGCCCCGCAATATCGGCCACGGGACGCTGCACATCCACCACATGGTCATCGGTGTGATCTTGGTCATGGTCTCCGGAATTTCGATGGTGACTTTGGGTCTGAACGGGGGAGTACCCGAATTCACGGTGGCTGCAACATTTTTCGGTATCGGCGCGGCGCTGGTGCTTGACGAATTCGCGCTGATCCTGCACCTGCAGGACGTGTACTGGGCCGAGGATGGGCGCACGTCGGTGGATGCGGTGTTCGCCGCTATCGCGGTGGCCGGGCTGCTGATGATCGGCCTCAACCCACTGTCGTTCTTCGACGTCGGAATCTGGCGCGACGATCACACGCTGGTCGCGCGTTCCAGTGTGATCGCGATCGCGGTACTGACGCTGGCACTGGCGCTGATCGTGCTGCTCAAGGGCAAGGTGTGGACGGGCCTGGTCGGTATGTTCATCACGCCGCTGCTGTTCATCGGGGCGATCCGGTTGTCCCGCCCGCACGCGCCGTGGGCGCGCTGGCGCTACACCGACAAGCCCCGCAAGATGCACCGGGCGCTCGTTCGGGAACGCATCCTGCGCAGGCCGGTGGTGCAGGCCAAGCTGTGGTTGCAGCACGTCGTCGCCGGCGAACCGCATTTCCCCGACGACCACGAGGTCAACCAGCAGCTCGACCGCGAGATCCATGCCGCCCCCGCGCCTCCGTCGGACACCCCGGCGGTTGCCCAGAAAGCAACCGCTTAGGCCCGGCGTGAAGTACTTCTACGACACCGAGTTCATCGACGACGGTCACACCATCGAGCTCATCTCGATCGGAGTGGCCGCCGAGGACGGCCGCGAATACTACGGCATATCAACCGAATTCAATCCCGAGCGGGCGGGACGCTGGGTGCGTACGAATGTGTTGCCCAAGCTGCCGTCACCGTCGTCCCAACTGTGGCGGTCACGAAAACAGATCCGGTCGGACCTGGAGGACTTCTTCGGCATCGACGGTGACGAGACGATCGAGCTGTGGGCCTGGGTCGGTGCCTACGACCATGTGGTGCTGTGCCAGTTGTGGGGGGCGATGACGGCCCTGCCGCCCGCGATTCCGCGGTTCACCCGCGAACTGCGCCAGTTCTGGGAGGAGCGCGGGTGTCCCCGCATGCCGCCGCGACCGCGGGACGCGCACGACGCCCTTGTCGACGCGCGGCACAACCTGCTGCGGTTTCAGCTGATGACCTCGGGGGATATGCCCGCGCAGGCGTGAAAAAGCGGTATCGGCGTCCAGTTACCATGAACGGGTGAACTGGACCGTCGACGTACCCATCGACCAGCTGCCGCCGCTGCCGCCGCTGCCCGATGACCTGCGGCATCGGCTGGACGCGGCGCTGGCCAAACCGGCCGCACAGCAGCCCAGCTGGGACGCCGATCAGGCCAAGGCGATGCGGACGGTCCTGGAGAGCGTGCCGCCCGTTACCGTCGCGTCCGAGATCGAACGCCTCAAGGGGCTCTTGGCCGACGTTGCGCGCGGCGAGGCTTTCCTGCTGCAGGGCGGCGACTGCGCCGAGACCTTCGCCGACAACACCGAGCCGCACATCCGGGCCAACATCCGCACGCTGCTACAGATGGCGGTGGTGCTGACCTACGGCGCGAGCATGCCGGTGATCAAGCTCGCCAGGATCGCCGGACAGTACGCCAAGCCGCGGTCCGCCGACATCGACGCGCTCGGCCTGAGGTCCTACCGCGGCGACATGATCAACGGATTCGCCCCAGATGCCGCGGTGCGCGAACATGATCCGTCGCGGCTGGTCCGGGCCTACGCCAACGCCAGCGCCGCGATGAACCTGGTGCGGGCCCTGACCTCGGGGGGTCTGGCGTCACTGGATCTGGTGCACGACTGGAACCGGGAGTTCGTCCGCACCTCGCCCGCGGGCGCCCGCTACGAGGCGCTGGCCGGTGAGATCGACCGCGGGCTGCGTTTCATGAGCGCCTGCGGCGTCAACGATCCAAACCTGCAGACCGCCGAAATCTACGCCAGCCATGAGGCTTTGGTGCTCGACTACGAGCGGGCGATGCTGCGGCTGTCGGAGGACGCCGACGGCAACCCGAAGCTCTACGACCTGTCGGCGCACTACGTGTGGGTCGGCGAGCGCACCCGTCAGCTGGACGGCGCCCACATCGCGTTCGCCGAAGTCATCGCCAACCCGATCGGCGTGAAGATCGGCCCGACGATGACGCCCGAGCTGGCCGTCGAGTACGTGGAGCGACTGGACCCGAACAACCAGCCCGGTCGCCTGACGCTGGTCAGCCGGCTGGGCAACAACAAGGTGCGCGACCTGCTGCCGCCGATCATCGAAAAGGTGCAGGCGACCGGTCACCAGGTCATCTGGCAGTGCGACCCGATGCACGGCAACACCCACGAGTCGTCGACCGGCTACAAGACCCGCCACTTCGACCGCATCGTCGACGAGGTGCAGGGCTTCTTCGAGGTGCACCGCGCGCTGGGCACGCCATCCCGGCGGCATCCACGTCGAGATCACCGGCGAGAACGTCACCGAATGTCTCGGTGGCGCGCAGGACATCTCCGACTCCGATCTGGCGGGACGCTACGAAACCGCCTGCGATCCGCGGCTCAACACCCAGCAGTCGCTCGAGCTGGCGTTCCTCGTCGCGGAGATGCTCCGCGACTGACGCTAGGTCAGTCCGGCGTCACCACACCGAACGTGAAGGTACGGTGAAAAAGTTGTCAGATTTTCGCAACTGCCGCACATTCGGCGCCGCAAGGGATTTGGCTAATGACCTGCACCAGAATTAGTGGCTCACTGGGCTAGGTGAACCCGGACAGGTTGCTGCCGAGCGTCCATGCGGCCGCGGCAAGCGCACCGGTGAGCACCAGCACGGCGATCACCCAGAACAGCAGAACCCGCCTGGCGCGCTGGCGGGCCCGGTAGAACTCGCTCATCTCGATACCGGCGAATTGACCTGCCACGCCGTAATATTCGGCTTCCGGTTCGTCCGACTGCCAGTCGTCGGGTCCGCGGGTGAGCTCTCGAGTGTGCTGACGTGGCGCCGGACCGTCGGCGGCGTGCGGTGCCACGGCTGCGGTGCGCCGCGGACAGATGCTGGGCGGAGTTGCGCGGAGCGGGCACCCGGAAGTCGGGTAGCCCCAACTCGTCGACGATCGCCTCCAGTTCGGATGCCATGACGTCGGCGTCGGCGTAACGGTCGGCGGGAACGCGTGCGGTCGCGCGCAGCACGAGCTCGTCGAATTGCGCTGGCACGCCGCCGATCACCGTGCTGGGCGGGACAACGTCGTTGTCCATCCGCTGATACGCCACCGCGAGCGCGGTGTCGCCGGTGAACGGGGTGGTGCCGGTCAACAGCTCGTAGGCCAGGATGCCGACTGCGTAGACGTCGCTGCCGGGCCCGGCGTCGCCGATGCTGACCTGCTCCGGCGACAGGTAAGCCGCGGTGCCCAAAATGACGCTGGTGGAGGTGATCTTGGCTTCTGCGATCGCGCGCACCAACCCGAAGTCGGCGATCTTCACGTCGCCGTCGTCGGAGATCAGCACGTTCTCCGGCTTGACGTCGCGGTGCACCAGGCCCTCGCGGTGGGCTACTGCCAGCCCGCCCAGCACCGGGCCGAGCACAGCGGCCACCGCGTGCGGTGGCATCGGCCCGCGCTCGACCAACAGTTCGCGCAGTGTGCCGCCCTCGATGAGCTCCATCACCAGGAACGGATGCTGGCCGTCGATGCCCTGGTCGTACACGGCGACCAGGCCGGGATCCTTCAGCCGTGCAACGGCGCGCGCTTCGCGCTGAAACCGCGTCAGGAACTGGTTGTCGCCGGCATAGCGGGAGTCCATGATCTTCACGGCCACCGGCCGGTCCAGCCGTAGGTCCAGGCCGCGGTACACGCCGGACATCCCGCCGGTGGCGATCAGGGTGTCGACGCGGTAGCGCCCGTCCAGCACGGCCCCGGCAAGGGGGTCAGATTGCTGGTGGGTCTCCACCCGACACATGTTACGGAGCCAAATGTCGGCGAATGTCGTTGCCCGAGCGGCTCCGAGACGGCGCCGCCCGTCCTACACTCGGGGCCGTGAGCAGTATTCCGGCCGCTGACGATGTGCTCGACCCCGGCGAAGACGTCTACGACCTGCCCGCCGTCGCCGAGTTGCTCGGTGTCCCGGTCACCAAGGTCCAACAACAACTGCGGGAAGGCCACCTGGTCGGTGTCCGCCGCGAAGGGGCGGTGGTGGTGCCCAAGGCCTTCTTCGACGACGGCCACGTCGTCAAGAGCCTGCCGGGGCTGCTCGTCGTCCTGCACGACGGCGGATACCACGACACCGAGATCCTCCGCTGGCTCTTCACTCCCGATCCCTCGCTGACCATCAGGCGCGACGGGTCGTTGGACCGGCAGGACAACGCCCGACCCGTCGACGCGCTGCACAGCCATCAGGCGCGCGAGGTGGTGCGCCGCGCCCAGGCGATGGCCTACTGACTCACGTACTGGAGACCGGCTGCTCGGCCGGATTGTCGTTATCGGCTGTGTCCTGAGGTGGTTCGGGCGCCTTGTAGAGCGAATACCAGGCCACCGCGGCGCATGCCGACGCAAGCAGCACATGGATCCACGAGTACATGCCATGGCTGCCGTCGGGTTTGAAGATCACCATGATCCACGTGGAGAACCCTGCGATCGCCGCGATGGCCTGCCTGCTCTGGGCCAATGCCGACAGCACCGCCAGCGGCCAGGTGTAGTACCACGGCAGTGCGGCGGGAACGAACAAGACCACGATCGCCATCGCCCACGCGATGCCGGTCAGCACCTGGCGGTCGGTGTGCCGAAACCGCCACCACAGCAACGGAAGTGAGATGGCGATGACGGCGATGCCGACGATGCGGGCGACCTCGAGCACGGCGTAGAAGTTCACCGGCAGGAAAAGCCCGCCAAGGGCGTTGGTCAGGTTCGAAACTGCGGTGGGCACGGTGAGCCAGTTGATGATCTTGACCGAGCCCGCCAGCGCGGTGAGCCAGCCCAATCCGACACCGGCCACCCAGGACAGCACGGCGAACACCGCGACGAAGATGGCTATCGACCCCGCGGCGGCCGCCGCGAACGCCCGTAGCGGCGTGAGATTTCGACTGCTTTGAAGTTGACGCGCCCACACCCACACCATGAATGGAAGCGCAAGTCCCGCTGTTGCTTTCACGGCCACCGCGACGACGATCAGCGCGTTGCCGGCAATCGGGTGGCGGCCGAATATCAACGCGATGCCCGCCGCCATCAAGCCGACCATCAGCATCTCGTTGTGCACCCCGCCCATCAGATGGATGATCACCAATGGGTTGAGCGCGCAGATCCACAGTGCAGCCGCCCCGTTGCCGCCGACGTGACGAGCCAACCGCGGCGCCGCCCAGATCAGCAGCACCAGCCCCGGCAGCATGCACAGCCGCAGCACCATCGTGCCCGCGATCACGTGATCGCCGACAAGCATCGTGACGAACTTCGCGATCAGGATGAACGCAGGCCCGTACGGGGCGGTGGTCGTGGTCCAGATCGGACTGACGTCGTCCAGCAACGAATTCGGATTGTCGACCGGCCCAACCATGTACGGGTCGAAGCCGTCACGCAACAACGCGCCCTGCGCCAGATAGGAGTACGTGTCGCGGCTGAATACCGGCACGGAAAGCAGCAGGGGCGCCAGCCAGAAGCCGGTGGTGGCCACCATCGTGTACTCGCGCGCGGAGCCGTCGATCACCCGACGGCCCAGCCACAGCCACGCGCACAGCATCACCGCGACGCCACCCCACAGCAGCAGCGACGACAACACCAGCCCGTGGCCGAAGCGAAGCCAGGACAGGTGCAGTGACTCCAGCAGCGGATCGTGCAGCCGGGTGCTGCCCGCGCCGAGCCCGCCCGCCGTGATCAGCACGGCGCCGAGGAAGCCCAGCAGTGCGGGCCGGGCCTCCGGCGAGGTGGTGAACGCGGACAGCCGCGCGAAGCTCGTCACGGGGTCAAGCGGACCGGTTGGCGGCCAACCTGGCGAGCGCCGAAAGGCCCGCCTTTGCCTGTACGTCGATCGGTGCGGCACCGAGCGTTTCCAGCGACCGCCGGGTGAGCACGTCGATGTGCCGTTCGACGGCGGCCAGCGCTCCGACGGACTCGATGACCGAACACAGTTCACGTACCTGGATTTCGGAGAGTTCGGTGCCGATCGAGGACCGCAACAACTCGGCCGCCGTCGGATCCGACTTGTCGGCCAACTCCACGGCCTCGGCGAGCAGCACCGTGCGCTTGCCCGACCGCAGGTCGTCGCCCGACGGCTTGCCGGTGACCGCGGGATCGCCGAACATGCCCAGCACGTCGTCACGCAGCTGGAAGGCCACCCCAAGGTCGGTGCCTACCTCGTGGAAGATCGCCTGCACGTCGGGCCGGTTCGCCGCGGCGGCCACCCCGAGCTGCAACGGGCGGGTGACGGTGTAGGACGCGGTCTTGTAGGTGTTGACGGTCATCGCCGACGCCACCGTTGTCGCACCGCTGGACTCGGCAACGATGTCGAGATACTGGCCGCCGAGCACCTCGGTGCGGATGTCGGCCCACACCCGCTGGACACGTCGGTGCGCGTCCACGCGCAGGTCGGCCGTTGCGACGATGTCGTCGGCCCAGACCAGGGCGAGATCCCCGAGCAGGATCGCCGCCGACATCCCGAACCGGTCGGCTGATCCGCTCCAGCGGCGGTCGCGGTGGGTCTGGGCGAACAACCGGTGCACCGTCGGCAGGCCGCGACGGGTGGCCGAGTCGTCGATCACGTCGTCGTGCACCAATGCGCACGCGTGGAGCAGCTCCAGCGCCGCGAACAGGCGAAGAATCGATGGGTCAACCGTTCCGTCTGAACGGTCGGCGACCGCGCGCCAACCCCAGTAGGCGAACGCAGGGCGCAGCCGCTTACCCCCGCGGAGCACGAACTCCTCCAGCGCTGCGGTCAGGTCGGCGTAGTCGGTGCCGATATAGGCGCAGTCGCTGCGGCGCTGTCGGAGATACTCCCGCAGTTGGTCCGTCACGGCGCTTGCCAACTCGATGGCTGACGGTGCCGCTGTGTCGACGCTCAGCGCGGCGCCCCTTTCAGTCGAAGATTCTGCCCCGTGAGTGCATTCAGAGTAGATCCTTGCCCGGGAGCTAGTCCCGCGACGAACCGGCGGGGTGGGCGAAACTCGGGGAAGTGTCGCGATTGACCCAGGCCAGTGCCGCCACGATGCCCGCCACCAGGAACGACGCCAAACCCAACCAGATCGCCGCGCCCGTGAACGAGCGGGCGCTCGGATCGGTGTAGCGCGCCTGGGCGCTCATCGTGCTCACCACGCCCGGCCTGAGCTTCCACTCGACGATCTCGGCAGCCACCTGGTCGCCGTTGGTGGACGTCACCTCGCCCGGGAACGACACGGACAGCGACACGTCGGCTTCCGGATCGGTCAACGACGTCAGGTCGGCACGCCCGTCGAGGATCACTAGATCGCCTGCGCGGCGCAGTGATATGTCCACGCCCGCGGCGTCGCGGTTCATGTTCGCCAGTTGCGGCAGCTCGGCGAAGGTCAGATCGGAGAACACCGCTTGCGAGCCGACGTAGTCGTCCTTGTTGTAGTCGGACACCGCCACCTTGTTGCTGAACGGCAAGGTGTTGAGCAGCTGCGGGCCCTTGTCGTCCGCCCCGCGGGGCTTCGCGGCCGCGACGATCTGCCCCGACACCCTGTCGTCGGGGGAGACCGTGATGCTGGCCCTGATCCGCACGCACCCGACGGCCGCGGGAACGATCAGCAACAGCAACACAATCGCCAGCAGGCGGATCCTGCGGCGGTTACCCATGCGGTCATCGTGCCAGACCCGGGGATCAGAGCGGCAGTGACCGGCCCAGGATCGCGAAGGCGCGGGGGTCGCCCGCGAAGTGGTAGCCGCGAATGATGTCGGTGAAGCCCAGCCTGCGGTAGAGCCGCCACGCCCGGTTGGATTCGCCGTTGATCTCCGGGGTGGACAGCAGCACGTGGGACTCGCCGCGGCCCGCAAGCAGCCGGCGGGTCAGCGCCTCACCGAGGCCGCGCCCCTGAGCGCGGGGGTCGATGTGCAGTTCGGTCAGCTCGAAGTAACTGGTCATCAGCTCGGCGATCCGGGACCGGTCGGCCCCGACCCGCTGCAGCCCCGCGACAACCTGCTGCTGCCACCACTGGTCGGGGGCCCCGCAATAGCCGTATGCCACACCGACGATCGGCGCGGTGCTCAGCTCGGCGGCATCCGAGTCCCGGGTTTTCGGCACTTCCACCGCCGCGACGGCCTTCCAGCCCTGCCTGCGGGTGTGCTCGAGCCACATCGATGCCCGTTGGTCCTCGGTGCCCCGCGGATAGCGCATTGCGTCGACGTAGACGCCGAGAGCGTCGCTGAGCCGGTCCTGCATGTCACCCGGCGACAGATCAATAAGAAATGTCGCCAACTTCACTTCAACCTTTCTCACGCTTGCCCGCGCCTTCTCCGGTTGTGTCGGGGTAGCCAACGCCATTATCGGCATGGCGAGGCGGTGGATCACACGGGCGGTGCACGTCATACAATCAGGACGCGAACTAGGTGGTACGGCTCAGATTCACCTCGTATCATGACTGTTAGTTGTCCGTGAATGCGGGCATAAACAGCGTTGAAGACCAAGTGACGGGCGGCAAGGAGGGACGCATGCCACTCTCCGATCATGAGCAGCGCATGCTCGACCAGATCGAGAGCGCGCTCTATGCCGAGGACCCCAAGTTCGCGTCGAGCGTGCGTGGTGGCGGTCTGCGTGCCCCGTCGGCCCGTCGTCGGCTGCAGGGCGCGGCACTGTTCGTGATCGGTCTGGCGATGCTGGTGTCCGGTGTGGCGTTCAAGGCCACGATGATCGGAAGTTTCCCAATCCTTTCCGTTTTCGGGTTCATCGTGATGTTCGGCGGCGTCGTGTTCGCGATCACCGGGCCGCGGGTGACGGGCGGACGGGACCGCTCCGGGTCAGAGCAGGGCGCGCCTCGACAGAAGCGCGCGAAGGGTTCGGGCGGATCGTTCACCAGCCGGATGGAAGACCGGTTCCGCCGCCGCTTCGACGAATAACGCACCTATCACGATGGGGTAGCCAATTCGGCTGCCCCTTCTTTCTTGTGCCCACGGCCCCCACATCGCCCCACAGCCGCGCTACCAGGGCATTTGCGCCGTCGTCAGCTGGGCATTCGGCGACTCCAGCGATACACGGTCCCTAGTCGTGGGGAAACAGCCGCAACATTTGCTGGCTTTTGGAGCATAGTGGGGGATTGTGGGGTAAAGTGGCGTGCGATGGAGCGACCGGGGCTCCTTCAGCGGCGGGAGGTGGCGAGATGTTCCTCGGCACCTACACGCCGAAGCTCGACGACAAGGGGCGGCTGACGCTGCCCGCCAAATTCCGCGACGCGTTGGCAGGAGGGTTGATGGTCACCAAGAGCCAAGATCACAGCCTTGCCGTCTACCCGCGCTCCGAGTTCGAACAGCTGGCCAGGCGGGCGTCGGGGGCGTCTCGAAGCAATCCGGAGGCGCGGGCGTTCCTCCGCAACCTCGCCGCCGCAACCGATGAACAACATCCCGACGCGCAAGGCCGGATCACGTTGTCGGCCGACCACCGTCGCTACGCCAACCTCTCGAAGGACTGCGTGGTGATCGGCTCGGTCGACTACCTCGAGATCTGGGATGCCCAGGCGTGGCAGGAATATCAAGAGACGCACGAAGAGAACTTCTCCGCGGCCAGCGATGAAACTCTGCGCGACATCATTTGATTGTGGCTTAGAGGCCCGTGCATCGCGGTCCCTGCCCGAGCCGGCCCTGGCGTACTTCCCCAACGCCAGGTCCGTGCGCTCGGGCAGGGACCCCGGTGCAGGGGCACCATTCCTCGGAGGGCTTGCCATGGCTGGGACCTCTGGGCAGGCCTCGGACGACCACGGACACGTCCCCGTCCTGCTCGACCGTTGTGTCGCACTGCTGAAGCCCGCGCTGACCCGGGAGTCTCCGAACGGCGCGGGCGCCGTGCTGGTCGACGCCACGCTGGGGGCGGGCGGGCACGCCGAGCGCTTCCTCACCGAGCTGCCCGGCCTGCGACTGATCGGGCTGGATCGCGACCCCGACGCCTTGGGGATCGCCGGTGAGCGCCTGGCGCCATTCGCCGAACGCGTACTGCTCGCCCGTGCCCGATTCGACGGAATCGAAGACGTCCTCGCCGAATCTGGTTACTGGGCAAGCGAATCCGGCCACGCAGAGGTCGACGGAATCCTGTTCGACCTCGGTGTCTCGTCGATGCAACTGGACCGCACCGAGCGCGGATTCTCCTACGCCGTCGACGCACCGCTGGACATGCGGATGGATCCGGATGCGGCGCCGACCGCGGCCGAGGTCGTCAACACCTACGACGAGAAGACGCTGGCGCGCATCCTGCGCGAGTTCGGTGAGGAGCGGTACGCCGGGCGGATCGCCGCCCAGATCGTTCGTCGGCGCGCCCGTCGACCGTTCGCCCGAACCGGCGAACTGGTGGAACTTCTGTATGACGCGATTCCGGCGCCGGCCCGCCGCACCGGTGGGCATCCGGCCAAGCGCACGTTCCAGGCGCTGCGCGTCGCGGTCAACGACGAACTGGACACCCTGCGCGACGCGCTGCCCGCAGCACTGGGAGCACTGCGCCCAGGCGGTCGCATCGTGGTGATGGCCTACCAGTCGCTGGAGGACCGCATCGTCAAGAACCTGTTCGCCGCCGCGACGGCATCCCGCACGCCGCCCGGTCTGCCCGTCGAACTTCCCGGGCATGAGCCGGAATTCGCGAGCCTGACGCGGGGCGCCGAGCGTGCGGACGCGGCCGAGATCGAACTCAACCCACGAAGCGCCTCGGTGCGGCTTCGGGCACTGGAAAAGATTGCCGGGAGGGACGGCTGATGAAGTCCAAGCGTCTGAAGTCCAAGCGACCCACGGCCGTTCGCGGCTCCGATGAACGCCGACGAAAGTCACGTCAGCCCGCCCGCGGGACGCGGCGTCGATCCGCTGAGGCACCGCCACGACGGGGACGTCCGCGCGCCGCAAGCGAAACCGCGCCGATAACCCGGCCGCAGATCAAGCCTGTCCGGCCGAAGAACACCAGTCAGGCGAAGGCTCGTGCGAAGGCCCGGAAAGCCAAGGCGCCCAAAGTTGTCCGCCCACCGTTGCGAGAACGGCTCATCACCCGCATTTCGGCCATCGACGTCAACCCGCGCACACTCGCCGCCAAAGTCCCGTTCGTTGTGCTGGTCATCGGCTCGCTCGGAGCGGGGCTGGGCATCACGCTTTGGCTGTCAACCGCTGCTGCTGAGCGGTCGTATCAGCTGGGCAGCGCCAGGGAGACCAATCAGGCGCTGCTGCAGCAGAAGGAAGCCCTCGAGCGCGACGTTCTGGAAGCGCAGGCCGCGCCCGCCCTGGCCGAGTCCGCCCGCGAGCTCGGAATGATCCCGTCCCGCGACTCCGCACACCTTGTGCAAGATCCCGCGGGGAACTGGATCGTGGTCGGCACACCCAAACCCGCGGAAGGTGTTCCGCCGCCGCCGCTGAACACGCCGCTTCCCGACGACACTCCGGCGCCGCCGCCGCAGGCCGCCGCGAGCCGGCCCGCACCGCCGGTCATCGACCCCCGCGAGGTGGTCGTCCGGACGCCGGGACGGGGTGAGCCCGCAGCGCCCGCGCAAGCCGCGGTGCCCGGCCCGGAGGTACCCGATCCGGCGGCCATCCCGCTGGCGGTGCCGCTGCCGGACAGCCCGCATGCAACCAGCGGCCAGCCGCCCGCGCTCGGACCCGCCGGACCACCCGCCGAACCCTTGGCCGTACCGCAGCCTGCTCAGCCCGGCACCCCGGCGCCCGCGGAGCCGTTCGGTCCGGTCGCGGCAACCCTCCCCGGCGAACCAGCGTGACCGGGGGCAACGGTCAGCGCGGCCGCAAGCAGGGGCGCAGCAGCGGTCCCAAGGCACGCGCTCGCGCCGAAAAGGCGGCGCAGGGGCGGTCCGCCCGCTCGCGCCGAACCCGCCCGCCGGTGACCGATACCGGTTTGCGCAGTGCATCATTCGTGTTCCGGCATCGCGCCGGAAACGCCGTCATCTTCGTGGTGCTCATCCTCGCCGCGGCGCAGCTGTTCAACATCCAGGTGCCCCGTGCCGCCGGGCTGCGCGCCGAGGCCGCGGGTCAGCTCAAGGTCACCGACGTGGACAAGGCCGTGCGCGGCAGCATCATCGACCGGAACAATGACAAGCTGGCGTTCACCATCGAGGCGCGTGCGCTTACCTTCCAGCCGGTCAAGATCCGCAAGCAGTTGGCCGACGCCATCGAGAAGTCGCCCGAGGCACCCCACCCCGAGCGCAGGCTGCGTGACATCGCGACCGAGGTGGCGTCGCGGCTGAACAACAAGCCCGATGCCAAGTCGGTGCTGAAGAAGCTCAAGAGCAACGAGTCATTCGTCTATCTCGCGCGTGCTGTCGATCCCGCGATCGCCGAGGCGATCTCCAAGAAGTTCCCCGAGGTCGGTTCCGAACGCCAAGACCTGCGCCAGTATCCGGGCGGCGCTCTGGCGGCCAACATCGTCGGCGGCATCGACTGGGACGGCCACGGGCTGCTCGGCCTCGAGGATTCGATGGACGCAACCCTGGCCGGCACCGACGGGTCGGTCACCTACGACCGTGGCTCCGACGGTGTGGTGATTCCCGGCAGCTACCGCAACCGGCACACCGCCGTCAACGGGTCCACCGTCCAGCTGACCCTCGACGACGACATCCAGTTCTACGTGCAGCAGCAGGTTCAGCAGGCCAAGAACGCCTCCGGCGCGGCGAACCTGTCCGCGGTGGTGCTGGACGCGAAAACCGGTCAGGTACTGGCGATGTCGAACGACAACACGTTCGACCCGAGCCAAGACGTCGGCCGCCAGGAGGACCGCGAGCTCGGCAACCCGGCCGTCTCGTCACCGTTCGAGCCGGGTTCGGTGAACAAGGTCGTCACCGCCGCGTCGGTGATCGAGTTGGGGCTGTCCAACCCCGACGAGGTGCTGCAGGTGCCCGGGTCCATCGACATGGGCGGGGTGACCGTCGGCGACGCGTGGGAGCACGGCGTGACGCCATACACCACCACCGGCATCTTCGGAAAGTCCTCCAACGTCGGCACGCTGATGCTGGCGCAGCGCGTCGGCCCGGAACGCTACGCCGACATGCTGGACAAGTTCGGCCTCGGCCAGCGCACCGGCGTCGGACTGCCCGGCGAGAGTGCGGGCCTGGTACCGCCGATCGACCAGTGGTCGGGCAGCAGCTTCTCCAACCTGCCCATCGGACAAGGCCTTTCGATGACGCTGCTGCAGATGACGGGCATGTACCAGGCGATCGCCAATGACGGGGTCCGCATCCCGCCGCGCATCATCAAGGCCACCGTCGCTCCCGACGGCACCCGCACCGAGGAGCCGCGCCCCGAAGGCGTGCGGGTGGTCTCGCCGCAGACCGCCCAGACCGTGCGCGGAATGCTGCGCGCAACGGTGCAACGCGATCCGATGGGCACACAGCAGGGCACCGGATCACTCGCCGCGGTCGACGGCTACCAGATCTCCGGCAAGACCGGCACCGCACAGAAGATCAACCCCGCCTGCGGCTGCTACTACAGCGACGTCTACTGGATCACCTTCGCCGGCATGGTCACCACCGACGACCCCCGCTACGTGATCGGCATCATGGCCGACAACCCGCACCGCACCGCCGAGGGACAGCCGGGCACGACGATGGCGCCGCTGTTCCACAACATCGCGAGCTGGCTGCTGCAGCGGGAGAACGTGCCGCTGTCACCCGACCCCGGCCCGCCGCTGACGTTGCAAGCCACCTGACCCGCCTCACTGGGGGAGCCGCGGCCGTGGCGGCCGGTACTGTGTCAAGGCCATGAAGCTGCGTCCCTCGCATCCCGCCGGCCAGGCGCTCGGGCCACTGGCCGACCGGGTAGGCGCGGTCGTCGCGCACGCTGCCGGGGTGCGGGAAATCGTCGTCACGGGTGTCACGCTGCGCAGCCAGGACGCCCAGCCGGGAGACTTGTTCGCCGCGCTGCCGGGCGCGTCGGCGCACGGCGGGCGCTACGCGGACGACGCCGTCGCGCGCGGTGCGGTCGCGGTGCTCACCGATGCGGACGGAGTCGCCCACATGGGCCCTGACGCGGCCGTGCCGGTGCTGGTTCATCCCGACCCGCGGTCGGTGCTGGGCGGGCTGGCGGCGACCGTGTACGGCGATCCGTCGCGGCACCTTCGGGTGATCGGGGTGACCGGTACGTCGGGCAAGACCACCACCACCTATCTGGTGGAGGCCGGGCTGCGGGCGGCCGGCCGCGTCGCGGGGCTGATCGGTACCGTCGGCATCCGGATCGCCGGGGAGGACCAGCCGAGCGCGCTGACCACACCCGAAGCGCCCGATCTGCAGGCCCTGCTGGCGTTGATGGTGGAACGAGGGGTCGACACCGTGGTGATGGAGGTGTCCAGCCACGCACTGAGCCTCGGGCGAGTAGACGGTGTCGAATTCGCGGTCGGTGGCTTCACCAACCTGTCACGCGACCACCTCGACTTCCATCCGACGATGCAGGACTACTTCGACACCAAGGCAAGGCTTTTCGAGCCGAGATCGCCAACGCACGCAGTCGCTTCGGTGGTGTGCGTCGACGATGATGCGGGCCGCGCGATGGCCGCTCTCGCGCACGACCCGGTGACTGTCAGCGCAACCGGCCATGACGCGGACTGGCGCGTGGAGAGCGTCCGAACGGTTGGCGCAGGCTCTATGGCTGGCGCACAGGAGTTCTTCGCGCTCGATCCCGCCGGGGTGCACCACGGACTGCGCATCGGGCTGCCCGGCCGCTACAACATCGCGAACTGTCTGCTCGCCGCGGCGCTGCTCGACGCGGTCGGGGTGTCACCCGAGCAGGCCGCACCGGGCCTGCGCGACGCGCGCGTCCCCGGTCGGTTGGAGCCCATCGACCGCGGCCAGGGCTTTCTGGCGCTGGTCGACTACGCCCACAAGCCGGGCGCGCTGCGCGCCGTGCTGGAAACGCTGCGCGAGCAGAGCGCAGGCCGCATGGCGGTGGTGTTCGGCGCGGGCGGCAACCGAGACCCGGGCAAGCGCGGGCCGATGGGCCAGGTGGCAGCCGAACTGGCCGACCTGGTGGTGGTGACCGACGACAACCCGCGTGACGAGGATCCCGCCGCGATCCGCTCGACGATCGTGGCAGGCGCCGCCGGCGGTCCGGCACAGGTCGTCGAGATCGGCGACCGGCGTGAGGCAATCGACTACGCCGTTGGCTGGGCCCGCGCCGGGGACGTCGTCCTGATCGCGGGGAAGGGCCATGAAGCGGGCCAGACCAGCCACGGGCACACCCGGCCGTTCGACGACCGCGACGAGTTGGCGAAATCTCTGCAAGCGTTGGGATCGCGGACGTGATCGCTCTGAGCCTCGCCCAGATCGCAGACATCGTCGGCGGTGAGCTCGCCGACATCTCCGCCGCCGACGCCGCCGCGACCAGAATCACCGGAACCGTCGAATTCGACTCCCGTGCGGTGGGGGCGGGCGGGTTGTTCCTTGCGCTGCCCGGCGCGCGTTCGGACGGCCATGACTTCGCCGCGGCGGCGGTGGCCGCCGGAGCCGTCGGGGTGCTGGCGGCCCGGCCTGTCGGCGTTCCCGCGATCGTCGTGAAGCCACGCACCGACGGTGAGACCGACACGGCGGCCAGCGTTTTGGAGCACGACACCGATGGCTCGGGTGCGGCCGTGCTCGGCGCATTGGCCCGGCTGGCCGCTGCGGTGGCCGCCGAGCTGGTGGCCGGAGGCCTGACGATCGTCGGCATCACCGGCTCGTCGGGGAAGACCTCCACCAAAGACCTTGTCGCCGCGGTACTTGCCCCGCTGGGCGAGGTGGTCGCCCCGCCGGGCTCCTTCAACAACGAGCTGGGTCATCCGTGGACGGTGCTGCGGGCAGACGAGGACACCGACTACCTGATCCTGGAGATGTCGGCGCGCCATCCCGGCAACATCGCGGATCTGGCGGCGATCGCGCCGCCGTCGATCGCGGTCGTGCTCAACGTCGGCACCGCCCATCTCGGCGAGTTTGGCTCCCGCGAGGCTATCGCGCGAACCAAAGCTGAACTGCCGCAGGCTGTTCCGGCGTCCGGTGTGGTTATCCTCAATGACGATGACGATGCCGTTGCGGCGATGGCTGGGCAGACCGCCGCGCGGGTGGTTCGGGTATCGCGCTCACCGGGCGCCGACGTGTGGGCGGGCCCGGTCACCCTCGACGAGTTGGCCCGTCCACGGTTCGCACTGCATGCGGCGGACGTCGAGGTGGATATGAGGCTGTCGGTGCACGGCGACCATCAGGTACCGAATGCGCTGTGCGCGGCCGCAGTGGCCCTTGAATGCGGAGCGACCGGCGCACAGGTGGCGACCGCGCTGGCCGGGGCGGGCCCGGTGTCGCGGCACCGCATGCACGTCGGCATGACCAGTGACGGCGTCACCGTCATAGACGATGCCTACAACGCCAACCCGGATTCCATGCTGGCCGGCCTGAAATCGCTGGCCTGGATGGCTCGCCAGGGCACCGAAACCAGGCGCAGCTGGGCGGTGCTCGGCGAGATGGCCGAGCTCGGTGGCGACGCGATATCGGAGCATGACCGCATCGGCCGGCTCGCGGTGCGATTAGATGTCAGTCGACTCATCGTCGTGGGAACCGGGAGGTCTATGAGCGCCATGCACCACGGCGCGGTCATGGAGGGATCATGGGGAGGAGAAGCCACCATGGTCGCCGACGCTGACGCCGCGCTTGCATTGTTGCGGGCCGAACTGCGGCCGGGGGATGTGGTGCTCGTCAAGGCCAGCAACGCTGCGGGGCTGGGGAACCTGGCCGATGCGCTGGTCGGAGAGGCCCAGTGAGGCAGATCCTCATCGCCGTCGGCATCGCGCTGGCGGTGTCGATCCTGTTGACCCCTGCCCTCATCCGGCTGTTCACCCAACAGGGCCTCGGCCACGAGATCCGCGAGGACGGCCCGCCGAGCCACCACAAGAAGCGCGGCACCCCCTCGATGGGTGGCGTGGCAATCCTGGCCGGCATCTGGGCGGGCTACCTCGGCACCCATCTCGTCGGAATGGCGCTCGACGGCAAGGGGCCGTCCGCATCGGGCCTGCTGATCCTCGGCCTGGCAACCGCGCTGGGCGCGGTCGGGTTCGTCGACGACCTGATCAAGATCCGTCGGTCTCGCAACCTCGGGCTGAACAAGACCGCCAAGACCGTTGGTCAGCTGCTGGCTGCCGTGCTGTTCGGTGCGCTGGCCTTGCAGTTTCGCAATGCCGACGGGCTCACCCCCGGCAGCGCCGAACTGTCCTATGTGCGCGAGATCGCTACCGTCACACTGGCTCCCGCCGTCTTCGTGCTGTTCTGCGTAGTGATCGTTTCGGCATGGTCAAACGCGGTGAACTTCACCGACGGACTGGACGGGCTTGCCGCCGGCGCGATGGCGATGGTCTGTGCGGCCTACGTGCTGATCACGTTCTGGCAGTTCCGTAACGCGTGCGCGACGGCTCCCGGCGTCGGCTGCTACAACGTGCGAGACCCGTTGGACCTCGCTCTGATCGCAGCCGCAACGACGGGCGCGTGCATCGGGTTCCTGTGGTGGAACGCGGCGCCTGCCAAGATCTTCATGGGCGACACCGGCTCGCTGGCGCTCGGCGGCATCATCGCCGGGCTCTCGGTGCTCAGCCGCACCGAGATGCTCGCGGTGGTGCTCGGCGCGCTGTTCGTCGCGGAGGTGACGTCGGTGGTCGTGCAGATCCTGGCGTTCCGGACCACGGGGCGACGAGTGTTCCGGATGGCGCCGTTTCACCATCACTTCGAACTGGTCGGGTGGGCCGAAACAACGGTCATCATTCGCTTCTGGCTGCTGACCGCGATCGCCTGCGGCCTCGGCGTTTCGCTTTTCTACAGTGAGTGGCTCGCCACCGTCGGCGTGACATGATGTCCGGCGGGTTGGGCCCACGCCCGAAGGGCAGGGGAGAGCGAAGCGACCGGGGAATGTCCGAGTCCGCCGTCGCGCCGCTTGCGCCCGGCACCCGCGTGCTGGTGACCGGGGCGGGCATCACGGGCCGCTCGGTGAGCGCCGCGCTGGAACCGACGGGCGTGCGCCTGACCATCTGCGACGACGACCCGCTGGCGCTGCAGCGGCTGATCACACCGGCGTCCGTCGTCACCACCGCCGACGCCGTCGCCCACATCGCCGACTACGCGCTGGTGGTCACCAGCCCCGGATTTCCGCCCACCGCGCCGGTGCTGGCCGCCGCGGCGGCCGCGGGCGTGTCGATCTGGGGCGATGTCGAACTGGCGTGGCGCCTGGACCAGGCGGGTTGGTTCGGTCCGCCGAAGCGCTGGCTGGTGGTGACGGGCACCAACGGCAAGACGACCACCACGTCGATGCTGCACGCGATGCTGGTCGCCGCCGGGCGGCGCGCGGTGCTCTGCGGGAACATCGGCAACCCGGTGATCGACATGCTCGCCGAGCCGGCCGAGCTGCTCGCGGTCGAGCTGTCGAGTTTCCAGCTGCACTGGGCGCCGTCGCTGCGGCCGGAGGCCGGGGCGGTGCTCAACGTCGCCGAGGACCACCTCGACTGGCACGGCTCGATGGAGGCGTATGCCCGCGACAAGGCGCGCGCCCTGGACGGCCGGGTCGCAGTCGTCGGGCTCGACGACCCGGTCGCGGCCGGGCTGCTCGACCATGCGGGCGCGTCGGTGCGGGTCGGGTTCAGGCTCGGCGATCCGGCCGCCGGGGAGCTGGGAGTCCGCGACGGCGCGCTGATCGACAGGGCCTTTCCCGGGGCGAACGCCGACGGCCTCGTGCTCGCCGACACGGCGGCGATTCCGGTGCCAGGGCCGATCGGCGTGCTCAACACGTTGGCCGCCGCGGCACTGGCCCGTGCGGTCGAGGTCCCCGCAGAAGCAATTGCCGTCGCGCTGACGTCGTTTCACCTCGGCCCGCACCGGGCCGAGGTTGTCGCGGAGGTCGACGGCGTCACGTATGTCGACGACTCCAAGGCCACCAATCCGCACGCCGCGCACGCTTCGATCGCCGCCTACCCGCGGGTGGTGTGGATCGCCGGCGGTCTGCTCAAGGGCGCCTCGGTCGACGATCTCGTATCGGAGGTGGCGAATCGCCTGGTCGGCGCGGTGCTGATCGGCCGGGACCGGGCACAGGTCGCCAATGCGTTATCGCGACACGCCCCAGATGTCCCCGTTGTGGAGGTTGTGACGGGGGAGGATTCTGGGGTGCCTGAGACAATTGAGCCGACTGAGTCATTTGTTAAGCATGTGACTCATGTGGTTGAAGTGGTCGGCTCGCCGACGGCAGATGCCGTGATGATGGCCGTCGTCGACGCCGCGCGCCGGCTGGCCCACGCCGGCGACACGGTGCTGCTGGCTCCCGCCGGGGCATCCTTCGACCAATTCAGCGGCTACGCCGAGCGCGGGGACGCCTTCGCAGCCGCCGTGCGTGCCACGCGGTAACCGCGATGAGCAACGTTCTCACCCGGCTGCGGCTTCGCCGGTCCGGCGCCCCTGCCGCCACAACCCCCGCCGACGGCGCCGGTCCGCGCACCCGCTTCGGCGCCTGGCTCGGCAGACCGATGACGTCGTTTCACCTCATCATCGCCGTCGCCGCGCTGCTCACCTCGCTGGGTCTGATCATGGTGCTCTCGGCTTCCGGCGTGCACTCCTATGACGAGGACGGCTCGCCGTGGGTGATCTTCGGCAAGCAGCTGATCTGGACCTTGGTCGGCCTGTTCGCCTTCTATGCGGCGATGCGCATGCGCGTGCAGACCATGCGCAGCCTCGCATTTTCCGGCTTCGCGGTCAGCATCGTGCTGCTCGTGCTGGTGCTCGTTCCGGGAATCGGCAAGGAAGCCAACGGATCCCGAGGCTGGTTCGTTGTCGCCGGGCTCTCCATGCAGCCCTCGGAGGTGGCCAAGATCGCATTCGCGATCTGGGGGGCGCACCTGCTGGCGGCCCGCCGGATGGAGCGGGCGTCGCTGAAAGAGATGCTCATCCCGCTGGTGCCCGCGGCGGTGATCGCGCTGGCGCTCATCGTCGCCCAGCCCGACCTCGGGCAGACGGTGTCACTGGGCATCATCCTGCTCGCCCTGCTGTGGTACGCGGGCCTGCCGCTGCGGGTGTTCCTGTCCTCGCTGTTCGCGGTCGTGGTATCGGCGGGGGTGCTGGCCATGGCCGAGGGCTACCGGTCCGACCGGGTGATGTCCTGGCTCAACCCCGGCGCCGATTCGCAAGGCTCCGGCTACCAGGCCAAGCAGGCCAGGTTTGCGCTGGCCAACGGGGGTGTCTTCGGCGACGGCCTTGGCCAGGGCACCGCCAAGTGGAACTACCTGCCCAACGCGCACAACGACTTCATTTTCGCGATCATCGGCGAGGAGCTGGGCTTCATCGGTGCAGCCGGCCTGCTGTGCCTGTTCGGCCTGTTCGCCTACACGGGTATGCGGATCGCCCGCCGGTCGGTTGACCCGTTTCTGCGGCTGCTCACCGCCACCGCCACGATGTGGGTGCTCGGCCAGGTGTTCATCAACGTCGGCTACGTCATCGGGCTGCTACCGGTGACCGGGCTACAGCTGCCGCTGATCTCGGCGGGCGGGACATCAACGGCCACAACGCTTCTGATCATCGGCATTATGGCCAACGCGGCACGACACGAACCCGAGGCGGTGGCCGCGCTGCGCGCCGGTCGTGACGACCGGGTGAACAGGCTGTTGCGGCTGCCGCCGCCCGAGCCGTACGCGCCGAGCCGCACCGAGGCGCTGCGCGACCGGTTGCGGTCACGCTCGGAGAAGCCGGCCGCCAAGGCGGCTCGCAAACCCGCAAAGGACAACCGGCGCAAACCCCATGCGGCCGACCGGTCCGTGCGACGCTCAGGGCATCATGGAGGCGGTCAGCGCGCATCTCGCGCGGCTGGCCAGCGCCAGGGCCGACGGGCTCGCACATTGGAAGGTCAACGTCACGGGTGAACAGGCCGATTTCCGGCGGGCTGGGCCCACGCCCGCAGGGCAGGGGAGAGCGTAGCGACCCGGGGAGAATTTCCGTAGTTCTCGCCGGTGGCGGGACGGCAGGCCACGTCGAACCCGCCATGGCGGTCGCCGATGCGCTGAGCGCGCTGGACCCCGAGGTGCGGATCACCGCCCTCGGCACCGAGCGCGGTCTGGAAACCCGGCTGGTCCCCGAACGCGGGTACGACCTGGAGCTCATCACCCCTGTGCCGCTGCCGCGCAAGCCCACCGGTGACCTGTTGCGGCTGCCGGCGCGGGTGCGACGCGCCGTCAAACAGACCCGCACCGTGCTCGACAACGTCGACGCCGACGTCGTGATCGGCTTCGGCGGCTACGTCGCGTTGCCCGCCTACCTGGCCGCGCGCGGGAGAGCGCTGCGGCGCCGGCGGGTGCCCGTGGTGATCCACGAAGCCAACGCCAGCGCCGGCTGGGCCAACCGGGTCGGCGCCAGGTCGGCGCGCCGGGTGCTCTCCGCGGTGGCGGATCCAGGGCTGCGGCGCGCCGAGGTCGTCGGCGTGCCGGTGCGCGCGGCGATCACATCGCTGGACCGGATGGCGCTGCGCACGGAAGCCCGCACGCACTTCGGATTCGCCGACGACGCGCAGGTACTGCTGGTGTTCGGCGGATCGCAGGGCGCGCAGTCGATCAACCGCGCCGTCGCCGCTGCCGCCAAAGACCTTGCCGCAGCGGGTGTCTCGGTGCTGCACGCGCACGGCCCGAAGAACACGCTGGATCTGCGCGAGCCCGCGGATGGCGACCCGCCCTATGTCGCCGTGCCCTACCTCGACCGGATGGATCTCGCCTACGCCGCAGCCGATCTGGCCATCTGCCGGTCGGGCGCGATAACGGTGGCCGAGGTCTCGGCCGTCGGGCTGCCCGCGGTGTACGTCCCGCTGCCCATCGGCAACGGCGAGCAGCGGCTGAACGCGCTGCCCGTCGTCAATGCCGGCGGCGGGCTGTTGGTCGAGGACGCCGACCTGACCCCCGAGTTCGTCGGCGACACGGTGGCCGGGCTGTTGAGCGACGGTCCGCGCCTTACGGCGATGACGGCGGCCGCGGCGATGGCGGGCCACCGCGACGCCGCGCAACGGGTGGCCGAGGTCGCCCTCGACGTGGCCCGGAGCGGGCGGGATACCCGAAAGCGCCGACGGTGAGCGCGAACTCACCGGAGCCGCAACGGCGGCGACATCAGGCACTGCCCGCAGAGCTGCAGCGGGTGCACATGGTCGGCATCGGCGGAGCGGGCATGTCCGGCATCGCGCGCATCCTGCTCGACCGCGGCGGGCTGGTGTCGGGCTCCGACGCCAAGGAGTCACGCGGTGTAGCGGCGCTGCGCGCGCGGGGGGCGTTGATCCGCATCGGCCACGACGAGTCCTCCCTGGATCTGCTGCCCGGCGGGCCGACCGCGGTGGTGTCCACCCACGCGGCGATCCCGAAAACCAATCCCGAGCTCGTCGAGGCCAGGCGCCGCGGCATTCCGGTGATTCTGCGGCCGGTGGTGCTGGCCAAGCTGATGGACGGCTACACCACGCTGATGGTGACCGGCACCCACGGCAAGACGACTACGACGTCGATGCTCATCGTTGCGTTGCAGCACAGCGGATTCGACCCGTCCTTCGCCGTGGGTGGCGATCTCGGCGAGGCGGGCACAAACGCCCACCACGGCAGTGGCGACTGCTTCGTCGCCGAGGCCGACGAGAGCGACGGATCACTGCTCGAATACACCCCGAACGTGGCGGTCGTGACGAACATCGAGGCTGACCATCTGGACTTCTTCGGCAGCGCAGAGGCATACGGCGCGGTGTTCGACGACTTCGTCGAGCGGCTGGCTCCCGGCGGCGCGCTGGTGGTCTGTACCGACGATCCGGGCGCCGCGGCTCTTGCCGAGCGCACCGCCGCGCTGGGGATTCGCGTGCTGAGGTATGGCGGCAACGGTGCGCCGGACCTGGCTGGCAGGCTGCTGAGCTGGGAGCAACAGGACACAGACGCGGTGGCGCACATCCAACTGGCCTCCGAGCCCTACCCGCGGGTGATGCGAATGTCGGTGCCGGGCAGGCACATGGCGCTCAACGCGCTGGGCGCGCTGCTGGCGGCCATGGAGGTCGGGGCCTCCGCCGAGTCCGTTCTCGACGGGCTGGCCGGGTTCGAGGGTGTGCGCCGTCGCTTCGAGTTGATCGGCACCGCGCACGGGGTGCGGGTGTTCGACGACTACGCCCACCACCCGACGGAGGTCCGTGCCACCCTCGACGCGGTTCGTACGGTGACCGAGCAGAGTGGAGCGCGGCCGCACAGTTGTGGTGTTTCAGCCCCACTTGTATTCGCGCACAGCTGCTTTCGCGCGTGACTTCGGACAGGCGTTGGACTTCGCCGACGAGGTGTTCGTGCTCGATGTGTACGCCGCGCGGGAACAGCCGATGGCCGGCATCAGCGGGGCGACGGTAACC
Source organism: uncultured Actinomycetota bacterium (assembly GCA_963743225.1). Classification (GTDB taxonomy): domain Bacteria; phylum Actinomycetota; class Actinomycetes; order Mycobacteriales; family Mycobacteriaceae; genus Mycobacterium. Next base: position 117,503 of record CAVUPN010000029.1, on the reverse strand, counting down.
GAGCACGTCGGCAAGCCTGTGCACTACGTACCGGACTTCTCCGCGGTTGCCGAGCTGGTGGCAGACGCGGTGCACCCGGGCGATGTCGTCGTCACGATGGGCGCGGGCGATGTCACGATGCTCGGCCCCGAGATCGTGACGGCGCTTGCGGTCCGGGCCAACCGCGCGACGCCGACGCGCAGACCCGAAACGGGCGTGCGGTGACCGAGCCCTCCGGCGGGCAGGAGCGTAGCGACCCGGGGTTGCCCGAGGACGACAGCGAGGCGACGGCCGAGCCCGAGGACGACAGCGAGGCGACGGCCGAGCCCACCAGCGACAGCGAGGCGACGGCCGAGCCCGCGGCCGCTGCCGCGGAGGAGTTCGAGGGGCCGCGGCGGCGGGCCCGGCGCGAACGCGAAGCGCGCCGCGCGGCCCAGGCCCGCGCCACCGCGATCGAGCAAGCCCGTCGCGAGGCCAAACGCCGCGCACAGGGTAAGTCGGCCGAAGAATCCAAAACCCGTGCGCGAGGCGTGGTTCGGGGCCTGAAGATCGCGGTGTGGACGGTCACTCTTGTCGCGCTGTTCGTCGGCCTTGGCCTGCTGCTGTATTTCACCCCGATCATGTCGGCGCGCAACGTCGTCATCACCGGACTCGGCGCTGTGTCCCAGGACGAGGTGATCGCCGCGGCGGCCGTCAAGCAGGGCACCCCACTGCTGCAGATCAACACCGACGAGGTCGCCGAGCGAGTGGCGACCCTCCGCCGTGTCGCCAGTGCACGGGTGCAGCGGGAATACCCGTCGTCGCTTCGGATCACGGTCGTCGAACGGGTGCCGGTCGTCGTGAAGGACTATCCCGACGGCCCGCACCTGTTCGACCGCGACGGCGTGGACTTCGCGACGGCGCCACCGCCTCCCAACCTGCCGTATCTGGAGGCCGACAACCCCGGTCCGAGCGATCCGCCGACGAAGGCGGCGCTGGCCGTGATGACTGCGCTGCGCCCCGAGGTGGCCGGGCAGGTCGCCCGGGTCTGGGCGCCTTCGGTCGCGGCGATCACTCTGACGTTGGTCGACGGCAGGGAGGTGGTCTGGGGGACGACCGACCGGACCGAGGAGAAGGCGCAGAAACTCGCGGCGCTGCTGACACAGCCGGGGCAGATCTACGACGTGTCCAGCCCCGATTTGCCGACGGTCAAGTAATACCCGTCACGCGAAATCGCCCGAAATTCCTTAAGTTGCCTTCGGCGCGCCTGCGTGGATAGTCCTTGACCTCGCCCTACCGTTCTGTTTGCGCAGAAACAACTTGACATAACTCTAAGCCTCTGGTTGAGGTTGAGAGTTTGCCGAAGGGTTCTGCAAACCGGAAGGCAACCAGGGAGGAAGGCGACCATGACCCCCCCGCACAATTACCTCGCCGTCATCAAGGTGGTCGGCATCGGCGGCGGCGGCGTGAACGCCGTCAACCGGATGATCGAGCACGGCCTCAAGGGCGTGGAGTTCATCGCCATCAACACCGACGCGCAGGCGCTGCTGATGAGTGATGCCGACGTCAAACTCGACGTCGGGCGCGACTCCACCCGTGGCCTTGGCGCCGGAGCGGACCCCGAGGTCGGCCGTAGGGCCGCGGATGACGCCAAGGACGACATCGAGGAGCTGCTCCGCGGCGCCGACATGGTGTTCGTGACCGCCGGCGAGGGCGGTGGTACCGGTACGGGCGGCGCGCCCGTCGTCGCCACCATCGCGCGGAAGCTCGGCGCGCTTACGGTCGGCGTGGTGACCAGGCCGTTCTCATTCGAGGGCAAGCGCCGCGGTAATCAGGCGGAGACAGGCATCTCGGCATTGCGGGAAAGCTGCGACACCTTGATCGTGATTCCCAACGACCGGCTGCTGCAGATGGGCGATGCCGCGGTGTCACTGATGGACGCGTTCCGCAGCGCCGACGAAGTGCTGCTCAACGGCGTTCAGGGCATCACCGACCTGATCACCACCCCCGGCTTGATCAACGTCGACTTCGCCGACGTCAAGGGCATCATGTCCGGCGCGGGCACCGCGCTGATGGGCATCGGCTCGGCGCGTGGCGACGGCCGCTCCCTGAAGGCGGCCGAGATTGCGATCAACTCGCCGCTGCTCGAGGCATCGATGGAAGGCGCGCAGGGCGTGCTGATGTCCATCGCGGGTGGCAGCGACCTGGGCTTGTTCGAGATCAACGAGGCGGCCTCGCTGGTGCAGGAGGCCGCGCACCCCGAGGCCAACATCATCTTCGGCACGGTGATCGACGATTCGCTCGGCGACGAGGTCCGGGTGACGGTGATCGCGGCCGGTTTCGAGCCCACGGGACCCAGCCGCAAGCCGGTGGTGGGTGCCGGGCAGGCGATCGCTTCCGGGAAGGCCGGCCAGGTCACCTCGCCGGTGTTCGAGCCGGCCGATGCCGTCAGCGTGCCGGTGCACACCAACGGGGCGAGGGTCAGCATCGGTGGGGACGATGACGACGACGTCGACGTCCCGCCGTTCATGCGCCACTGAAATTCAGGCCCGGATACTAGGGCTGTGAGTGTTCGGGTTCGGCGCGTGACCACCACCCGCGCCGGCGGCGTCTCGGCGCCGCCGTATGACACGTTCAATCTCGGCGACCACGTCGGCGACGATCCGGCGGCCGTCGCGGCCAACCGGAAACGGCTGGCGTCCGCGATCGGGGTGGCGACCGACGCAGTGGTCTGGATGAACCAGGTGCACGGCGATCGAGTGGCCCGCGTCGACGGCCCCCTCGACGCCCCCGTAGAGCAGACCGACGCATTGGTGACCACCACACCGCGATTGGCATTGGCGGTGGTAACGGCCGACTGCGTTCCCGTTTTAATGGCCGACGCTCGCGCGGGTGTGGTGGCGGCGGCGCATGCGGGCCGCGTGGGTGCGCAGAACGGCGTCGTCGCCCGCACCGTCGAGGCGATGCTCGACGCGGGCGCGCACGCCAAGGACATCTCCGTTCTGCTGGGCCCCGCGGTCAGCGGCCGCAACTATGAGGTGCCCGCGGCGATGGCCGAAGAGGTCGAGGCCAGTCTGCCCGGCAGCCGGACAACGACGTCGCGGGGTACCCCGGGACTGGATCTGCGAGCCGGAATCGCCCATCAGTTAACAGATTTGGGTATTACGGCCATCGACACCGACCCGCGCTGCACGGTGGAGGACCGCAACCTGTTCAGCCATCGGCGGGATGCCCCGACCGGACGTCTTGCGTCATTGGTGTGGATGGAATGACGGCCTTGGCAACCACGCGGGAAGTCGAACTGGCCGACGCGCTGACCCTCGTGCGCGAACGTCTGGAGCGAGCCGCGGAGGCCGCCGGACGCAAAAGCGACGAAATTGAATTGCTGCCGATAACGAAATTCTTTCCAGCAACCGATGTGCTTATTTTGTCGAGTTTGGGTTGCCACGCTTTTGGCGAATCGCGCGAACAAGAAGCGGCGGCTAAATCGGCCGAATGCAACTCCGCCGAGCCGGCCCAGCCGATTCGCTGGCACATGGTCGGCCGGATTCAACGCAACAAGGCGCGGTCGATCGCGAGCTGGGCACACGCCGCGCACTCGGTCGACAGCGCCAAGCTGATCACCGCCCTCGACCGCGCAGCCGGCCGCGCGCTGGCCGAGGGCGGCCGTTCCGACCCGCTGCGGGTGTACATCCAGATCAGCCTCGACGGTGACGTTGCGCGCGGCGGGGTCGACATCGGCCGCCCGGACCTCGTCGATGAACTGTGCGCCTCGGCGCAGTCCGCAGAGGCGCTGGAGTTCGTCGGCCTGATGGGGATCCCGCCGCTGGGTTCGGACCCCGACGATGCCTTCGCGCGGCTGCGGGCCGAACACCAGCGCGTGCAGCGGGACTACCCCCAGGCCCTCGGGCTGTCCGCCGGAATGTCCAGCGACCTCGAATCGGCCGTGAAACATGGTTCGACATGTGTGCGTGTCGGTACCGCGCTATTGGGGCAACGACCGCTACCGTCACCAGAAGTAGTCACTCCAGTCACATCTTCATCACAGACACCAGCTCTTCAAGAAGGGTCCAGCGATGAGCACACTGCATAAGGTCAAGGCCTACTTCGGCATGGCGCCTATGGACGACTACGACGACGAGTACTACGACGACGAGGACCGACCCTCGCGCGGATACCCGCGACGCGAGCGCTTCGCCGACGAGGGATACGGCCGCTACGACGACCGTCGCGACTACGACGAAGAGGAGATGGCGGGCGCATACCGCGGCGGCTATTCGGACGAAGGTCGGTTCCGGGCCCGCGAGTTCGACCGGCCCGCACAGCGGTTCGCCCCGTTGCGCGGCTCCACCCGGGGCGCTCTGGCGATGGATCCCCGCCGGATGGCGATGCTGTTCGAAGAGGGCAGCCCGCTGTCGAAGATCACCACGCTGCGGCCCAAGGACTACAGCGAGGCCCGGACCATCGGGGAGCGGTTCCGCGACGGCACCCCCGTGATCATGGACCTGGTGACGATGGACAACGCAGACGCCAAGAGGCTGGTCGACTTCGCCGCCGGCCTGGCCTTCGCGCTGCGCGGATCCTTCGACAAGGTCGCCACCAAGGTGTTCCTGTTGTCGCCCGCCGACGTCGACGTCACCCCCGACGACCGCAGACGCATCGCCGAGACCGGCTTCTACGCGTATCAGTAGTCGGCCGCGCTCACCCGAGCCAGGTAGGCTGACTGCATCGCGCTGGCCGACACCGGCCTGCGGCCTGTATTTAATGTCACACATCGGCTGTAGTGAGGTCGGCTCAGTTGGCCCTGTTCTTCGAGATTCTGGGTTTTGCGCTGTTCGTCTTCTGGCTGCTGCTCATTGCCCGAGTAGTGGTCGAGTTCATCCGCTCGTTCAGCCGTGACTGGCAGCCCAAGGGGCTGACGGTGGTGGTCCTCGAGGTGATCATGACGGTCACCGACCCGCCGGTGAAACTGCTGCGCCGCCTCATTCCGCAGCTCACGATTGGAGCGATCCGCTTCGACCTGTCGATCATGGTGCTGTTGCTCGTCGCGTTCATCGGTATGCAGCTGGCGTTCAGCGCGGCGGCCTGAGAACCCATTTCGACACCCGATTGAGGTCGCCGGTGGGCCGCAGATCGACGTTTGCCGGGCACCACAATTGCGGTAAGAACTTTGAGTTTCGCTCTTAATTATTGGCCTCACCTGCAACCGTAGGGTCTGGTGTGACAGGATGGGCGCCAGTTACTCCACTGACGCTCTACACTTTGACATCGATTCACGGTCCCGACCTTCAAGGGGGCAGACAATGCCGCTCACTCCAGCCGACGTCCACAACGTCGCGTTCAGCAAGCCACCCATCGGCAAGCGCGGGTACAACGAGGACGAGGTCGATGCCTTCCTCGATCTGGTCGAGAACGAGCTGACCCGGCTCATCGAGGAGAACGCCGACCTTCGTCAGCGGGTGACCGAGATGGACCAGGAGCTGGCCACCGCGAGGGCCGGCGGCGGAGGGCAGCCCACGCAGGCCATTCCGCTGTATCAGCCCGAGCCCGAGCCCGAACCGGAGTCGGCTCCGGCGCCCGTATATGAGGCACCGCAGCCGCCGCCCGCCCCGATGGGTGAGGAGCAGCACATCAAGGCGGCCCGCGTGCTCAGCCTGGCGCAGGACACCGCCGACCGGTTGACGGGGACCGCCAAGGCCGAGTCGGAGAAGCTGCTCTCCGATGCGCGCGCCCAGGCCGACCAGATGGTCAGCGAGGCGCGGGTCACCGCGGAATCCACTGTGGCCGAGGCTCGGCAGCGGGCAGACACGATGCTGGCCGATGCCCAGACCCGCTCGGAGACCCAACTTCGACAGGCCCAGGAGAAGGCCGACGCGCTGCAGGCCGACGCCGAACGCAAGCACTCCGAGATCATGGGAACGATCAACCAGCAGCGCACCGTGCTCGAGGGCCGGCTGGAACAGCTGCGCACGTTCGAACGCGAGTACCGCACCCGGCTCAAGACCTATCTGGAGTCTCAGCTCGAGGAGCTCGGCCAGCGCGGCTCTGCTGCACCGGTCGACTCGAGCGCCAACGAGGGCGGCGGCGGATTCAACCAGTTCAACCGCGGTAACAACTGAACCCCCAGCCCCTCGGCGAAGGGATTGACCAATGTTGATCGTCGCCCTCGTGCTCGCCGTCATCGGCCTCGCGGCGCTGGTGACCGCGGTCGTTACGAGCAATGAGCTGATCGCCTGGGTCTGCATCGCCGCAAGCGTGATCGGCGTGGTGCTGCTGATCGTCGACGCTCTGCGGGAACGTTCCCGGGGCGATGCCGACGACGACGTGTCCGGCGCAGCGGCCGAGGACGCCGAATTCGACGCCGACTATCCCGAAGATGCGCCGGCCGATGAGGAGGCCGATGTGGAGGCCGAGACGACCGAGGCCCCGGTCGAAAATGCCGACGACGAGGTCGCAGGCGAAGACCGCAACACGCGCTAATCTGCAGCGCACGTAGCTATTTGGCGTTTTCGTCGCCGATGGTCGGTTTGGCCAGCAGTTCGCGCACTTCGTCGTCGGAAACCTGGTGGAAGTCGGAGTACACCTGACCGACCGCTTCGAACGACGACGGCATCGTCGCGCATACCACGTCGTCGGCCTCGCCGGCCAACTGGTTGCAGGCCGACGGCGGGCCGACCGGAACAGCGACGACCACCCGTGCGGGATGTGCGGCACGGACCGCGCGCACCGCGGCGAGCATGCTGGCGCCCGTGGCGATCCCGTCGTCGACGAGGATTGCCACCTTGCCCGACGGGTCCGCCGGTGCCCTGCCTTCCCGATACGCATGCTCGCGGCGGTTGAGTTCCTCGGTTTCCCGTTCGATCGTGGTGCGCAGCGCCTCTTCGCTGATGCCCAGGCTGCGCATCAGGTTGTCGTTCACGACCAGGCCACCCCCGCTGGCAAGGGCGCCCATCGCGAGCTCTTGCCACTGCGGCACGCCCAGCTTGCGAACCAGGAAGACGTCGAGTGGCGCCCGCAGCGAGGCCGCGACCTCCCAGCCGACCGGCACGCCACCGCGTGCCAGCCCGAGAACGAGCAGGTCATCTCTGCCGTGATAGGCCGTCAACGCCTGAGCCAGGACTTGGCCGGCTTCGCGGCGGTCCCGGAACGTTCGCCTCGCACTGCGTCGCGCGAGCCCACTCCATCCGGACATGACTATGGTTTCCCATTCTGGGGAGTCTTTTAGCGTACGACGGGCAATCCAACTGCGCATCGACTACGAATCACTAATGGATCGTCCTGCATCGGAAAGGGGACCATGGGCATCGAGTACGAAAGCGTCGTCGACCACCCACTGGCGGAGGTGTTCGCCTGGCACACCAGACCCGGCGCGATGACCCGGCTCGTTCCGCCCTGGCAGCCGATGACGGTGGTGGCCGAAACCGAATCGCTTGCCGACGGCCAGGCGGTGCTCGGTCTGCCTGGCGGGCTGCGCTGGATCGCCCAGCATGATCGAGACGGTTTCGACCCGCCCCACCGTTTTGTCGACGCGCTTTCGTCGGCCGGGCCCCGATCGCTGCCGGCCCGCGCTATCGGCTGGTGGCGGCACACCCACGAGTTCGCCGAGGCGCCCGGGGGTGGGACGACAGTGCGCGACAAGGTCGACACCTCGTTGCCGGGTGCGGCGTTGCGGCCGACGTTCGCCTACCGGCACCGCCAGCTCGCCGACGACCTGGCCGCGCATCGCGATGCCTCAGCCGCGGGCGCGAAGCCGATGGTCGTGGCCGTCACGGGCGCGTCCGGCCTGGTTGGTTCGGCACTTTCGGCATTTCTGACTACCGGCGGGCATCGGGTGATTCGGCTGGTCCGGCGGCAGGCGCGGGCCAAGGACGAGCGGCAGTGGCGGCCCGACGCTCCCGCGCCCGACCTGCTGTCGGGGGTAGACGCCGTGGTCCATCTGGCTGGTGCGTCGATCGCCGGCCGGTTCACCGGGGGGCACAAGGCGGCGATACGCGATAGCCGGATCGGGCCGACGCGCCTGCTGGCACAGGCGGCGGCCGACAGTGACGACGGTCCGCGGGTGTTTGTCAGCGCGTCGGCGGTCGGCATCTACGGGTTCGACCGCGGTGACGCGCTGTTGTGCGAGGAAAGCATGCGCGGCGACGGGTTCCTGGCCGATGCGGTGGCCGACTGGGAGGCCGCGACCCGCCCCGCCGCCGAAGCCGGCCTGCGCGTCGTCACCGTGCGCACCGGGATCGTGCAGGCCACGGCGGGCGGAACGGTGCGGCTGTTGCGGCCGCTCTTTCTGGCGGGCCTTGGCGGCAGGCTGGGCAGCGGTAGGCAGTGGCTCTCGTGGATCGGCATTGACGACCTGATCGACGTCTACTACCGCGCTCTGTACGACGCGCGGTTGACCGGTCCCGTTAACGCGGTGGGGCCTGCACCGGTGCGCAACATCGAATACACGAAGGCGCTTGCGGGTGTGCTTCACCGGCCAGCGCTGCTGCCGGTGCCGTCGTTCGGTCCGCGGTTGCTGTTAGGCGGTCAGGGCGCCCGCGAACTCGCCGAGGCCGACCAGCGGGTGGTACCGACCAAGCTGACCGAGCTTGGTCATCGGTTTCGGCACACCCGGGTTGAGGACGCGTTGGCGCATCAACTGGGACACGACTGACGGGCCACCCGCGACAGGAAGCCCCGCACCAGGCCGCGGATGCGGCGGGCCGCACTGTCGGTGAGTTCCGTTGTAGCCGAGCGCAGTTCGTCGTGGCTCAGGCCGACGCCTGCGACCTCGCCGTCTCGGTCGTCACCAAGCCAGCGCTCCAACAGGTCGTGATCCAGCTCGGGGTGGAACTGCAGGCCGAGCGCACGACCCAGCAGGAATGCCTGTGACGAGTTCGCCGTCCTGGCGATTTCGGTGGCGCCGGGCGGCAGCGTCCAGCCGTCGAAATGCCATTGGAACCAGGGGCCGCCCGGTACCAGGATCTGGTCGTCGCTCGTCACGTCGTACCAGCCGATCTCCGGGGTCGCCGACCGGGTGACCGACCCGCCGAACGCCTGAGCCAGCAGCTGACCGCCGAAGCACACGCCCAGTGTCGGCACGCCCGCGTCCGCGGCATCGCGCATCATCTGCATCTCCGCACCGACCCAGGTTTGGCGAAGCGCTTCGTCGTACACCGGCCACCTGGCGCCCAGCGGGACGATCACGTCGTAGTCGGTCGGGTCGGGAAACGTCACCTCGCCGGCCGGCTCGTTCACCCGTTCGGCGGGCACCACCTCAAATGTGACGATGTCGAAGCCGCATTCGGTGAAGGCCTCGCCGAGCAGTCCCTCCGTTGCGAGGTGCTCGTTGTAGATGAACAAAACCTGCGGCGCCATGGTGAGAGATTATTTCGCCGGCGGTGTGGGTGGGGCGTCGTCGGGGGCGAGTTCCCTGGCGATCCGGCGGAACAGGGTGTCGCCCTCGTTGCGGTAGTTGCCCTGATCGTCGAAGGCTTCGGGCTGGTAGGTGACGGCGACCGCGATCGAGACCTTCTTGCTCGGCAGGTAGGCCATCACGCCGGCTTCACCGGCGAACAGCGGGTTCTGCAGCAGCCAGTCGCCGGAGATCACGATGCCCATGCCGTAGGTGTAGCCGTCGTTCATCTCCAAACACGTGGTGCAACCGGGCAGGACGCGGGTCTTGCCGCGCAGGTCGGTGGACACCATCTTGTCGTAGGACTCTTTCGAAAGCAGCTTCCCCGAGCCCAGCCCCGCAGCGCTGGCCTCCATGTCGTAGATGTTGGTCGTCTGGATGGCGCCGTGGGTGATCGTCCACGACGGGTTCCAGTACGTCGACTCCTCGTAAAACGGTGTGCCGCTGGGTATTTTGAGCGCCTCGCGACGTTCGCTGGTGAACGCGTGCAGTACGGGCGCCGGAATCTTCGGCGTGAATGAGTTGGCGGTGTTGGTCAGCCCGAGCGGCCGCAACACCTTGTCTTCCAACAGCTTCGGCATGTCCTGTCCGGTCGCCTTTTCCAGCGCCTTGCCGAGCAGCACGTAGTTGGTGTGGGCGTAGTTCCAGTTCGTGCCGGGCTCATAGAGAAGCGGCCGCGACGTCGCGTAGCCGAGCAGCTGGTCGGGTTCCCACTGCCGGAACGGATCTTCGTACAGGGCCTTGTTGAACTCGGTGTTGCCGATGACGTAATCGACGTAGCCGGAGGTCATTTGCGCCAACTGTCCGACGGTGACCCGGTCGGAGTTCGGCACGTCAGGCAGCCACTTGGACAGCTTGTCGTCGAGGCCGACCTTCTTCTCGTCGACGAGGATCAACAGCAGCGTCGAGACATACGAGATCGCGACCGCGCCGTTGCGGAAATGCATGTTCGTCGTGGCAGGAACCCCCGTCATCGAGTCGCCGACGGCCTGGGTGACAACCTCCTTGCCGTCGACGGTGGCGCGGACGATGACGGCCCTCAGGTGAGTCTCCGCCATCGTGTCGCGCACGATCTTCATCACCGCGTCGGCCTTGGCGGGATCGGCGCTCGGTGCGGGGGACTCGGGCGGCGGCGCCGGCGGCGCGCAACCGACGAGCAACAGGAGCGCGCCGGCCACGCCGAGGATGCGACGAGCGCGGGGCATGCCCGATCTTGACAGACCGTGCGCGAGTTTGGACATGACCCGGTCGGGATATACCTGTGGCGTGGCGGAACTCGCCGAATGGTTCCTCACGACGGAAGAGCGAGGTAACCCGGCCACCAAGATTCCCGCCTGGAGCGCGGGCAATCGCGCCCAGCCGCTGATCCATGGCGCGACCTACTTCGACCAGCTGGTCACCGAGGTCGAGGCGCTCGGCGAGGGCGACTACCTCTTCTTCACCGATTGGCGCGGCGACCCCGACGAAAAGCTACGCGATCGGGGTCCGACCATCGCGGAGCTGTTCTGCAAGGCGGCCGAGCGCGGCGTCGTCGTCAAGGGATTGATGTGGCGTTCACACCTGGACAGGTTCGCCTACAGCGAGGAAGAGAACCAGCACCTCGGCGACGACATCGAGCGTGCGGGGGAGAGGTGCTGCTGGACCAGCGGGTCCGATTCGGTGGGTCGCATCACCAGAAGCTGGTGGTGATCCGGCACCGCGACGAACCCGAGCGCGACGTCGCGTTCGCCGGCGGCATCGATCTGTGCCACTCCCGCCGCGATGACGAAACTCACCGCGGCGACCCGCAGGCGGTGCAGATGTCCAAGCAGTACGGGCACAATCCACCATGGCACGACGTGCAGCTGAAGGTGCAGGGGCCGGTGGTCGGCGTGCTGGACACCACCTTCCGGGAACGATGGAACGACCCCGCGCCGCTCGACATGCTCTCGCCGATCGCGTGGCTCGAGGACAAGCTGCGCGGCGCCGACCTGAAGGCGGGGCCGTTGCCGGAGCAGCCACCGGACCCACCGCCGTGCGGCCCGCACGCCGTGCAGGTGCTGCGCACCTATCCGGACGCGCACTTCGAATACGACTTCGCACCACACGGTGAGCGCAGCATCGCCCGCGGCTACTCGAAGGCGGTTCGGCGCGCCAGGCGACTCATCTATCTGGAGGACCAGTATCTGTGGTCAAAGCGGGTCGCCGACCTGTTCGCGAGCGCTTTGGCGGAGAACCCCGACCTCCATCTGGTGGCGGTCGTGCCGCGCCACCCCGATGTCGACGGACGGCTCGCGTTGCCGCCCAATCAAGTCGGCCGCCAGCAGGCCATCGACGCGTGCCGGAGCGCCAGCCCGGAGCGGGTGCACGTCTTCGATGTCGAAAACCACGAGGGCACACCCGTTTACGTACATGCCAAGGTGTGTGTCATCGACGATACCTGGGCCAGCGTCGGCAGCGACAACCTCAATCGACGGTCCTGGACCCATGACAGCGAACTATCTTGTGCGGTACTGGATGACACGGGCGAATTCGCACGAGACCTGAGGCTGAGGCTGCTGCGTGAGCATCTGGACCGGGCGGCCGACGGCAGCGAAGATGACGGGCTGCTCGACCCGGACACCGCCGTCGAGGCGATCGTGACGACCGCCCGGGCGCTGGAGGACTGGCATGCCGACGGTCGCAAGGGCCCCCGGCCACCGGGCCGGCTGCGCCCACACCGTGCGGAAAAGCTCGGGCTGATGACCCGGTTGTGGGCCATTCCGGTGTACCGGGCGATCTACGACCCCGACGGACGGTCGTATCGCGATCGGTTCAAGGGTCGTAGATATACGCGCATGCGCTGATGTTTTCCCGATGTCGCGGTCACATGCTCGTTAGCATGAGCCAACTCGAGTGGAGCGAACTTGGCGTGAGCGGGCTGCCGACGGGAACGGTGACGTTGCTGCTTGCCGACGTCGAGGGCTCGACGCGGCTCTGGGAGACCCAGCCCGAGGAGATGACGGCCGCAATCGCGCGGCTGGACGCCACGCTGTCGGAGCTGGTCGCCGCTCATGGCGGCGTTCGTCCGGTCGAGCAGGGCGAGGGTGACAGCTTCGTCGTCGCCTTCGCACGGGCGAGTGACGCGGTGACGTGTGCGTTGGCATTACAGCGCGCGCCGCTTGCGCCCATCCGGCTGCGCATCGGGGTGAACACCGGCGAGATTCAGCTGCGCGACGAGGGCAACTACGTCGGCCCGACGATCAACCGCACGGCGCGGCTGCGCGATCTGGCGCATGGTGGTCAGACGGTGCTGTCGGGGGCGACGGAGGCGATGGTGCTCGACCATCTGCCCGAGGACGCGTGGTGCAACGACCTCGGCGCACATCCGCTGCGTGATCTGCCCCGCCCGGAACGCGTTGTCCAGCTCTGCCACCCGGACATCCGCAATGACTTCCCGCCACTGCGGACATCGGAAACGGAGGCCGTCCAACGTCTTCCCACGCAGCTGACGAGTTTCGTCGGTCGTGAAGGCCAGATCGCCGAGGTGCGTGGGCTCCTGGCCGACAACCGCCTGGTGACCCTTACCGGTGCGGGCGGCTCGGGCAAGACGCGCATGGCGATTCAAATTGCAAGTGAGTTCGGTGACGGGGTGCGGTACGTCGATCTCGCGCCGATCACCGATCCGGATCTGGTCCCCGTTGCGGTGGCGCGCGCACTCGGGCTTCCGGACCAACCCGGCCGGTCGAGAATGGACACGGTTGTCCGATTCATCGGTGAGCGTCAACTGCTGTTGGTGCTGGACAATTGCGAGCATCTGCTCGATTCAAGCGCGGAGCTCATCCTCGCTCTTCTCGGGGTATGTCCGGGTCTGACGCTGATGACGACGAGCCGCGAGCCGATTGGGCTGCCCGGTGAAGTGACATGGCGGGTGCCGTCGCTGTCGCTGACCGATGAAGCGGTCGAGCTGTTCGAAGACCGCGCGCGGCGGGTGAGGCCGGATTTCACCGCCACCGATGCGGACGCCGTGACGGTGAACGAGATCTGCAGGCGGCTCGACGGAATGCCGCTCGCGATCGAGCTCGCGGCCGCGCGAGTGCGTGCACTGTCGCTGACCGAGATCCTCGACAGCCTGCACGACCGCTTCCGGCTGCTGACCGGAGGCTCGCGCAGAGCGGTACGGCGCCAGCAGAGTTTGGGCGCGTCGGTCGACTGGTCGCACGCACTGCTGACGGAACCCGAGCGCATCCTGTTCCGTCGGCTGTCGCGCGTTCATGGGTGGGTTCGATCTCGATGCTGCGCAGGAAGTGTGCAGCGGCGGTGCCCTGCCGCGACATCAGATCCTGGATCAGCTGACGCTGCTCGTCGACAAGTCGCTCGTCGTCGCCGAAAGCACAAGTGGGCGAATGCGATACCGATTACTCGAGACGGTGCGCCAGTACTCGCTCGAGAAGCTCGGTGAGTCCGGCGAAGCCGACACCGTCCGAGATGCCCACCGCGATTACTACACGTCGATGGCCGCCCTGTTCGACGCTCCGACCCCCGCCGGTCTCGAGCATCTTCTCGATCAGGCCGAGATCGAGATCGACAATCTTCGTGCCGCCTTCGCTTGGAGCCTTGAGCACCAGGAGATCGAACGTGCATTACAACTCGCAAGCTCGCTATATCCCCTGTGGCTCGTGCGCGGCCGTCTACTGGAAGGCCTGGCGTGGTTCGACTCAACCGGCGTGAGCGATCCGGGCATCGAGGTCGGTGCGGCGGTTCGCGCGCGGGCGCTCGCCGACAACGCGGTGCTGGGCGCCTTCACCATCAGGATGCATGGGATCGGTCAGGCGGAGGAGGCCCTCGCGATCGCGCGCGAACTCGACGAACCCGTCCTGCTCGCCCGCGCGCTCACGTCCTGCATCGCCGCGGCCGCATTTGACGCGCAGGCCGCACGACCGTACATCGCGGAGGCGATCGCACTCGCCCGGGAGTTGGGCGATCGGTGGAGGTTGAGTCAAATTCTCGCCTGGCAGGCGTTATTGGCGTCCCTCGCTGGGAATCCGGTGAGTACGGCCGCCGCCGGCAAGGAAGGCTACCTGCTCGCCGACGCCGTCGGCGACCAGTTCATTTCTCGCATGTGCAGGTTTTGGGGTCTCGGGACGGCACGCTTCCAGCGCGGCGAACTGGGCGGAGCAGTTCAGGTATTGCGGGACCTACTTGCCGAGGCGGACGCGTCGGCGGATGTGTATCACAGCTTGCTCGCCCGCATCGGCCTTGCGCACGCGATGCTGCATTTGGGTCACGTGACCGAAGCCCGCACTTTCGCGCGTGAAGCTGTCGAGGCAGCCTCGGGGCTGGGGCCCTTCGTGGAGATGTGGGCGTTGGCGCCGTTGGCTCAGACGGCTCTCGCGGCGGGCGACTTGCTAGAGGCGGCCGAGGCGACCGACGCTGCGTGGCAACGGGTTATGTCGGAACCCGAATTGGCGATTGCGAACGTGATGCCGACGGTGGAGCTTGCGCTCCTGCGTGGAGAACTGACCTCGGCGAGACGGCTGGCCGATGATGCGGTCGCGCCGATGATGGGTTGGCACCGGGCGAAGGCATTGACGACCCGCGCTCATGTTGCGATCGCGCAGGGTGAGATGGAGCAGGCTGAATGTGACGTTCACGATGCGCTGTCGTGCGCCGCCGAGGTCGAGGCCTATCAAGTCGTTCCTGATGCGCTGGAGATCCTCGCCGAGGTGGCCTCAGCGGCCGGCGGTCATCGTGAAGCGGCGCGTTTTGGCGGTGCGGCGGAGGCGATTCGGCACCGAATGGGCGGCATGGTCCGATTTCCGATCTACGAAGAAATGTATATGACGTTGTTCGCGGCAGTTCGCGATGCAATGGAGGAGGACGACTTCGACGCCGCGTGGGCCGAGGGAGCGGGGTTGTCGATTGAGGAGGCGATTGCCTACGCACAACGCGGTCATGGCGAGCGGAAGCGGCCGTCGACCGGATGGGCATCGCTGACGCCCGCCGAGCTCGACGTGGTTCGGCTGGTCACTGAGGGACTGGGCAACAAAGACATCGCTGCACGCTTGTTCGTGTCCCATCGCACGGTGCAGACGCACCTGACGCATGTGTACGCCAAACTTGGGCTCACCTCGCGCGTGGCCCTGGCACAGGAAACGGCCCGGCACGGCTGACCGGATTTGTCGGAGGGCCTGTCTAGTATCGAAAGTATGTTCGATGTGAACGAGTCCGCGCTGGTCGAAGAGATTTCGCGGCTGGAGCGGGTGAAGTCGGCGGCGGCGGCCGGTCAGGCCCGCGCGGCGGCGGCGTTGGATGAGTTGCGCCGCGCCGGCGAGGCCGCGGCCGGGGTGCCGAAGGCCCGGCAGGGCCGGGGCTTGGCCAGCGAGGTGGCGTTGGCGCGCAGGGATTCGCCGGCGCGCGGCGGTCAGCACCTGGGCTTCGCCAAGGCGCTGGTGCATGAGATGCCGCACACCCTGGCCGCGCTGGAATGCGGGGCACTCTCGGAGTGGCGGGCCACCCTGATCGTGCGGGAGTCGGCCTGCCTGGATGTGGAGGATCGCCGGACGCTGGACGCCGAGATGTGCGCCGACGTCAGCAGGCTCGACGGGATGGGTGATGCGCGGATGACCGCGGCGGCCAAGGAGATCGCCTGCCGCCTGGACGTGCAGGCGGTGGTGGATCGCGCGGCCAAGGCTGCCGCGGATCGTACGGTGACGATCCGTCCGGCGCCGGACACGATGACGTATGTGACGGCGCTGCTGCCGGTCGCGCAAGGGGTGGGGGTGTATGCCGCCTTGAGGCGGGCCGCCGACACCACCTTCGATGACCGCTCCCGCGGGCAGATCATGGCCGACACCATGTTCGAGCGGGTCACCGGCAGGCCGGCCGATGTCGCCGAGCCGGTGGCGGTCAACCTGGTGATCGCCGACGAGACACTGCTCGGTGGCGACAACAGCCCGGCGGTCGTGGAGGGCTACGGCCCGATTCCCGCGGCCGTCGCGCGCCGACTGGTCGATGGTGCGGTGACCGACAGACGGTCGCGGGCGACGCTGCGGCGGCTGTACCGGCACCCGAAGACCGGTGCACTGGTCGCGATGGAATCCCGGTCGCGCTGCTTCCCGCGGGGGCTGGCCAACTTCATCGGACTGCGGGATCAAACCTGCCGCACCCCCTACTGTGACGCGCCGATCCGGCATCGCGACCACGCGCAACCCCACACCCGAGGCGGGCCGACCAGCGCAGAGAACGGTCTGGGCGAATGCGAACGCTGCAACTACACCAAGGAATCACCCGGCTGGCGGGTAACGGCTGGCGATGACGAAAACGGTGTGCACACCGCCGAATTCGCCACACCCACCGGAAAGCATTACCGTTCCACTGCGCCGCCACTGCCGGGGCCGGCTTTGGTAGAGATCAGCGAACTCGTAACCAGAATCGGCATCGCCATCGCCGGACAGGACGCGGCGTAGACCGTTACTTCGCAGGGCGGTAGCGACGCTCGGGACGGCCGACGCCGTACTGCAGCCGGATCTCCACTACACCGCTACTGAGATAGTGCTCAAGGTAGCGGCGCGCGCTGACCCGTGAGATTCCCACTTGCTCAGCACATTCCGCCGCGGAGACTTCGCCGGCTTCGCGGACCGCCTCGAGCACCAACCGACCCGTCTCGGCGCCCAGTCCCTTCGGCAACACCGCCTGTGGCGACGAGACGCCGGGACCGCCGAAGAGGGAGTCGATCAGCGACTGATCAACACCCTCAGCGGACTCCAGCGCGTCAGCGCGGGCCGCGAACGCCTCCAGCTTGGCCTTCAACTGGTCGAACTCAAACGGCTTGATCAGATAGTCGGCTGCACCACCGTCGAGCGCGCCGCTGACGGTGTCGAGCTCACGCGCGGCGGTGATCATGATGACGCCCGCCCGATTACCGTCGGATCGCAACTGCTGCAGCACCTCGAGGCCGGTCATGTCGGGCAGGTAGACATCGAGCAGGATCAGCTGCGGACTCAGTTCGCGCGTCGCCGACAGCGCTTCCGCACCAGTGCGGGCGACACCGACCGCGCGGAATCCGTCGACCTGTTCGACGAACCTGCGATGGATCTCAGCCACCATGAAGTCGTCGTCGACGACCAGCACGTCACGCATGCGCGGTCTGCTCGGACGAGACGGCGGAACGGCTCTCCGGCAACCGCACCACGAACAGCGCCCCAGCGGCCGGGCCGTCGCTGACCTCGACGGTCCCGCCGTGCTGCGCGGTAACCAACCGCACCAACGCCAATCCGATTCCCCGGCCGCCGGGCACCTCCGGCTTCGAGGTGACGCCGCGGGCGAAAATTACCTCCCGAAGATGTTCTGGCACACCGGGTCCGGAGTCGGCTACCGAGATCGTCAGGCCGCCCCGATCGTCGATGTGCACCGTTACTCGGGCCGACTCCGATCCCACCGACACTTCGACGGCATTGTCGATCAGGTTGCCCAGCAACGTAATCACGTCGGTTGCCAGCGCCGGGGGCAGCGCGGTCAAATTCGATTCCGGCGCAATGTGCAGTGACACCCCGCTTTCGGCGGCCAGTGACGTCTTCGCGATGAGCAGGGCCGCCACCGCCGGGTCGGATATCCGTCGGGTGACGGCCTCGTTGATCTCCGCGCGACGGCGGGTGAGCGTGCCGACGAGGTCGCGAACGGAGTCATACTCGCCGAGCTGGACGAGTCCGGAGATGGTGTGCAACTGATTGGCGAACTCGTGAGTCTGTGCACGCAGCGTGTCGGTGACGCTCTTGTGGGACGACAGCTGTCCCTGCAGGGCCGCCAGCTCTGTGCTGTCGCGCATCGTCGTCACCGTCCCGATCACCTGCCCCTGACTCGTCGCCGCCCGCCGGTTGAGCGCCAGCACCCTGGTGCGGGTTGCGATCACGACGTCGCGACCGTCTTCGCCCGACAACAGGAAGTCCACCACCGCCGGGTCGAGTCCGACGCTGTCCACCCGGCGGCCCACAGTCGCACCGGTCACGCCGAGCAGTTCCTGCGCGCTGTCGTTCAGCAGCGTGATATCGCCGTCGTTGTTCACCGCCACCACACCCTCACGAATGCTGTGCAGCAACGCTTCCCGATGATCGGCAAGGCCGGCGATCTCGGCGACTTCCAACCCGCGGGTGTGCCGTTTGATGCGCCGGGACAGCAGCCACGACGCGAGCAGGCCGAGGGCCGCGCCGAGGCCGAGGTAGAACAACAGCCGCTCGCCTGCACCGCTGAGCAGTTCCCACACCGATGGATACCGCTCGCTCACCGACGCGACCGCCAACACGTCGCCGTTCGTCGACAGGATCGGCACCTGGCCGACCAGGCTGTGCACGCCGTCGACGTCGTCGTCGCCGAACCACGCCCGGCCCTCATCGGCCCGGCTGGGCCCTAAGTCCATCCGCGATCCGATACGCGAAGGATCCGACGACACCCGGATGGTGCCGTCCGGATCGAGAATCTCCGCCAGGCCTGCACCCGAGAGCGCCACGGCGCGATCCACCTCCGGCGCCAACATCTGCGCGGCGAACGGGTCGGCGAAGCGGTCGCGAACGATGGGCGTGGACGCCATGTTCTCGGCCACCGCGATCATCCGTTGACCGCGCACATCACGAAACTCGCGAGTCGACTGGGCCACCGAGACCGCGGCGACCGCGAACAGCACCACGCCGACCACCAGCAGCTGAAACACCAGGAACTGGCCGCCCAGGCTCCGAGTCCACGCCATGTACTTAATGAGCAATACTTCCTTTGCGTCCTAGCCAGTGACGTAGGTCACGTTCGGGTCCAGTATTGCTGAGATCACAACTGGAGTGATTGGGGTGGACGTGAAGACGACCCGGAAAGTGCCTATTGGTCATCGCGGTGGTCGCGGCGCTGCTGTTGACGGCCTGTGGCGTGATGCGCGGTGACCAGGAAAGTGGCTTGCACCGATTGCGCGTGATGGTGCCCCACAGCCCGGGCGGCGGCTACGACCTCACCGCGCGCACCCTGTCAAGACCATCATGGAAGACGACGACATCACCGGGCTCGTCGAGGTCTTCAACGTCATCGGTGCGGGTGGCACCGTCGCGATGGCGCGACTGATGAACGAGAAAGGCAATGACGACCGCTCGAGATGTCAATATCGCCTTAGACAGGTTGCGCCGCAACGACGTACGGTAGCGATTTATTCTCGATATCATGCAGGTCTAACCGGAAGACGGCGCCCGTCGTCAAACTAACTCGACACATGGACGCCAACCGGCCGCCTGAGAAACCGGGTCACCGAACACGTCAACTCCAGCCAAGTTTTTATCGTCCCGACCTTCAGGAGCCTCGATGACCAAGTCATGGTTCATCCGGAACTTCCAGCGGGACGGCGCGATGACCGGCCGCGCTCGACGCCATCCGGGCGAAATCCGCGGTCTCGTCGGGCCGCGCGCCCAAAAGACGGTGTCGCTGGCCCTGCAGGGCGGCGGGGCCCACGGCGCCTTCACGTGGGGCGTGCTCGACGCCCTCCTCGAAGACGGGCGCCTCGGCGTCGAAGCGATCACCGGGGCCAGCGCCGGCGCCATGAACGCCGTCGTGATGGTGGAGGGCTGGCTCGAGGGTGGGATCGACGGGGCGCGCAGCCAGCTGGAAACCTTCTGGCGCCGGGCCAGCCTCGACGGGTCCCTTTCCCCCACCCAGCGCAAGCTTCTCGGCCTGATGCTGGGCTTCTGGAGCAAGGCCTGGACAGGCGCCATCGCCCAAAGCTTCAGTCCCTACCAAACCAACCCGCTCAACATCAATCCGTTGCGGGACGCCATCGACGCGCTCATCGACTTCGATCGGGTGCGCGCCTGCACGGATGTCGAGATCTTCCTCAGCGCGACCAATGTTTGGACCGGCAAGGTGGCGATCTTCACCACACAGGAGCTCACGGCCGATCACCTGATGGCCTCCGGCTGCCTGCCCACGGTGTTTCAGGCAGTGGAAATCGACGGCGAGCCCTATTGGGACGGCGGCTACATGGCCAATCCGGCGCTCTTCCCGCTCTTTGACGAGACGATGACCGACGACATCCTGCTCGTGCAGATCAATCCGCTGGAGCGCCAGCAGACGCCGCGCACGGCGCGCGAAATCCACAACCGGCTCAACGAGATCACCTTCAACGCCACTCTCCTGCGCGAATTACGGGCGGTGGCGTTCGTCAAGGAGCTGATCGAAGAGGGAAAACTCTCGCCCGACGAATACAGGGACGTCCACTTGCACCGCATCGATGCGAGCGGCGTGCTCGACGATCACGAGGCCTCTTCTAAGGGCAACGCGGAATGGGATTACTTCGTGGCGCTTCGCGATGCCGGGCGGCACGCCGCTCAATCCTGGCTCGCGGCCCACTACGCAGCGATCGGCGTACGCGGCACGCTCGATCTGCAGGACGCTCGGTTGTGAACCAGGTCAATCGCGGAAGCGCCAAACCGTCAACCGCTTGATGCCCGAATCTTCGCGCGAGCGGGCGACCGGCACCTGGTAGGTGGCGAGCGCCTCGAGCCGATCCTTCGGCAGTAGCTTGGTCCGGATCGCCGATCAGCGCAGTCGCGCCGCCGCGACTGCTCAAGCCGAAGAGCCACTGATCGAACTCGAAGTCTGGTCAATTTGTCTGCGGCATCCCCGGTAGACCTACTGTTGTCCCGGAGAACGACCCGCTGTACCCTGACTTGGCCGCCGCCTGCGGGCAGGCTGGCGTCACCGGCCGCCGTCCGACCCTGTCGGTCCACGCAATAGGCCGTCCAAAAATTTATTGAGGATCGCAGCGGCATTCCGGCCCCCTGCGCCGTCCGGAAATCGGGGTAACAGCCGTAGAGGACGCGGAACGAAAGGGGCGCCGACAGGCCGCTGGAGGAAGTTGCGGGCGGTTTCCGACGCGTTCGCCGGACAAAAGGAATCGAGGCGAGTAGCTGCGATGAGTGGTTCAACTTCACCGTTCGGGCAGAACGAGTGGTTGGTCGAGGAGATGTACCGCAAGTTCCGTGAAGACCCGTCCTCGGTCGATTCGAGCTGGCATGAATTCTTGGTCGACTACTCCCCGGAACCTGTCACCGACACCGCTGCGTCGACCGGCAATGGGGAACCGGCCGAGCCGGCTGCACGGCCCGAGCCGAAGTCCGCTCCGGAGCCGGCCCAAGCGGCCAAGCCCGCTCCGCCCGCCAAGACCCGGCCGATAAGCAAGGCTGCCTCCACGGAGCAGAAAGCCCCCGCGGACACACCCACCAAGCCGAAGGCGGCTGCCGCGGACCAGCGCGGGGAAGGCGACGAGGTGCGGGTGTTGCGCGGCGCCGCCGCGGCCGTCGTCAAGAACATGAACGCGTCGCTGGACGTGCCGACCGCGACCAGTGTGCGGGCCATTCCGGCGAAACTGTTGATCGACAATCGGGTCGTCATCAACAACCACCTCAAGCGCACCCGCGGCGGCAAGATCTCGTTCACCCACCTGCTCGGTTACGCGATCGTGCAGGCGGTCAAGGAGTTCCCGAACATGAACCGGCACTTCGCGGAGGTGAACGGCAAGCCGAGCGCGGTCACGCCGGCGCACACCAACCTGGGCCTGGCGATCGATTTGCAGGGCAAGGACGGCAACCGGCAACTGGTGGTGGCGGGCATCAAGAACGCCGAGACAATGCGGTTCGGGCAATTCATCGCCGCCTATGAGGACATCGTGCGGCGCGCCCGCGACGGCAAGCTGACCGCCGAGGACTTCTCCGGGGTGACGATCTCGTTAACGAATCCGGGCACCATCGGCACCGTGCATTCGGTGCCGCGGCTGATGCGCGGGCAGGGCGCGATCGTCGGCGCGGGCGCGATGGAATACCCCGCGGAGTTTCAGGGCGCCAGCGAGGAACGCATCTCCGAGCTGGGCGTCGGCAAGCTGATCACGCTGACGTCCACCTACGACCACCGAATCATCCAGGGTGCGGAATCCGGCGACTTCCTGCGCACCATTCACGAGCTGCTGCTCTCCGATGACTTCTTCGACGAGATCTTCCGCGAGCTGGGCATCCCGTACGAGCCGGTGCGCTGGCAGGTCGACAACCCGGACTCGATCGTCGACAAGAACGCGCGCGTCATCGAGATGATCGCGGCGTACCGCAATCGCGGTCACCTGATGGCCGACATCGACCCGCTGCGACTGGACAAGGACCGGTTCCGCAGCCACCCCGACCTCGATGTGCAGACCCATGGGCTGACGCTGTGGGATCTGGACCGGGTGTTCAAGGTCGACGGCTTCGCGGGTGCGGACTACAAGAAGCTGCGCGACGTGCTGGGGTTGCTGCGCGACGCGTATTGCCGCCACGTCGGTGTCGAGTACACCCACATCCTGGAGCCCGAGCAGCAGCAGTGGCTGCAGGAACGCGTGGAAGCCAAAGACGTCAAACCGGATGTGGCGCAGCAGAAGTACATCCTGCGCAAGCTGAACGCTGCGGAGGCGTTCGAGACCTTCCTGGCGACCAAATACGTTGGGCAGAAGCGGTTTTCACTGGAGGGTGCCGAGGCCGTCATCCCGATGATGGACGCCGCGATCGACCAGGCGGCCGAGCACGGGCTCGACGAGGTGGTCATCGGCATGCCGCACCGCGGCCGGCTCAACGTGCTGGCCAACATCGTCGGCAAGCCGTACTCGCAGATCTTCGGTGAGTTTGAGGGCAACCTGAACCCGGCGCAGACACTCGGGTCCGGGGACGTGAAGTATCACCTCGGTGCCACCGGCACCCATCTGCAGATGTTCGGCGACAACGATATCCAGGTGTCGCTGGTGGCCAACCCGTCGCACCTGGAGGCGGTCGATCCGGTGCTGGAGGGCCTGGTCCGGGCCAAGCAGGATCTGCTGGACAGGGGCGACGGAGACGACGGGTTCACGGTGGTGCCGATGATGCTGCACGGCGACGCCGCGTTCGCCGGTCAGGGCGTGGTCGCCGAGACGCTGAACCTGGCGCTGCTGCCGGGTTACCGGACCGGCGGCACGATTCACATCGTCGTCAACAACCAGATCGGGTTCACCACCGCACCGCAGTATTCCCGGTCTTCGGAGTACTGCACCGACGTGGCGAAGATGATCGGTGCGCCGATCTTCCACGTGAACGGTGAGGACCCGGAGGCGTGCGTGCGGGTGGCGCGGCTGGCGATGGACTTCCGGCAGAAGTTCAAGAAGGACGTCGTCATCGACATGCTGTGCTACCGGAAGCGTGGTCACAACGAGGGCGACGACCCGTCGATGACCCAGCCGGCGATGTCCGACGTGATCGACCTCAAGCGCGGTGTGCGCAAGGCCTACACCGAAGCGCTGATCGGCCGCGGCGACATCTCGATGAAGGAAGCCGAGGACGCTCTACGCGACTACCAGGGTCAGCTCGAGCGGGTGTTCAACGAGGTCCGCGAACTGGAAAAGCACGCGGTCGAGCCGAGCGAGTCGGTGGAGTCCCACCAGATGCTCCCCAAGGGCCTGTCCACCGCGGTGGACAAGTCGCTGCTGGCCCGCATCGGCGACGCGCACCTGGCGATCCCGGAGGGCTTTAGCGTGCATCCGCGCGTGCGGCCGGTGCTGGAGAAGCGCCGCGAGATGGCCTACAACGGGAAGATCGACTGGGCGTTCGGCGAGCTGCTGGCGCTGGGATCGCTGGTCGCCGACGGCACGCTGATCCGGCTGTCCGGGCAGGACACCCGCCGCGGCACCTTCTCGCAGCGGCATTCGGTGCTCATCGACCGCAAGACCGGTCAGGAGTTCACGCCGCTGCAGCTGCTAACCACCAACGAGGACGGCACCCCCACCGGTGGCAAGTTCCTGGTGTACGACTCGGCGCTGTCGGAGTACGCCGCGGTTGGTTTCGAGTACGGCTACTCGGTGGGCAACCCGGAAGCGATCGTGTTGTGGGAGGCGCAGTTCGGCGACTTCGTCAACGGCGCGCAGTCGATCATCGACGAGTTCATCTCGTCGGGCGAGGCCAAGTGGGGTCAGCTGTCCGACGTGGTGCTGCTGTTGCCGCACGGCCAGGAGGGTCAGGGCCCTGACCACACCTCGGGCCGCATCGAGCGGTTTCTCCAGGTGTGCGCCGAGGGCTCGATGACGGTGGCGATGCCGTCGACGCCGGCGAACTACTTCCACCTGCTGCGGCGGCACTTGCTGGACGGCATCCAGCGGCCGCTGATCGTGTTCACGCCGAAGTCGATGCTGCGCAACAAGGCCGTGGTCAGCGACATCAGGGACTTCACCGAGCAGAAGTTCCGTTCGGTGCTCGAGGAACCTACCTACACCGACGGTGACGGTGACCGCGACAAGGTCCGGCGGATCCTGATGACAAGCGGCAAGCTCTACTACGAGCTGGTGGCGCGCAAGGCCAAGGACAACCGCGACGACGTCGCGATCGTGCGCATCGAGCAGCTCTACCCGCTGCCGAACCAGCGGCTGGCCAACACGCTGGACGGCTACCCGAACGCCACCGAGTTCTTCTGGGTGCAGGAGGAACCGGCGAACCAGGGCGCCTGGCCGACGTTCGGGCTGACGCTGCCCGAATTGCTGCCCGACAAGTTGACGGGGCTCAAGCGCATCTCACGGCGCGCGATGTCGGCGCCGTCGTCGGGCTCGTCAAAGGTCCACGCCGTCGAGCAGCAGGAAATCATCGACGAAGCCTTCGGCTGAGCCTCTTCTTGCCCCGAGTGCCTGTACGGTGCCACGCCGACACCAGCGGCATTCTGCGCGCTCGTGAGGTCGGCGGTCAGCCTCGCAGGTTCGGTATCGGCCAGGCGCCGGCCATCGTGCTGGCACGCTCGGCGCCAAGCTCGCGATCAGCCACATCGCCACCGAAGGCTGGCGGCCACGGAGGAGCGCCTTACCGCCATCGGCGCCGGTCAGGGCTGGCCGCGCGGTCGCGGGCGACCGTTGAACTCAACGACCAATACTTCCCTTGCGAACTAATCCGTGACTTGGGTCACCCTGCAGGTCCACTATTACTGAGCATCACAACTCAGTGATTGGGGACGAGGATGTTAGACCGAAACGGGCGCCGAATGGTCACCGGGTTGGTGATCGCCGTGGTCGCGGCGCTGCTAGTGAGCGCCTGCGGCGTCACCCGCGGCGAGGAAGCGAGTGGACTGCACCGGCTGCGCATGATGGTGCCGAACAGTCCGGGCGGCGGCTATGACCTCACGGCTCGTACCGCCGTGAAGATCATGGAGGACGACGACATCACCGGTCGGGTGGAGGTCTTCAACGTGATCGGCGCCGGCGGCACGGTGGCGATGGCCCGGCTGATGAACGAGAAGGGCAACGGCGACCTCATGATGATGATGGGGCTCGGGGTGGTCGGGGCCACCTACACCAACGGGTCGAAGGCCCGGGCGTCGGATGCGACGGCGCTGGCGAAGATGGTCGAGGAGCAGGAAGGCATTCTGGTCCCGGCCGATTCACCGTTCCAGACGGTGCAGGATTTTGTCGCGGCGTGGAAGGCCGATCCGGCCAAGGTGACGATCGGCGGCGGGTCGTCGCCGGGCGGGCCGGATCATCTGTTTCCGATGGAAACGGCCAAGGCCGCCGGTGTGGACCCGACAGCGGTCAACTACGTCTCCTATGACGGTGGCGGTGATCTGCTGACCGCGCTGCTGGGCAAGAAGATCACCGTGGGCACCTCGGGTCTCGGCGAGTTCGTGGACCAGATCGAGTCGGGCCAGCTGCGCGTGCTCGCGGTGTCGGGCAGCGAGCGTGTCGAGGGCATTGACGCGCCGACGCTGACCGAGGCCGGGATCGATCTGACCTTCACCAACTGGCGCGGAATCCTTGCCCCGCCGGGTATTTCCGATGACGCCAGGCAGGCGCTGGTGAACGTGCTGGAGGAGTTGCATGGCACCGATCAGTGGAAGGAGGCGCTGGTGAAAAACGGTTGGACCGACGCGTTTGAGACCGGGGCACCGTTTGAGCAGTTCCTCAAGGACCAGGACGACCGGGTCTCGTCGACCCTGACCGATTTGGGGCTGCTATGACCACCACTAACGAACAACCGAACCGTCCGGTCGAGAAGACCAGCCCCAAGACCGTCGATAAGGCGCAGTACCTCGTCTGCGCGGTGCTGGTGGCGGTCGGCGGATTCCTGATCTACGACGCGACGTCGCTGGAGGCTGGTTTCGCGAAGGTGGATCCGGTCGGGCCGCGGATGTTCCCGATCGTCGTCGGTGTCGGCTTGATCGTGCTGGCGATCATTTTGGCTCTCGTGATTCCGCGCGGCTCCACCGGCGAGGAGGAGGGCGGCGAGGACATCGACACCTCCACGCCGGCCGACTGGCGCACCGTGGGGCTGCTGGTCGGGTTGTTCGTGGCGACCATCGTGCTGGTGGTGCCGCTGGGTTGGGCGATCACCGGCACCCTGTTGTTCGCCGGGGCGGCAACGATTCTGGGCAGCAAGCGATACGTTCTCAACGTCCTGATCGGGGTGGTGCTGGCGGTGGGCAGCTTCTACGCGTTCTATTCCGGGCTCGGAATCCCGCTGCCCGCCGGCATTCTGGACGGGATTTTGTGACATGGACAATCTGAACTGGCTGCTGCAGGGCTTCGCCGAGGCGGCTACCCCGATGAACCTGCTGTACGCGGTGATCGGTGTGCTGCTGGGCACCGCGGTCGGGGTGCTGCCCGGTATCGGCCCGGCGATGACGGTGGCGCTGCTGTTGCCGATCACCTACAACGTCCCCCCCAGCGCGGCGTTCATCATGTTCGCCGGCATCTTCTACGGCGGCATGTACGGCGGGTCGACCACCTCGATCCTGCTCAACACCCCCGGGGAGTCGTCGTCGGTGATCACCGCGATCGAGGGCAACAAGATGGCCAAGGCCGGCCGCGCGGCCCAGGCGTTGGCGACCGCGGCGATCGGATCCTTCGTGGCGGGCGCCATCGGCACCACCCTGTTGGCGGCGTTCGCGCCGTCGATCTCGCGGTTCGCGGTAACGCTGGGCGCCCCGTCCTACCTGGCGATCATGCTGTTGGCGCTGGTGATGGTGACCGCGGTGCTGGGCGCCTCGCGGCTGCGCGGCGCGATCGCGCTGCTGCTCGGGCTGGCGATCGGCATCGTGGGCATCGACTCACTGACCGGGCAGCCGCGCGCCACCTTCGGGCTGCCGCTGCTCTCGGACGGCATCGACATCGTGGTGATCGCGGTGGCCATCTTCGCCGTCGGCGAGGCGCTGTGGGTGGCGGCGCATCTGCGGCGTCGGCCGGCCGAGATCATTCCGGTCGGCCGGCCGTGGATGAGCCGCAAGGACTTCGGTCGGTCGTGGAAGCCGTGGCTGCGTGGCACCGCCTACGGTTTCCCGTTCGGCGCACTGCCGGCCGGCGGCGCCGAACTGCCGACGTTTTTGTCCTATGTCACCGAGAAGAAGCTGTCCAAGCACCCCGAGGAGTTCGGCCACGGCGCGATCGAGGGGGTGGCCGGCCCGGAGGCGGCCAACAACGCCTCGGCGGCGGGCACGCTGGTGCCGATGCTGTCGCTGGGGTTGCCGACCAACGCCACCGCGGCGGTGATCCTGGCGGCGTTCGTGTCCTACGGGATTCAGCCCGGCCCCACGCTGTTCGAGAAGGAGCCGCTGCTGATCTGGACGCTGATCGCCAGCCTGTTCATCGGCAACTTCCTGCTGCTGGTGCTCAACCTGCCGTTGGCGCCGCTGTGGGCCAAGCTGCTGCGTACCCCGAGGCCGTTCCTGTACGCGGGCATCCTGTTCTTCGCCACGCTGGGTGCGCTGGCGGTCAACGTGCAGGCGCTGGATTTGGCGCTGCTGCTGGTGTTCGGGCTGCTCGGGCTGCTGATGCGCCGCTTCGGGCTACCGGTGCTGCCGCTGATCATCGGGGTCATCCTGGGCCCGCGCATCGAGCGGCAGCTGCGCCAAAGCCTGCAGCTCGGCGGCGGGGACTGGGCCAGCCTGTTCACCGAACCGGTCGCGATCATCTGCTACATCCTGATCGTCGTGCTGCTGGCCGCCCCGCTCATCCTGCGGCTGTTCCACCGCCCCGAACCCGACCTCGTCCACCCCCCTGACCTGGCGGAGCAGGACGAAGAAGAACAGCGCGCAGAAAAGGCGGGAACATGATCGTCGTCGGATACTCCGCAGACCGATACGGCACGGCGGCCCTGGAACATGGGATCACCGAGGCGAAACGCCGGAACACGAATCTGCTGGTGATCAACGCCACCCGCGGTGATTCGTTGGCCGACCCCCGCTTCGCGCAGTCGGAAGAAGTGCACGAGGTCGGGGAGCGGCTCAACCAGTGCGGGGTCGAGTTCGAACTCGCCCAGCCCGTCGGGGTCGACGCCGCCGATGAGCTGCTCAAAGCGATGGAACACGACGACGCAGAACTCCTGGTGGTCGGTGTCCGGCAACGCAGCACGGTGGGCAAGCTGCTGCTCGGCAGCGTTGCCCGGCAAGTGCTGCTGGAATGCCCCAAGCCAGTGCTCGCCGTCAAACCGGAGGAACTGTAGATGCAGGAGACAACCCGATCGCATCCATCCACGGTCAAATGACTAAAGACTTAGCCGCGCTGGTTGGGCCCGGCCGACCCTGCTTGACCACTGAGGCCTTCCTGTCGGCGTTGGACAAGAACCCGGTCATCCGTCTCGACATGTAAGCCGGACTAGTTCAGGTCCATCGGCCAGACATCAAACACGGAGCACGAGCCCGCTGGGCCGGGGGTCGCCTTGAAGTCACTGATCCACAGACACATCTGTTACGGAAGGACTCGCATGCAGAACACAGAGGCTGATGCGATGAGACTTACCGACGGAACCGAGTCGGTGCTGTCATGGCCTGCTGTTGGTGTCTGGCGGGTCCATTGTCTTATCTCAAATTATTCAATAGCGGTCGACAATTCTTTTCCCGAAGGTGAGTAGTGCATGGCAATGAATACCGACGGATCGATTACTCCCGAGGATGACGCGGGTTCTGACGATGAGGTGCAGCCAGTCGGGCCGGGGCCGTTGGCGGGCCTGCGGGTACTGGATCTGGGTACGGTCTATGCAGCACCGATCACCGCCATGCTGCTGGGGGACTGGGGAGCCGATGTCATCAAGGTGGAGCATCCCCGGGGTGACCCGGCGCGAACGCATGGATTGTCGAAGGACGGGCACGGCTTGTGGTGGAAGGTGATCGCCCGAAATAAGCGAACCATCACGCTGAACTTCAGTAAGCCGGAAGGCCAAGACATTCTGCGCGGACTGGTCGCGCAGGCGGATGTGGTGATTGAGAACTTCCGTCCCGGAGTGATGGAGAAGTGGGGCCTGGGGCCTGAGGAATTGCAGAAAGTCAATCCAGCACTGGTGGTGCTGCGGGTCACGGGCTTTGGGCAGAAAGGGCCGTATTCCAGTAGACGGGCGTTCGGCACCCTGGCCGAGGCGATGAGCGGCCTGGCGCATCAGACCGGCGAGGAGACCGGGCCCCCGACGTTGCCGCCGTTTGGATTGGCGGACGGGGTCGCCGCGTTGGCCGGTGCCTACGCGGTGATGCTGGCGTTGTATCACCGCGACGTGACCAAGGGCGGCGGGCAGGTCATTGACTTGTCGCTGTTGGAGCCGCTGGTTGGCATCCTGGGTCCGGGCCCCAGTGTCTACGACCAACTCGGGCTGGTCTCGGGACGCCATGGCAACCGATCGAGCAACAACGCCCCTCGCAACGCCTACCTCACCAGCGACGGCCGGTGGGTGGCGATCTCGGCGAGTGCCAACTCGGTTGCCGAACGAGTCATGAAGCTGGTCGGAAGGCCCGACATCGCCGAGCAGTCATGGTTTCCCCGCGCCGGTGAGCGAGTCAAGCACGCCGACATGATCGATGCTCCCGTCGCCGAATGGATCGGTGCCCGGCCGATGGAGGAGGTCTCGGCGGCGTTCCAGGCCGCCGGCGCAGCGCTGGCCCCGGTCTATGACATCGAGCAACTCATGAATGACCCGCATGTTCAGGACCGCGACATGATCACCACCATCGAGGATGACGACCTCGGGCCGCTGAAAATGCAGAACTTGATCTTCAGGATGGGCAACACGCCCGGCTCGATCCGTCATGGCGGACGCCGCCTGGGGCAGGACACCGGCGACGTGCTCGACGAGCTGTTGGGGATCTCCGACGATAAGCTCGAAGAGCTCCGCGAGAACGGGGTGATCTGATGGACCGTAGTTACTTGTTCGCTCCGGGTCACAACGCGAAACTTCTGAACCGGGTGTTCGGCGCCGGTGCCGATGCGGTGATGCTCGACCTGGAGGATGCGGTCCCGCCGGATGCGAAGGTCACGGCTCGTGCGATGGTCGCGGAGGCCCTACTCGACCATCCCGCATGGGTCAGGGTGAATGCCGCCCAAACCGCTTGGTGTGAAGCGGATCTGGCCGCTGTGGCGGACCGAGCTTTTGGTATTCGGATCCCCAAGGTCGAATCTGCGGGCGATGTCGAGTGGGTGACAGCACGGGCGCCGGGTAGGCCCATCATCTGTGCTATCGAAAGCGCGCGCGGTGTGCTGGCTGCACAGCAGATCGCCGCGGTGCCCGGTGTTCGGTTTCTGGCGATGGGTGGTGTCGACCTGCAGCGCGACCTCAACACCTCCGGCGGGAACCTGCAAACCCTCTATGCGCGGTCACATCTGGTTCTGGCGTCGCGCGCGGCGGGGATCGAACCGCCCATCGACAGCGTCTTCCCCCTGCTCGACGACACAGCCGGACTTCGCGACCAAGCCCAGTTCGCCCGGTCGTTGGGCTTTTTCGGTAAGTCGGCGATCCATCCGCGTCAGCTGGACACCCTCCATGAGGTTTTCACCCCTACCGAGGCCGAGATCGAGTGGGCACAACAGGTACTTGCTGGGTTCGAGGCCACCAGCGGCGGCGGCTTTGCCCTTCCCAGCGGCGAGTTCGTTGATCTGCCCGTCGCTGACCGAGCACGGCGCCTCCTTGAGATCGCGGGTTGTGCGGTGACGGGCGCCAACACCCCCGCGCCCACGACAGCAGCTGGACCAGATCAACCCGGGTGAACAGGGTTACACCGTGATGCCGATATCAATTCACGGTGACGCCGCGATCGCCGGCCTGGGTGTCGTCGCGGAAACCCTCCAGCTCTCGCAGCTCCGCGGGTACCGGACCGGCGGCACCGTACACGTCGTCATCAACGGACGAGTGCGCGAAGCGTCAATGGCGAAGCAGCGGAGGCGACAGAGGGTCTCCGATATCCCGTCGATCATCAGGATCCGCGTCGTGCGCATTGCGTCGGCAAGAAGCGGTTTGCAAGATCTGCCCTGCATTGATGGCCTGCCGTGCCCATGTCCTCAATACCCGGGAGCACTGCGGTATTTGTGGAGGGATCCATGGCCGTCAAACGAAAAAGAAGGTGAGTCCGAGGACGATGTAGATGGCCAGTAGTTGCAGGCCTTCATACCAGGTGGACTCGCCGCGTTGGGTGACCTCGTTGGCGATGATGACCGCCAGGAACACCGCACCGAGCTCGAACCCGTTGAACACCAGGGCCATCGGGAACGGGCCGATGACGAACGACGCCAGCACCAGCACCGGTGCGACGAACAGGGCGATCTGGGCGCCCGAGCCCACCGCGATGTTGACGGCGATGTCCATCTTGTCGCGGGCGGCGAAGTACACCGCGACCCAGTGTTCGGCGGCGTTGCCCACGATCGCCACGACGATCACGCCGACGAAGAACGGGGACAGCCCGATGGTCTCCGACGCCTCGGTGATGGAGTGGACCAGGATCTCCGACATCCAGCCCACCGCGGCACCCGCACCGGCCAGCATGAGCACGCTCTTGCGCACCGACCACGGCTCGCCGCCGTGGTCTTCTTCGTCGTGGGAGGGGTTGAACAGGTGCGCGTGGGTCTTCAGGGAGAACACCAACGCGGCCGCGTAGGAGGCCAGCAGCACGATGGCCACCCCGACCGACAGCGCCTGCAGGTCGCTGGGGAATGCCACTGCCTTGGCCGTCGGGTCGGGCAGCCCGCCGCCGGCCACCAGCTGAAATATCGCCGGCATCACCAGCGCCACCGTCGCCAGCAGCAGCATCAGCGACTGGGCGGTGGCCGCCCGCAGCTCGAAGCGTTGCCGGTCCCGTTTTCGCCCGCCCACCAGCATTGACACCCCCAGGACCAGCAGGATGTTGCCCAGGATCGACCCGATGAGCGAGGCCTTGACCACCTCGTGTAGCCCCGCACCCAGCGCGAACAGCGCGATGATCAACTCCGGTGCGTTACCGAACGTGACGTTGAGCAGACCACCAATGCCCGGACCTGAGCGGGCGGCCAGCTCCTCGGTCGCCCGGCCCATCAGGGCCGCCGTCGGGATCACTCCCAGCGCCGACGCGGCGAACACCGCCACCGCGTCGGCATGCATTAACTCCAGCACGATCGCGACCGGGATCAACGGCACCAGCAGATACGGCCAGCCCTCCCCTGTCAGCAGGAACGGCCTAACACGTTTGGCGGGGGCCTGAGAAGTTGGGGATGTGGACATCTCGCCCCCTTCAGTGCTCGCTCCCCGCGGTTCCTAATCGCTCCGCCGGTCAGCACGACTGCACGCACGACCAGAAGGATGTTACAAGAGGACTGAGCCGACTAGGAGGCTTCACCACCTTCCTATGGAGGCGCGTACACGTGCATGAAGTGGGTCTGTACAGCCCGGAAGATACGAAAAGTGTGTGGCGATGTTCTTATTGGCAGCCTTCGCTGACGAGCCGGCCCACATCAGAACATCCGCGAACCACGTAGTCGACGCCGAGCTCCTGGTCATCGGCGTCCGACATCGCAGCCCGGTGGGCAAGGTGCTGCTGGGCAGCGTTTCCCAGCAGGTGCTCGCGGTCAAGCCGGAACAGTGATTGTTGCCGGCTTGTTTCGAACACGAGTCGGCCGTGAATACCGTTGCGCACCTGCCTGCGCGACCGGGGGTGAGTTGGTGTTGACAATTCGGTGACCACGAGGCAATCGATGCGGAATGGGCTGGACGTAAACCTCTTTCAACGGGATTTTCCATTGAAAGGGAAACGTGACGACAATCACTCGCGACCGCAATATCGCGCACTGGGACGCCGAAGACGTTGAAGCTTGGGAAGCAGGCGGCAACAAGATCGCCAGACGGAACCTGATCTGGTCGATCTTCGCCGAGCACGTGGGTTTCTCGATCTGGTCCATCTGGTCGGTGATGGTGCTGTTCATGCCGCAGGCGAACTACCACATCGACGCCGCAGGAAAGTTTTACCTGGTGGCGCTGCCCACACTGGTCGGTGCCGCTATGCGGATCCCGTACACGATCGCGCCGGCCAAGTTCGGCGGGCGGAACTGGACCGTCGTCAGCGCGCTGCTCCTGCTGATACCGACGCTGCTGACGCTGTGGGTGATGAAGCGCCCGGATGCGTCGTACACCACGTTCATGGTCGTCGCGGCGTTCGCGGGCTTCGGCGGCGGAAACTTCGCGTCGTCGATGACCAACATCAACGCGTTCTACCCCCAGCGGCTCAAGGGTTGGGCGCTGGGTTTGAACGCGGGCGGCGGCAACATCGGCGTGCCGGTGATTCAACTGGTCGGCCTGCTGGTGATCGCCACGGTCAGCAATACCGCACCCGAAATCGTCTGCGCCATCTATCTTGTGGCGATCGCGCTGGCAGCGCTCTGCGCCGCACTGTTCATGGACAACCTCGGCAATCAGCGGTCCAACCTCGGCGCGATGGCCGAAGCTCTGAAGTTCCGCGATTCCTGGGTGATGAGCTTCCTCTATATCGGCACCTTCGGCTCGTTCATCGGGTTCTCCTTCGCGTTCGGCCAGGTGCTACAGATCAATTTCCTTGCCGGCGGCGACAATCCCGCGCAGGCCTCGCTGCATGCGGCGCAGATCGCGTTCATCGGGCCGCTACTCGGCTCGATCGCCCGGCCGTACGGCGGCAAGCTGTCCGACCGCATCGGCGGCGGCAGGGTCACCATGTACACCTTCATCGCGATGATCTTCGCGGCCGCTGTGTTGGTCGGCACCGGCATGATCGACGACGGCGCGGCCGGGGCCCCGACGGGTATCCAGATGACCGGTTACGTGGTCGGTTTCATCCTGCTGTTCATCCTGTCCGGGATCGGCAACGGCTCGACCTACAAGATGATCCCGTCGATCTTCGAGGCGAAGGCGCAGAGCCACGACGACTGGAGTCGGGATGAGAAAGCCGTGTGGTCGCGCAGCATGTCCGGCGCGCTGATCGGCTTCGCCGGCGCGATAGGAGCGCTGGGCGGTGTGTTCATCAACGTCGTTCTGCGCGCGTCGTATGTGGGCTCGGCGAAGTCGGCGACCAACGCCTTCTGGGTGTTTCTCGCCTTCTATGTGATCTGCGCCGTGGTGACATGGGCGGTGTTCCTGCGGATGCGGACCGCGAGGCCGCGCGCAGGCGCAATGGTCGACACAGTCCCCGCACCCACGGGTTGATGACCACCACGAGGACGGCGTGCTCGTACTGCGGCGTGGGCTGCGGTGTCGAGGTCACCACCACCACCGACGCGGGCGCACGCGTCATCGCCAGGGTGTCCGGGGACAGGTTGCACCCGGCCAACTTCGGCCGATTGTGCACCAAGGGTGCCACTCATGCCGAGATGATGGCCGCCGACGACGGACGGTTGAAATCGGCGCTGCTGCGGCCATCTCGTGACGAGGAACCGCTGCCCACACCGGTGGACGACGCGGTCGCCGAGGCCGGAAGGCGGCTGAAGGCCATCGTCGACGACCACGGTCCCGACTCGGTCGCGCTGTACGTGTCCGGCCAGATGTCCATCGAGGCGCAGTATCTGGCCAACAAACTGGCCAAGGGCTTTCTGCGGACGGTGCACATCGAGTCGAACTCGCGGCTGTGCATGGCCAGCGCGGGCACCGGGTTCAAGCAGTCGCTGGGCGCCGACGGCCCGCCCGGGTCCTACACCGACTTCGATTGCACCGACCTGTTTTTCGTCATCGGCGCCAACATGGCCGACTGCCACCCGGTCCTCTTCCTGCGGATGGCGGACCGAATGAAGGCCGGCGCCAAGCTGATCGTCGTCGACCCGCGCCGCACCGCCACCGCCGAACGGGCGGACCTGTTCCTGCAGATCAAACCCGGCACCGACCTGGCCCTGCTGAACGGGCTCCTGCACCTGCTGGTCGAAAGTGGTGACATCGACGCCGGTTTCATCGCAGAGCACACCGACGGGTGGGACGACATGCCCGCCTTCCTCGCGGACTATCCACCCGACCGAGTTGCCGAGATCACCGGCATCCCGGCGGCCGACATCCGAACCGCTGCGCGCATGATCGCCGACGCCGGCGAGTGGATGAGCTGCTGGACGATGGGCCTGAACCAGAGCACCCACGGCACCTGGAACACCAACGCGATCTGCAACCTTCACCTCGCCACCGGTGCGATCTGCCGTCCGGGCAGCGGCCCGATGTCGCTGACCGGCCAGCCCAACGCGATGGGTGGCCGCGAAATGGGCTACATGGGCCCGGGTTTACCCGGCCAGCGTTCGGTGGCGTCGGCGCCCGACCGCGAGTTCGTCGAGGAACAGTGGCGCGTCCCGCCGGGCACCATTCGCGACGACATCGGCCCCGGCACCATCAAGATGTTCGAGGAGCTTGCCAGCGGCGATATCAAGGCCTGCTGGATCATCTGCACGAATCCCGTTGCCACCGTGGCGAATCGGAAGACAGTCATCGCCGGGCTTGAGAAGGCCGAGCTCGTCATCACCCAGGACGCCTACCAGGCGACCGCGACCAACCGCTACGCCGACATCGTATTGCCCGCGACCTTGTGGGCGGAGTCCGACGCCGTCATGGTCAACTCCGAGCGCAACCTCACCCTGCTGCAGGCGGCCATCCCGCCCGCCGGGCAGGCACGCCCGGACTGGCAGTTGATCTGCCAGGTCGCCGCGCACATGGGTTTCGGTGAGCACTTCGACTTCTCCTCCAGTGAGCAGGTTTTCGACGAGATCCGGAAGTTCTCCAACCCGGACACCGGTTACGACCTGCGCGGGGTCAGCTACTCGCGGCTTCGGCAGACACCCCTGCAGTGGCCGTGCCCGCCCGACGACGACCGGGACCGCCATCCGATCCGCTACCTCAACGACGGGGTCAGCCAACACCTGTTCGTCGACGCCGACGGACATCGACCGCGGTTGGCGTTTCCCACGCCGTCGCGGAGAGCGGTGTTTCACGCTCGCCCGCACATGGATCCGCACGAGCTGCCCGACGACGACTTCCCGTTGGTGCTCAACACCGGTCGGCTGCAGCATCAGTGGCACACCATGACCAAGACCGGCAAGGTGGCCAGGCTCAACAAGCTCGACAGCGGGCCGTTCGTCGAGATCCATCCGACCGATGCGGTGGCGATGGGCATCGCCGAAGGCCAGTCCGTCGAGCTCACCTCGCGCCGCGGTCGCGCCGTGCTGCCCGCCGTGGTGACCGGACGGGTGCGCCCGGGCAACTGTTTCGCACCGTTCCACTGGAACGACGAACACGGCGAATTGTTGACCGTCAACGCGCTGACCAACGACGCCGTCGACACCGCCTCCCTGCAACCCGAATTCAAGGTGTGCGCGGTGAGCGCCCGTCCGATAGGGCCCGTCCCGACCGGCACCCGCGTGAAGGTACCGGCGGCTGCGCCCGCGGGAGATGGACCACTCGTGCTGTGGGCGTCGCAGACCGGCAATGCCGAGGACTTCGCCGCCCGGCTCGCTCGGCGGCTTGGCGACTCGCAATTGGTCAACATGGACGATGTGCCGTTGTCGCGGCTGGCAGCGGCCCGCGATGTTCTGATCGTCACCAGCACCTTCGGCGACGGCGGCCCGCCCGACAACGGGGCCGACTTCTGGGATCGGCTCGATGCGCCCGATGCGCCCACGCTCGACGGCGTCCGCTACGCCGTGCTGGGCATCGGTGACCGCTCGTACGCCGACTTCTGCGGCCACGCCAAGTCGATCGACGGCAGGCTGGCCGATCTCGGCGCGACGAAGTTTTTGGACCGAACCGACTGCGAGGCCTACGACAACGGGCCGATGTCCCAATGGGCCGACCGGGTCGCCGCGGTGCTGGGCGTGTCCGGCGAACCGATCACCGTGGACGAGTCGTTCACCCGGGCCGATCCCGTGCTCGCACCGCTTTGCCGTAATACCGTGCTGACCGCGGCCCTGTCGCCGAAAGAGGTGCGCCAGTTCGGTTTTGACATCTCCGAGTTCGACATCGGTTACGCCGTCGGTGATGCGCTCGGGGTGTGCGCCACCAACAGTCCCGCTGTCGTGGACGCCTGGCTGGCCGCCACCGGCCTTCGCGGCGACGAGATCGTCGAGGTCGACGGTGAGCACCAAAGGTTGCGAGACGCGCTGACCGCGTCGTACGACATCTGCCGCATCACGCCCGACCTGCTTCGGTTCGTCGCGGAGAACTGCGGCGATCCCGCGGCAGCCAAGGTGCTGCGCGCTCCCACCAGACGGCTGAACAAGTGGCTGGCCGGGCGAAACGGGTTGGACATCGTGGAGGAGTTCACTGTCCGTGCCGAGCCCGCGCAATGGCAGGAGGCGCTGGTCCGGCTGACACCGCGGAAGTACTCGATCTCGTCGAGCCCGCTGGTCAGCCCTCATGAGGTGCAGCTGACGGTGTCTGTGGTGCGCTACCGCGGACACCGTGGTGGTCAGCGCGGCGGCGTGTGTTCGACCTTCCTCGCCGACCGCGCCGGCGCGACGCCGGTGCCGGTGTTCCTGCAGCGTTCGCCGCACTTCCGGCCGCCGAAGGACGCCACGACACCGATGATCATGGTGGGGCCCGGCACCGGGATCGCGCCGTTCCGTGGCTTCCTGCAGGAACGCCGTGCGCTCGGCCACACCGGACGCAACTGGCTGTTCTTCGGCGACCAGCGGCGCAGCGAAAACTTCTACTACCGAGACGATTTGGAGGACATGGTCGCCGACGGCTTCCTCAACCGGCTGGACCTGGCCTTCTCGCGCGACCAGGCCGACCGCGTCTACGTGCAGCACAAGATGCTCGACTACGGCGCCGACGTGTGGCGCTGGCTCGAGGAGGGGGCACACTTCTACGTGTGCGGCGACGCCACCAGGATGGCCCGCGACGTCGACGCCGCGCTGACATCCGTCATCAAGACCCACGGCAGGATGTCCGAGGAAGCGGCGCACCACTACAAGCGCGAGCTGGTGGCGGAGAAGCGCTACGTGCGCGACGTGTACTGAACCTGCGTGAGCGCGCAGCCTTGTACGTCCGTAGGGGCGCGGCGCGTACATAGTTGAGCGCTCGTCGTGAAAATTCAGTGTCCGAGGGGGGACTTGAACCCCCACGCCCGTTAATAGGGCACTAGCACCTCAAGCTAGCGCGTCTGCCATTCCGCCACTCGGACCTTGCCCCCGAAAACAGCTGGGAGCAGCTAAGGCTATCGGATCGGCAAGCCCGGGCTCAAACCCGACAGCGGTGCGGGTGGTAGGAAAGGACACTGTGACAGAACCCCCAAAGCCCGAGGCCGAGGTGGTCGACCTGGTCCGCGCGCTGATCCGGTTCGACACCTCCAACACCGGAGATCTCGCCACCACCAAGGGCGAGGCCGAGTGTGCCCGGTGGGTGGCCGAACAGCTGCAAGAGGTCGGTTACGAGACCGAATACATCGAGGCAGGAGCGCCGGGCCGGGCCAACGTGTTCACCCGCCTCAAGGGCGCCGACGAATCCCGCGGGGCCCTGATGCTGCACGGACACCTCGACGTGGTGCCCGCGGAGGCGTCGGACTGGAGTGTGCACCCGTTCTCCGGCGCCCTGGAGGACGGCTATGTGTGGGGCCGCGGCGCGATCGACATGAAGGACATGGTCGGCATGATGATCGCGGTCGCCCGGCACTTGAAACGCGCCGGCATCGTCCCACCACGCGACCTGGTGTTCGCGTTCCTGTCCGATGAGGAGGCCGGCGGCAAGTACGGCTGCCAGTGGCTGGTGGACGAGCGGCGCGACCTGTTTGAGGGAGTGACCGAGGCGATCGGCGAGGTCGGCGGCTTCACGTTGACGGTGCCGCGCCGCGAGGGCGGTGAACGTCGGCTCTACCTCATCCAAACGGCGGAGAAGGCCATGTTGTGGATGCGGCTGACCGCGCGCGGCCGCGCCGGACACGGGATGCTGATCCACGACGACAACGTCGTCACCGCGGTCGCCGAGGCGACGGCGAAGCTGGGTCGCCATCAGTTTCCGATCGTCATGACCGAATCCGTCGAGCAGTTCCTGCAGGCTGTCGCGGAGGAGACGGGCTATACGTTCGACGTAAACTCTCCGGATCTGGACGGTGCGGTCGCCAAGCTGGGTTCGATCGGGCGCCTCGTCGCCGCGACATTGCGTGACACCGCCAATCCGACCATGCTCAAGGCCGGGTACAAGGCCAATGTCATCCCCGCCACGGCGGAGGCCGTCGTGGACTGCCGGGTGCTGCCCGGCCGGCTCGCGGCGTTCGAGCGGGAGGTCGATGAGCTCATCGGACCGGACGTCTCCCGGGAATGGATCGTCGACCTGCCGTCGTACGAAACCGGCTTCGACGGTGAATTGCTCGACGCGATGAACGGCGCGATCCTGGCCGCCGACCCCGAGGCCCGTACCGTGCCATACATGCTCGCCGGTGGAACGGATGCAAAGGCATTCGCGCGGTTGGGAATTCGGTGTTTCGGGTTTGTCCCATTGCGGTTGCCGCCCGACCTGGATTTCTCTTCGTTGTTCCACGGCGTCGATGAGCGGGTACCCGTTGATGCGCTGACGTTCGGCGCCCAGGTTCTCGAGCACTTCCTGCTGCACTGCTGACCACAAGAAAGGGACGATCATGGCGTTTCCGTACAACACATACGACCACCTGCCGAAGCTGCCCTCGTTCACGCTGACCTCGGATTCGTTCACCGACGGGGGAGCCTGGTCCAACGACCAGGTCAGCGGCATCATGGGCGCGGGCGGCGAGGACATCTCGCCGCAGTTGAGCTGGTCGGGATTTCCCGAGGAGACCCGCAGCTTCGCCGTGACCGTGTATGACCCCGATGCGCCGACGGCGTCGGGCTTCTGGCACTGGGCGGTGGCCAACCTGCCCGCGACGGTCACCGATCTGCGTGCCGGCGTCGGCGACGGCAGCGGATTGCCCGGCGACGCGATGACTTTGGCCAACGACGCCGGCGCTGAAGCGCTTCATCGGCGCCGCGCCGCCGCCGGGCCACGGTGCGCACCGTTACTACGTCGCCGTGCATGCCGTCGGCGTCGAGAAGCTGGACCTCCCCGAGGGCGCCACCCCGGCATACCTGGGCTTCAACCTGTTCCAGCAGGCGATCGCCAGGGCCCTCATTCACGGCACCTATGAGCAGGACTAGCTAACGCGCCGCTGAGCCGACCGCGTCGGTCAGCGACGCGAACCCACCCTCATGCAGCTTGCGGGCGATGCCGTCGTGAATGTGCTTGGCCCACAGGCCGCCGCCGTAGATGAAGCCGGTGTAGCCCTGCAGCAGCGAGGCGCCCGCGGTGATGCGGTCCCATGCGTCGTCGGCGGTTTCGATGCCGCCGACACTGATCAGCACCAGCCGGTCACCGACCCGCTGGTACAAGCGGCGCAGCACCTCGGCCGACCGCCGCGCGACCGGCGGTCCGGAAATCCCGCCCGGACCGAGCTCGTCGACTCCGGGAGTGGCCAGACCGTCACGCGACACCGTGGTGTTGGTCGCGACGATGCCGGCCAGGCCCAATTCAACTGCCAGATCAGCGATCTCGTCGACGTCGGAATCGGACAGGTCCGGGGCGATCTTGACCAGAACCGGAGTGCTGGTCTCTTCCCGCACCGCGACCAGAATCGGCCGCAGCGACTCGACGGCCTGCAGGTCGCGCAGGCCCGGCGTGTTGGGGGAGCTGACGTTGACCACCAGGTACGTGGCCAGCGGTCCAACCAGCCGGGCGCTTTCCCGGTAGTCGTCGACGGCGCCCTCTGCGGGGACGGTCCTGGTCTTGCCGATGTTGACACCGATCGGAACGTCAGGAGTGTGCACGACCCAGTCGCAGCGCGAGCTCGCCCGCACCGTGGTTGTTGAACCCAAGCCGGTTGAGCAGCGCCCGGTCGTCGGGCAGCCGGAACATCCTCGGCGCCGGGTTTCCGGGCTGTGCCTGCGCGGTCACGGTGCCGACCTCGGCGTATCCGAAGCCCAGCGCGCCCCACGCGGCCAGCCCGAGGCCGTCCTTGTCGAACCCGGCGGCCAGGCCCAGCGGGCCTGGGAACCGGACCCCGAACACCGTGCTGGCCAGTACCGGGTCGCTCGGTGCCAGCGACTTCGTGAAGGCGCGGCGCATGGGTTTCGGTCCGGTGACTGCCCGCAGCACGGCGAAAACCCAGGTGTGGATGCGCTCGGGGGCGACAAGGAACAGCGCCCGCCGCACGGCGCGGTACATCACACCCCTACATCGCCGGCTGGTCGGCGATGCCCAGACCGTTGACGGCGGACTTCTTGCGGCGCAACAACACTCGTCGACTGCCGTCGGTATAGAGCCGAACCCGGGTGAGTTCCCAACCGCGGTACTCCGCCTCGATCGACAGCCGGGTGGACGCGCTGATCCGGGTCAGGTCCGGGGGCAGCCGCAGCGGCACCCACTCGTATTCGTCTGACAGATCGGCATCCCAGCCGGGCGGCATGCGGCCCCGCTGAACCGCCGTCACCGGCTGACTCCGGCGCCTGTGATCACCTGCACCCCTGCTCCGGAACCCGACACCACATACAGGGTGCCAGACGCTTCATCGAAGGCCAGGGAGTTCGGCTGCTGCACGGTTGGGTAACGCACCTTCTCGACGGGTATTCCGGTTGCCAGATCGTAACCAATAACCATATTCGTTCCTGTCTGTGACACCCATGCCAGCCGGGATGACCCGGCCAGACCGTAGGGGGCGTCGGGCACCGGGTAGCGCTGGCGGAGCATCAGCGGATCGGTGCCGAATACCAGCAGGCCGTCTCCCCGGGTGTCGGCGACCAACACCCGTCCGACCGGATCGGCGGCCAGGGTGGTGGCTCCTTCACCGGCGCGCAGCGCATGCTCGGCCTTCTTGCCGCTTCCATCGACGGTGGTAACCGACGTTTGAGCGCGGTCCAGCACCACAGCCGTATTTCCCTGGGTGACAAGCGCATCGACGCGCGCGAAGATCTTCAGCTGCGCTCCGACCGCGGTGTCGGAGCTCAACGTGTAGACCGCTCCGTCGGCGCTGCCGAGCACCAGCTTCCCGTCGGTGCGACGGGCGATCGCGGTGAAATCGGTGTCGCCCTGACCGTCGACCTCCACCCGCGACACCAAACCGTCCGCGATGTCCATTCGGAAATACCCGCCTCGCGTCGACGCGTAGACGTGGCCACGGTTGTCGCCGGTCATCGCCGTCGCGGCCCCGGGCAACGGCACAGCCCGGGCCAGGTCCTTCTCGGGGATCGCGGTGATCACCGCCTGATCGGCGTTTCCGGTGGCGAGAACCACCAACGATGCGGTCGCAGCGTCGA
Organism: uncultured Actinomycetota bacterium; assembly: GCA_963743225.1. Taxonomy (GTDB): domain Bacteria; phylum Actinomycetota; class Actinomycetes; order Mycobacteriales; family Mycobacteriaceae; genus Mycobacterium. The sequence continues at coordinate 74,679 of CAVUPN010000029.1, read as the reverse complement.
ACATCACGGACCTCGCGTTACCCGCCAACGGGAGGACCACTCCCGCGGGCGGCAATGTCACCGGGGGAGACGTCGCGGCTTCGGCGGGCGCGATCGTCGGCGGTGGCGCGTCAATGGGGTTCGGTGAGCACGCCACCAGGCAGCACGCCATCGCCAGGAGTAAACCATGATATGCAAGCTGACCTGCATGTTTGATACGCGTGGGCAATGGGTAGCTTTCGGAGGTGCGATCTGGATGGCAATCGAAGAGCAAGTCTAGGCACGCCGCGCGGAACGGTATGGTTTGGTCATGAACCTCGTGCCGAACGGGGATTCGGCCGACGACGGGTTTGCCATCGAGGATATCTCGACGGGCCTTCACGCCAGCGGATTCGGCCAATTGGCCGAGGGACGCAGCTTTGCGTTCCACGTCGAACATCAGGTGCTGGTGGTCGAGGTCTACCGGCCCCGTCTGGCCGGGCCCGTTCCGCAAACCGACGACGTCGTGGCGACCGCCACCCGCAAGATCACCGACGTCGACCTCTTCGACGAACGCAGCCTTGCGGCAGTCGTGCGTGACGCTGTGGCGGACGCTCAACCGGTGCCACGCACACCGCGCTGACCAACGCCCACGGTACGGTCGTCGTCGTGATCGAGGCGCCGGCGATGTCGTGGCTCCAGGTCGTCGTGTTGTCGGTGGTCCAGGGGCTCACCGAGTTTCTGCCGGTGTCCTCGTCGGGGCACCTCGCAATCGTTTCGCGGCTGTTCTTCGATGATGACGCGGGTGCATCGTTCACCGCGGTGACGCAACTCGGCACCGAGGTGGCGGTCCTGGTGTACTTCGCGCGCGACATCACGCGCATCGTCAAGGCGTGGGTCGTCGGCCTGTTCAACCCGGCGGTCCGCGACGCCGACTACCGGCTCGGCTGGTACGTCATCATCGGCACGATCCCGATCGGCTTGTTTGGCCTGCTGTTCAAGGACGAAATCCGCACGGGGGCACGGAATCTGTGGCTGATCGCGACCGCATTGATCGTCTTCTCCGCGGTGATCGCGGCCGCCGAGTATTTCGGAAAACAGGGCCGGCACGTCGGGCAGCTCACCTGGCGCGACAGCGTGACCGTCGGCCTGGCCCAATGCCTGGCGCTGGTGCCGGGGGTGTCACGGTCCGGCGCGACGATCAGCGCGGGCCTGTTTTTGGGGCTGGACCGCGAGTTGGCCGCCCGGTTCGGTTTCCTGCTGGCGATCCCGGCGGTTTTCGCGTCGGGGTTGTTCTCGTTGCCCGATGCGTTTCACCCCGTCGGTGAGGGGATGAGTGCCAGTGGTGCCCAGCTCCTGGTGGCCACGCTGATCGCGTTCGTGGTCGGCTTTGCGGCGGTGGCCTGGTTCCTGCGGTTCCTGGTGCGGCACAGCATGTACTGGTTCGTCGCGTATCGGATCGCGCTCGGCACCGTGGTGCTGGCCCTGCTCGGCACCGGGGTGGTGGCCGCGACATGACCGTGATACTGCTGCGGCACGGCCGTTCGACGTCCAACACCGCGCAGACGCTGGCCGGCCGCACCGACGGCGTCGACCTCGACGAGAAGGGTCGAGAACAGGCCAAGGCCCTGGTGGAGCGGATCGGATCGCTGCCGATCCGCGCCATCGTGCGCTCGCCGCTGCTGCGCTGCCGCCGCACCGTCGAACCCCTGGCCGCCGCCTTGGGGCTAGACCCCATCGTCGACGAGCGGATCTCCGAGGTGGACTACGGCAAGTGGACCGGCCGCAAGATCGGCGACCTGGTCAAGGAGCCGTTGTGGGCGGTGGTCCAGCAGCAGCCCAGCGCCGCGGTCTTCCCCGACGGCGAAGGCCTGGCGCACGTACAGGCCCGCGCCGTGGAGGCGGTTCGGGAGCACGACCGTCGGCTCGCCGAGGCCAACGACGGCGATGTGTTGTGGCTCGCGTGCACGCACGGCGACGTGATCAAGGCGATTGTGGCCGATGCGCTGGGCACTCATCTCGACAGCTTCCAGCGCATAACCGCCGATCCGGCGTCGATGAGTGTGATCCGGTACACAGCGCTGCGCCCCTTTGTTGTTCACGTGAACCACACCGGCGACCAACTGGCTTCGGGCCTGACGGCGAAACCAGCCAAGAGCGCCGACGGCGAGTCCAAGGACGTGCCGCCCAGCGACGCGGTGGTGGGCGGCTCTACCGACTGAGCGCGGTATTTTGGACATGCCATGGCCCGCGCAATCCACGTCTTCCGCACACCCGACCGTTTCGTGGCCGGGACCGTCGGGCAGCCCGGCAACCGGACCTTCTACCTGCAGGCGGTGCACGAGAAGCGGGTGATCTCGGTGATACTGGAGAAGCAGCAGGTCGCCGTGCTCGCCGAGCGGATCGCGGCGTTGCTGTTGGAGATCAACCGCAGGTTCGGCACTCCGATCCCGCCCGAAACCGACGTGGAGGATCTGAGCCCACTGGTCACACCGGTCGATGCCGAGTTCCGGGTCGGCACGATGGGTCTGGGATGGGATTCCGAAGCGCAGACGGTGGTGGTCGAGCTGCTGGCGGTCTCCGACACCGAGTTCGATGCCTCGGTGGTGCTCGACGACGCCGAGGACGGGCCCGACGCGGTGCGTGTGTTCCTCACCCCCGAGTCCGCGCGTCAGTTCGCGACCCGCTCCAACCGGGTCATCTCGGCGGGCCGCCCGCCGTGCCCGCTGTGCGACGAGCCCCTGGATCCGGCGGGCCACATCTGCGTGCGCACCAACGGCTATCGGCGCAGCCTGGCCGAGCCCGACGATGAACCCGACGCATAGCGGCGGCGCGGACTGCGAGGCGTTGCGGCGCGGCGAGCTGACCGTCATCGGACGGATCCGTTCCGCGAGCAATGCCACGTTCCTCTGCGAGGCCCATCTGGACGAGCTGACCGTGCACTGCGTGTACAAGCCGATCGCCGGTGAGACACCGTTGTGGGACTTTCCGGACGGCACACTGGCCGGCCGAGAGCTTGCGGCGTACCTGGTGTCGACGGCGTCGGGTTGGGACGTCGTGCCCTACACCATTATTCGCGAAGGCCCGGCCGGCACGGGAATGTTGCAGCTATGGGTGGATCAGCCGGGCGACGTGGTGGGCGAGGATCCCGAGTCCGGGCCCGACCTGGTGGATCTGCTTCCCGCGGGCCACATCCCGCCCGGATTCCTGCCGGTGCTGCGCGCCTACGACTATGCGGGTGACGAGGTGACCCTGGTGCATTCCGACGACGTCGGGCTGCGCCGGATGGCGGTGTTCGACGTGCTGATCAACAACGCCGACCGCAAGGGCGGCCACATTCTGTCCGGAACCGACGGCCACGTTTACGGTGTCGATCACGGGGTGAGCCTGCATGTCGAGGACAAACTGCGCACCGTGTTGTGGGGGTGGGCGGGCAAGCCCGTCGACGACGAGACGCTGGAGACGATCACCCGGTTGCGCGACGACGTGCGCGGCACCCTGGGCGAGCAGCTGCGCGAGCACATCACCGGCCGTGAGGTCGAAGCCCTCCGCCGCAGAGCCGTTGCGCTGCTGGAAAATCCGGTGATGCCGTCGCCGGATCGACATCGGCCGATCCCGTGGCCCGCGTTTTGAGAATCGAGTAGTCAAGGGCGATTGCCTGCTGCTGCAAGCGGCTTCGGGTGAGCGGGTGCTCTGCGACGGTGGCATGTCGGCCAGCATGATGAAGTACGTCCGCGACGAGTTGACCCAGCTCAACGAGCTCGATCTGGTGTACGTGTCCCACATCGACAGCGACCACCTCAGCGGAGTGCTGCAGCTGCTGAAGGAACGAGGTGGAATGGCGGATCTTCGACTTTCAGCAAAGCAGGGGACGACCGGTGGACGAACCGGAGGTACCTCGACCACCGGCCATCAAAGGCATACTGCACAACGGCTTTCGCGATCAGGTCCGCGCCAACCGCAAGTCGCTGGCGTCTCTGGTGACGCTGCGAGAGATCGAGAACACGCTCAACGCACTGGTGCGGAAACGGCGAACACGACAATCCCGACCTCGGGGTGCTCGACATCGTGTTCAACTCGCGTGCCGACGACGACGACCCATACGAGTTCTGGTTCAGCACGACCTCGAAGGCGCAGGCCGGGAAAGCGCACCAACCGTATTTCCGAGAGGTCGAGAAGCATGCTCGCGCGCTACGCAGGCGTTCCAATGGCCGACTCACGTTGCATTTCAACGAGCAGGCAGGGACCGTCCTGCCGATTTGACGCGCTACAGCCGCGTCGTCGCGTTGTGGCGGTACTGCATTGCGCGGTAGGGCCAGTTGGAGCCGTCGGTGGTGTTCCAGTGGCTGACCACCAGATGCAGGTTGCGCAGCGTCGAGCCCGGCACGATGTAGCCGCCGTACAACTGGCTCAGCGTTCCGGCGGTGCAGCCGTCCGGCGGACTGCACCGCTGTGATGTCCATGTCGTGTTGCGCAACACCGTTGTGGTCGGTGCGGCGGTCATGTCGTCGGTCGGATTGTTCAGCACCTTGACCCGAATAGCTCCCGAGCTGGACTCGAAATAGCAGAACACCCAACGGTTTTCGACACGACGTAGGCTCATCTCGCCGACCGTCGTGCCGGCCGGCAGCAGCGGCACCGGGTCATTGCGAAACCATCCGCCGGTCCACGGATGCCACGCCGAGCGATCCAGCAGGTCATCGGCCCGCACCCGGTAGAGATAGGCGTTCTCACGTCGATTGAATGCGCTGGTGATGACGTACACCCAGCCACTGTCCGGGTCGTGCTCCCAGGTCACCAGCTGCTGATGGCCGTCCTTGTGGGAGCCGAGCCGCCGGGCGTCCGGCCCAGCGTCGTGCCAGGTATCGCCGCAGTCGTCGCTGTAGTTGATCTCGGTCCACAACACGTTGTGCAGCCCGCGGTTGACCATCGAGAACAGGTAGAGCCGCCCGTCGATCGTGACGGCATCGGCGGGCAGCACCGTCGAGAAGCCGCCGCCCTTCCACGGCGGCCCGTCGTGCGCGTAGTCCCACAGTTGGCGGGCGTAGTCGCCGCCGACCGCGTCGTGGAAGGTGATGCCGTCGTTGAGGCTCCGCAACGAGGTGTCGTGCGAGCGCAGCATCACCGGGCTGCGCCAGCCCGGGCCGCCCGCACGGCAGTCGTCGAACGTGTCACCGAAGATGAACCCGGTGCGGCCGTCGGCCAGCGCGACCGCGATGCCGAGGTCGGTGCCGCCGACACCGAACTTCTCCGCGGAGCTGCCGGGGCCGGTGAGGTCGGCCACCTTGACCGTCGGCGGCCGGACCTGCGCGGTCTTGATGCCCCGATCGGTCACCACTTCATTATTCGGCAATACTGCTGTGGTGAGCCTCACCGATGCAGCGCTGGCCGCCGAGCTGGCCCGCGACGCCGGTGAACTGCTCCTCCAGGTGCGTCAGGAGGAAGGCTTCTGGGATCCCTACGACCTCGGTGACGCCGGCGACAAGCGGGCCAACGCGCTCATCCTCGACGGTTTGGCGCGCGAACGCGCCGCCGATGCGGTGCTGTCTGAGGAGGCCGTCGACGACCTGTCACGGGTGCACGCCGACCGGGTGTGGATCGTCGACCCGTTGGACGGCACCTGGGAGTTCTCCACCCGACGCGACGACTGGGCTGTGCACATCGCGCTGTGGCAGCGAAGCGCCGGACCCGACGGTGGCATCACCGACGCAGCCGTCGCGCTGCCCGCCTTCGGCGAGGTGTACCGCACCGACACCGTCACCCCGCCCGTGCCCCGCGGCACAGGCCCCATTCGGATCACGGCCAGCTCCAATCGTCCGCCCGCCGTGTTGTGGCGACTGCGCGACCAGATGGACATCGAGCTCATCCGGATCGGGTCGGCCGGTGCGAAGGCGATGGCGGTGGTGAGCGGCGATGTCGACGCCTACGTCCATGCGGGCGGGCAGTGGGAGTGGGATTCGGCCGCACCCGCGGGCGTGGTGGCCGCCGCCGGGCTGCATGCATCGCGGCTGGACGGCTCGCCGCTGATCTACAACCGGCGCGACCCGTATCTGCCCGACCTTCTGATGTGCCGCGCGGAGCTGGCCGACGTGCTGCTGACCGAGATCCGGTCGGCCGTCGGGGGCCGGCCCGGCCGAACACCCTAGAGTCGAAGGCATGCAATCGTGGCAGGCGCCGACCCTCCCGGTACTGCCGGGCAGCGGCCCGCAGCTGCGGCTCTACGACACCGCCGACCGGCAGGTTCGACCGGTGTCGGCGGGTGATACCGCCACCATGTACGTCTGCGGTATCACCCCCTACGACGCCACCCACCTCGGCCACGCCGCCACGTACCTGACGTTCGATCTGGTCCATCGGCTGTGGCTGGATGCGGGCCGTCAAATCAACTACGTGCAGAACGTCACCGACGTCGACGATCCGCTGTTCGAGCGCGCCGAACGGGACGGCGTCGACTGGCGCGAGCTGGCCGACCGCGAGACCGCGTTGTTCGCCGAGGACATGACGGCGTTGCGGGTGCTCCCACCGCACGACTACGTCGCCGCCACCGAGGCCATCGGCGAGGTCGTCGAGCTCGTCGAGAAGATGCTGGCCTCCGGTGCGGCCTACGTCGTCGACGACCCGGACCATCCCGACGTCTACTACCGAGCCGACGCCACCGCGCAGTTCGGCTACGAGTCCGGATACGACCGCGACACCATGCTGCGGCTGTTCGGTGAGCGTGGCGGCGACCCGGACCGCGCCGGCAAGAGCGACGAACTCGACGCCCTGATGTGGCGGGCGCACCGACCCGGCGAGCCCAGCTGGCCGTCGCCGTTCGGTCCAGGCAGGCCGGGCTGGCACGTGGAATGTGCGGCGATCGCGCTCAGCCGCATCGGCACCGGCCTCGACATCCAGGGTGGTGGCAGCGACCTGATCTTCCCGCACCACGAGTTCTCCGCCGCGCACGCCGAATGCGTCACGGGGGAGCGGCGATTCGCCCGGCACTACGTGCACGCCGGAATGATCGGGTGGGACGGGCACAAGATGAGCAAGAGCCGCGGCAACCTGGTGCTGGTATCGCGGCTGCGCGCCGAGGGCGTCGAACCGGCGGCGATCCGGCTGGGTCTGCTGGCCGGGCACTACCGCTCGGACCGGTCGTGGAGTGACGCCGTGCTCGACGAGGCAAAGGCCCGGCTGCAGCGGTGGCGGGCCGCGACGCGGCTGCCCGCCGGGCCGGACGCGACCGATGTAATAGCCAGGGTGCGCCGTTACCTCGCAGACGACCTCGATACCCCGAAAGCGCTTGCCGCGCTGGATGGTTGGAGCACCGACGCACTGGAATACGGTGGCCACGACACCGACGCCCCAAGGACGGTGGCCACCGCCGTCGATGCGCTACTGGGTGTGCACCTCTAAACAGCCCGCCGACTAATCCGGTGGAGTACGTTTCGTGGCTATGGGTTCTGTGAACGGCAAGGTCGTCCTGATCACCGGCGGGGCCCGAGGGATCGGGGCCGAGGTGGCCCGTCGACTGCACGCCAAGGGTGCGAAGTTGGTGTTGACGGACGTCGACGAGGCAGCCTTGCGTGACATCTGTGCCGATCTGGGCGGAGATCGACGTGCTCACGCTCGTCGCGGACGTTCGCGACCTTGCGGCCATGCAGAGCGCCGCATCGCGAGCCGTAGACCGGTTCGGCGGCATTGACGTCGTGATGGCCAATGCAGGCATTGCCGCCTATCGGGTCGGTACTCAACGTGGACCCGGAGGCCTTCAAGCGCGTTATCGACGTCAGCGTGCTCGGCGTGTTCCACACGGTCCGGGCCACCCTGCCCGAGGTGATCGAGCGCCGCGGATACGTGCTGATGGTGTCGTCGTTGGCGGGATTCGTCGCCTGCCCGGGCATCGCCTCGTACGACGCCGCCAAGGCGGGCGTCGAACATTTCGCCAACGCCCTGCGGATCGAAGTCGCCCACCAGGGCGTCGACGTCGGCTGCGCGCATATGTCATGGATCGACACCCCGCTGGTTCGGGAGGCGAAGTCCGACCTCCCCGCGTTCCGCGAGATGCTCAGCAAGCTTCCGGGGCCCATCGAGAAGACCACCTCTGTCGAGCGAGTGCGGCGACGCCTTCATCGCAGGTATCGAGGGGCGCAAGAGCCGTATCTACTGCCCCCGGTGGGTCGGAGTGTTCCGATGGCTTCGCCCGCTCGCCGCCATGCCGATCGGCGAACGCGACGTCCGTCGCATCATCCCGGATCTGCTGCCGCGGATGGATGCCGAAGCAGCCGCACTGGGCCGGTCGACGAGCGAGCGCACCGAAGGGCTGGAAAACCGTTGATCCGCCGCATCGGCGCCCTCGTCGCGGTACTGGTGTTGCTGGCCGGCTGCAGCGGCAAGGAATCAGGCGAGGCGGAGAAGTCGTCGCCGCCACCGAGTCCCGCTGCTGTGACGCCGGAGCAGGCCCGCGCGATCGCGAAAGAGGCCTACATCTACGGCTTCCCGATGGTCGACAACTACCGGGTGCAATACGCGTACTTCGTCGACAAGCAGGATCCCGAGTACAAGGGCGGCTGGAACGAGATCCACAACACCGCCCGGGTGTACACGCCCGAGGACAAGGCGATCCAGACGCCGAACTCCGACACCCCCTACTCGGCGGTGGGCGCCGACCTGCGTGCCGAGCCGTTGGTGCTCACCGTTCCGCCGATCGAGCAGGACCGGTACTACTCCCTGCAGTTCGTGGACGGCTACACCTACAACTTCGCCTATGTCGGCAGTCGTACCACGGGCAACGGCGGCGGCAAGTACCTGCTGGCCGGGCCGAACTGGAAGGGCGACAAGCCCGAAGGCATCAACGAGGTCATTCGCTCCGACACCGACCTGGCCTTCGTGCTGTACCGCACCCAGCTGTTCGGGCCGTCGGATCTCGACGGCGTCGAGAAGGTCCAGTCCGGCTACCAGGTCACGCCGCTGTCGGTGTTTCTCAATCAGCCGGCGCCCGCGCCCGCACCGGCGATCGACTTCGTTCCACCGCTGACACCCGATCAGCAGAAGACGTCGCCGCAGTTCTTCGAGATCATGAACTTCGCGATGCGGTTCGCCCCGGCGCTGCCCGACGAGAAGGACCTGCGTGCCCGGTTCGCGTCCATCGGGATCGGCCCGGAAGGCGACTTCGACGCCGACGAATCTGTCCCCCGAGATGCGGTCGGCGGTCGAGGGCGGGATGGCCGACGCCTGGGCCGAGTTCGACACATTCAAGAAGGAGAAGATCGACACCGATCAGGTCGGTTCCGCCGATTTCTTCGGGACCGCGGCGGACCTGAAGGGGAACTATCTCTACCGGATGGCGGGCGCGGTGCTCGGCATCTACGGCAACACGGCAGCGGAGGCCATCTATCCGGGTTCCTTCAACGACTCCGCCGGCGCACCGCTGACGGGCGCGAACAACTACACGTACCACTTCGCGAAGGACCAGCTGCCGCCGGTCAACGCGTTCTGGTCGCTGACCATGTACGAGTTGCCGCAGAGCCTGCTGGTCGCGAACCCGATCAACCGATGGCTGATCAACTCGCCGATGCTGTCCAGCCTGGTGCCCGACACCGACGGCGGTTACACGCTCTACATCCAGAACGAATCGCCGGCGGGGGGCAAGGAAGCGGCGAACTGGCTGCCCGCACCGAAGGGACCGTTCATGGTGGTGCTGCGGCTGTACTGGCCCAAGCCCGACGCGCTGAACGGCGCGTGGAAGGCGCCGAAACCCGAGAAGGTCTGAAGAGCCCCTGCGACACGCCGCAAATCAACGCTAGCCTCGGCAGGCGCCGCTGCTCGGATAGCGTTTTGCCTGAGGACGGGCGGTCGACAGTGAAAGCACTTACTGATCTTCAGCTCATCCATGAGCTCGAACCGCTCGCGGAAGCTGGACTCAATCAGCATCTAGCCACGACGAAAAACTGGAATCCGCACGACTACGTGCCATGGGCGGACGGTAGCAACTTCGCCGCACTGGCGGGTCGCGACTGGGATCCAGAACAGTCGCGGCTCTCCGAGCTGGCCCGGGTCGCGATGATCACCAACTTGCTCACCGAGGACAACCTGCCGTCCTATCACCGCGAGATCGCGGGGCACTTCGGCCTCGATGACGCGTGGGGGGCGTGGGTGAATCGGTGGACGGTCGAGGAGAACCGGCACGGTATTGCCCTGCGCGATTATCTGGTCGTGACCAGGGCAGTGGACCCGAGGGCGTTGGAACAAGCCCGAATTGCCGCGGTAACGGTCGGCTTCAGTCCCGGCCAGCAGGGACAGGACACGATCCGGCCGGAGTCGATGTTGGACGCGCTGTCCTATGTGACGTTCCAGGAGCTGGCCACCCGGGTGTCGCACCGCAACACGGGCAAGGCCTGCGCAGAGCCGGTCGCCGAAGAACTGCTCAAGCGCATCGCGTCGGACGAGAACCGGCACATGATCTTCTATCGCAGCCTTACCGCGGCGGCACTGGACATTTCGCCGAATCGAGCCATGCACTCGATCTGGCGGATACTGGTGAACTTCCAGATGCCTGGCTTCGCGATACCGAACTTTCGCCGCAACGCGGTCAAGATTGCCGTCGGCGGCGTTTACGACCTGCGTCAGCATCTCGATGATGTCGTCATGCCGGTGTTGCGCAAATGGCGAATCTTCGAGCGGGACGACTTCACCGGGGAAGGCGCCTGGTGCCGCGACGAGTTGGGCGTGTTCATCGAACAAGTCGACGCCGAAGCGGTGAAGTTCCTCGAGTCGAAGGCCCGTTATCTCGAACGCGAAGCCCGCAAAGCCGAACAGGCCGCAGCCAAATCGCTCGCGAGCTGAAGTTTCAGCGGCCGCGTCCGCGGCGGCGCAGGTAGCGCTCGAACTCGGCGGCCAGCGCGTCGCCGTCGATCTTGCCCAGCGCCTCGGTCATGTCCACATCGGCGTCGCCGCGCTGTTCGAGGGATGCGACGTACTCGGCGATCTCCTCGTCCTCGGCGGTCATCTCGGTGACCGCCTCCTCCCACTCCTCGGCCTGGTTCGGCAGGTCGGCCAGCGGCACCTCGATGTCGAGGACGTCCTCGACTCGGCGCAGCAGCGCCACCGTGGCCTTCGGGCTGGGCGGTTGCGAGACGTAGTGAGGAACGGCCGCCCAGAACGTCACCGCGGGAATGCCCGCCGCAACGCAGGCGTCCTGGAACACGCCGGCGATTCCGGTCGGCCCCTCGTAGCGGGTCTCCTCCAGACCGAAGAACTTGGCCGAATCGGGGGAGTAGGCCGCGCCGGACACCGGCACCGGCCGGGTGTGCGGCGTGTCGGCCAACAGCGCACCGAGGATGACGACGGTGTCGACGTTGAGCTTGTCGGCGATGGCCAGCAACTCGGCGCAGAATGTGCGCCACCTCATATTCGGCTCGACGCCGTGCATCAGCACGATGTCGCGGTCCGAGCCGGGCGGGCGGCAATGCGAAATGTGCATCGACGGCCACACGAGCTCACGGGTCACACCGTCGATCTGCCGGATCACCGGGCGATTGACCTGATAGTCGTAGTACGCCTCGTCGTCGATCTCCACGATCGGCTCGGCTTCCCAGATCGCGTCGAGGTGCTCAAGCGCGTCGCTGGCCGCGTCGCCCGCGTCGTTCCAGCCCTCGAACGCCGCCACCACGATGGTGTTCGTGAAGTTCGGGCAGGTCGGCGGGCTTGCGGCCGGTCGCATCCGACGGGGTCACTACGCCAGCGTAAGGCTTACGCGGGCTCGGTGAGCCTTATGGGCGGATGCCCAATTTGGTAGACCGACTACCCTGTTTTACGTGACATGCGCGAACGGCCATCCGTACGACCCGACCCTCGACGACGTCAACAACCTCGAGGGCGCGGTCGATACGAAATACGTTCGCCTGCAATCTGGTTAACGTCTGGGGCACGACATTGCGGCTGACACTGCCGATAAGGTTCGCGAGCTGTCGCTCAAGTGCGATGAACTGGGCGTCCAGACGTCGATCGGGTGACGACGTAGACTTTCCTGGTCGAGAGGCGTTGCAACGGTTCCGGGTCGCTACCGGTAGCCGCCACGCTCGACGGAGTCAAGGACGCCTTCCGTTACGGAAGGAACGCACGTGAACGCCCTTGAGCCAAGGATCGGGGAGCCGAACATCCGCCCCGACTGCACCGATGAACTGACGGCTGCTCTGCGCCAGCGGATCATGGTGATCGACGGCGCGATGGGCACGGCGATCCAGCGGGACCGGCCGGACGAGGCCGGCTACCGCGGCGAGCGGTTCATCGGAGTGGCCGACCGCTCTGCAAGGCAACAACGACCTGCTCAACCTGACGCAGCCGCAGATCATCGAGGGGATCCACCGCGAGTACCTCGAGGCGGGCGCCGACATCCTGGAGACGAACACGTTCAACGCGAACGCGGTGTCGCTGTCCGACTACGACATGCACGAGCTGGCGTACGAGCTGAACTACGCGGGAGCCGTCCTGGCGCGGGCGGCCGCCGACGAGTTCAGCACCCCGGAGAAACCCCGCTACGTGGCCGGCGCTCTCGGGCCGACGACGCGGACCGCGTCGATCTCGCCGGACGTCAACGACCCCGGAGCCCGCAACGTCTCCTACGACCAGCTGGTCGCCGCCTACCTCGAAGCCGCCAACGGCCTGGTCGACGGTGGTTCCGACCTCATCATCGTCGAGACGATCTTCGATTCGCTGAACTCCAAGGCGGCGGTGTTCGCCATCGAGACGCTGTTCGAGGAGCGCGGACGCCGCTGGCCGGTGATCATCTCGGGCACCATCACCGACGCCTCCGGGCGGACGTTGTCCGGTCAGGTCACCGAGGCATTCTGGAACGCGATCAGGCACGCGAAGCCGATCGCGGTCGGCCTCAACTGCGCCTTGGGTGCGCCGGAGATGAGGCCCTACATCGCCGAGATGGCGCGGATCGCGGACACCTTCGTCTCCTGCTACCCGAACGCCGGCCTGCCCAACGCCTTCGGCGAGTACGACGAGTCCCCGGAGGCTCAGGCCGGCTACATCGCCGAGTTCGCCGAGGCCGGCCTGGTCAACCTGGTCGGTGGCTGCTGCGGAACGGCGCCGCCGCACATCGCCGAGATCGCCAAGGTCGTCGAGGGCAAACCGCCGCGCGAGCTACCGGAGATCCCGGTGGCCACCCGGCTCTCGGGCCTTGAGCCGCTCAACATCACCGAGGACTCCCTGTTCGTGAACATCGGTGAGCGCACCAACATCACCGGCTCCGCCCGGTTCCGCAACCTGATCAAGGCCGAGGACTACGACACCGCACTGTCGGTCGCGCTGCAGCAGGTCGAGGTCGGTGCGCAGGTCATCGACATCAACATGGACGAGGGCATGATCGACGGCGTCGCCGCGATGGACCGGTTCACCAAGCTGATCGCGGCCGAGCCGGACATCAGCCGCGTCCCGGTGATGATCGACTCCTCCAAGTGGGAGGTCATCGAGGCGGGCCTGAAGAACGTGCAGGGCAAGCCGATCGTCAACTCGATCTCCATGAAGGAGGGCGAGGAGAAGTTCATCCGCGAGGCACGGCTGTGCCGCAAGTACGGCGCCGCCGTCGTCGTGATGGCCTTCGACGAGCAGGGTCAGGCCGACAACCTGGAGCGCCGCAAGGAGATCTGCGGGCGCGCCTACCGGATCCTGACCGAAGAGGTCGGCTTCCCGGCCGAGGACATCATCTTCGACCCGAACTGCTTCGCGCTGGCGACCGGTATCGAGGAGCACGCGACGTACGGGATCGACTTCATCGAGGCCTGCGCCTGGATCAAGGAGAACCTGCCCGGGGTGCACATCTCCGGCGGTATCTCGAACGTGTCGTTCTCGTTCCGGGGCAACAACCCCGTCCGCGAGGCGATCCACGCGGTGTTCCTGTTCCACGCCATCAAGGCCGGCCTGGACATGGGCATCGTCAACGCCGGTGCGCTGGTGCCCTACGACTCGATCGACCCCGAGCTGCGGGACCGGATCGAGGACGTCGTCCTGAACCGTCGCGAGGACGCGGCCGAACGGCTCCTGGAGATCGCGGAACGGTTCAACAGCTCGGAGAAGGCCGACGATCCGGTGGCTGCCGAGTGGCGCAGCCTCCCGATCCGCGAGCGGATCACGCACGCCCTGGTCAAGGGCATCGATGCCGACGTCGAGTCCGACACCGAGGAATTGCGGGCCGAGATCGCCGCCGCAGGTGGTCGCCCGATCGAGGTGATCGAGGGCCCGCTGATGGACGGCATGAACGTCGTCGGTGACCTCTTCGGCGCAGGCAAGATGTTCCTTCCCCAGGTCGTGAAGTCGGCCCGGGTGATGAAGAAGGCCGTTGCGTACCTGCTGCCGTTCATCGAGGCGGAGAAGGAAGAGTCCGGCGCTGCAGCTGGGAAGGACACCAACGGCACGATCATCATGGCGACCGTCAAGGGCGACGTCCACGACATCGGCAAGAACATCGTCGGGGTCGTCCTGCAGTGCAACAACTACGAAGTGATCGACCTCGGTGTGATGGTGCCCGCCCAGAAGATCCTGGACGCGGCGAAGGAGCACAACGCCGACATCATCGGGCTGTCCGGCCTGATCACCCCGTCCCTGGACGAGATGGTCAACTTCGCCGTCGAGATGGAGCGTCAGGGTCTGGAGATCCCGCTGCTGATCGGTGGCGCGACCACCTCGCGCGCTCACACGGCGGTGAAGGTGTCGCCGCGTCGTACCGGTCCGGTGGTCTGGGTCAAGGACGCGTCCCGCTCGGTGCCGGTCGCCGCGGCGCTCCTCGACGACAAGCAGCGTCCAGCCCTGCTGGAGGCCACCGAGACCGACTACGCCGCCCTGCGCGAACGGCACGCCCAGAAGAGCGAGCGGCCGATGCTGACGCTGGAGAAGGCCCGCGCGAACCGGACGCCGATCGAGTGGGACGGCTACACGCCGCCGGTGCCCGCCCAGGGCCTCGGCGTGCGCGAGTTCCTGGACTACGACCTCGCCGAGCTGCGCGAGTACATCGACTGGCAGCCGTTCTTCAACGCCTGGGAGATGAAGGGCAGGTTCCCCGACATCCTCAACAACCCGGTCTCGGGCGAGACGGCCCGCAAGCTGTACGACGACGCCCAGGAGATGCTCGACACCCTGATCAAGGAGAAGTGGCTGACTGCCAACGGGGTCATCGGGTTCTTCCCGGCGAACGCGGTCGGCGACGACATCGAGGTCTACACCGACGAGACCCGTACCGAGGTGCTGACCAGATTGCACAACCTGCGCCAGCAGGGCGAGCACCGGGACGGCATCCCGAACCGGTCGCTGGGCGACTACATCGCGCCCAAGGACACCGGTCTGGCTGACCACGTCGGCGCCTTCGCCGTCACCACGGGGCTCGGCAGCGCAGACAAGATCGTCGAGTTCAAGGCAGCCAACGACGACTACAACGCGATCCTGCTGGAGTCGCTCGCCGACCGGCTGGCAGAGGCGTTCGCCGAACGGATGCACCAACGGGTCCGCAAGGAGTTCTGGGGATTCCAGCCCGACGAGCAGCTGGACAATGAGGCGCTCATCGGTGAGAAGTACGTGGGCATCCGCCCCGCCCCCGGCTACCCGGCCTGCCCGGAGCACACCGAGAAGGCGACGCTCTGGGAGTTGATGGACGTCCAGGAGCGGACCGGCATCGAGCTGACCGAGTCGATGGCGATGTGGCCCGGTGCCGCCGTCAGCGGCTGGTACTTCTCGCATCCGCAGTCGCAGTACTTCGTGGTCGGCCGGCTGGCCCAGGACCAGGTCGCCGACTACGCGAAGCGCAAGGGCTGGACGCTTGCAGGAAGCCGAGCGCTGGCTTGCCCCCAACCTCGGCTACAACCCGGAGGACTGAGCTGTGACGGCGTCATGCTCACCGAGCCGAAACACCATGCGGCCGAATGATTTCGGTTCACCTTCCTGCGCGGCAGCGCAGCCGGTCGTCTAGCGGAACAGCGTTGCGTTGGCACGCGCCCATTGCGCAACGGATTGAGCTGGCACGCCGGTCAGTTCGGCGACGAGCTGATTGGCTTGCTGCGGGCGCTCGAGCGCACCGGCCACCGTGTCGAGGTACCACGCGGCGTTCTCACCCATGACCGGTCGCAGCGCCTCGACGGCCTCGTCCCGGCCGCACTGCTCAAACGCAACGTCACTGCCGATCCCGACCCCGATCTGTTCGGCGATCTGCGCGCGGGTCAACGATTCCGGACCGGTGAGTTCATACATCCGGCCGTGATGCGATTGCTCGGGATTCACCAGCAGGGCCGCGGCCACCCTTGCGATGTCGTCCATAGCGATCGGCGCTTCGACTGCACCCGGATACGGGTCGCGCACGGTGGCAGTGGTTTTGATCTGGTCGGCCCACAGGGCGAGGTTCTCCAGGAATTCACCCGGCCCGAGTTGGGTGTTGACGAGGCCGGAGGCGGCAACGGCATCGGCGTGGCTCTGCCAGAATCCGACCCCCGACAGCGCAACGACGTAGTCGACGTTCGCCGCCTTGGCCAGTTCGAGCGTCACTTCCAACGTCTCCGGAAGCGGTGCGAGGTACATCCGATCCACGCCGGCCAGCGCGGCGGGAAGTGATTCGGGTTTGCCGAGGTAGCCGGTGACCGGTGTGACACCGCTCGGCAGGTCGGCCTTGGCCGGATTGGTCGTCAATGCACGGATGTCGTTGGCGCCCAGGTCGATCAGGTGATCGACGATGCGGCGACCGATGTTTCCGGTGGCGCCGGTCACAAGAATCGTCATGATTTTCACGCTACGTCGTCCCCATGACACAATCGCGGCGTGAAAGCGGTGCTGTGGGATATGGACGGCACCCTCGTCGACTCCGAAAAGCTGTGGGACGTTTCCCTTGCTGCGCTGTACGAGAAGCTCGGCGGCGTACTGACGCCTGCGGTCAGGGCATCGATCGTCGGCAGCGTTGGCCGAGAACACCATGCGGATCATCTATACCGACCTGGGCCTCGAACTCGATCCCGCGGCGATGTCGGAGTCCTCCGGCTGGCTCAACGATTACACCGAGGACACTCTTCGACGGCGGTTTGCCGTGGTGCGACGGCGCGAAGGAGTTGTTGGAAGCGCTTGCCGCCGAAGGCACTCCGATGGCACTGGTCACCAACACCCATCGGGCCCTCACCGACAAGGCGCTGAACAGCATTGGCCGCCAATACTTCTCGGCCACGGTGTGCGGGGACGAGGTGCCGACCGGCAAGCCTGCGCCCGATCCGTACCTTCGGGCGGCGGCCTTGCTGGGCTTGGCGCCGGAGCAGTGCCTTGTCGTCGAGGACTCGGTCACCGGAACCGCGGCAGCCGAGCGCGCCGGATGCCCGGTGTTGGTGGTGCCCAACGACGTCGACGTGCCCGGCGGCAGGCGGCGACGGCACATTTCTTCGCTGGCCGGTCTGAACGTTGCCGATCTGCGCGCCGTTCATTCCCAACTGATTACGCAGTTCCGAGAACGCACCGCATGACCTCGGGTCTGTGATTGAATGTGATCTCCATCACGCAATGCTGCGGAAGGGCGTCACATGACTCACGGACCCGTCGGTGATTCTGCATCAGGTCTGGACTACGAGGAATCCGAACACAGCGGCCGCGTCGTCCGCATCGCTTCGGTAGCGGCCCTCGGTGGTTTGCTGTTCGGCTACGACAGTGCTGTGATCAACGGCGCCGTCTCGGCGATCGAGGACGAGTTCGGCGTCGGCGGTTTCAAGCTGGGCTTCGCGGTGGCGTCGGCGCTGCTCGGAGCGGCCGCGGGCGCCGTCACCGCGGGCAGGCTCGCCGACAAGATCGGCCGGATAGCCGTGATGAAGATCGCCGCGCTGCTGTTTCTGATCAGCGCGATCGGTGCCGGCCTGTCCTACAACTTCGTCGGCACTAACGACGACTACTACTTCGGACTGCCGAGCGGCGTATGGATGCTGGTGGTGTTCCGGATCATCGGCGGTATCGGCGTCGGCGTGGCCTCCGTCATCGCGCCGATGTACATCGCGGAGACCTCGCCGCCGCGGATCCGCGGGCGGCTCGGCTCGCTGCAACAGCTGGCGATCGTGACGGGCATCTTCCTGTCGCTAGCGATCGACTACCTGCTCGCGGAATTGGCCGGTGGTTCCGGCGAAGAGTTGTGGCTGGGGCTGGAGGCCTGGCGCTGGATGTTCATCGTGATGGCGGTGCCGGCTCTGGTGTACGGCCTGCTGGCCTTCACCATTCCCGAGTCACCGCGCTACCTCGTCGCCAAGTTCCGCATTCCCGAGGCCCGTAAGGTGCTGTCGATGCTGCTCGGCGAGAAGAGCCTCGAGCTGACGATCTCCCGGATCCAGGAATCGCTGAAAGCCGAGAAGCCACCGTCGTGGGCCGACCTGCGCAAGCCGACCGGTGGCATCTACGGAATCGTGTGGGTGGGCTTGGGACTGTCCGTGTTCCAGCAGTTCGTCGGCATCAACGTCATCTTCTACTACTCCAACATCCTCTGGGAGGCCGTGGGATTCGGCGAAAGCGCGGCGTTCATCATCACGGTCATCACGTCGGTGACCAACATCGCGACCACGCTGATCGCGATCGCGCTGGTGGACAAGGTCGGGCGGAAACCGCTGCTGCTGGTCGGTTCGGTCGGGATGGCGGTCACGCTGGGCACGATGGCGATCATCTTCGGCTTGATCGCAGAACTGCAACCCAACGACGAAGGTGAGCTGGTGCCGAACCTCCCGGGCGCCTCCGGTCCGATCGCCCTGATCGCCGCCAACCTCTTCGTGGTGTCGTTCGGCATGTCGTGGGGGCCGATGGTCTGGGTGTTGCTGGGCGAGATGTTCCCCAACCGCATCCGGGCAGCCGCCCTCGGCCTTGCCGCGGCTGGCCAATGGGTGGCCAACTGGTTGATCACCGTGACCTTCCCGGGGTTGCGTGACCACCTGGGCGCCGCCTACGGCTTCTACGCGGTATGCGCGTTCTTGTCGTTCCTGTTCGTCTGGAAGTGGGTCGAGGAAACCAAGGGCATGCACCTGGAAGACATGCACCGCGAGGCTCACCATACGACCGAGGCCTCGCCGTAACCCGCGCGCCTGCGCGGCTGCGCCACACCCACGACTATTCAGCCGGCGGAGGGGTTGGCCACGCCGTCCAGCTGTGGCGGGTCCACTCCTCCGGGAAGTCGGGTCGGACCCTGTCTACGTCGGCGGCGATATCTCCCATATGTCGAGCGTAAGTGCTGGGTGAAGGGTGCGGCCGACGCCAGTTTTCGCGCCCATCGGCAGAAACCCGCGTGACCTTCGCGGCCTGCACGTGAAACAATCGCGTGCCGTGAAGACCTTTGACGCGCTGTTCGCTGAACTCAGCGACAAAGCGCGCACCCGGCCGGACGGTAGCGGCACCGTCGCCGCGCTGGATGGCGGCGTGCACGGGCTGGGCAAGAAGATCCTCGAAGAGGCCGGCGAGGTGTGGCTGGCCGCCGAGCACGAGGGCGACGAGGCGCTCGCCGAGGAGATCAGCCAGTTGCTGTACTGGACGCAGGTGCTGATGATCTCCCGTGGGCTGTCCCTCGACGACGTCTACCAGAAGCTATGATGTCTGCTCTTCGCCCAAGTGGCTCATCGCCGAACGGCATGCTGCGGGTCGCGGTACCCAACAAGGGCACGCTGAGTGAGCCAGCCGCCGAGATTCTCTCGGAGGCGGGATATCGGCGCCGCACCGATCCGAACGACCTCACGGTCGTCGACCCGGTCAACAACGTCGAGTTCTTTTTCCTGCGGCCCAAGGACATTGCGATCTATGTCGGGTCGGGACAACTGGATTTCGGCATCACCGGCCGGGATCTGGCCGCCGAGTCCGATGCGCCGGTGCGTGAGCGGCTGGCGCTGGGGTTCGGCTCGTCGAGCTTCCGCTATGCCGCGCCCGCGGGCCGCGACTGGACCGTGGCCGACCTCGCAGGCAAGCGGATCGCCACCGCGTTCCCCAATCTGGTCCGAAAAGATCTGGCGGCAAACGGGATTGATGCCACCGTCATCCGACTCGACGGCGCGGTGGAGATCTCCGTTCAGCTCGGGTGTCGCCGATGCCATCGCCGACGTGGTCGGTTCCGGCCGCACGCTCGGACTGCACGACCTGGTCGCCTTCGGTGAGCCGCTCTGCGATTCGGAGGCGGTGCTGATCGAACGTGTCGACCCCGACGACGAACAACGCCACGGCCCGCGACCAACTGGCCGCACGCGTGCAGGGTGTGGTGTTCGGCCAGCAGTACCTGATGCTCGACTACGACTGCCCGCGCACCGTGCTGGAGGCGGCCACCGCCGTCACACCCGGACTGGAGTCGCCCACCATCGCGCCACTGGCCGATCCCGCGTGGGTGGCGGTGCGCGCACTGGTCCCGCGCCGCGACGTCAACGCGATCATGGACGAACTGGCCGCCATCGGCGCCAAGGCAATACTGGCCTCCGACATCAGGTTCTGCCGCTTCTGATTCATCCGGTCTCGCCCAGGTCTGCGTGCTAGCGTCCGGGTGTCGTTTCCACTGGTCCGGAGGTTCGCATGACGTATTTCCTGGTTCTGCTGTTCGCCCTGCTGATCGGTGTGGTCGCCGGTCTGCGGGCACTGACCGCTCCTGCGGTGGTGGCCTGGGCGGGCGCTCTGGGCTGGATCAACCTCGACGACACCTGGGCCCAGTGGGTGGCGCACCCGATCACCGTTGCGGTACTCACCATTTTGGCCCTGGGGGAGTTGGTCACCGACAAGCTGCCGAGCACGCCGAGCCGGCGGGTACCGATGCAGTTCGGGGCCAGGCTGGCGACCGGCGGGTTCTCAGGCGCGGTGCTGGCCACCGGTGCCGTCCTGAATCCGACCGGGTGGGTTGTCTTCGGCGCCATCGGCGGCGCCTTGATCGGCGCCGTCGTAGGTACGCTCGGTGGTTCCGAGGCGCGCCAGCGGCTCGTTGCGGCCGGCGGTGGACACGATCTGCCGGTTGCGCTGGTCGAAGATGCCATCGCGGTCGTCGGCGGATTCGCGGTCGTGGCGCTCGCAGCGGTCATCTGAATGGCAAGCACGGCAGAGAAATTCGACGCGATCATCGTCGGCGCCGGCCAGGCGGGACCGCCACTGGCGGGCAGGCTGACTGCCGCCGGGCAGACCGTTGCGGTGATCGAACGCAAGCTGGTGGGCGGCACCTGCGTGAACTACGGCTGCATCCCGACCAAGACGCTGGTTGCCAGCGCCCACGCCGCCCACTTAGCTCGCCGCGGCGCCGAATACGGCGTTGGTACGGGCGATGTCACTGTGGACATGGCAAAGGTCAAGGCTCGCAAGGACAAGGTCATGACCGACGACCGGGAGGGCGTCGAGTCCTGGCTCGAGGGCATGGACAACTGCACGCTGATCCGCGGTCACGCGCGTTTCGAGGATCCGCACACGATCAGGGTCGATGATCGGCTTCTGCAGGCCGACAGGATCTTTCTCAACGTCGGTGGCCGGGCGGTGGTGCCCGACATGCCGGGACTGTCGGACATCGACTACATGACCAATGTCGGGATCCTCGAACTCGACACCGTGCCCGAACATCTGGTGATCATCGGTGGTAGCTATATCGCGCTGGAATTCGCCCAGATGTACCGCCGCTTCGGCGCTCGCGTCACGGTGATCGAGAGGGGTTCGCGGCTGACCTCTCGTGAGGACGAGGACGTCTCGGCGACGATCAAGGAGATTCTCGAAAGCGAGGGGATCGCCGTTGAACTCAACGCCACCGCGATTTCGTTCCGCAAGCGCGACAACGGTTTCGAGGTGATACCCCGGGAGGGTGCCGATCCCATTGCCGGTTCACACCTGCTGATGGCGATCGGCCGGGTGCCCAACACCGACGACCTGGGGCTGGAGAACGCGGGTGTGCAGACCGAGTCCCGCGGCCACGTCATCGTCGACGACCAGTGTCGGACCAATGTCGAACACATCTGGGCGATGGGTGACTGCAACGGCCGGGGAGCGTTCACCCACACCTCGTACAACGACTTCGAAATCGTGGCGGGCAATCTGCTCGACGACGACCCGCGCCGGCTGTCCGATCGTGTCCTCACCTATGCGCTGTACATCGATCCGCCGCTGGGCCGGGCCGGCATGACCGTCGACCAGGTGCGCAAATCAGGCCGAAAAGCGTTGGTGGGCAAGCGACCCATGACGCGAGTTGGCCGCGCCGTCGAGAAGGGCGAGACCCAGGGTTTCATGAAGGTCGTGGTCGATGCCGAGACCGAGGAGATTCTGGGCGCCGCGATCCTCGGCGTCGGCGGGGACGAGGTTGTGCACGCCATCATCGACATCATGACGGCCAAGGAGCCCTACACCGCGATCTCCCGCACGATGCACATCCACCCGACGGTCAGTGAGCTGGTGCCGACGGTGCTGCAGGAGATGCAGCCGCTGGAATAGCCGCTTGTCCGAGCCCTAAATAGGCGTGGGTCGCCGCTGGACGAACAGCGTCTGCGCGCACGTTCCGACGAACCCTTGTCGGTCGAAGATCTCGGCGGTGGTGACACCGATGCCGTCGGGCCCGATCGAGCCGCGGGCGCGCAGCGCGAAGTCGTTCCCGACGGGGGTCCGGTGCAGGTGCATCGCCGTGTCCGTGTTCATGAACACGAACCGCTGCGGATCGATCGCCGCGCCCGCGCCGTTGGCGCAGTCGACCACCAGGGCAAGGCGCTGCGTCTGCGTCATCTCCTCGGTGTCCACCAGATGCGCGAGCGGGCTCAACCAGACCACCGCGGAGCCCTGGCTGAGCGAGGTCTGCCTGCGCCAGCTGATCGCTTCGAGGTAACCCGTTGCGCCCTCCCAGCTGTGCGGCACCGGATCCGCGTCGCCCTCCACGAGCGGCGGGTAGCGGTCGGAGGCGACGTCGGTGGTGTCACTGGTGGCGAGAAGCCACGCCGTCGCGCGGGCGACGGCACGGTCTGGTCCGCCGGGACGCGCGGCCAGCATTTCGGCCGCCAACAGCGAAATGCGGCTGCCCGGTCGTTCCGCCCAGGCCCGAACCCGCACCGGCGCAACGGGAATCGCGCCGAGGATGTCCATCGACACCCTGGCGATGCGTAACCCGGAATCGCCCGCGAGTTCCTCGATGAGCTTGGTCATCAGGGCGAGCGGCGGTGAACCGTGCTGAATCTCGGGATCCCAGTTGCTTCGGGTGTCGTCGGTGGACTCGAACAGTTGATAGTCACCGTCGGCGCCGAGCCGACGGTAGTGGCATTCGCTCATGCCTCGGCTCCCGCTCGCTCCGGTCCTCGCTTCGCTGCGATCCTCACTCGTGCTCGCCTTCGGGCGATCACGCAGCGGGCTCCGAGGAGAACAGCACCGCGTCTTCGCCACCTTCGGAGGGGTGTTCCGGCCACCCCGGGTATGGCGGTGGCGTCCCGCCGAACACCGGGCAGTGCGCGTGATGGGCACACCAATCGCACAGCCGCGAGGGATGCGGCCGGAAATCGCCTGTCGCACCGGCGGTTTGGATGGCCTGCCAGATCGCGATCAACGTCTTTTCGAACCGCTCGAGTTCGTCGAGATCGGGGGAGTAGTCCAGCACCTGACCGTCGGCCAGGTAGAGCAGCCGCAGCCGAGCGGGCAGCACGCCCCGCGACCGCAGCAGCGCGACCGCGTAGAACTTCATCTGGAACATCGCCTTGAACTCGGCCAGTGCGCGCGCCTCCGGCGGCGCCTTGCCGGTCTTGTAGTCGACCACCCGCACCTCACCGGTGGGTGCGACGTCGATGCGGTCGACGAACCCGCGCAACAGGGTGCCGTCGGCGAGCTCGACCTCGACGCGCTGCTCGCAGCTTTCCGGGTCGAATCGCGTCGGGTCCTCGAGCCGGTAGTAGCCCGACAGCAGCGCCCTGGCCTCCTCCAGGAGCTCGGCCGCTGCGGCGGGCTCGATGTCGTCGGCGAGGTCGGGTTGCGCGGCGACGACGCGTTCCCATGCGGGCTCGACCAACGACATCGCGGTCTCGGGTACGCGATCCGGCGCGGGCAGGGCATAGAGCTGTTCGAGCGCGGCATGCACCACCGATCCGCGCACCTGCGCGGTCGACGACGGCTCCGGCAGCCGGTCGATGGCGCGGAACCGATACAGCAGCGGGCACTGCTTGAAGTCGCTGGCCCGTGACGGCGACAACGCCGGCCGCCGCTTCTCCGATGCCGGAGCCGGGACCTCTTGCTCGCCGCCCATGAAAGGCAGCTTATGACCGGGTGCCGACAACCCCGAGCACCCGCATCGGCGCGTCTGCTGGCAGGCTGAACTGCTGTGCCAAGAACGGGTCCGTTCGCCGTCGGTGATCGCGTGCAGCTCACCGACGCGAAGGGGCGGCACTACACCATGGTGCTGGCGCCGGGTGCGGAGTTTCACACCCACCGCGGTGCGATCGCGCACGACACCGTGATCGGGCTGCCGGAGGGCAGTGTGGTCAAGTCAACCAACGGCGACCCGTTTCTGGTGCTGCGGCCGCTGCTCGTCGACTACGTGATGTCGATGCCTCGCGGCGCCCAGGTGATCTACCCCAAGGACGCCGCCCAGATCGTGCACGAGGGCGACATCTTCCCCGGCGCCCGGGTGCTGGAGGCGGGCGCAGGGTCGGGAGCGCTGACGTGCTCGCTGCTGCGGGCCGTCGGACCCGGCGGGCGGGTGGTGTCCTACGAGCTGCGCGACGACCATGCCGACCATGCGTCACGCAACGTCGCGACCTTCTTCGGGGAGCTGCCCGCGAACTGGGAGCTGGTGATCGCCGACGTCGCCGACTACGCCGGGCCCGAGGTGGACCGCGTCGTCCTCGACATGCTTGCCCCCTGGGACGTGCTGGGCGCCGTCGCCGACGCGCTGGTGGCCGGTGGGGTGCTGATGGTCTACGTGGCGACGGTGACCCAGCTGTCGCGGACCGTGGAGGCGCTGCGCGAGCAGCAGTGCTGGACCGAGCCACGGGCGTGGGAAACGCTGCAGCGCGGCTGGAACGTCGTTGGGCTCGCCGTGCGACCGCAACACAGCATGCGCGGGCACACCGCGTTTCTGATCAGCGCGAGGAAGCTGGCGCCCGGGGCCGTCACGCCGACGCCGGTGCGCCGTAAACGGCAGACCTAGTCGTCGTCGGTGCTGCGGCGCAGTCCGCGCCGCGTCGAAAGCAGTTCCAGCTCCGGACGCGAGGCCACGAGGCGCTCCGCGGCGTCGAGCACATCAACGACGTGCGCCCGGTCGCCCGCCACCACGGCCAGCCCGACGCCGGCCCGGCGGTGCAGCTGCTGCGACCCGGTCTCGGCCGCCGACACGCCGAACCGGCGTTGCAACTCGGCAACGACGGGACGCACCGCGGAGCGCTTCTGCTTGAGCGAATGCACGTCGCCGAGCAGCAGGTCGAACTCGAGCCAGCCGATCCACATGTCGACGTCGTCAGCGAGGAGGCGTCGAGGCGGTCGCCCCTTCGCCGAAGTCGAGCAGGAGATCCGCGGTCGTACGGGTCAGCTGCCATCGGTCGCGGACCGGGGTGAACTCCATCGGAAAGGAGAATTTGCCCGGCGGCTTGTTGGCGGTGGTGACGTTGACGGTCGCCACCACGTTGCCGGCCTCGGTTTCCGACCACTTCAGGTCGGTGGCGTCGAACGTCAGCGGTAGGGCCCCGTTGTCGGCCAGCGCGCGGCCGAACTTGTCCAGTGCAGCGGCATCGGCTGCCGTGGCGAGCTCGACGAGGCCGATCTTGTCCGCACCGGGCACGGCGGGATCCGACAGCCGGACGAGCACGTCGGTGAGCGCTTGCGGCGGCGGTAGGGGGGACGAAACGGGTGCGGCGGGCGCGGCGACTGTCGTCGACGGCGTCTCCGAGGGAGCCGGCGGTGGGCCGCTATCGCATGCGGCCGTTCCGATTACGCCCAAAAATGCGACAGCGACCAACGGAATCACCGTCGGCCGCTGTAGCACTGTGGTCAGATCAGCTGAATGCTGCGAGCACCGCACCAGCAGACGAGCTGGACAGCTTCCAGCCGCCTTGGTCCACGAACGTCAGCGACATGCTCTGGCCGCCCGCCGAGACCAGCGACGTCGCGGTGTTGCCTGCGCAGGTGGGCGGCGCGACACTGATCGCCGTCGGCAAGGTGCCTTCGGCGTACGCGTTCTTCAGCTTGCCGTCGGCGAGCCTGCCGGAAACAGCGCCGAGGCCGCCCTGGATCAGATTGCCCTTGGGGCCAGCGAACGATCCGCCCGGGGCGACGAGGCTATCGAGCACGCCTTGCAGCGTTCCCGCGTCGACGTAGCACTCGTCGGCGGAAGCGGTCGCCGGGGATGCAATGGAAGTCACACCCACCGCTACCCCGCTGATCGCAGCGGCGGCCGCTACGCCGGTTACGAGGGTTTTCAGGGTCACGGATGTCCTTTCGTCGGCCCAAGTCAAGCACAAGGTTAACAAGTGTTGCTGGTGTGTCGAATTCCTACACCGCACACAATGGCTGAATCGCCGGTAGCGTTGAAGTTGTTACTGCACCAATTTCCGGTGCGGGAAAGGGAGCGCAGCATGAGCGAGTCAGAGCGTTCTGAATCCTACGGAACACCCATGTCCAGCGACGACGCTGCCGAGTTGGAAGAGCTGCGCCGAGAGGCCGCAGTACTGCGTGAGCAGCTGGAGAACGCGGTCGGACCGCAAAGTGGCCTCCGTAGCGCTCGTGATGTGCACCAGTTAGAGGCGAGGATCGACTCGCTGGCGGCCAGGAACTCCAAACTTATGGAAACCCTCAAAGAGGCCCGTCAGCAATTGCTGGCGCTGCGCGAGGAGGTCGACCGGCTGGGTCAGCCGCCCAGTGGCTACGGTGTGCTGCTGGGAACGCACGACGACGACACCGTCGACGTGTTCACCTCCGGCCGGAAAATGCGGCTGACATGCTCGCCCAACATCGACGTCAAGTTGCTGAAGCAGGGCCAGACCGTGCGCCTCAACGAGGCGCTCACCCTCGTCGAGGCCGGAAACTACGAGTCGGTCGGAGAAATCTCCACCCTGCGCGAAATCCTGGCCGACGGGCACCGCGCGCTCGTGGTCGGCCACGCCGACGAGGAGCGCATCGTCTGGCTGGCCGAGCCGTTGGTCGCCACCGAGGACCTGCCCGACGGCTACGACGACGAGGTCGACGACGACCTGCGGCCCCG
This sequence comes from uncultured Actinomycetota bacterium, assembly GCA_963743225.1. GTDB lineage: Bacteria > Actinomycetota > Actinomycetes > Mycobacteriales > Mycobacteriaceae > Mycobacterium. Next base: position 47,588 of record CAVUPN010000029.1, on the reverse strand, counting down.
CAAGCTTCGCCCCGGCGACTCGCTGCTCGTCGACACCAAGGCCGGCTACGCCTTCGAGCGCATCCCCAAGGCCGAGGTCGAGGACCTGGTGCTGGAAGAAGTGCCAGACGTCAGCTACAGCGACATCGGCGGACTGGGCCGTCAGATCGAGCAGATCCGCGATGCGGTCGAGTTGCCGTTCCTGCACAAGGAGCTCTACCGGGAGTACTCGCTGCGGCCGCCCAAGGGGGTTCTGCTCTACGGGCCGCCCGGCTGCGGCAAGACGCTCATCGCCAAGGCGGTCGCCAACTCGCTTGCCAAGAAGATGGCCGAGGTGCGTGGCGACGACGCCCGCGAGGCGAAGTCCTACTTCCTCAACATCAAGGGTCCCGAGCTGCTGAACAAGTTCGTCGGCGAGACCGAACGGCACATCCGGCTGATCTTCCAGCGGGCCAGGGAGAAGGCATCCGAGGGCACCCCGGTGATCGTGTTCTTCGACGAGATGGACTCGATCTTCCGCACCCGCGGCACAGGTGTCAGCTCGGACGTGGAGACCACCGTCGTCCCCCAGCTGCTGTCGGAGATCGACGGCGTCGAGGGCCTGGAGAACGTCATCGTGATCGGCGCCTCCAACCGCGAGGACATGATCGACCCGGCGATCCTGCGGCCCGGCCGCCTGGACGTCAAGATCAAGATCGAGCGGCCGGACGCCGAAGCGGCCCAGGACATCTACAGCAAGTACCTGACCGAGGAGCTGCCGATCCACGCCGACGATCTCGCCGAGTTCGGTCGCGACCGTGCACTGTGCATCAAGGCAATGATCGAGAAGGTCGTCGACCGGATGTACGCCGAGATCGACGACAACCGGTTCCTGGAGGTCACCTACGCCAACGGTGACAAGGAAGTCATGTACTTCAAGGACTTCAACTCCGGCGCGATGATCCAGAACGTGGTCGACCGGGCGAAGAAGAATGCGATCAAGTCGGTGCTGGAGACCGGGCAGCCCGGTCTGCGCATCCAGCACCTGCTCGACTCGATCGTCGACGAGTTCGCCGAGAACGAGGACCTGCCCAACACCACCAATCCCGATGACTGGGCGCGGATCTCGGGCAAGAAGGGCGAGCGGATCGTCTACATCCGCACCCTGGTCACCGGCAAGTCGTCGAGCGCGTCGCGGGCCATCGACACCGAGTCCAACCTGGGCCAGTACCTCTAGTTTCCTGCGCGAGCAGCTGCCAGGGGCGCTGCGCTCCGCCGTGGAGGATGAAAATTTGCGCCGAGACTACGGAATATGACGGATCTGGCCGGAAATCCGTCATTTTCCGTAGTCTCGCGAACGCCCCGATTCCTCTCAGGCTGCCGACCAGGGCATTCGTCCATTTCCGGTCAGACGCAAAAGCCCCCAATTCTCAAGGAATTTGGGGGCTTTTGCGTCTGTTGGCCGGGGTCGACGCTGTGCTGCGACCTCCGCAGACACCATATTCGGGTACTGCCTTCCCGGTTGGTCCTGCTCCGAAGGCACCGTCGCAGGCTACTGCGACCCGTCGCATAGGCTGGCTGTATGCAACGGATTATCGGGACCGAGGTCGAGTACGGCATTTCGTCGCCGTCCGACCCGACCGCGAATCCGATACTGACGTCGACGCAGGCGGTGCTGGCGTATGCGGCGGCCGCAGGGATCCAGCGGGCGAAACGGACCCGGTGGGATTACGAGGTGGAATCCCCGCTGCGGGACGCCCGCGGCTTCGACCTGAGCCGGTCGGCCGGCCCGCCGCCGGTGGTGGACGCCGACGAGGTCGGCGCGGCGAACATGATCCTGACCAACGGCGCGCGGCTGTATGTCGACCACGCCCATCCGGAGTATTCGGCCCCCGAGTGCACCGACCCGCTGGACGCGGTCGTCTGGGACAAGGCCGGCGAGCGGGTGATGGAGGCCGCCGCCCGCCACGTCGCCAGCGTGCCCGGGGCGGCGAAGCTACAGCTCTACAAGAACAATGTGGACGGCAAGGGCGCTTCGTACGGCTCGCACGAGAACTATCTGATGTCGCGGCAGACGCCGTTCTCGGCGGTCATCGCGGGTCTGACGCCGTTCCTGGTGTCCCGCCAGGTGATCACCGGCTCCGGACGGGTGGGAATCGGCCCGTCGGGCGACGAGCCCGGCTTTCAGCTGTCGCAGCGTTCCGACTACATCGAGGTCGAGGTCGGCCTGGAGACCACGCTCAAGCGCGGCATCATCAACACCCGCGACGAGCCGCACGCCGATGCCGACAAGTACCGGCGGCTGCACGTCATCATCGGCGACGCGAACCTGGCGGAGACGTCGACCTACCTCAAGCTCGGCGCCACGTCACTGGTGCTTGACCTGATCGAAGACGGCATGGACCTGGCCGACCTGGCGCTGGCCCGGCCGGTGCACGCGGTGCACGTTGTCAGTCGCGACCCGTCACTGCGCGCCACCGTCGCGCTCGCCGACGGTCGCGAGTTGACCGCCCTTGCGCTGCAACGGATCTACCTCGACCGGGTAGCCAAGCTGGTGGACAGTCGCGATCCCGATCCGCGCGCCGCCGACATCGTGCAGACCTGGGCGAACGTGCTCGACCTGCTCGAGCGCGACCCGATGGAGTGCGCGGAGCTTTTGGACTGGCCTGCGAAACTCCGGCTCCTCGAGGGCTTCCGCACTCGGGAGAACCTCAGCTGGTCGGCGCCGCGCCTGCATCTGGTCGACCTGCAGTACTCCGACGTGCGGCTCGACAAGGGGCTGTACAACAGGTTGGTCGCGCGCGGATCGATGAAGCGGCTGACCACCGAGCAGCAGGTGCGCGACGCCGTCGACAACCCACCGACCGACACCCGCGCCTACTTCCGCGGGGAGTGCCTGCGCCGGTTCGGCGCCGACATCGCCGCGGCCAGCTGGGACTCGGTGATCTTCGACCTGGGTGGTGATTCGCTTGTCCGGATTCCAACGCTGGAGCCGCTGCGCGGGAGCAAAGCGCACGTCGGGGCCCTTCTGGACTCCGTGGACAGCGCGGCCGAATTGGTAGAACAGCTCACCACCTAACCGCGCCATCCCAGGCAATCCGCGCGCCGAACGGTAGGGTGGAGTAACCGGCGGGCGGCTTTGAGCCCGCCGATGACACATGCAGGAGGCAGCGATGGCTCAGGAGCAGACCAAGCGTGGCGGTGGTGGCGGCGAGGATGACGACCTCACCGGCAGCACGGCTGCCGGGCAAGAGCGTCGCGAGAAGCTGACCGAGGAGACCGACGATCTGCTCGATGAGATCGACGACGTTCTCGAGGAGAACGCCGAAGACTTCGTGCGCGCATACGTCCAGAAGGGCGGACAGTGAGCTGGCCGCACCGCGAGCAGCTGGCCTTTCCGTCAAACCTTCCCGGAGCACCCTCCGTTCCCGTGGACCTGTCGTCCTTTTCTGAAGTACTGCGCCGCCAGGCGCCCGAACTTCTGCCCATGAACAGATCTGGTGCCCAACACGACATGGTCGGCGCGGGTGACGCGCTGCCGCACGGCACCACGATCGTTGCCCTGAAGTTTCCCGGCGGCGTGGTGATGGCCGGCGATCGGCGCTCCACGCAGGGCAACATGATCGCCGGTCGCGACGTGCAAAAGGTGTACATCACCGACGACTACACGGCGACGGGCATCGCAGGCACCGCGGCAATCGCGGTCGAGTTCGCCCGCCTGTATGCCGTCGAGCTCGAGCACTACGAGAAGGTCGAGGGCGTATCGCTGACGTTCCCCGGCAAGGTGAACCGACTGGCGACCATGGTGCGCGGCAATCTGGGTGCGGCGCTGCAGGGATTCGTCGCGTTGCCGCTGTTGGCCGGTTATGACCTCGCCGACCCGGACCCGGAAGCGGCGGGCCGCATCGTGTCGTTCGATGCCGCCGGCGGCTGGAATTTAGAGGAAGAGGGTTATCAGTCGGTGGGATCGGGTTCGATCTTCGCCAAATCGTCCATCAAGAAGTTGTACTCGCAGGTGGTCGATGCCGATACGGCACTGCGAGTCGCGATCGAGGCGCTCTACGACGCTGCCGACGACGACTCCGCGACCGGCGGCCCCGACCTGGTGCGCGGGATCTACCCGACGGCGGTCGTGCTCAGGGCCGAGGGCGCCGAGGAGGTTCCCGAGGAGCGAATCGCGGCGCTGGCCCGCGAGGTGATCGAAAGCCGTTCGCGCGCCGACACCTTCGGGCCGGATGCGGGCCAACATCCGAGCATGGACGCGCGGGGTGACGGCTCTTGAGTTTCCCGTACTTCATCTCGCCCGAGCAGGCGATGCGCGAGCGATCCGAGCTCGCGCGCAAGGGTATCGCCAGGGGCCGCAGCGTCGTCGCGCTTGCCTACGCGGACGGAGTGCTGTTCGTCGCCGAGAACCCGTCGCGGTCACTGCAGAAGGTCAGCGAGATCTACGACCGAATCGGCTTCGCCGCCGTCGGCCGGTTCAACGAGTTCGACAACCTGCGCCGCGGCGGCATCCAGTACGCCGACACCCGCGGCTACGCCTATGACCGCCGCGATGTCAGCGGTCGCCAGTTGGCCAACCAGTACGCGCAGGCGCTCGGCGGAATCTTCACCGAGCAGGCCAAGCCATACGAGGTCGAGCTCTGCGTTGCCGAGGTCGCGCACTTCGGTGAGAACAAAGCGCCCGAGCTGTACCGAATCACCTACGACGGGTCGATCGCCGACGAACCCCACTTTGTGGTGATGGGCGGCACCACCGATCCGATCACCGCGGCGCTCAACGAGTCCTACACCGAGAACGCGAAGCTCGCCGAGGCGGTCAAGATCGCCGTCGATGCCCTCAAGGCCGACGGCAACGGTTCTGACGCTCGCAGCCTTGGCCCTGACACCCTCGAGGTGGCCATCCTCGACGTGAACCGTCCCAGGCGGGCATTCCGGCGCATCACGGGCTCCGCCTTGGAGGCGATGCTGCCCGACGAGGATTCGGACGCTGAAAAGCCGGACGGCGAATAGATCACGCCGCGCGCAGTCACGCCGCCATCGCGTTGATCACCGCTTCTGCCTCGGTTCGTTCGCTGTAGAGGCGCCACAGTGTGTCGGCGAGACGGTCGGGGTTCAGTGTGGTGACGTCCCCGAACAGATCCGGGTTGGACCGTATCGCCCGGTGGATGTCGCCGCGTTCGATAAGGCCGCCGATGGTGATGGTTCCGCATACACGCCCGCCCGTTGCAGCGCCGCGTTGAGGGTGATCGCGTAGTTGCGCAATGCGATTGACGCAAGCGCCAGTCCTCCGAGCGGTGGTATCGGAACCACGCTGCTAAAGGACTGCGCGCACCGCCTGTTCAAACCCGACGACGTGTTCGGAAGCCAGCTTGGCCGCAAGGTCGGCGTCACCGTCGACGATCGCGCGCAGCAATCCGACGTGTTCGGTGACGTGCTCGGCCAGGTGCGCCAGCCGGTCAAGGAGTAGGCACCAGATGCGGGTGGCGTGAGCGTCCTGGCACACCAGCACGTCCTCCAGATACGGGTTGCCGGACGCCTTGTAAATAGCGGTGTGGACCCTTGCGTCGAGCCGTAGCAGGGTTCGCGGATCGTCAGAAGGGTCGAGCCGGGAAATCTCTTCGGCTAGCGCGGACAGTTTCATCCGGGTTTCCAGCGGCGCGCTCTGGGCAGCGCGGGCCGCGACCACCGGTTCGAGCTGCCGTCGGATCTCCTGGATGTGCGCGAGGTCTGTGATGTCCACCGTCGTGGCGAACGTTCCGCGGCGGGGATAGGCAATGACCAACCGGTCGCGCTCGAGCCGCTTGAGCGCCTCGCGCACCGGTGTTCGCCCCAACCCGAGCTGACGCGCCAGACCCTCATCGTTGATCGGCTCGCTGGGCCGGATGTCGAGCATGATGAGCCGCTCGCGAATGATCTGATACGCAAGATCGGCGTTGGACGGGGCGGCGCCCTCGCCGGTCTCGGCCAGCTCCACGCTCATCTATTCGTCTCCCGTCCAAGTTCCTCTTGACCGCGCGTATCAAAGTACCATACTCTGCACCACAACTGATATATCAGTTATTCGACGACTGTTCGATGGAGAACCGCGTGAGTCCACAGGCCCCGGGCGCGCACCTGCCCGATCATCCCGACTTCCTCTGGCGAAACCCGGAGCCCAAGCGGTCCTACGACGTGGTCATCATCGGCGGCGGAGGCCACGGCCTGGCGACCGCCCATTACCTCGTGAAGAACCACGGCATCACCAACATCGCGGTGCTCGAGAAGGGCTGGCTTGCCGGCGGCAACATGGCCCGCAACACAACACTGATCCGGTCGAACTACCTATGGGAAGAGAGTGCACAGATCTACGAGCACTCGCTGAAGCTTTGGGAAGGCCTGGAGGACGACCTCGGCTACCCGATCCTGTTCAGCCAGCGCGGTGTGCTCAATCTCGCCCACAGCCTGCAGGACGTCCGCGACAGCGTGCGCCGCGTCGAAGCCAATGTGCTCAACGGCATCGACGCCGAGTGGCTGGAACCCGACGAGGTCAAGAAGCTCTGCCCGATCGTCAACATCTCGGCCGACCTGCGCTACCCGGTGCTCGGCGCGACCTATCAGCCGCGCGCCGGGATCGCCAAACACGATTACGTCGCTTGGGGTTTCGCGAGTCGAGCCGATGCGGCGGGCGTGGACCTCCTGCAGGGTTGTGAGGTCACCGGGTTCACCACCGACGGCGACCGCGTGACGGGTGTGCGCACCACCCTCGGAGACATCGCGGCAGGACAGGTCGCGATGTGCGCGGCGGGCCACACGTCGGTGCTCACCGACATGCTGGGATTCCCGGTGCCGCTGCAGAGCCACCCGCTGCAGGCGTTGGTCTCCGAACTGCTCGAGCCCGTGCACCCGACGATCGTGATGTCCAACGCTATCCACGTCTACGTATCACAGGCGCACAAGGGTGAGCTGGTGATGGGCGCGGGTATGGACTCGTACAACGGCTACGGTCAGCGCGGCGCATTTCACATCATCGAGCGACAGATGGCCGCGGCCGTCGAGCTTTTCCCGATCTTCGCCCGCGCGCATCTGCTGCGGACCTGGGGCGGGATCGTCGACGTCACCCCGGATGCATCGCCGATCATCGGCCACACCCCGTATCGCAATCTGTACCTCAACTGTGGTTGGGGCACAGGTGGATTCAAGGCCACACCAGGCATCGGCTGGTGTATGGCCGACACCATCGCGCGAGACGAGCCGCACCCGTATGTGGCTCCGTTCAGCCTTGACCGCTTCGTCACCGGGGCGCTGGTCGACGAGCACGGCGCCGCCGCGGTCGCGCACTGAATCGCCCAAACCGAGAGCTGGAGCAACAATGCAACTCATCCAATGCCCGTGGTGCGGCCACCGAGAGGAAACCGAGTTCCACTACGGCGGGCAGGCGCACGTCGCCTACCCTGACGACCCCGCGGCGATGACCGACGAAGACTGGGCGCACTACGTGTTCTTCCGTTCCAATCCCAAGGGCATGTTCGCCGAACGGTGGTGTCACAGTGCCGGGTGCCGTCGTTGGTTCAACGCCGTGCGCGATACCGCCACCTATCAGTTCCACGGTGTGTACCGCATCGGCGAGCCGAAGCCGGCGATCTCATGACCGCGCCGTACCGCACCCCGATCGGCGGTCGCATCGACCGCGGCAGGAGTCTTGAATTCTCCTTCGACGGACGTACTTTCACCGGCCACCCCGGTGACACCCTCGCGTCGGCGCTGCTCGCTCACGGCGTGCTCAAGATCGCGACGAGCGTCAAACTCGGCCGCCCACGGGGAATCTCGGCGGCGTGGGCCGAGGATACCGGCGGCCTGGTTCAGATCGAGGCGCCGTTCCCGGAGCCGATGCTGCTGGCCTCGACGATCGAACTGCACGACGGCCTCGCCGCCCGTGGCCTCCCCGGCCAGGGCCGCCTCGCCGACATCGCGGACTCCGCCCGCTACGACGCCATGCACGCGCACGCCGACGTGCTCGTCGTCGGCGCCGGACCCGCGGGGCTGTCGGCGGCGCTGACCGCAGCGCGTGCCGGCGCCCGGGTGGTCGTGGTCGACGAGCAGTCCGAGGCAGGTGGCTCGCTGCTCGGCAGCACCGACCAGATCGACGGTGCCGCCGCGACCGAATGGGTGCGGACTGTCGTCGCCGAACTGGCCACCCACCCCGAGGTGCGACACCTGCAACGCACCACCGCATTCGGCCACTATGACGATGGCTTCGTACTTGCCCTCGAGCGGCGTACCGACCATCTCGGCAACGCCGCCCCGGCCCGGCTGTCCCGCCAACGGGTGTGGCGGATCCGAGCCCGCCACGTGATGGTGGCGACCGGTGCGCACGAGCGCCCGATCGTGTTCGCCGATAACGACCGGCCGGGAATCATGTTGGCACATAGCGCGAAAACCTTCCTGCACCGCTACGGAGTGTTGGTCGGACACGCGGGGGTGGTGTTCACCACAAACGACAGCGCCTACGCGGCCGCGTTCGACCTCGCTGATGCGGGTGTGCATATCGAGGCCGTCGTCGATGCCCGCGAGCAGGTGTCCGACACGCTGCGTAGCGAGTGCGACCGACGGGGCATCCCGGTGCGCGCGGGCGCGGTGGTGACCGGCACCAGCGGCACCGATCGCATCACACACGCGATGGTCGCCGACTTCGACGGGGTGAAGGTCGGTGCCGCCGAGGCAGTTTCGTGTGACACTCTGATGCTGAGCGGCGGCTGGAATCCGGCAGTGCACCTGTTCAGCCAGGCCCGAGGCAAGCTGCGCTACGACCCGGCGCTGGGCGGCTTCGTCCCCGGCGAGCAACTGGACCGGATCGGTGTCGCCGGTGCGGCCAACGGCGTCATGGACCTCGAGGGTTGCCTGCGCGAAGGCCGGGATTCCGCCGCGGCAGCGCTAACCGAACTGGGTCTGTCACAGGCTGAGTCGGCGCCGCTCCCCGAGGTCTCACCGGCCGAGGCCGCGCCTGGCCTCGTGCTGTGGCGGGTCCCCGGACGCGAGCAGGATCAGTACGTCGACGTGCAACGCGACGCCACCGTCGCGGATGTCGCACGGGCGGTCGGCGCCGGCATACGTTCGGTCGAGCACATCAAGCGCTACACCACCATCGGCACCGCCCACGACCAGGGCAAGACCTCCGGGGTGATCGCCTCGGGCATCACCGCCGAACTGCTTGGCGTACCCATCGAAGCCTTGGGCACCACCACATTTCGGCCGCCCTACACCCCGGTCGCGTTCGCCGCGCTGGCCGGGCGCGACCGTGGCTCCTTGTTCGACCCCGAGCGCACCACGGCGCTGCACGACTGGCATGTCGCACAAGGTGCGGTGTTCGAGGACGTCGGGCAGTGGAAGCGCCCGCGGTACTACCCGCATCCGGGCGAAGACATGGACGACGCGGTGTTGCGCGAATGCGCCGCGGTGCGCGGCGGTGTCGGCATCCTCGACGGCTCCACGCTCGGCAAGATCGACGTGTCCGGCCGTGACGCGGCCGAGCTGCTGGACCGGATCTACACCAACCTCATGAGCAGCTTGAAGGTCGGCTCGATCCGGTACGGCGTGATGTGCGGCGTCGACGGAATGGTGATCGACGACGGCACTGTGATGCGGCTTGCCGAAAACCGGTTCGTGGTGTTCACCACCACCGGCGGAGCGGCGAAAATCCTTGACTGGATGGAGGAATGGCTGCAGACCGAGTGGCCGGAACTTCAGGTGTCACTGGCCTCGGTGACCGATCATTGGGCGACGTTCCCCGTCGTCGGGCCGCGGTCGCGGGACGTGATCGGCGCGGTGTTCGCCGATCTGGACGTCGCCAACGAGGCCTTCCCGTTCATGACTTGGCGTGACACCAGCCTTGACGGTGTGCCCGTCCGGGTCGCGCGCGTGAGCTTCTCCGGTGAACTCGCCTACGAGGTCAACGTCAACTTCTGGCACGCGCCCGCGGTGTGGGAGCGGCTGATCGCCGCCGGCCGCCCTCGCGGCATCACGCCGTACGGCACCGAGACCATGCACGTGCTGCGCGCCGAGAAGGGCTATCCGATCATCGGCCAGGACACCGATGGCACCGTCAGCCCGCACGATCTCGGCATGGCGTGGGCCGTCTCGAAGAAGAAGCTCGACTTCATCGGCAAGCGCTCGTTCAGCCGGTCAGAGAACCAGAACCCGTTGCGCAAGCAGCTCGTCGGGCTCTTGCCGGTCGATCGCGTAACCCGGCTGCCGGAGGGCTCGCAGATCGTCGAGTTCTGCCAGGACGACGCGCTTCCGCCGCCACCGGTTCCGATGCTGGGCCACGTCACCTCGAGCTATCGCAGCGCCGAACTCGGCCGCACGTTCGCACTGGCTCTGGTCAAAGCCGGCCACGCCCGCATCGGCGAGACCCTGCACGTGCCCGTCGACGGGACGCTCGTCGCTGTCGAAGTAACCGGTTCGGTGCTGGTTGACCCGGAAGGAGCGCGCCGAGATGGCTGACACATTGCAACGCACCAGCCCGCTGCAGCAGTGGGCCGAAAGGTTCGCGCAGTTGCCGGATTCGGTGGCGATCGTTGAGGAACCGTTCGTCACGATGGTCGAGCTGCGTGTCGACCCGTCCGGGCCCGGCGCGGCGGGGGCGGCACCATGGCTCGGTGTCGAGCTGCCAACCACCGCGTCCACCTACGCCGATAACCTTGATACCAGGGTGATTTGGCTGGGTCCCGACGAGTGGCTGGTCACCGGCACCTCGCTGACCGGGCCGGAGCTGGAAGCACGGTTGCGCGAGGCCGTTTCGCCGCACGGCGGCGCCGCTGTCGACGTGTCGGGGCAGCGGACCACGCTGAGGTTGCGCGGCTCGCACGCCCGCGACGTGCTGGCCAAAGGCTGCGCGCTCGATCTGCACCCCGCGGTGTTCAACCGCGCGATCGGCCGCGCAGACCAGGCTCGGCCAGGCGGGCGTCATCCTGTTGACCGTCGACGGCGGCGGAGCCGACTACCGCATCCTCGTGCGTTCCTCGTTCGCCCGCTATCTGGCCGGCTGGCTACTTGACGCCGCCGAGGAGTACACACCGGAGCGAACACTCTGATGCGCTCGCAAATTTGTCCGGTTTCCACCAAGATGATGTGACAGAGGCATGCCCATGAATCGCCAGCTCATCGACCCGTTGCTGCAGCCCTTCGAGCTGAAGAACCTCACGCTGCGAAACCGGGTCGTCAGTACATCGCACGAGCCGTCGTACACCGAAGACGGGATGCCCAAGGAGCGATACCGCCTCTACCACGAGGAGAAGGCGAAGGGCGGCATCGGCCTGACCATGATGGGCGGGTCCGCGGTCGTCGCGCCGGACAGCCCGGCCGCGTTCGGCAACCTTCACGTCTACAAGGACGAGATCGTGCCGTGGCTGCGGGAACTGGCCTACGGCGTTCACGAGCACGGTGCGGCGGTGATGTGCCAGATCACCCACCTGGGCCGCCGGACCAGCAACTACGACGGCGACTGGCTGCCGGTGGTCTATCCCTCCCCGTTACGCGAACCCGCGCACCGGGCCTTTCCGAAGGTGGCCGAGGAATGGGATATGGACCGCATCGTGCGAGCGTATGCCGACGCCGCTTCGCGATGCCGCGAGGCCGGCCTGGACGGCATCGAAATCGAGGCCTACACCCACCTGCTCGACGCGTTCTGGTCACCGCTGACCAATCACCGCGACGACGAGTTCGGCGGCAGCCTGGAGGACCGCCTGCGCTTCCCGCTTCGAGTGATTCGTGCGGTGCGTGAGGCCGCAGGCCCCGACTTCGTCGTCGGCATCCGGATGTCCTTCGACGAAGAGATGCCGGGAGGACTCGGCCGCGAGGAGGCGCTGGCGATCGCGCAGCGGGTCGTCGCCGAGGGCATCGACTTCATCAGCGTCATTCGGGGATACATGGCCAGCGACGAGGCGCTGTCGCGGGTCATCCCGCCGATGGGCACACCCGTCGCGCCGCATCTGGAGTTCGCAGGCGAAATCAAACGCGAGGTAGGGGTGCCGGTGATGCACGCCTCCCGGATCAACGATGTGGCCACCGCCCGGCACGCGATCCGCGACGGACTGCTCGACCTGGTCGGGATGACCCGTGCGCACATCGCCGATCCGCACATCGTCGCGAAAATCCAAGCAGGAGAAGAGGACCGGATCCGGCCCTGCGTTGGCGCCAGCTACTGCCTTGACGAGATCTACCAGGCCCGCGACGCCAAGTGCATCCACAACCCGGCGACAGGTCGTGAAGCACCGGTTGCCGCACCACGTGCCAGCGGCCACGGGCACCCCGCGCAAGGCCGTCGTCATCGGTGCCGGGCCGGCCGGGTCTGGAGGCGGCACGGGTGCTCGGCATGCGGGGGCATCGAGTGGTCGTGCTGGAGGCCAGCGACGCTGCAGGCGGCCAGATCCGGCTCGCCTCCTCGTCACCGCGGCGGCGGGACCTGATCGGGATCATCGACTGGCGGCTGGCCGAGTGCAAACACGTCGACGTCGATATCCGGTATCAACACCTACGCCGAGGCCGACGACGTGCTCGCCGAGGATCCCGACATCGTGGTGTCGCCACCGGCGGCATCCCGAACACCGAATTCCTGCACCGAGGGAGCGCATCTGGTCTCCGACGGCTGGGATGTGCTGAGCGGTTCGTTCAAGGCGAAGGGTAGCGTCTTGCTCTTCGACGACAACGGTCGGGCACCCCGGCCTGGATGCCGCCGAGGTGCTGGCCCGAGCCGGTGTCGAACGTCGAATTCGTCACTCCGGAACGGACTTTGGCGCCCGACGTCGGTGGCGTCAACTATCCCGGATACTTCAAGGTGTTCGCCGAGCACGACGTGTCGGTTACCCTCAACGAACGGGTGACGGCCGTGCGGCGCAAGGACGGTCGGCTCGAGGTCGACCTGTACAACGAATATGCGCACGCGACGCGGCAACGCATGGTCGATCAGGTGGTCGTCGAACACGGCACGCTTGCCCAGGATGAGCTGTACTTCTCGTTGGTGCCCGGCTCATCGAATCTCGGCGAGGTGGACCAGCAGGCCCTACTCGATCTGAGGCCACAGCAGGTGCGGCGCAATCCCGACGGCCGCTATCAGTTGTTCCGCATCGGAGATGCGGTGGCCAGCAGAAACATTCACGCGGCGGTTTTCGACGCGTACCGGTTGTGCCTGGTGCTGTGAATCGCTAACGCCCACAACACTCGTCCCACCTTCACTACCAATCAGACAGGTCTTCGTATGCCACAGCACGTCCAGGGTGTCATCGCCCGCAGCAAGGGCGCACCCGTCGAGCTCGTCGACATCACCATCCCCGATCCCGGCCCGAACGACGTGGTCGTGCGGATCCAGGCATGCGGGGTGTGCCACACCGATCTGACCTACCGCGACGGCGGCATCAACGACGAATTTCCGTTCCTGCTCGGCCATGAGGCGGCGGGCATCGTTGAACAAGCGGGGAGCGGGGTTACCCACGTCGAGGTCGGCGACTTCGTCGTGCTGAACTGGCGCGCGGTCTGCGGCAGCTGCCGGGCGTGCCGCCGCGGCCGGCCCTGGTACTGCTTCGACACCTACAACGCCAGCCAGCCGATGACGCTGGCCGACGGAACGGAGCTGACCCCCGCGCTGGGCATCGGCGCATTCGCCGACAAAACCCTCGTGCACGAGGGCCAGTGCACCCGCGTCGACCCGAACGCAGACCCTGCGGTTGTCGGCTTGCTCGGCTGCGGTGTGATGGCCGGACTCGGCGCTGCGATGAATACAGGCAACGTCTCGCGCGGCGACTCGGTCGCGGTGATCGGTTGCGGTGGCGTGGGCGACGCCGCGATCGCCGGGGCCAGGCTGGCCGGCGCATCGCCGATCATCGCCATCGACCGCGACCCGAAAAAACTGCAGTGGGCAACCGAATTGGGCGCGACCCACACGATCGACGCCACGCGGGCCGATACGGTCGAGGCGGTGGCCGAGCTCACGGGTGGCTTCGGTGCGGACGTGGTCGTCGACGCGGTGGGCCGTCCGGAAACCTGGAAGCAAGCCTTCTATGCGCGCGACCTTGCAGGCACGGTCGTACTGGTCGGTGTCCCGACGCCCGACATGAAGCTTGAGATGCCGCTGATCGACTTCTTCTCCCGCGGAGGGTCGTTGAAGTCGTCGTGGTACGGCGACTGCCTGCCGGAGCGGGATTTCCCGGCCCTCGTTGACCTCTACCAGCAGGGCCGGCTGCCGCTGGAGAAGTTCGTCAGCGAGCGCATCAAGCTGGACCAGGTCGAGGACGCCTTCGCGACCATGCATCGCGGCGAGGTGCTGCGTTCGGTGGTCGTGCTCTGACCGCCGCATCGACCGGGTTGTCACGTCCAAATCAGCAGGGACGCCCGCCGCGGGCCTCAGCCGCGGCCTGCGGGTTCGTGATCGCTGGGCTGCCTGGGCTGGTGCCGGTAGAACGACACCGTCGCAGGCGGCAACGGCTGGTTGCCGAGGATCAGGTCCGCCGCCTTCTCGGCGACCATCATCACCGGGGCGTAGATGTTGCCGTTGGTCACATACGGCATCACCGACGCGTCGACGACCGACAGTCCCTCGATGCCGTGCACGCCCATCGTCTGCGGGTCCGTCACCGACATCGCATCGGTACCCATCCTGGCCGTGCAGGACGGGTGCAGCGCGGTTTCGGCGTCGCGTGCCACCCAGTCGAGGATCTGCTCGTCGGTTTCCACGCTGGGGCCGGGTGAGATCTCGCCGCCGTTGAACGGTGCCATGGCGGGCTGGTTGAGGATGTTGCGCGCCACCCGGATGGACTCGACCCATTCGCGGCGGTCCTGGTCGGTGGACAGGTAGTTGAACCGCAGCGCCGGATGCACCTTCGGGTCGCGGCTGACGATCTTCAGGGTGCCGCGGGCATCGGAGTACATCGGGCCGACGTGCACCTGATAGCCGTCGCCGCCTTCGGGCGAGGAGCCGTCATAGCGGACCGCGATCGGCAGGAAGTGGAACATCAGATTCGGGTAGGTGACGTCGTCGTTGCTGCGGGCGAACCCGCCGCCCTCGAAATGGTTTGTGGCGCCGGGGCCACGGCGCAGGAACAACCAATTGGCGCCGATCCACGGCCGGTAGCGCCATTTCAGGTACTTCTGCATGGAAACCGGCTGCTTGCAGGAGTATTGGATGTACACCTCGAGGTGGTCTTGGAGATGCTCGCCGACGCCGGGCAGGTCATGCACGACGTCGATGCCGAGCGCCTGCAGATCGGCGGCGTTGCCGACGCCGGAGAGCTGCAGCAGCTGCGGGCTGTTGATCGCGCCTCCGCACAGGATGACCTGGCCTGCGTTGACGCGCTTGGCGCCGCCGAAGCCATGCCGGTAGTCGACGCCAACCGTGCGCTTGCCTTCGAAGAGCACCCGCTCGACGAACGCCCTTGTGACCACGTCCAGATTTGGCCGGTGCATCACCGGATGCAGGTAGGCGCGGGCGGCCGACAGCCGTCGGCCGTTGCGGATGTTGCGGTCGAATTTCGCGAAACCCTCTTGCCGGTAGCCGTTTACGTCATCGGTGCGGGGGTAGCCGGCCTGCTCGGCCGCAGTGAAGAACGCTTCGAACAACGGATTCGTCGCAGGGCCGCGTTCCAGCGCGAGGGGACCGTCGTGCCCGCGATACGGGTCGTCGGGGGAGGCGGCCAGGCAGTTCTCCATGCGGTTGAAGTACGGCAGGCAGTGCGCGAAGTCCCAGTCGCCCATGCCGGGGTCGGCGCCCCAGCGCTCGAAGTCCATGGGGTTGCCGCGCTGGAAGATCATTCCGTTGATGGAGCTGGAGCCGCCGAGTACCTTGCCGCGGGCGTGGTAGACGCGTCTCCCCTGCATGTGCGGCTCTGGTTCGGACTCGTATTTCCAGTCGTAGAAACGACTTCCGATGGGAAATGGCAGGGCTGCGGGCATGTGCACGAACACGTCCCACAACGAATCGTTGCGGCCAGCCTCCAGAACCAAAACCTTGTTCGCCGGCTCGGCCGAAAGCCGGTTGGCGAGCGCACATCCTGCCGATCCGCCGCCGACGATCACGAAGTCGTACCGCGCTAAGTCATTGCCGGCCATCGTTGTTTCCTCCTGCGAATAGTGGGGAAAGGCTATCGCTGCGCAGCGTTATACGCATCACGTTTCTCTATATGCAACAACATCTCGTATAGTTGCGTTATGAGCAACGCGCGCGGTGAGAGCGCTGGCGGTGTGCAGTCGGTCGATCGCGCCGTCAGCGTGCTGGAAATCCTGGCCCACCGCGGTGAAGCAGGCGTCAGTGAAGTCGCCGCGGACATCGGCGTGCACAAGTCGACGGCGTTCCGGTTGCTCGCGGCGCTCGAGGAACGCGAACTCGTCGAGCAGACCCAAGAACGCGGAAAGTACCGCCTCGGCTTCGGCATCCTGCGGCTGGCCAGTGCGGTGTCCGGCCAGCTGGACGTCACCCAGCAAGCCCGTGCGATCTGCCAACAGCTCGCCGCTCAGCTCGGTGAGACCGTCAACATCGCGGTGCGGCGGTCGAATTTCGTCGTCAATGTCGACCAGGCGCGCGGACCGAGCACCGTCGCTACACACAACTGGGTCGGTGAGCTGACGCCGTTGCACGCCACCTCCAGCGGCAAGGTCCTGCTCGCCTACATGACGCCCGAGGAGCGCCGCAGCATGTTGGCTTCGTCGGGGCTTGTCCGACTCACCCCCCACACGATCACATCGCAACGGGAACTCGAGACGCAGGTCGAGACCGCCGCGCGCGACGGATATGCGTTTTCCATCGAGGAACTCGAAGAAGGGCTCACCGCCGTCGCTGCGCCGGTACGTGACCACACCGGCAGTGTCATTGCGGCGCTCAGTGTTTCGGGTCCGGTCTATCGATTCACCGAAGAGCGGATGCTCGCGGTAGCCCCCGATGTGGTCGCCGCCGCAGCGGCGATCGGTCACAGGATGGGCCACCTCGACTGAGGAAACTGGCGCGGTCACGTTGTCAGCTTCGCCTTCAGCCAGTCGTGGAAGTCGCCGATGTGGTGCTCGCTGGGCACCAGCACCCCGCCGTCTCGGTAGGTGCGTGAGCTCATCGCCGGCTGGCAGCGCTCGCATGCCCTGAAGTCCTGCTGATTGACCCGGTGAAACAACTCGACCGAGCGGCTCAGGTCCTTGCCGGAGACCACCACCTCGGGGAGGTACAGCCAGTCACATTCGACGACGGTGCGGTCCGCGGCCTGCGGAAACATCCGGTGCAGGATCACGTGGTCGGGCACCAGGTTGACGAACACCTGCGGCTTGATCGTTACGGCGTAATAGCGCCGGTCCTGGTCCTCGGCGACGCTCGGGATCTGGTCGAGACCCGCCGAGCCGTCGATCGTGAATCCTTCGACCTCCTCGCCGAATTCGGCGCCGTGCCCGACGTGGTACTGCACCGCCAACCCGTCGGCGAACTCGGGCAGCAGCTCGGTCAGTTCCGGATGGATGGTGGCGCAGTGGTAGCACTCCATGAAGTTCTCGATGATGAGCTTCCAATTCGCCTTGACGTCATAGCGGATCCGGCGACCGACGCGCAGGTGAGCGGTGTCGTAATGGTCGATGGACTCGACGTTGCCGAGCCGATCGCTGACGTCCTTGCGGACCGTTTCGTCGAACGAAGGTGGGGTATCGGCCAGGCACACCCACACGTAGCCCAGCCACTCCTGCACCGCGATGCGTCGCAGGCCGTACTCGACCCTGTCGATGTCGGGCATCTTGGTCAGGTTCGGCGCGGCCACCAGCTTGCCGTCGAGGTCGTAAGTCCAAGCGTGGTAGGGGCATTGGAACGCGCGCTTGACCTCGCCGGTCTCATCGGTGCACAGCTGCGCGCCGCGATGGCGACAGACGTTGAAGAACGCGCGGATCTCACCGCTGCGTGACCGCGTGATCAGCACGCTCTCGCGGCCGACCTGTACGGTCTGGAAGGCTCCAGGCTTGTCGAGATCGTCGGCCCGCACGGCGCAGAACCACATCGACTCGAAGATCGACGCCTGTTCCATCGCGAAGATGGTGGCGTCGGTGTAATAACTGCCGGGCAGCGTCGAGATAAGGCTCTCCGGCAGGCCGACCATGGTCATTGCGATCTCTCCTCTGCTGTGCCGCGCGGATATGGATAGGGGAGTCAGGCGGGAACCGGGACGACGGCGAGTTGACGTCGCAAGCGAGTGAACAACCGCGGCTGGTCTACGCCGAGCACGGCGACCGGTTCACCTCCGCGGCGGTAGACGGCCAGGAAACTTTCGTCGCGCAGGGTGCCCACCTCGAACGTGATCTCGTCACCGGGCGCTGCGATGCCGGCGAACTGGATCCGGCGACCGTACTGATCCGACCAGAAGTACGGGGGTTTGGCCGGCGCGCCATCGTGCCGTCCACCGGCGAGCAACGTGGCGACTGCGATGGCGGGGCGCTCTAACGCGCCTGTCCAATGTTCGACGCGGTGCGGCCAGCCGACACACGGTTCATGCCAGGCCGCACAGTCGCCCACCGCGACCACGTTCGGGATCGACGTTGCCCCGCCTTCGTCGCATACAACACCGTTGGACAGTTGGAGCGGGCTGTCGCGCAGCCATTCGACGTTGGGGATCGCGCCGATTCCGACCACGACGACATCGGCGGCCAGCCGACGGCCGTCGGCCAACTGCACGCCGGTGACTCGGTCCCTGCCCGTGAGGTCCGCGACCGGGGCTCCGCACACCAGCCGCGTGCCGTGCTCGGTGTGCAGCCGTGCCACCGCGGCCCCGAGTCGCACGCCGAGCGGGCCGGCCAGGGGTGCCAGCGCGGCCTCGACCACCGTGACGTGCAGTCCCAATTTCGCTGCGGTCGAGGCGACTTCGCCCCCGATGAATCCGGCGCCGATCACCACGAGCCGTGCGCCCGGTCGCAGTTCGCGGCGAAGGGCGATGGCGTCGTCAACCGTGCGCAGCACGTGCACTCCGGCGAGGCGCGCTGAGGCGGGCCATGACCGGGCCCGGGCACCGGTGGCCACGACGATGCCGTCGGCGCGCACCGTGGTTCCGTCGTCGAGGTGAACGGCGCCCGCCGCCGCGTCCAGGCGGGTCGCGTGCACGCCGAGCAACCACTGCGCGTTCAGGTCATCGTCGTCGGCTTCCAGGGCCAAGGCATCCTCGCCGACATCGCCGGCAAGGAACTCCTTCGACAGCGGGGGACGGTCGTAAGGCCGGCGTGCCTCTGCGCCGATGACCTTCAACGTGCCGTCGAAACCCTGCGCACGCAACGCGCGGGCTGCCGAAAGACCCGCCAGCGACGCACCCACCACCGCAACGCTTTTCACTGTGCCGCCTCGCCGGCCGCGCGCGTGGTGAGGCCGGGGGGAAGGTTGGGCGGGGCATCGTCGAGGATGACGTTGACCACCCCGTTGACGACGACCACTTCGTGTGTGCGCACCGGGCGCTTCGCAGGCGGCGCGTCGACCGCACCCGTGCGCAGATTGAACCGCGACGCGTGCAGAGGGCATTCGATCTCGCAGCCCTCCAACCAGCCGTCGGCGAGTGACGCGTCCTGATGCGTGCAGGTGTCGTCTATCGCGAACACCTCGCCGTCGTCGGTGTGGAAGACCGCGATTGGTGGATCCGCGGCGACCCTCCGGGCCTCGCCGCGGGGCAGGGCCGCGAGTGGGCAGATCTCGAGCACGACCTCAACCTCCCCTAATGGTTTTTGTATCGAATTGCGAAACAGGATTCGTAATATGCAACAGCGTGAGGGACGTCACCTGGCTTGTCAAGTGCTGCCTCGCGCGAGTCTTGACGTCGCGTGCACGCCTTCTCAGCAGGCGACTACGCCGCGTTCTCCGCTCCCGTGCCTGCCAGCCATTTGGCGACAAGCTGCGGGTGTGCATCGATGAACTTCTTGGCCGCCTCGTCGTCGCTCATCCCGTCCACCGCGATCGAACGGGCGACGGAGTTCTGGTCCTCCTCGGTCCACTGGAAGTTCTTCACCAGCGTGTAGGCCGGGCTGCCGGATTCGGCGAACTTGGTCGCGACGATCTTGTCCAGGTCGTAATCCGGATAGTCGCAGGCAATCTTGGCCGGATCGGCGTCGCATCCCGACGTATACGGCGGCAGATCGATCTTGACCATGGGTACCTCACTCAACAACCACTGCGGCGAGTAGAAGTACGCGAGTAGCGGGGTCCGCTGTCGCTGTGCCTGACGAATGCTGGAGATCAGCGCCGTTTCGCTGCCGCCCTGCACCACCTTGTAGTTCAGGCCCAGGTTGGCCACCAGTGCGGCGTCGTTGGTCACGTAAGCGGGATCCCCGTCGAGCAGCTGCCCCTTGTCGCCGGATTCGGATGTCTTGAACAGGTGCGCGTACTTGTTCAGATTGTGCCAATCGGTGATGTCGGGGTACTGCTCGACCATCCACGGCGGCACGTACCAGCCGATCTGCCCGTTGATTCCGGTGGAGCCTGCGCTCTGCGCGGCGCCCATCACGTCGATGTACTGCTTCCGCAGGTCGTCGTGACCCCAGTTCTCCAGGATCGCGTCCACCTGTCCGGTAGACATGCCTTGCCAGGAAACCTGCTCGGCGATGTGTTTCTGCTTCACCATGCAGCCCAACACGTTCTCGGCCAGATACGTGATCACTGCGGCATTGGCCTCGTACCCGACCCACGAGTTGATGGCCAGGTTGAAGGTGCCGCACGGCCTGCTGCCTGGCTTCAGCTGACCGTGGCTTTGCAGGTCCGACACCTTGGTGGCGTTGCAGCCCGATATCAGCAGCACGAGCGCCGCGGCGACCGCCGCCATGACAATCCGTCTCATTCGCTTGTCCGTCCTATCCGTTTCGATGCGGCCGCGGTCGTGCGGTCGAGGATCGTGCCGAGCAGCACGATCGCCAGACCTGCCGCCAGCCCCTTGCCGAACAGGCTGGTCTGCGCGAAGCCGGCCACCACGAGGTAGCCGAGCGCGCCGCCGCCGACCAGACCCGCGACGACGACCATGGAGAGCACATATATGAGGCCCTGGTTGGTCGCGAGCGTCAGCGAACGCACCGCCATCGGCAGCTGCACCTTGCTGATCACCTGCCAGGTGTTCGACCCCACCGAGCGGGCCGCCTCGACGGTTTCGGGCGACACCCCGCGGATCCCGTCGGCCATGATCTTGATCGACACCGGGGCGGCGTACACGATCGCCGCCACGATGCCGGTGAACCGCGACGCCGAGAACAACGCCAGGAACGGCACCAGGTACACGAACGACGGCATGGTCTGCGCGGCGTCCAGGAACGGTCGCACAATCTTGTCCGCGGTAGGGCTGCGGCCCATCCAGACGCCGACCACGACCCCGAGAGCGACGACGATCACCGTGGCCACCAGCACCGCGGCCAGGGTGTCCATGGTGTCCTGCCACAGCCAGAGTGGCCAAGCGATCAAGCCGAGGCACACGGCGGTGATCAGCGCGGACACCCGGCCCCCGATGATCGCCGCGATCGCGGTGATCGCCGCGAAGGTGAGCCACCACGGCGAGCTGTCAAGCAGCGTCTGCAACGGGTCAAGTGCCCACGCGGTGACCACGTCCTTGATGCCATTGGTTACCCCGGAGAAGCTGGTTTGCGCCCAATTGGTCACGGAGTTCGCGACGTTGATGATGTGTGTGCCGACATCGAGCCCGATGTGAGCTGACCCGATCTGTAACGACGACGGGAAGATCGCCACCAGCTGGTAGGTGTAGGACAGCCAGATCGCGATCGCCGTCACAACGGCACCGATCGCGATCGCGGGACGCCGATACTTGTTGGGCTCGGCCGACTTTCGCCGTTGGGTCTCCACGCGTTCGCTCGCGGCCGTGGTGGTCCGGTCCAGGATGATGGCCAACAGCACGATGGCCAGACCGGCGTTGAATGCGGTGCCGACGTCCTGGGTCGACAACGCCTGGACCACCACCTGGCCGAGGCCCGGTGCGGCGATCAGCGCGGCGATGGTCACCATCGCCAGCGCGGCCATGATGGTCTGGTTGACGCCGAGCACGATGGTGCGCTTCGCCATTGGCAGCAGTGCACCGGTCAGCTCCTGGAATCGGGTCGCGCCCAGCGACTCGACCGCCTCACGCGACTCCTGCGGCACCGACCGAATGCCGTGCGCGGTGAGCCGGATGACCGGGGGAGCCGCATAGATCACCGTCGCGATCACGGCAGCGGCCGGGCCGATCAGGAATGCCAGCGTCAGCGGTGCGAGGTAGACGAACGACGGCAGGATCTGCATGAAATCCAGCACCGGGGTGATCAGGCGATTGAAGCCATCCGACATTCCCGCCCAGATGCCCAGCGGAATTCCGATGAGCAGTGATATCGCGACCGCCGCAATTGTCAGCGCCAGCGTCTCCATGCTCTCCTGCCACAGGCCCTGCAGGCCCATGAACAACAAGCCGCACAGCGTCAGCAGCGCGACCTTCCAGTTGCCGAGCGCCCAGGCTAGGACCGTGAACAGCACGACGACACCGAGCCAGCCGATGTAGGGGACGGGTCGCCCGTCGACCGGATGCGCGATCAGGTCCTGGATCGCGGTGGCGAACGCGTCGATCACCGACCGGATCGGATTGAAGAAATACGTGAAGAGCGGGTTGGTATTTCGGCCCTCGCCGATCGAGGTCTGCAGGTCGGAGAGCCAGACGTGCAGCGGTTTGGTGTCGGCCGGGGCGAGGGCGAGGGTGTTGCGTCCGCGCAGCAGAGAGAACAGCACGATCCAGACACCCAGTACCGCGCCGATGGCCGCGATGAACTGCGCAGGCCCGCGTTCGGAGAACCACGACGTCTTCGGCTGTGCCTCCGGCGCCCGCGGTGCCGGGGGTGCGTCTGCCGCGATGGTGGCCATCACGCACCGCCCTCGTCGACCTTGCCGATCACCGCGAGGATCTCACTCCGTGCCGACCATGCCCAGTAGCTTGCCGTCCGAGACCACCTTGATCGGCTTGTCGGCGGCCAGCACGGGGTCGACGGCATCGCGGATCACGGTGTCCGGCGTCATCTCCGGTCCGTCGAGCGGATCGCCGGGCCGCTTCTCGCGCATGATCCACTTGCAGGGTGAGCACCCGCGAACGTGGTACGTCGCTGACGAATTCGCGCACGTAGTCGTCGGCCGGTGCGCCGACGAGCTCGTCGCCGGTGCCGACCTGGACCATCGCTCCGTCGCGCATGATCAGGATCCGGTCGCCGAGCTTGAGCGCCTCGGACAGGTCGTGGGTGATGAACACCATCGTCTTGCCCATCTCGTGGTGCAGCCGGATCACCTCGTTCTGCATGTCGCGCCGGATCAGCGGATCCAGCGCCGAGAACGGCTCGTCGAACAACAGCATGTCCGGATCGCTGGCCAGCGCACGCGCCAGCCCGACGCGCTGCTTCATGCCACCGGACAGCTGATCCGGGTAGGAGTTCTCGTATCCGGCCAGCCCGACCAGCTCGGTGACCTCGCCGGCGCGTTTCATCCTGTCCTTCTTGTCGGTGCCACGGACCTCGAGGCCGTACGAGACGTTGTCGAGCACCCGGCGGTGCGGCAGAAGACCGAAATGCTGGAAGACCATCGAGACCTTGCGGCGGCGCAGATCCCGCAGCTCTTTCTCATCCGCGGCCGTGATGTCGGTGCCCTGGAACACCACCTTGCCCTTTGTCGGCTCGATCAGCCGTGTCAGACATCGCACCAGCGTGGACTTGCCGGAGCCGGAAAGGCCCATCACGACGAACACCTCGCCACAGCCGACGTCGAAGCTGACGTCGCGCACGGCGACCGCGCATCCCGTCTTCTTCTTGATGTCCTGGACGCTGAGCCTCTCCATGCTGTCGTCGCATGCGACGTCGGAAGCCTTGGCGCCGAAGACCTTCCACAGTCCTTCGACGCTCAGCTCGGCGTCGTCGCGGTCGGGGGTGGGCGGGGCGACCACCGCCGTGGGAGCGCTATCTGTGTGGATGGCCACCGGAATCTCCTAACTAATGGGCTGTCGGTCGTTCGTGGTGCGGCGGGCCTGCGGGTTATCCCCGAAACCACCGCTCAGGCCGTGGGTTGGTGTTCTGCCAGATGTGCTTGATCTCGCGGTATTCGTCGAGACCGGCTCGGCCGAGCTCGCGGCCGTTGCCGGAGCGCTTCATGCCGCCCCACTCGGCCTGCGGCACGTAGGGGTGGTAGTCGTTGATCCAGATGGTCCCGTGTCGCAGTCGGTGGGCGACGCGCTGAGCCTTGCCGGCGTCCTGGGTCCAGACCGCGCCTGCCAGTCCGTAGTCGGTGTCGTTGGCGATGCGTACCGCGTCGTCTTCGTCGGTGAATGTCTCGACGGTCAGCACCGGGCCGAACGACTCGTCCCTCGTCACCGACATGCCCGAGTGGCAGCCATCCAGAACGGTTGGTGGATAGAAGAAGCCGTCGCGCAGGCGTGCGTCGTCCGGTCGGCGTCCGCCGCAGCGCAGCACCGCACCCTCGGCTAGGCCGGCGGCCACGTAGGCCTCGACCTTGTCGCGGTGCGCGGCGGAGACTCAGCGGGCCCGTCTCGGCGTCCGGGTCGAATGGCCCGCCCAGCGTGATCCGCTCCGCGCGTCGGACGACCTCGTCGACGAACCGATCGTGCAGTGACTGCTCGACGATCAGACGGGCGCCTGCCGAACACACTTGGCCCGAATGCAGGAACACCGCGGTGAGCGCGAAATCCACCGCGGTCTCGAAGTCGGCGTCGGCGAAGACGACGTTGGGATTCTTGCCGCCGAGTTCCAGCGCGACCCGTTTGACCGTCGACGCGGCGGCCGCCATCACCCGGGTGCCCGAGGAGACACCGCCGGTGAACGACACCATGTCCACGTCGGGGTGCTCCGACAACGGTGCGCCGGCGGCGGGTCCAGCGCCGAGAACCAGATTGGCGACGCCGGCGGGCAGGCCCGCTTCCTCCAACGCCCGCATCAGAAGAACCGCGGTCGAGGGCGTCAGCTCACTCGGCTTGAGCACGAAGGTGTTGCCCGCCAACAGGGCTGGTGCCACCTTCCAAATCGCTTGCAACAGAGGGTAATTCCACGGGGTGATCAGTCCGCAGACGCCGATCGGCTCGTAGACGAGGCGACTGATCGCATCCGCCTTTCCGGTGTCCACCACGCGCCCGGCTTCGGTGCCGCCGACGCCAGCGTAATAGCGCAGGCACGCCACGACATCGTCCATGTCGTACTCGGCTTCGACGATCCGCTTGCCGGTGTCGAGCGCCTCGGCGCGGACGAAATCCTTGCGGTCGCGGTCGATCAGATCGGCGGTGCGCCGCAACACGTCCGCCCGTTCGCGTTCCGGCGTATTCGGCCAAGGGCCCGCGTCGAAGGCTTCGCGCGCAGCGGCGATCGCGGCATGGGTGTCCTCGGTGGATGCCTCGGCGGCTGTTGCGACCAGCTGACCGTCGGCGGGACATCGGATTTCTCGGCGAGCCCCATCGAGCGCAGGGCGCCATTCACCCGCGATGTACAGATTCAGGTGTTCCGCCAAAGGCTTGGCCTCTCGCCCAGTGTCAATGTTGCGTATCGCGCAATAGAACCCTCTACATGCAACAGATTGAATTGTGCCGCATGTCACTGTCAAGGGGAAGAGCGAAACCAAATTCGCAGGTCGTACAGCGCCGAGCCGCACCCTTGACCGCCAAAGCCAGAGCACGTTATGATGCCGCTCACACTCTGATATATCAGTTCTCGACAATCTGGTATTCAGGGGAACGTGACCCGCCGCGGGCCTTTCGCGGCGCCGCCGATGGCTGAACGAACGGAGCTTTCGTATGAGTGTCCTCGACCAACACCTCGCCGATTTCGATCCCGAGGTTGCCGAGTTGATCGGCAAGGAACTCGAGCGCCAACGCAACGGCCTGGAGATGATCGCGTCGGAGAACCATGCGCCGCTGGCCGTCATGCAGGCACAGGGTTCGGTGCTCACGAACAAGTACGCCGAAGGCTATCCTGGCCGGCGCTACTACGGCGGCTGCGAGCACGTCGACGTCATCGAGCAGATGGCGATCGATCGAATCAAGGCGTTGTTCGACGCCGAATTCGCCAACGTACAACCGCATTCCGGTGCGCAGGCCAACGCCGCGGTCATGCATGCACTGCTCAAGCCGGGGGAAACAATCCTCGGGCTCTCGCTTGACTGCGGCGGTCACCTCACGCACGGGATGCGGCTGAACTTCTCAGGCAAGCTGTACCAGGTTGCCGCGTACGGCGTTTCGCGCGACGACTACTTGATCGACATGGATCAGGTGGCCGAGGCGGCCCGCGAGCATCGGCCTCAGATGATCATCGCGGGCTGGTCGGCCTACCCGCGCCGCCAGGACTTCGCCCGATTCCGGGAGATCGCCGACGAGGTGGGCGCTTACCTGATGGTCGACATGGCCCATTTCGCGGGCCTCGTCGCCGCCGGGTTGCACCCGTCGCCGGTGCCGCATGCCCATGTGGTCACGTCCACCACTCACAAGACCCTCGGCGGCCCGCGCGGCGGAATCATCCTCACGAACGATGCTGACATTGCCAAGAAGCTCAACTCGGCGGTCTTCCCAGGTCAGCAGGGCGGGCCGCTGGAGCACGTCATCGCGGGCAAGGCGGTGGCCTTCAAGATGGCGGCAATGCCCGATTTCGTCGAGCGTCAACGGCGATGCATCGACGGCGCGAAGATCCTCGCCGAGCGGCTGTCTCAGCCCGACGTCCGGGACGCAGGGATCGCCGTGCTCACCGGCGGCACCGACGTCCATCTGGTACTCGTCGACCTGCGCGATGCGGATATCGACGGACGGCAGGCCGAGGACCGGTTGGCGACGATCGGGATCACGGTGAACCGCAACGCTGTTCCGTTCGATCCGCGTCCGCCGATGGTGACGTCCGGTCTGCGCATCGGCACGCCCGCCCTTGCGGCTCGTGGATTCGAGATGGACGACTTCGCCACCGTGGCCGATCTGATCGCGCAATGCCTGATTGCCGCGCCCGACGCGGACACCGCGAAGCTGGCCCGCGCGGTCGGCGAGCTCGCCGAGCGTTATCCGCTCTACCCACAGCTGTAGCAAGGGGACTTTCAGTGACCATCAGTGTTTTCGAGCTCTTCAAGGTGGGCATCGGTCCGTCGAGTTCACATACCGTCGGTCCGATGCGGGCGGCCGCGGACTTCGTCGCCGATCTCGACGCGGCAGAGGTGCTGGTCCGGGTTGCAGATGTCCGGGTGGAGCTGTACGGGTCGCTCGCGGCGACCGGCCGGGGCCACGGCACGCTGCCTGCGGTGCTGCTCGGCCTCGAGGGGCACCGCCCGGAAACGATCGAATCCGAGGAGATGGAATCCGGGCGGGAGCGGCTGCGCAATACCGGCAAGATCATGCTCGGCGGGCGAGTGCCTATCGCCCTTTCTGAGGACGACATCGCCCTCTACACCCGGTCTGTGCTGGACTTACCACCCCAACGGAATGACGCTCACCGCATACGCCGCCGACGACAGCACGCTGCATCGGCAGACCTACTTCTCCGTCGGGGGCGGATTCGTGGTCACCGAGGGCGAGGCGGCCACCGATCCCGTCATCGCCGACGACGAGGACGACTCCTCGTTCTCCTCGGCCGCAGAGCTGCTCGCGCTCGCCTCGGTCTCGGGTAGGTCGATCAGCGACGTGATGCTCGCCTACGAGTTGCGCACTCGCAGCGCCGAGGAGGTGCGCGCCAAGCTGCTTCACCTTCGTGACGTCATGGTGGAATGCGAGCAGCGTGGCATCGGCCGCACCGGGCTGCTTCCAGGCGTGCTGGAGGTACGCCGGCGCGCGGGGCAGTGGCACAAACGCCTCAATCAGGAAGACCCACAGCGTGATCCCCGGTACGCCGAGGATTGGGTAAACCTAGTGGCACTCGCCGTCAACGAGGAGAACGCGTCGGGAGGGCGCATAGTGACCGCACCGACCAACGGGGCCGCTGGAATCATCCCCGCGGTATTGCACTACGCAGTGCATTACACCGAGACGGGTGTATCGGATCCAAACGACGTAGCCGTGCGCTTTCTGCTCACCGCCGGCGCCATCGGGTCGCTGTACAAGGAGCGGGCGTCTATCTCCGGGGCCGAGGTCGGCTGCCAGGGCGAGGTCGGTTCCGCGTCATCCATGGCGGCCGCTGGACTCGCCGAAATTCTCGGCGGCACCCCCGAACAGGTCGAGAATGCGGCCGAAATCGCGATGGAACACAGCCTGGGGCTGACCTGCGACCCGATCGCCGGGCTTGTTCAGATCCCGTGCATCGAACGCAACGCGATATCCGCCGGAAAGGCCATCAACGCGGCGCGCATGGCCTTACGCGGCGACGGCACCCACCGCGTCAGCCTCGATGAGGTGATCGCCACGATGCGGGCCACCGGACGGGACATGAGTGCGAAATATAAGGAGACGTCGGCCGGCGGGCTCGCGGTGAACGTCTCGGTGAACTACGTCGGCTGTTGAACCAGGATGAGCTCCGCGAACTGATCAGGGCACTCAAGCGGAGTGAAGTGCCCAACATCGTCAGCGAGGTGCAGGCGCACATTGATGAAGTAATGCTCCAGACGATCGGCCCACTGCCGCGGGAATAACGGATCATGCTGTGGCCACAGCACATCCGTCGGGGCGCGGATCTTGATAGCCCGTTCGGGAGGCAGCTCCGTCAGCGACTGTGCGATCGTTCCGGCGCCTGCGCGGTACCACGCGATCGATGCGGTGAAGGCACCCGGAAGCGCATAGTCGGCCACGAGGCGGTCCAGGTCATTTTCGGACAGTGTGAAATTCGGACCGGACCAGTGACTCCAGAAGTGCCGCAAGTATTCTCGGACGGCGTCGGGCTTGCCGTCGATCAATTGAGCCGCGAGTGGAAGCTGATGGAACGCCTGATACCAGAACTCACTCTGTGCCTGCGGGGTGAGCACGCGGTCGCCCGCGCCGGGCAGCGGGGGAGAGAGCACAAGGGCATGCACCAGATCTGGATGCATCCGGGCCACACTCTGTGCGACGCGGCTGCCGACGTCGTAGCCGGCGATGACGACATTGGACAGGCCAAGTTCCTTGATCAGTCCGACGACGCTGCCGGCTTGCGCGGTGGCGCTGTAGAAATGCCGCACCGCTACCTCATGTTTGTCCGAACCGCCGAACCCGCGCAGATCGGGAACGATGATGTCGGCGACCTCGCCGAGCATCGGAACGACCCGGCGGTAGTCATGCCGGTTGCCGGGCCATCCGTGCAGCAGCACGACGGCCGGCGCGCCCCTGGTCCCGAAGCGGTCGAAGGCCAACCGGAACCCGTCGACGGGGGTGCTACGCGACGACATTCGTCAAATCTTGCCAATGCTCAACCGGCTTTGTGCAGAGTTGACGAATCGCCGGTGATCACCGCCAGGATGTTTCGCCAGGAGTCCGACGGCGCATTGATGACGTCGCCGTGTGCGTCGCGGGCCCGCCATCGGCCGGCCGTCGTCGTAATCACCTGCGGCCAAATGGATTACGCCCGGCATATCGTCGGGGTCGGCGCCGTGCGGGCTGGTCGGGAATCCTTGAACAGCCTCGATGAGGTCGCCGGGGGCCGTCATCGAGAATCTCAGCACGTCGGGGTTGCGGTTGTGCCAGTCCGACGGATCGTCGACGCCGACACCGGCGCCCGCCGCCGCCACGTAGAGCGTGCGGTCTGCGGTCAGACCGAAAACCTCGGCGGTGCCCATGATGGAACCGCCATAGGAGTGGCCGATATACGTGACGGGGATGTCGCGGCCGGTGGCGTCGACGGTGCGGTCGACGTCCTCGCTGAACGCGACCAGGCGCGGCGCCATGTCCAGCGCGTAGCGCGGGTCGGCGGCGTCGACGATCCCGACGACGCGTCTCGCCGTGCGGGAACGGCCCGCCGAGGTAGGTGATCGCCGCGACCTCGCCGCGGGTGGCGGACACGAATCGGCGCGCCGTCTTGGTGTTCTGCCGCAGAGCCCTCGATCGTGGTGTTCAGCCCCGGCACCAGGACGGCGACGCTCTTGGCGGTGGACAGGCTGCCGTTGAGCTCGATCAGCGATGCCCGGTCGGGATCGAACGCGAGGATCTGGCGATCGACCCGGCGGCCGGTTCGGGCCGGGTCGTCGACCTCCGCCGAGCAGTCCCTGGTAGAACGCGATGCGCCCGTGCGACCCCGGCTTGCCCTCGCGGCGTTCGTCGACGATCGCCTGCGCGATATTGACCCGGTTGGCCGCGATCCGCATCGCCCAGGGCACGCCGTCGGTGTTGCCGACCTGCTTGGGGAATTCGTCGATGAGGCGTTGCCGCTGTTCCGGGGTCATCGAGGCGATCTGCTTTGCGATCCGGTCCTGGCCGATCGCCGACCAGCCCGCGACGACGTCGGCCAGGCGGAACCGGCCAGGCCCCGGCCGGGACCGTCGGAGCGGCGGCGCGTGCGGTGGGTTCAACGCCTCGTCGATGTCGCGGGCGGTGTCGGCGTCGGCCGCACCGAGCCGGTCGAGCGCCGCCACGATCGCGGGCCGTGAGCACGTCGCAGGTCACCGCCGGGCTACCGCCGGACAACGCGACAAGCAGTGGTGATGTCGCGCCTCCGGTGACCGAGCCGTCGTCGGCGACGTCGAATCCCTCGGCGCGAGCCGCGGCCACCAGGTCCAGCACGTCGGCTTGTGCCGAGCCCATCTGGTCGGCGCCGTCACGGGCGGCGACCGCGGCGATGATCAGGCAGCGCGTCGCCAGCGCCCGCCCGCGGAGACCGTCGCGCCATGACGCGGGCGGCGTCGGCCGCGGACCCGGTCCAGAAGTCGCGGCTGCCGTCGATTCCCTGCACGACCGCGTCGACGTGTGCCTGCAGGTCTGCCGCGGCCGCGTCCCAGTCGTCGGCCATCCGGCGCAGTGAGTCCGGCTGCCACGCCTCGGCCTGCGAGACGGTCGGCCGCGTCACGGCCGACGGAAGCGGTCGCCGCTCCGGCGGTCGGCGCGCTCGAAGGCGTCGGCCGACATGTGCGCCGCGACCGCCCATCCGCGCATGTTCGCGACGACGTCGGTGAGCCTGGCGGCGATGAGATCGGGCGCGCGACACCGCCGACCGCTGACCGTTGTCAGCTCGTTGGATCGCAGTGCCGGCCAACGCATTTCGGCGATTGCGTCAGCGGCTTCGCTGACGTGGTCGGCGACTGCCCGCAGCGCATCGAGATCGACTTCGGTGTTTCCCCCCATGCCTCATGCTGGCAGATCTGCGGGCACGCGCGCTGAAGTTATCCACAGGCGCCTCGGCGCAGGCGCCTATCCCGATGCAGGCGGGGGCCTGACTCCGGCGCCGGGATCGCGACCTGACGGAGGCCCCGACACTGTCAACCGCGTGCTTCGGCGCGGCTTGCGCGCCGTGGTCGGGCAGCAACCAGTAGTCTCGATGAGGTGCAGCGACGAATCATGGGCATCGAGACCGAATTCGGTGTCACCTGCACCTTCCACGGCCATCGCCGGCTGAGCCCGGACGAGGTCGCCCGCTATCTGTTCCGGCGGGTGGTGTCGTGGGGCCGCAGCTCGAACGTGTTCCTGCGCAACGGCGCGCGGCTGTACCTCGACGTGGGCAGCCACCCCGAGTACGCCACCGCCGAGTGCGACAACCTGGCCCAGCTGGTCACCCACGACCGCGCCGGCGAGCGGGTGCTGGAAGACCTGCTGATCGACGCCGAGCAGCGGCTGGCCGACGAGGGCATCGGCGGCGACATCTACCTGTTCAAGAACAACACCGACTCGGCGGGCAACTCCTACGGCTGCCACGAGAACTACCTGATCGTGCGGGCCGGCGAGTTCTCCCGGATCTCCGACGTGCTGCTGCCGTTCCTGGTCACCCGCCAGCTGATCTGCGGCGCGGGCAAGGTGCTGCAGACGCCCGAAGGCCGCGACGTTCTGCCTGTCGCCAGCGCGCCGAGCACATCTGGGAGGGCGTCTCGTCGGCGACGACCCGGTCGCGGCCGATCATCAACACCCGCGACGAGCCGCACGCCGACGCCGAGAAGTACCGCCGGCTGCACGTCATCGTCGGCGACTCCAACATGTGCGAGTCCACCACGATGCTCAAGGTGGGCACCGCGCGCTGGTGCTGGAGATGATCGAGGCCGGCGTGCCGTTCCGCGACTTCTCGCTGGACAACCCGATCCGCGCGATCCGCGAGGTCAGCCACGACCTGACCGGTCGGCGCCCGGTGCGGCTGGCCGGCGGACGGCAGGCCAGCGCGCTGGACATCCAGCGCGAGTACTACGCCCGCGCGGTCGAGTACCTGCAGACCCGGGAGCCGAACGCCCAGATCGAGCAGGTGGTCGACCTGTGGGGACGCCAGCTCGACGCGGTCGAGAGCCAGGACTTCGCGAAGGTCGACACCGAGATCGACTGGGTCATCAAGCGCAAGCTGTTCCAGCGCTACCAGGACCGCTACAACATGGAGCTGTCCGACCCCAAGATCAGCCCAGCTCGACCTGGCCTACCACGACATCAAGCGCGGCCGCGGCGTGTTCGACCTGCTGCAGCGCAAGGGCCTGGCGGCGCGGGTCACCACCGACGAGGAGATCGAGGCCGCGGTGAACACCCCGCCGCAGACCACCCGGGCCAAGCTGCGCGGCGAGTTCATCAGCGCCGCGCAGGAAGCCGGCCGCGACTTCACCGTCGACTGGGTGCACCTCAAGCTCAACGACCAGGCGCAGCGCACCGTGCTGTGCAAGGACCCGTTCCGGTCGGTCGACGAGCGCGTCAAGCGGCTGATCGCCAGCATGTAGTAGCAACTCGCGAGCGCTCAGCTGTGTACGGTTTTGGCTCGAGAATCTGTACAACGATGTGCGCTCGGCCGTTATCCACAGGGCTTACTGGCGGCTTCCCGTCGGCCCAACTCACAATGCCGGAATGCCGCCTGAGCTCAGCGCCGTCTTCGCCGCGCAGGGCGGAGTCGCCACTTCAGCGCAGATCCTTTTTCACCTGAGCCGCCGCGGGATGCAGCGTCGGCTGAAAAGCGCCGAGCTGGTGAAGATCTTTCCGGGCATCTACAGCCTTGGCGCACCCGAAGCGCTCACCCGCCTACGTGGTTTGGACCTGCGCTGCGGTGAACATGTCGCGGTGTGTCTGGGCACCGCCGCAGCGCTATTCGGCTTCGACACCGAGGGGGTCACCGATTTGCATGTTCTCAATCCGGAGGGCCATCTCCTGCGTGATCACACCGGCCTGGTGGTGCACCGGCGGGACGGCGCCCCGCTCAGCAGCTACCGCGGTCGCCGCCTCACCACCCCGGGTTGGACCGCGGTCGAGGTCGCGCGGAGCCTGCGCCGACCCCGCGCATTGGCGACGCTCGACGCCGCCTTGCGAAGCCAGATGTGCGATCGCCGCGACTTGCAGGTTGCTGCGAAAGCCCAGGCAGGCCGCCGGGGCATAGTGGCGGTTCGAGACCTCATTCCCAAAGCCCGGCCCGAGGCGGAGTCGCCGATGGAGAGCGAGGCCCGGCTCGTCATGCTCGACGGCGGGCTACCAGAACCCCTCTTGCAGTACGAGATCGTCGATCGGGACGGGCGACTGTGGCGAGTCGACTTTGCGTGGCCGGATCGCAGGGTCGCCGTTGAATACGACGGATTCGATTGGCACAGTTCACCAGAGGCGCTGCGCAGGGATCGCCAGAAGAGAGCCGCCCTTGAGGAGATCGACTGGCGGGTCATGTCCATCGTCAGCGACGATGTCCGACGGCACCGCGACGTGATGGTGCGCCGCATCGATGCCCAACTCGCGCGAAGCGCGGCCGCGTGAACGCTCAGCTGTGTACGGTCCCGACGCGAAATTCCGTACAGGGCCGATCGCTCGCCCGCAGGCGCCTTCACACTAGGCTGACGTGGGTGGGGATCTCCAAAGTCGAGCGGTTGATGAATCTCGTCATCGCGCTGCTGTCCACCCGCACCTACATCAGTGCCGACCGGATCCGGGAGACCGTGTACGGCTACTCCGACAGCGCCAGCGACGAGGCGTTCTCGCGGATGTTCGAGCGCGACAAGAACGAACTGCGCGACCTGGGCATCCCGCTGGAGACCGGCCGGGTCTCACAGTTCGACCCGACCGAGGGCTACCGCATCAACCGGGACGCCTACGCGCTTCCTGCCGTCGACCTGACCGCCGACGAAGCCGCCGCCGTCGCGGTGGCCACCCAACTGTGGGAGTCGCCGGAGCTGATCACCGCGACCCAGGGGGCACTGCTCAAGCTGAGGGCCGCCGGTGTGGACGTCGACGCCGGCGACGCCGGTGTTGCGATCACCTCGACGGCCGGGATGCCGGGCATCCGCGGTTCCGAGGAGGTGCTGGGAATCCTGTTGTCCGCCATCAATTCCGGTCAGGCCGTGCAGTT
The DNA here is from genome assembly GCA_963743225.1 of uncultured Actinomycetota bacterium. Lineage (GTDB taxonomy): Bacteria > Actinomycetota > Actinomycetes > Mycobacteriales > Mycobacteriaceae > Mycobacterium. The sequence goes on along the minus strand of CAVUPN010000029.1, from coordinate 13,298 downwards.
TCCGCACCGGCCCGCGCGCAGCGAGCCGTACACCGTTCGCACCGTCGAACCGTGGGGTGTCGTCACCGATCGGGGGCGCTGGTATCTCGTCGGCCATGACCGCGACCGGGACGCCACGCGCACATTCCGGCTGTCACGCATCGGCGCCGACGTGACGGCCATCGGTCCGGCCGGAGCCGTCAAACCGCCCGAGGGGGTGGACCTTCGCGAGATCGTGCACAAGGTGATCGGCGAGACGCCGACCGGGACGCAGGCCAGGGTGTGGGTCGCGGACGGACGAGGCACCGCGCTGCGCCGCGGGGCCACGGTGGTCGGCCCGCGTGCGCTCGGCGGCCGCGACGGCGAGGAGATCAGCATCGACATCGGGATGTCCGACCGGCTGGCCCGCGAGATCGCCAGCTACGGCGCGGACGCCGTGGTGCTGGAGCCGCAGGCGCTGCGGGACGAGGTGCTCGAGCGGCTGCGTGCGCATGCGGGAGTCGAGGCGATGAGCCCCCGAAGACGATCGCGAGTGAGGATCGCAGCGAGGAACGAGCGAGGACCGGAGCGAGTGGGAGTCGAGGCATGAGCGCAGTGTCGGCGCGGCTGGTCCGGCTGCTGAACATGGTGCCGTACTTCCAGGCCAACCCGCGGATCACCTATGCCGAGGCCGCATCGGACCTCGGCGTGACCGAGAAGCAGCTGCGCGATGACCTCAACCAGCTGTGGATGTGCGGCCTGCCCGGTTACGGGCCCGGCGACCTGATCGACTTCGAGTTCTCCGGCGACACCATCGAGGTCACCTTCTCGGCGGGCATCGACCATCCGCTGCGGCTGACCTCGCCGGAGGCCACCGGTGTCCTCGTCGCGCTGCGAGCCCTTGTCGACGTGCCCGGGATGGTCGACCCGGAGGCCGCGCGCAGCGCGATCGCCAAGATCGAGTCGGCCGCAGGCACGGTCAACCACGGCGCCGAGGCCGCGGTCGACGAGCCCGCGCCGATGGAGAGCCAGGCGGCGGCCGCGGTGCGCGCCGCGGTGCGGGACAACCACGCGCTGTCGATCGAGTACTACTCGGCCTCCCACGACATGCTGACCAGCAGGATCGTCGACCCGATCCGGGTGGTGCTGGTCGCCGAACACAGCTACCTCGAGGCGTGGTGCCGGTCGGCCGAGGGAGTGCGGCTGTTCCGGTTCGATCGCATCGTGGACGCGTCCGTCCTCGACGAGCCCTCGGCGCCGCCGCAACCCGCCGTGCAGGCCCCACCGGACACCTCGCTCTTCGACGCGGACCCTGCGCTGCCGTCGGCGACACTGCTCATCGACCGCTCGGCGTCCTGGATGTTCGACTACTACCCGCTGCGGGTGGTCCGTGAGCTGCCCGAGGGGGCCTGCGAGGCGGCGATGACCTACGCATCCGACGAGTGGATGGCCCGCTTCGTGCTGGGCTTCGGTTCGGGGGTGCGGGTGCTGGCACCCGAATCGCTGGCCCAGCGGGTGCGGGACTCGGCGGCCGCGGCGCTGCGCGCGTACGAAGTCGGTGTTGGTGAGGCGGGCGGGTAGACTCGCCCAAGACGTCTGGAGGTGACCAAATTGGGTGGTCTACAACCCTGGCACTGGGTAATCGTCATTGCTGTCTTCGTGCTGCTCTTCGGTGCCAAGAAGCTCCCGGACGCGGCCCGTTCGCTTGGGCAATCGATGCGGATCTTCAAGTCCGAAGTCAAGGAGATGAAGACCGACGCCAAGCCGGAGGCCTCGGCGCAGACGCCCCCCACACCGATCGAATCGGAGCGCGTCGACACCCCCGATCCCACGCAGTCAGAGCCCTCGGACAAACGACCAGCCTGACCGGCGGCGACCGACCGACCGTGGCGACATGCTGCGTCGATGAACCGCGTTCATAGGCAAGCCAGTGCAGACCCCCGGATTCCTCAAGAGGCTGGATCCACGCCAGCGTCGCGCGCGCGTCAATCCGGACGGCACCATGTCGCTGGTCGACCATCTGCACGAACTGCGGAACAGGTTGCTGATCGCGATGGCCGCGGTCGTGGTGACGACGATCGCCGGGTTCTTCTGGTACAGCCACGGCTTCCTGGGGCTGCCCAGCCTCGGTGAATGGCTGCGGGGGCCGTACTGCGCGCTGCCGCAGTCATCGCGCGCGACCATCACGCCCGACGGTGGCTGCCGACTGCTCGCCACCGCGCCGTTCGACCAGTTCATGTTGCGGCTCAAGGTCGCGCTGACGGCGGGGATCGTGCTGGCCTGCCCGGTGTGGCTGTACGAACTCTGGGCGTTCATCACACCGGGTCTCTACAAGAAGGAGCGACGGTTCGCGTTCGCCTTCGTCGGCGTCGGCGCCGTGCTCTTCATCGGGGGCGCGGTGCTGGCCTACGTGGTGCTGTCGAAGGCCCTCGGCTTCCTGCTGACGATCGGCAGCGACGTGCAGGTCACCGCGCTGTCGGGCGACCAGTACTTCGGCTTCCTGATCAACCTGCTTCTCGTGTTCGGCATCAGCTTCGAATTCCCGTTGCTCATCGTCATGTTGAACCTGGTCGGCGTCCTGACCTACGAGCGGCTCAAGGCGTGGCGGCGTGGCCTGATCTTCGGGCTGTTCGTATTCGCCGCGTTCGCGACGCCCGGCTCGGATCCGTTCTCGATGCTCGCGCTCGCTCTGGCGCTCACGCTGCTGTTGGAGCTCGCCATCCAGATCGCTCGCGTTCACGACAAGCGCAAGGCGCGCCGCGAGGCCGACGCGATCCCCGACGAACAGGCGTCGGTGATCGGCGGCGTCGAACCGATCGAGCCGCCGACCGCGGTCTCCACACCGTCGCGGCTCACCATCGATGACGACGCCACCTAGCGGCCGGCTGGCCGGCTTCACCGAGCAGCTGCCGTTCAAGCTCGACGACTTTCAGCAGCGTGCCTGCAGGGCGCTCGAGGACGGACACGGCGTGCTGGTGTGCGCGCCGACCGGCGCGGGCAAGACGGTGGTGGGGGAGTTCGCCGTTCACCTGGCACTCGCCGCGGGCCGAAAGTGCTTCTACACCACGCCGATCAAGGCGCTGAGCAACCAGAAGCACGCCGACCTGGTGCGCCGATATGGCCCCGAACGCATCGGCCTGCTGACCGGCGACCAGTCGATAAACGGGGATGCACCCGTGGTCGTCATGACCACCGAAGTGCTGCGCAACATGCTGTACGCCGACTCCTCGACGCTGCACGGTCTTTCGCACGTTGTGATGGACGAGGTGCACTTTCTGGCCGACCGGATGCGGGGCGCGGTGTGGGAGGAGGTGATCCTGCACCTGCCCGAAGAGGTGCGGCTGGTCAGTCTTTCGGCGACGGTCAGCAATGCCGAGGAGTTCGGTGGCTGGATCCAGACGGTGCGTGGGGACACCACGGTGGTCGTCGACGAACACCGGCCCGTACCGCTCTGGCAGCACGTCATGGTCGGCAAGAGGTTGTTCGACCTCTTCGACTACCGGTCGGGCGACGCCACGAAGAACGGCCGCGAGCTGTTGGTGGACCCACAACTGTTGCGGCACATCGCCCATCGCAGGGAAGCCGATCGGCTGGCCGACTGGCGGCCTCGCGGTCGCGGTGGCTATCGAGGCCGCCCGACCATCTACCGAACGCCGTCACGGCCCGACGTGGTCGAGATGCTGGACCACGAGGCGCTGCTTCCGGCCATCACGTTCATCTTCTCCCGCGTCGGCTGCGACGCGGCCGTCAAACAATGCCTGCGGTCGTCGCTGCGGCTGACCACCGACGACGAACGTGCCCGCATCGCCAAGATCGTCGACCGCCGGTGCATCGGCCTGTCCGACTCCGATCTGGTCGTGCTCGGACTACCACGAGTGGCGGGAGGGGCTGCTTCGCGGCCTGGCCGCCCATCACGCCGGAATGTTGCCGGTGTTCCGCCACACCGTGGAAGAACTGTTCACCGAAGGATTAGTCAAGGCTGTATTCGCCACGGAGACATTGGCTTTGGGCATCAACATGCCGGCCCGCACGGTGGTCCTCGAGCGGCTGGTGAAGTTCGACGGCGAGCAGCACGTCCAGTTGACGCCGGGGGAGTACACCCAGTTGACCGGCCGTGCGGGCCGGCGTGGCATCGACGTCGAAGGCCACGCCGTGGTGCTGTGGAGCCCGGACGTCGAACCCGCGGAGGTCGCGGGCCTGGCGTCCACCCGTACCTTCCCGCTGCGCAGCTCGTTCGCACCGTCGTACAACATGACGATCAACTTGGTGAACCAGATGGGCCCGACGCAGGCCCACAGACTTCTGGAACGGTCGTTCGCGCAGTACCAGGCCGACCGTTCGGTGTCCGGGCTGGTGCGCGGCATCGACCGGGGCGAGCGGATGCTCGACGAGATAGCGGCCGAACTCGGCGGCAGAGACGCCGCGATCCTCGAGTACGCGCGGCTCCGGGCGGCCATCTCCGAACGGGAGAAGGCGCAAGCCCGTGCGTCTCGACTGCAACGCCGCAAGGCCGTCAACGACGCGCTGGCGGCGCTGCGCCGCGGTGACATCGTCAACATCGCCAACGGCCGCCGCGCCGGCCTCGCGGTAGTGCTCGAACCCGCCCGAGGCAGCGATGACCCGCGACCGCTTGTGCTGACCGAAAACCGTTGGGCCGGCCGCATTTCGTCGGCCGACTACTCCGGCGCCTCGGCCAAGGTGGGGTCGATGACATTGCCCAAACGAGTCGAGCACCGGCAGCCGCGGGTACGGCGCGACGTGGCGTCGGCGCTGCGGTCGGCGACCGCCGCGATTGACGTACCGCGGACAAGGGGTAAGCGAGCAGGCCAACCGCAGGACCATGACGTCGATCCCGAGCTGGCGGGCCTGCGCGAGCAGCTGGTGCGCCACCGCGCCCACGGTCTGCCGGACCGTGAGGAGAAGGCCCGGCTCGCCGAGCGATACCTGCGCATCGAGCGCGACAACGCGCAGACTCAGCAGAAGGTGGTCGCGGCGACCAACTCGCTTGCCCGAACCTTCGACCGCATCGTGGTGCTGCTCACCGAGCGCGGGTTCATTCAGGATGCAGACGGCGACCCGAGGGTCACCGACGACGGCCGCCTGCTGGCCCGCATATATAGCGAAAGCGATCTCCTGGTGGCCGAATGCCTGCGCGGGGGCGTGTGGGAGGGGTTGGCGCCCGCGGAGCTGGCGGGCGTGTTGTCGGCGGTGCTCTACGAGTCCCGCGGCGACTCACCCGGCACCCCGCAGGCCGCCGATATTCCGACCGCCAAGCTGCGCCGCGCGCTGGCCGACACCCGCAGGTTCGCCACCGAACTGCGGGCCGACGAGCAACGGCACCGGATCTCACCGAGCCGCGAGCCCGACGACGGCTTCGTCACCGCGGTGTATCGCTGGGCCACCACCGGCGACCTGGCCGCCGCGCTCGACGCGTCCGATATCGGCCGCTCGGGTTCGCCCCTTTCGGCCGGCGACTTCGTCCGCTGGTGTCGCCAGGTCCTCGACCTGGCCGACCAGGTCCGCAATGCCGCGCCTTCGCCTGAACTCCGCGCCGCCGCGAAACGCGCCATCAACGACATTCGACGCGGCGTCGTCGCTGTTGATGCAGGGTAGGGTGTTGCCAAGAATCGGCGACCACTAGGGATTTCAGGGAGAGACGATGAGCGGACCGCAGGAACCTGACCAGACGCAGCCATGGCCGGGTCAGGACCAGCCGTCGAGCGACCCGTCCAACCAGCCGCCGGCCTGGCAGCAGCCAACGCCCGGCCAGGACCAGCCGTCCTGGCAGCCGCCCGCCTACACGCCGCAGCAGTACCCCTCCTACCAGCAGCCAGGCCAGCAGCCGCCGTACGCGCCGCCGCAGCAATACCCGCCGACCGAACAGTTCGGCCAGCAGCCGCCCGCCGAGTACGGCCAGCAGGCTTATCCGCAGTACGGGCAGCCGCCGGGTCAGTACGGCCAGCAGCCGGGCCAGTACGGGCAACAGCCGGGCCAGTACGGCCAGTACGGCGCGCCGGAGGCGACGGAGGGTTCCAAGCGTTCACTCGCCGTCGTCGGCGGCGTGATCGGCCTGCTGGCCGCGCTGATCGTCGCGGTGGTGGCCGTGCTGGGCTTCTGGAAGCCGGGCTTCTTCGTCACCACCAAGCTCGACGTCAGCTCTGCTCAGTCAGGCGTCCAGCAGATCCTGACCGACGAGTCCAACGGCTACGGCGCCACGAACGTCAAGGACGTCAAGTGCAACGACGGCCAGAGCCCGACGGTGAAAAAGGGCGAGACCTTCGACTGTGAGGTCAGCATCGACGGCACCAAGCGTCAGGTGACCGTGACCTTCCAGGACGACGACGGCACCTACGAGGTCGGCCGACCCAAGTAGTTAATCGTGGCCCGGCAGCCCGTCGAGCGCCTTCTGCAGCCGGCCGATCGACGACGTCACGCCATATTGCTCGGCAAGGTTGGCCACCTTGCGCGGATGGTCAGCGGACAGCGGCAGGACGTCGGACTTCGTCGAGAAGCCGACGTCGGCGTCGGTGGCCACTTTGACCACCGGCCCGGCGGCCTCGATGTAGTCGCTGGCGGCGAGCAGCTTGGTCCGATAAGCCTTGGACATCTTCGATTTCGGGTCGTGGGCGGCGGCCAGGATGCCCTCCAGCGAGCCGTGCTGGGCCAACAGTGTGGCCGCCGTCTTCTCGCCGACGCCGGGCACGCCGGGCAGCCCGTCTGAGGGATCGCCCCGCAGCAGCGCCAGCTCGGCGTAGGCCGGTCCGGCCCGGTCGAGCGGGACACCGTAGGTGTCGGCGACCTCCGCGGGCCCCCATTTCGTCGCCTTCGCCAGGCCGCGGCCGAGGTAAAGCACCTGGACCGACACCGGCTCGTCGCGAACCAGCTGAAGCAGGTCGCGGTCGCCGCTGACCACGATGACCGGGTCCTTGCGCTCACGGGCGGCCAGCGTGCCCAGCACATCGTCGGCCTCGCAGTCCGGCGCGCCCGCGGTGGGGATACCGAAGGCGTCCAGGACCTCCATGATCATGTCGACCTGAGGGGTGAGCTCGTCGGGCACCTCTTCGATATCGGGGTGGCCCGCCGGTTCCTCCTCCGCGACGCGGTGCGCCTTGTACGACGGAATGAGATCCACCCGCCACTGCGGCCGCCAGTCGTCGTCGCGGCACACCACCAGGCGGGCGGGCCGCTCGCGGGTGATCACCGTTGCGACCGCATCCAGGAAGCCCCGCAGGGCGTTAACCGGTCGTCCGTCGGGTCCTTTGATCGAAGAGGGCACCCCGAAGTAGGAGCGAAACCACATGCTGGCGCCGTCGAGCAGCACCAGGGGAGCAGCGGGCATGCCCGCCATCCTGCCAGGGCGGTGCTTCACCCAGGCGCGGGACGTGGTATCGCCGAGTCGAACTCCAGGCCGCTGCGCCCCTCGCCGCGCCCGACGCTGACCCGGCGCGCGGTCCACAAGTCGTAGCGGCCGTCTGACCGTCGAGACAGCATCGGAATCCGTTGCACGCGAACACCTTCCCGAGGCAGCTCGGCGTCGAAGATGCGGCGCAGGTCGCTGCCGTTCAGTAGGCGGCCGCGGGGGCGGATCGGATCTCCGTCATCCGGAAGACCCGGGCCGAAGCGCAGCATCGCACCACGGGCAAGCTCCAACCGCAGGACGTCCACGGCGCCGGCCACTTGCGGAACGTAGGGAATCCACCATTCGGGCACCGAGGTCTGCAACAGATAGTCCAGCTCCGCCCCGGGCACTCGGTCCGGCGCCTCCACCGGCTCGTTGTGTCGCTCAGCGACCCGCAGCCGCGGATCGCCCGCGCGGTCTTCGACGACGCGTTCCACGGCCCACCCGAGGTTGGCGGCCTCATCGCGGAGGAACAGCACCTCCTCCACGGCGGGACCCTCGACCCGCGTGGCCGACACCGGAGCAACCAGCAGACCTGTCAACGCGCCGACCTCGTGCGGCGCGGCGGCGCGGTGCTCCCACGCCTTGTCGGGCGGGGTGATCACATACATCCGCCACGGCTCGTCGCGCGAGGCGGCATCGGAGTTGTCCGCCACCCGGTATGTCTCATCAAAGGTGGTTCGGTACGTGATTTCTTGAACCGTCACCAGCGAGCCGGCGGGCACGTCGATCGGCAGGCCGAGCCAGTCGCAGCCGTAGACGAGTGCGCATTCGGCCACCAGCAGCCTGGCCAGATCGTGTGGATCGGACTCCAGCGCGCCGATGTCCACGTGCGCGTCCTCGAACTCCCAGAACCGGTCGGCGGGCATCCCCGGAAAGCGCAGCGGCGTCGCGACCGACCGGTGGATGAGCGGCTCGGCCGGTGGCGCGGCACCGCCGCCCAACCCGCCGGTTCCCACGTCGAACGACCACCAGTCGGCGATACCGCTACCCGCCTCGGGCGCACGCAGAGAGACGTCGCCGACGCCGACGCTGTAGCGGTGCTCCAGTCGGGGACCCAGCCATGACGACGGGGCATCGGCCTCCGTCGTCAACTCCCGATACCACGTCATCCAGCGCCCGGTCACCGCGAGTATCGCCGCGCGGTCCGGCCCGTCCAGCCACGCGGGCAGTGACCCGGCCGGCACCGACTCCAGTGCGTTTCGCACGATCTCGGCATCGACCGCACGGTTGCGCAGCACCGCGGTGACCGCGGTCCAGGTGGGTCCCGGCTCAACCTGGCCGGTGGCGGGTGGCTCGTCGACGGCGAGCGGCGCCTGAGCGGCGACGGTTTCCGCGGCGTCGGCCAATTCCGCCTCCCGCAATGCTGCAAGCAGGGCGGCGCCTGCTTCGGCCCGCACCCGCAGGCCGAGCGCCGCGGCGGGTTCCCGCTCCACCAGCACGTCGAGCGGGTCGTCCGTCAGCGGGCGAGGCTCGACCGGTTGCTCGGCCAACCAGTCGCCCGGCTGCCACCGGTCGAGCGGGAGAACGTCGGCATCGACGCGGACGGCAAGGGGAGTGCCGGCGTCCTCACCGGCGAACTCGCCGAACTGCCATTGCCGGGTGAGCAGCCACAGCGGGTCGTGCACGGCGGCGGCCAACCCGAACGAGGGATCACCGGTGACAGACTGTGGTTCCAGCCGGGTCCATGACGGCGCGCGGGTGATCATCGGCAGAAGTGCTGTGCTCCACGCCCTCGCGACGATCGGATTCACCATGAGCTCAGTCCTTTTCGGCGACGTAGCCGAGCACGGCCGCGCGCACGGCGGATTCGGCGAGTAGGAGATGCAGGTCCAAGACCGGCTCACCCTGCAGCGACCAGTCCTGAACGTACGTCGCAGGTAGCAACCGTCCCACGAGCGGAACCTTCTCGAGTGCCACTGCGCGCTCACGCGCCATGTCCATGGTCTCCGCAAGCACATTGACGACCTTATCCGGTGACCACGACTGACCGTCGGGACTCACCGCAAGCAGCATGCATTGGGGGGCACGGGCATTGGGCCTGTTGGCGTGCACGGCGAGTCCGGCCGTGTGGAGCTCCCGAGTGTCCCCGGTCGGTTCCCCGGTGGCGGGGTCGCGAATCTCGGTACGGTGCGGCACGACCTCGGTCCACTCGTCGATTACCAACGCGGACAATGCATCCGCTGCATCTGGTAGATCCGGCGCGTCGACGACGATCCCGGTGACAGGATGAGCCGGCGGGCCCGCGTCCTGAGGAAAAGGCAGTCCGATCCAGGTGCCGAAATCGGCGGCCGAGAGCTGTGCGACCCGCAGCGTGCGGCGCAGGCCAAGCGCTTCGCGAAGCAGCAGCGTCTCGGCGAATCGCTGTGCGCCTGGCCGCACCCTGGAGTACCGGGTCAGCCATGGCCGCACATCGCGTGCGTCGGTGACCGGGCGGTTCTCCGCGCTGACCCGAACCCCTGCCCGCAATGCGGTGACGAACCCGTCCGGGGATCCCGTCGGAACCAGTCGCGGCGAAAATGGCAGCCGGTCGTCGAAGACGATCTGCACCACGTCGGCCAGCGCAGTCAAGCACGCGGTGTCCGACGATGGCGACTGCCGAGTCGTACGCGTCGAGCGACGCTTTGGCGGTCGCGGCCCGCGCCGTCGCTGCCGTCCGCAAGGCGGCTACGTGCGCGGTGAGTTGCTCGGCCGGCAGCGTTGCGGTGTCGACCGAGGACCCGATGCCGAAAAGCGCGAGCGCGTCGGCATATTCGACGGTGTCGCCGGGCAGCTCGGCGGTGGTGCGCAACGCGTCGACCGCCGCACCGGCGCGGATGCGCAGCTCGGCGCGGTCCACCGGCCGCGGCATCGCGCCCTGCGCATTCCCGTCGCCTGCGAGTGAAGCGACCGCCGCGTCGCTGGCTCGGGTGAGGTCGGCGGCGGTCGCCGCGCGGGCATGGGCGAGCATCCGCCGCAATGACCCGGCCAACGCCCATGCTTCCCCGAACGTGAGTAAATCCCCGGCAAGTCCGGCAGGGCGGGGCAGCGGCTGGTTCGGCAGCTCCGCGTCGACCCTCCGCCGCAGCCAGGCCCAAAAGCTTTGTGCGTCATCACCACCGGCCGCGACGGCAACGAAGTCGAGCGCACCGATGCCCGCGTCGGCCAGCGTCACCGTCGCGGCGTTTCCTGCATCGGTGGCGAGCACGATCCGGTCGGCGTCGCCGAGCGCATCGCGCGCCCACCTCTCGAGACCGGGATGAGCCGACCGGCGCATACCATCGGCCCAGCCGGAGTCGCCTGCACCCGCAGCGGTCGGCAACATCGTCATCAGCCGGTGCGCAAGTGCCACACCGGATCTCGGTGTTCGGACCACCTCCGGGTCCGGAGGGATCGCATCGCCGGCTAGTGCATCCATGGCGGCCGCCGCACGCGCTGTCGACCCCGACACCAGCTGGTGTACCGATTCGCTGAGCAGCACATCGGCGACCGCGTCGTGTAACCGGTCGAGCCGCTCGATCAGGTCGCTGATCGCTGTTCGCTGAGTGGGCGTAGGCGGTGACCATGGGGTCGAGTCGAAATAGCGGCGATACCCGGTGGGCGGATCGTTGAGCCGGTCCAGGATCTGGACCGGGTCCGAGCGATTCAGCTCCAGCAGTCGCAGACCGTCAACCACCTCGCTGGCGGCCACCGATTCGAGCGTGGACGGCACCGCACCGGGAGCGCGGTCCGTGGACTTACCTGCGGTCAGCGGCGCAGCAGAGCGCAGACAGTAGATGAACCGGTTGAGGGGCAATGGCGATTCGTGCATCCAGCGTTCCAGCCGGTACCCCAGCAGTGCGCTGAGTGACTGGCCGGAGCGCATTCCGTCGATCACCGACAGCGCGGCACGCACCCTGGTGCTCGACAGGTCGATGTCCAGCGCCGCATTACCCGCGTCCCCGGGATCATGGGTGAGCCGGGCGCCTCGGAGCACCGCGGCGGTGGCCGCGTGCGCCGGTGACGGGGCCAGCACATAGCCGCCGTCGCCGGGTGCCTGGTAAACCGGGCCGCCGCCGGTCGGCGGGCTGATGTCGATGTTCTCGACCCAGCCGAACGCTCCGACAATGAGACCGTCCACGCCTCCGTCGCGGGCGCGGGCCAGGCGGCGCGCGGGCAGCGACGTCAGCCACGCGTCGAGGCGATGCGAAGCACAGTCGAGGTTCTCCGCCAGCAGCAGGGCCCGCGCAGCGGTGTCCTCGACAGCTCCTATTCGCTTGATCGCGGCCCGTATCTCAGCGAACTGTTGAGCTGCCCGCAGCGCACCCGCTGCGACCCGCGCTCCCTCGGTGACCTCCGTGATCCGGTCCACCGGGTGCGGGCGAAGTGCCACCATCGGGAACCGCGCCGAGAATCGTGCAGGATCGAAGAATCCCACTGCGTCTTCGACCCGAGCGGCCGCACCGCGGTAGAGGTCGAGTTCGTCCCACCCACCTTCGCCCAGCACACGCAGTGCCTCGGACGCCAACCCGACAGTGTCCTCGCCGAGCACGTCGGAGGCGGACTGCAGCCATTCCAGCAGTCGGGGCAGGCGTCGCTCGGTCAGGAACTCTTCGACCTCGCGCCGCACCTTGGCCTCGGCCAGGCCGAGCAGTGCCTGCAAGACACTCGATGTGTCTGGTGGATTACGCTGCACCACAAGGGCTTCGCAGAACGCCGGATCACTGTCGTCGGCGAGTGGAAGCGCGAGATTACGCGCGGGTTCCCCCAATGCGTCCGGCGTCACCCAGAAGCCGGGGTCGGCCCCGATCAGCTTCGTCAAGGCGACCGATAAGACAGTTTGTGCCGCAATATTCTTCACCGCGTCCAGACCGGGAACGATGACATCGCCGGCCTCATCCGAGGAGAGCGCGGTACGGACCCGTAAGGCTCGAGACACCGGCTGATGGCCGAGGATGAGCGGTAGGTCATGCTCGATGTCACCGGATGTCACCGTCGGGACGTGTGCGGCGCCCTTCCGCCACAACGGCCGGATCCGTGCCAGCAGCGCGGCCAGCCTCGTGTCGACCGGCCCGCCCTCGATGGAATTCCACGCCGCCCCATGGGCGCTCACCGGCAGCACGCCGTACGGCTGCTTTCCCACCCGTAGCGATGGCAGCGGTCCGCGTCCGCGGACATGGTTGATCGCGTGGGTCCGGACTTCCTCCCTGACCGCGACCGGCAGGCCGCCGGACGCGGTCGGCAGCAGGGCCTTGTCCAGGAATGCCCCCCACGTCACAGGCCACAACGCGGTCGCGAATGCCGCTGCCGCTTCTTGACCTGTCGAGGTGGCGCCGTCGAGTCCGGTGAGCACGGCTGTGTCGATGTCGAGCGCGGTCGACAGCACATCGGCATCCGAGTAGCCGGCCAATGAAACAGGATCGGCGGACGGCTGCCCCGGTGCGTTGGCCACGCGGCTCCACGCGGATCTGGCGGCCGGTGTGTTGTTGGTGGCGGTGCCGACGGGAATGAAGGCGAGGCCGTCGGAGAACGCATGTGCGCGAAGCAGGTCCGAGACCGCGGCGGATCCGTCCTGCGGACTGTCTGCGGTTCGCACCCCGATCACGTACAACCGGTCTACCGGTGCACCCGGTTCGGGCAGGTCGACGGTCACCGCCATTCCGGCCGCCTCCGCCGCACCGTAGCGAACCAGCCATTCGAGCTCCGGATCCACCGTCGCGCCCGGCTCCGCGCGCAACATGTTGACCGCCACCCCCAGCTCATCCTGAACCGCTCCACCATTGTCCGTCCGGTCGATCCGTGGGCCGAGCGCGAGGCCGTTCGGATCGATCGACTCGCCGGTGACCGACGCGCTGGCGCCTCCCTGCACGACGACCACCCGGAAACAATCGGGCAGCAGTCGAGCCCGCGGCCGGTGATCGGGTTCACCGGTGGGGACCGGCGGGAATTGCGGTGTGGCAGTGGGCCGATCGTCGAGGTTCTT
>CAVUPN010000028.1:0-41596 GCA_963743225.1 uncultured Actinomycetota bacterium | reverse complement strand
CCGGATTGTTGCAGCAGGTGCTGGTACTCGGCTTCCCGCGCGGCGGCGATGATCTGGGCGTTGGGTGCCAGTTCCCGGGCGGTCAGCGTGACCAGCACCGCGCTGGCGTCGTCGTCGGTCGCCACGATGATCGATTTCGCGTGCTGGGCACTTGCCAACCTGAGCACCTCGGACTTGGTGGCATCGCCGTGCACGGTGACCAGCCCTGCGGTCTTGGCTCCCTCCAGCGCGGTCGAGTTCTCGTCGACGACGACGATGTCGGCCGGCGCGACCTCATCGCCGACCATCGCGGCGACCGCAGTTCTGCCCTTGGTGCCGTACCCGACGACGACGGTGTGGTTGCGCACTCTGCTCCTCCATCGCTGGATCTTCAACGCCTGGCGCGACTGCGTGGTGAGCGTCTCCACCGTGGTACCGATCAAGACGATCAGGAACGCTACCCGCAGCGGCGTGATCACCAGCACGTTGATCAGCCGTGCGCTCGGCGTGTACGGCGTGATGTCGCCGTAACCGGTCGTCGACAATGACACCGTCGCGTAGTACAGGCAGTCCAGGAAGTGACAGCTGATTTTCCTGCACGTCGCGGTAGCCGTCGCGGTCGATGTAGACGATCAGCACCGCCACAAACAGCGCCAGCGTCGCGTAGATGACGCGCCGGACGATCCGCTGTGTCGGGCTGACGAACGGCTCGGGGATATGCAGGATGTCGACGAGCCTGGCGTCCGGCCGCGAGGACAGGCTCTCGTCGAACGCGGCCAGCCGCCGACGCAACCTACCTTTGGCCACGAGACCCCGTCATCGTTCCCGGTAGGGTTCGCACGCCATTATGTAATCATGACCTCTCCGGCAGCCGAATTGCAGCAGATCGCCAACCCCACGCGCGCGTCCCGGATGGGCGCGATGCTCGTCGGCATGGGCACGCTGCATTTCCTTGCGCCCAAGCCGTTCGACTCGATCATTCCTGCCGAACTGCCCGGCGACCCGCGGCTCTATACCCACGCCTCGGGGGTCGCAGAGATGAGCACCGGCGGTGCTGCTGCTGGCGCCGCGCACCCGCAAGCTGGGCGCGCTGGCCGCGGTCGCCCTTTTCATCGGCGTGTTCCCTGGAAACGTCAACATGGTGCGACTGTGGTGGGACAAGCCGTGGCCGATGCGGCTGGCCGCGATCGCCAGGCTGCCGCTGCAGATCCCGATGATCACCCAGGCGCTGAAGATCTACCGCAACTCCTAAGCAGCGGGTAGCTCCAGCAGCGCCGCAAGATCGTCGGCTTCCGGCAGCGAGTCGGGGGTGACGGTCTGCCCGGACCGCACGTAGTGAAAGGCCGCATGAACCGAGGCGGCGGGCACGCCCCGCAGCGCGGCCCATGCCAACCGGTAGACCGCGAGCTGGACGGCGGCGTGCTGTTTTGCCTCCGCCGTGTCCGGGGGCTCGCCCGTCTTCCAGTCGACGACGGTGGCGCCGGCGGCGTCTTCGAAGACCGCGTCGATGCGTCCCCTGACCACCGTGTCGGCGATGACCATGTCAAAGGGCACCTCGATGTCGACAGGGGTGCGGGCGGCCCACGGGGAGGCCATGAACGCGGCCTGGAGCTCGGCCAGGCCCTCCGCGTCGTCGCGCGCCAGCTGCCCGTCCACCGCCCCGGGCAGGTCGTCGAGGTCGAACAACCGCTCGGCGCCGTAGAACCGCTGTACCCAGTCATGGAAAGCGGTACCCAGCAGGGCATGCGGGTCGGGGCGCACCGGCAATCGGCGGTTCAACCGCCGCACCGCGGCCTCGGGGTCGCGGCCGAGTTCCACCAGGCTGCTGACCGACAGCGCGGCGGGCAGCGTGGCGGGCCGTTGCGGCGGTGGGCGGTCCCGCTCGGCGAGTAGGGCGTCGACGTCGGCGGCCCAGTCGTCGACGTCTTCGCCCGCCGCCTCGAGCCGGCCCGTCATCGCGCGGCGGACCAGCGTGGCGCCGCGGTCCACGTCACCGCGGCGGGCACCCGCAAGGTCGGCCGGCCACACCGCCTCGACGACCTTGTCCCGCAACGGGTTCGGGTCGCCGTCAGCCGGCGCAGGCGCCCAGTGTTCGATTACCCCGCACGGGTCGCCCGCGGCGGCCGAGCCGTCGATGATCTCCTTCAGCTCGCAGAGAAACTCCGACGGCCCGCGCGGTTTGGCTTCGGAGGCGCCCCAGTGATGACCGGACAGCAGCAGGGTGTCCTCGGCCCGGGTCAGCGCCACGTAAAGCAGCCTGCGTTCCTCGTCGACCCGGCGCTGCTCGAGTCGGCGCTTGTGCTCGGATATCTTGTCCGACAACTGTTTCCGGTCGTTCACATCGGATGTATCGAGCACCGGAACGCCGTGGGCGCCCAGGGTGGCGCGGTCGCCGCGCAGCAGTGGCGGCAGATCGGCCGCGTCGGTGAGCCATGTTCGCGTCGACGCGGTAGAGGGAAACACCCGCCCACTCAGGTGCGGCACGGCCACCACCTGCCACTCGAGGCCCTTGGCCGCGTGCACGGTGAGGATCTGCACCCGGTCATGCGCGACGGCCACCTCGGCGGGAGCCAGTCCGTTCTCCACCACCGCCGCGGCATCCAGGAAGGCGAGCAGATCGGCGACCGCCGCACCGGGCCGCGCGGCCGCGAAGCCCGCCACGACATCGGCGAAGGCGTCGAGGTGTTCGGTACCGCTCCAGCCGGCCGACGGTGGCCGGGCCGCGCGGGCCTCGGCATCGACGCCGAGCACTCGCCGCACCTCGGCCACCAGATCGGGCAGCGGATGGAGGAGGTGCGCGCGCAGCCCCGTCAGCTGGTGACCCAGCGCGGTGATCCGCCGATGGCCTTCCGGTGAGTAGGCGTCCGTCGGCCCCGGATCACTGATCGCGTCGGCCAGGCAGGCGGCGTCGGCGTCGGGTGCGGCCTTGGCGACGACCGCGTCGGCCGATGCGCGATCCGCTGGCCCGCCGACATCGTCGAGGTCGACGGCGCGGCGCCACAGCGCCGAGATGTCGCGGCCACCAAGCCGCCATCGCGGGCCGGTGAGCACCCGCATCGCGGCCGCTCCCGCGCCGGGGTCGGCGACCAGGCGCACCATGGCCACCACGTCGGCGACCTCAGTGACGGCGAGCAGACCCGCCAGTCCGACGACCTCCACCGGCACACCGCGGGCGGACAGCGCATCGGCCATCGGTGCGGCGTCGGCGTTGCGCCGAACCAACACCGCCGCCGTCGGCACGGTGGTTCCCGCATCGCGGGCCCCGTGGTAGCGCCGGGCCATGTGGTCGGCCATCCAGTCGCGTTCGGCCGCGACATCGGCCAGCAGCGCACACCGGATCGTCCCCGGTTCTGCGCCCGGCCGCGGGCGTAGCGCCTGCACCGCAACCGACCTGCGCCGGGCTTCCACCGACACCGCGTTGGCCAGATACAACGCCGTCGGCGGATTGCGCCAGCTGGTGCGCAGCTCCAGTGTCGGCGCGGGGCTGCCGTCCGAACGGGGAAAGTCGGTGGTGAACCGCGGCAGATTGGTCGCCGATGCCCCGCGCCAGCCGTAGATCGACTGGATCGGGTCGCCGACGGCGGTCAGTGCGAGGTCGTCGTCGACTCCCCCACCGAACAGCGACGACAGCGCCACCCGCTGGGCGTGGCCGGTGTCCTGGTACTCGTCGAGCAGTACCACCCGGAAGCGTCGCCGCAGCTGCTCGCCGACCTGGGGGAACGTCGACGCCAGCCGGGCTGCCGAGGCCATCTGCATGCCGAAGTCCATTACCTTCTCGTCGCACATGCGCCGGTTCAATGCGTCGATCAGCGGCACCAGCTCGGTGCGCTCGGTCTGGGTGGCCAGCATCCGCAGCAGCCACTGGCTGGGACCGCGGTCTCGCTGATATGGAGCGGCCGGCAGCGTGTGCACCAGCCGCTCCAGCTCGACGTGGGTGTCGGTCAGCTGGTCGGTGTCGACGAGGTGCTCGGCCAGCTGACCGGCCAACCGCAGCACCATCGTGGTGACGGCGGCAGGCGTCTTGTCGGTGTTCAGTGCGCCCCGGTGCTCGGTGACGACGCGAAATGCCAACTGCCACAGCTCCGTTTCGCTGAGCAGCCGGGTGTCGGGCTCGATCGGCAGCAGCAGGCCGTGCTCGCGCAGCAGTGCACCGGCGAACGCGTGGTACGTGCTCACCGTTGCCGGGTCGTCGGCCGCGTCCAGACCGCCCGCGACGATGCCGGTGCCCGCAAGCCGGGCCAGCCGCGTGCGGACCCGGCGCAGCAGTTGTCCGGCGGCCTTGCGGGTGAACGTCAGGCCGAGCACCTCACCCGGCGATGCGTAGCCGTTGGCCACCAGCCACACCACCCGGGCGGCCATCGTCTCCGTCTTGCCCGCACCCGCACCCGCGATCACCACCAGCGGCCCCGGTGGTGCGGCGATGACCGCCGCCTGTTCGTCGGTCGGCGCGAAAACACCTAGGGCGGAGGCCAATTCGGTGGGGCTGTACGTCGGTGTCACGATGGCGCCGGTCCGTCGGCCGCCGCTTGGGCGGGGCAGTTCTGTCGTACCGGACAGTGCGCGCATCCGTCGTTGATGCGGGCCGTGAACTGCGGCCCCCTGGTAGCCGCGGCGGCATTGCGCACCAGCTCACGCCAGTCCCCGCGGACGTCAGGCGTCAGCGCGTCCTGCGCGCGTTCGGTCGGCCCGGCCGCGCCGGTCCTGCCCAGGTAGACCAACCGCGCACCCCCGGGTGAATCACCCTGTGGCAGCAGGCCTTCGGCGATGGCCAGCTGGTACATCGCGAGCTGCGCGTGGCGTTGGGCGTCGTCCTTGCTGACGGGCGTCTTGCCGGTCTTGATGTCCACCACCACGAGTCGGGCTGCCCCGTCGCGTTCGAGCCTGTCGAGGCGCCCGCGCACCCGCACCGCGGGTTGATCGTCCTCGGCTTCCAGCACGCCGTCGACGTCGACCTCGGTGCCGACCTCGGTGAGCTCGTGACGGGTCTGCTCCCGCCACTGCGCGAAGGCGGACAGCATCGAGCGGTGCCGCGCCAGCTCGTTGTCGGCATACCACGCGGACTCGAATGGCAGTTTCTCCCAGAGTCTTTCGAGCTCCGCGGCCA
This sequence comes from uncultured Actinomycetota bacterium, assembly GCA_963743225.1. Taxonomy (GTDB): domain Bacteria; phylum Actinomycetota; class Actinomycetes; order Mycobacteriales; family Mycobacteriaceae; genus Mycobacterium. Next base: position 36,513 of record CAVUPN010000028.1, on the reverse strand, counting down.
TCTGGCCCTCGGTCTTGCCCTTGTCCGCGACCAGGGCGTGCACCAGCGACCCGATCGCCGACCGCACGTCGCGCGCGTCGGTGCCGCCATGCCGCTCCAGCAGCCAGCGCAGCGGGCAGTCGGCCAGCGTCTGCAGGGTCGACGGCGACAGCCTCACCACGTGGTCGTCACCCGACCACAACGGTTCGTCGGTGCTCGGCGAAGTCATGCCATACCACTGCCCCGGGTCGGCGCCGGAAACCCCTGCCGTAGCCAGCCGCGCCAATTGCGCGGCGGCACACGCCCGTACCGTGTCACCGACGGCATCCTCGGGCGCGCAGACCACCGCGCGCAGGCGGCCGACCAACGGCGCGGGAGCCAGCACCCGCGGGGCGACCACGGGCTCGGCGGTGTGGGTTTCGGTGTCGGTCGCCAACTGGCCGAGTTCGTAGTGGAACGGCGAGGGCAACATCGAGTCGTCGCCGCTGTCGCTGTCGACTGCGGTCACCAACAGCCGGCTGCGGGCGCGACCCATGGCGGCGATCAGCAGCCTGCGCTCCTCGGCCAGCAGCGGTGCCCGGCTGGACACCCCCGTGGCTGCCTTCCCGTCGGCGACACCGTCGAGGACATCGACGAGCAGCTGGGTGGCGAGCACGCCGCCGCGTGGAGTCGTGTTGGGCCACAGCCCTTCCTGTAGTCCGGCGATGACGACGACGTCCCACTCCCTGCCGAGGGCGGCGTGCGCGCTCAGCACCGTGACGCCGTCGATGTCGTGAGGCGGGTCGCCGGCCGTCGGCAACGGGCCCAGCGCGCTCACATACTCGACGAGACCACGCAGTGAGGCCCCCGCGGTCCGCGAAACGTACTGCTCGGCGATGTCGAACAGCGCGGTGACGGCCTCGAGGTCGGCATCGGCCTTCGCGCCGACCGTGCCGCCCCGCTCACTGCCTGCCAGCCAGCGCCGCTGAAGACCCGAGCGGTGCCACGCCTGCCACAACGTGTAGCGCGGGTCTGCGCCGTCGGCCGCACTGCGCCGCGCGGCCGTGAGCACGTCGCGCACCCGCCGCAACGGGCGAGCCAGATGCCCGGACAGACCGACGGTTTTCGATTCGAGCGCGCCGACGAGGAGGTCGCCGAATTCGCGTGGGGGTTGGCTCCGATCGGCGCGGCGCAGCGCCCGGCGCAGTTGCCGCAGCGAGACCGGATCGACCCGGCCGATCGGCCCGGTCAGCAGGTCAAGGGCGCAGTCGCCGTCCAATCCGTCGGCCGCGGCGGCCAGCACCGTCAGCATCGCCCGCGCTGCCGGTTGCTCGGCCAGCGGCACACTCGGCGGCGGCGTCACCACCGGTACACCCGCCGCGGCCAGGGCGCGGCACAGTGCCGCGCCGCCCTGCCGGACCGAGCGGACGATCACGGCCATCTGCGCCCACGGCACCTCGTCGATGAGGTGGGCCCTGCGCAGCGCGTCGACGATCAGCGCCGTTTCGGCGTGCGGCGAGGCGGCCACCCGCACCGATACCGAACCCGGCTGCACCCCGGTGCCCACCAGTTCGCGGGCCCGTCCGGCGCCGGGTAGCCGTCGCGCGATCCCGGTGATGGCGTGTGCCACCGCAGGTGCGCAGCGGTGCGACTCCGTCAGTGTGATCACCGGATCGCCCTCGTCGCCGTGCAACAACGCGGGATCGGCACCGCGGTAAGAGAACACCGCCTGGTTGGGGTCGCCGGCGATGACTGCCAGCTCGGCGCTCGCCGCCAGCATCCGCACCAGGCGGGCGGCCTGCGGGTCGAGGTGCTGGGCGTCGTCGACGAGCAGCAGCTTGACTCGCCCCCGCTCGACGGAGAGCAGCTCGTGGTCGACGGCGAACGCTTCCAGTGCGGCTCCGACGAGCTCGGCCGCGCCGAGCGCGGGCACGGTGGCCTGCGGGGCCGCCATGCCGACGGCGGACCGCAGCAGCATGGTCTGCTCGTACTGCTGCGCGAACTGGCCCGCAGCGAGCCATTCCGGGCGGCCGGACAGCCGGCCGATACGTTGCAGCGCAACGGGATCCACACCGCGTTCGGTGCAGCGTGCCAGCAGGTCGCGCAGCTCGGTGGCGAACCCGACGGTGCTCAACGCGGGCCGCAGCTGGCGGGGCCAGGCGACGGCGGCGCGGTCGCCGTCCTCGAGGTCGCCGGACAGCAGCTCTCGGATGATGCCGTCCTGCTCGGCGGTGGTGATCAGCCGCGGGGGCGGATCCCCATTGCGCTGCGCGGCGAGCCTCAGCACGGCGAAGGCGTATGAGTGCACCGTGCGGACAAGCGGTTCGCGAACGACCGCGCGACTACCCGCCTGGAGCAGGGCGGAAGTGATCGCAGCACGGGCCCGCGTGCCGAGTCGTGCCGAACCCGTCAGCAGCAGAACGGATTCCGGATCGGCGCCATCGGCGATGTGCGCGGCCGCAGTCTCGATCAGCGCGCGGGTCTTGCCGGTACCGGGTCCGCCGAGCACACGCACGACACCGCGAATACCGGGCTCGGTCAACGCCGTCGGAGCTGGGACGGTCTGCGGTGCGGACATGTGGGCATGACACCACAGGGGTCCGACAAAAACTTGATGGAGCCTGATGGTTGCCGAGATCTGCACCATGGTCGTGCTCGCGGTGAGATCACAGCCCTCACGCAGAACTCGCGAGAATCGCCGCTTAGCATCGACGTCGTGACCAGCAACACCCAAGCCCTCAATGTGCATCGCTACGGCGCGGCGCAGCCGGCGCAGATCCTGGCCGTGCACGGCCTGACCGGACACGGCCAGCGCTGGCAGACGCTGGCCACGAAGCACCTGGCGGATGTCTCGATCGTCGCTCCCGACCTGCTCGGCCATGGCCGGTCGTCGTGGGCCGCACCGTGGACGCTGGACGCCAACGTCGCCGCACTGGCCGACCTGCTGGTGCACGAGGCCGAACGCCCCGTGCTGGTGGTCGGTCACTCGTTCGGCGCCGCGATCGCGCTGAAACTAGCTGCCGCGCGCCCGGATCTGGTCGCGTCGCTGGTGCTGCTCGATCCGGCCGTTGGGCTCGACGGCGCGTGGATGGCGAACATCGCCGACGACATGATGGCCTCGCCGTACTACCTCGATCGCGACGAGGCCCGCACCGAGAAGGCCACGGGCTCATGGAGCGACGTGGATCCCATCGATCTGGACGCCGAACTCGATGAGCATCTGGTCGAGCTGCCGGACGGCCGCTTCGGGTGGCGGATCAGCATCCCAGCGATGATGTCGTACTGGAGCGAGCTGGCTCGCGAGTTCGCGCTGCCGCACAAGGGAATACGAACGACACTGGTGCGCGCCACCCGCACCGACCCGCCGTACGTCACCGACGAGCTGATTGCGGCGCTCCAAGAGCAACTGGGTCCGCGGTTCTCGCTTGTCGACTTCGACTGCGATCACATGGTGGCCCAGGCGCGACCGGCCGAGACCGCCGCAGTGATCCGCGACCGACTCAACCAGGTTTAGCAGTGGCCGCGGTCACCGACGAACAAGTCGAGGCGGTGCGCGCGCTGGTCGCCTCGATTCCGTCCGGCCGAGTCTCGACCTACGGTGACATCGCCTCGGCGGCAGGACTTTCCAGCCCGCGCATCGTCGGCTGGATCATGCGGACGGACTCATCGGATCTGCCATGGCACCGGGTGATCACCGCATCCGGCAGGCCCGCAGCGCACCTGACCACCCGCCAGCTGGAGCTGCTGCGCGCGACCGCGACGGGCGTGCCTTCGCCGTCCGTGCCTCATCGGGACGCGCTATCCGCCGTCGCCGCGGGGAGTGCCTCATGCGCTTGTTAGTAGTCACGCTGATTGCGGCGCCTCAGAGCACCGACCGCACCAGTGCGGCGGTTCGGGCCAAACCCGGAAACGACGCGGCGGTGGACCGCGGATGCAGGGCATGAACGGCGATCCGGAACATCAATGCGCGCAACAACATCTGTGGCCACTCCGGTATCGGCGCCCAACGCTCGATGAGACCGTCGTCGGCGTCGCCCCACGACAGCGCGTCGACAACCACGACGCCGGCTGCCCACGAGGCAGGACGCCAATAGGGTGTGATATCGGTGATTCCCGGTGCCGCGGTGCCCGCGAAAAGTACTGTGCCGTAAAGGTCTCCGTGCACCAGCTGGTTGGGGCTCTTGGTCGGTCTGCGCAGCCCGGCGAGCTGGTTGATCAGGTCGATCGACCGCTGTCCGTCGGCAGAGCCGGGCGACACACGCGCACCCGGGGGCAGCGACTGCAGCGGCCGTTCCTCCCAGGCCGCCCGGTCGGCGGCGATGAAAACGTCGACGTCGGCCCACGGCGCGACCGGCGGCTGGGTCAGAAACCGTGGACGCTCCAACTTGGCCGTCGCCTCATGCAGGCGGACCGCCGACGAGACGACCTCGTCGTGGCGCGGCTCGGGGGTGCCCGCGACGAAGGTGTCCGCGCGCCAGCCCGCGACCACGTAGCGCCCGTCGGTGGACCGCACCGGCCTGGCGAGCCGCACACCGTCGACGAACAGCGTCTCGCGAACCTTCGCCGACCACGCGGCCCGGGCGTGGTCGGCAACCAGCGACAGCACGACTTCGCCGCAGCGCCAGCCGCCCTCCCAACCGGGCCCGAGCTGCACGGGATGCAGGCCACTGACGCCGAACGCCGCCAGCACGTGGTCCGGCGGCCGTTCGTCAGTCACAGCGTCAGGCTACCGTCGCCGCAGGCCAGAAAGGCTTCGCTGACCAGCTGTGTCTTCCCCCGGTCACTCCGCTCCTGCCCCGCCGGACGTCTTAGTACATGACCATGTCGGGCTCGAGCTGCTTGGCCCAAGCCACGATTCCACCCTGAACATGCATCGCGTCGGAGAAGCCTGCCTTCTTCACGATGGCCAGCACTTCGGCCGAGCGCACCCCTGTCTTGCAATAGAGCACGGGTGTGCGGTCGACCTGCAACTTGGCCAGCGCCTCGCCCGATTCGAACGCCGACTTCGGGATCAGCTCGGCGCCCTCGATGCGGTTGATGTCCCACTCCACGGGTTCGCGGACGTCGATCAGAGCCAACGGCTTACCCGAGTCGAGCAGTTCACGCAGTTCGCGTGGGGTGATGGTGGATTCGGCGGCGGCCTCGGCGGCCGCATCGGACACCACGCCGCAGAATTCCTCGTAGTCGATCAGCTCGGTGATCTTCGGTGTCGCTGGGTCCTTGCGGATCTTGATAGTGCGATAGGTCATGTCGAGTGCGTCGTACACCATCAACCGGCCCAGCAACGGGTCGCCGATGCCGGTGATCAGCTTGATGGCCTCGGTGCCCATCACCGATGCGATGGACGCGCACAGGATGCCCAGCACGCCGCCTTCGGCGCAGGACGGCACCATGCCCGGTGGCGGCGGCTCGGGGTAGAGATCCCGGTAGTTCAGGCCGAGGCCGCCGGGGGCGTCCTCCCAGAACACCGACACCTGACCCTCGAAGCGGTAGATCGAGCCCCATACGTACGGCTTGCCCGCCAGCACGGCGGCGTCGTTGACCAGGTAGCGGGTGGCGAAGTTGTCGGTGCCGTCCAGGATCAGGTCGTACTGCTCGAACAGGTCGACCGCGTTGTCGGGCTCCAGCCGGAACTCGTGCAGCCGCACCTCCACCAGCGGATTGATCTCCCGAACGGAGTCGCGAGCGCTCTCAGCCTTCGATCGGCCGATATCGGACTGCCCGTGGATGATCTGGCGCTGCAGGTTGGATTCATCGACCACGTCGAACTCGACGATGCCGATGGTGCCGACGCCCGCAGCGGCGAGGTAGAGCAGCGTCGGCGAGCCCAACCCGCCCGCGCCGATGACCAGCACGCGGGCGTTCTTCAGCCGCTTCTGACCGTCCACGCCCAGATCGGGAATGATCAGGTGGCGGCTGTAGCGCGCGACCTCTTCGCGCGTCAGCTCTGCCGCAGGCTCTACCAGCGGCGGCAACGGTGTAGACACCGGTACCCTCCTCGATTCGAAGTCGGGTTGCTCTCCATCACAGAGTTCTCCAGATAGTCACCCAGATCAACGGCAATCACCGTCGAGAGCTTCCCCGCCGCTAGGCGATCGGATACGGCCAGGGGTTGGGTTTGCAGCTCTTGCCGTCCGGCTTGACCCACTCGGGGTCGAAGCGGGAGTTGTCGTTGTCGTTCGTGGAAAACGTCTGTTGCATCATCACCGGCGCCAGCTGGTCGCTCTCCACGCACGGCTCGTGCTGCGTGTAACCGATGGCGTGGCCGACCTCGTGGTTGATCAGGTACTGCCGGTACGCGCCCACATCGCCCTGGAACGGCACCGCACCCCGTACCCAGCGGGCCTCGTTGAGGAACACCCGGGGCTGGCCGTCGGGCGTGAAGGACGGGTTGTAGCAGGACGTCTCGATGGGAATCTCGTAGCCGCAGCCCTCACGGGCCGTCATCGGGCTGGTCAGCGACACCCGGAAGTCGGGCTGGCCACTGTCGATTCGGGTGAACCCGAACTGAGGGTTGTGCGTCCAGCTCTTCGGGTTGGCCAGGGTCTGGCTGACCATCCGCGCGAAGTTCTCGTCGCCGCCGAACGACGTGGTGTCGACGCCGTCCTCGACCTCGACGGTGTAGGTGAACACCTTGGCGGTGCCCTGCCCGACCTGCGGTTCCGCTCCCGGCACGATGTGCCAGGTCTTCGCTCCCGCCTCGGTGTAGGGCCCGCCGTCGGGCAGGATGCCGGTCGGCAGGTTGGCGTCGAACTGGGTCAGCCCCTTCGGCGGTGCGCCGACGATCGACGTGCTGGCCACCCCGATGGTCGGCGGCCCCTGCGCCGGACCCTGCGCTTCCTTCGCTGCTGGCGCGCTGGTTCCGGTGACGGCCTGGTAGAGGACCCACACCGTGAGCGCGACCAGCACCGGGAGCGCGTAGGCACGCCAGCCATAGGTCGAGAGGAAACGGCCCAGCCGGGTCTGCTTGCGCCACCGGCGACGGCCCTCGCGATTGGACCTGACCCGACCGGAATCCCCTGAGATGGGGTCACGCTGTGCACGCAGCGGCTCGCGCCACTCGTCGCGCAGCACAGGCATCCGACCCCTGCTCGGTTCCGGGTCGTGACGCTCCAGGCCTTCGGCGCCCCGCGTGCGACGCCCCGGGTCGTAGGTCACCGAAACAGGATGGCACAGACGGTGCGGCTTGCACTTTCCGGCGCGCCACCCAGCCGACGACGACCGCGAGGCTGCGGAGCCGTCCTGACGCGTACCCCCATGAACGGGTAGTACTGTCGATGCGAACGAGGCCGGATTGCGGCCAGATAGAGAGAGTAATGAACGATCTCGCCAATGCCACCGAATCAAGGGGCGGCAATTCCGGCGCCAATCGGCGTGGCAGTCGGCTGCCCCGCGACGAGCGTCGCGGGCAGTTACTCGTTGCTGCCAGCGAGGTTTTCGTCGACCGCGGCTATCACGCCGCAGGGATGGACGAGATCGCCGATCGCGCAGGTGTCAGCAAACCCGTTCTGTACCAACACTTCTCGTCGAAGCTGGAGCTGTACCTGGCGGTGCTGGCCCGGCACGTCGAAAATCTGGTGTCCGGTGTGCGCCAGGCGCTGCGCACCACCACCGACAACAGGCAGCGGCTGCGCGCCGCGGTGCAGGCGTTCTTCGACTTCATCGAGCACGACAGCCAGGGTTATCGACTGATCTTCGAGAACGACTACGTCACCGAGCCGCAGGTGGCGGCGCAGGTGAAGGTGGCAACAGAGTCGTGCACCGACGCGGTGTTCGACCTGATCAGTCGCGACTCCGGCCTGGAAGCCCATCGCGCCAGGATGATCGCGGTCGGCCTGGTGGCCGTCAGCGTCGACTCCGCGCGGTACTGGCTCAACAACGAGCGGCCGATCTCCAAGGACGCCGCCGTGGAGGGCACCGTTCAGTTCGCCTGGGGCGGCCTGTCACACGTGCCGCTCACCCGTTCTTGACGGCCTCGGCGCCCACCACGCCAACGCCGAAGCCGACCCGCCGCACGTCGGCGGCCCCGATCTCGACATAGGCGATCTTGGCCGACTGCACCAGGAATCGCCGGCCCTTCTCGTCGGTCAATGCCAGAACGCCCGAGTCCTTGGACAGCGCCTCGGTGATCAGCTTCTCCACCTCGGGGGGTGTCTGCGCGCTGTTGAAGCTGAGCTCGCGCGGACTGTCCGTGACACCGATCTTGACCTCCACGCTGGACCCTTCCTGATCGTCTGCAGTCGTAATGCGTTCTCCCCGAAAGGCTAGTGGACACCGTGGGGTCAGGTCGGGGGTGGCCGTTCGCGGGTAGACGAATGTCGGCGGCCGTCACAGCGAACTGAGTCCGGACCGTTACCGACACGCCAGATTGTTGACCTCAACTGTCACTTCTGCACCGATAGCATCAGGCCTGAATCACTCGAACTAACTGGGATTACACGCATGGACAGGCCTTCTTCGCCCTGGGCGACCGGATCGGTCACCGACCGCTTTGACGACCACCGCCCCGACATCGACGACGAGTACGACGACGACGCGGACTACGAGGCGTACGCCGACTACGACGAGGATGACGACTTCGACGACTACGCCGCCGAGCACGACGACCGCCACTGGCTGTGGGTGGCCGGCGTCGCGGGCATCGTCCTGCTCATCGCCGTGGCAGGCACGTTGATGATCCTCAGTGGCGGCGACAGCGGCACCACGTCGGCGACGGTCTCCCCCTCGACCAGCAGGGCCGCGCCGTATCCGAGCGCCGCGCCCTCGCCCAGCACCAGCAGGGCGCCGTCGGCCACGGCACTTCCACCGGAGACGATCACGAGCGTGTCGCCGACGCCGACCGCAGCGCCCAGCACGGCCCCGACCGAAGCCGCGCCGCCTGCCGCGGCCGACCCGCGCACCGTCACGTACCAGGTGACCGGCAGCCGCCAGCTCCTGGACCTGGTCACGGTGATCTACACCGACCAGCAGGGCGCGCTGCAGACCGCCGTCAACGTCGCGCTGCCGTGGACGAAGCAGGTCGTGCTCGATCCGGGCGTCGAGCTCAGCTCGGTCACCGCGACGAGCGTGACCGGCCAGCTCAACTGCACGATCACCGACGGCTCCGGCGCAACGCTGGCGGCGCAGACCAACAACTCGATCATCACCAACTGCACCCGCTGAGCGGGGTCAGGCCAGGCCCAGCTCCTGCATGCGTGCGCTGTGCGTGCGCTGCAGACGGTCGAAGAACTCGGTCAACTGGCTCAGCCCCTCGGTGCCCGAGACCACCAGGTCGACGAGTTCGTCGTGGTCGGCGAGCACGAACTGGGCCTGGGTGATTGCCTCGCCGAGCAGCCGGCGTGACCACAGCGCCAGCCGATGACGCTGCCGCTGGCTGGTGGTCACCGCGGCCCGGACCTCGGCGACGACGAACTGCGAGTGGCCCGTTTCGGCCAGCACCGCGCGCACCACACCGGCGACGTCGTCGGGCAGTACGTCGGCGATCTCGAGATAGAAATCGGCCGCCAGCGCGTCACCGATATAGGTCTTCACCAACGCCTCCAGCCAGGTGCTTGGTGTGGTGAGCCGGTGATAGTTCTCCAGCGCCGGGGCGTATCTCGTCATCGCCGCAACCACGTCGATGCCCCGCTGCTCCAGCGAGTCTCGCAGCAACTCGTAGTGGTTCATCTCCGCTGCCGCCATGCTGGCCATGTTGATTCGGCCCAGCAGGTTGGGCGCCATCCGCGCCTCGTCGGTGAGCCGGTAGAACGCGGCCACCTCGCCGTAGGCCAACAGCGCGAACAGCTCGTTGACGCCCGGATGGTCGGCCGACACGCCAGAGGTGACCGAGGTGGCGATCTGCTCCGGGGATGCCGCGGGCTGCGTCGAACTCATGGGCCCAACTGTAGTCGGCGACCGAGGCGCTGACCGGTCGGCAAACCCTACCGGTATCATGGTCATAGGCGGTGGCTGCACACAGATGAGCCGCTACCTAAGAAATGTGCGTGCACGCAGTTGGCCCGCCTACCTCAGCGCAGGGCCTCGCGAAGTTTTTCTCGTAATCCTCGTGCGCGCGTCGACGCGAAACGAGGATCGCCGAAAAGGCACGGAAAGGCTTCGTCTACCCCTATGACCGCACTCAACCCCACATTTGCCAAACTCGGCGTACGCGACGAAATAGTGCGCGCACTCGCCGAAGACGGCATCGAGCATGCATTTGCCATTCAGGAACTGACCCTGCCGCTCGCACTGGCGGGCAACGACCTCATCGGGCAGGCCCGCACCGGCATGGGCAAGACCTTTGCATTCGGTGTGCCATTGCTTCAGGAGATCACCAGCGACACCGAGCGTCCGCTGACGGGCACCCCGCGCGCACTCGTCGTGGTGCCCACCCGCGAACTGTGCCTGCAGGTGTCCGGCGACCTCGCCGACGCCGCGAAGTACCTCACCGCGGGCGAGCGCAAGCTCTCCGTGGTGTCCATCTACGGCGGGCGCGCCTACGAGCCGCAGATCGACGCACTGCGGGCCGGCGCCGACGTCGTGGTCGGCACGCCCGGCCGGCTGCTCGACCTCGCCCAGCAGGGCCACCTGCAGCTGGGCAGCATCGCGGTGCTGGTGCTCGACGAGGCCGACGAGATGCTCGACCTGGGCTTCCTGCCCGACATCGAGCGCATCCTGCGCCAGATCCCCGAGAAGCGGCAGTCGATGCTGTTCTCGGCAACGATGCCGGACCCGATCATCACGCTGGCCCGCACCTTCATGAACCAGCCGACGCACATCCGCGCCGAGGCGCCGCACTCCTCGGCCGTGCACTCCACCACCGACCAGTTCGCATACCGCGCACACGCGCTGGACAAGGTCGAGTTGGTCAGCCGGTTGCTGCAGGCCCGCGCCCGCGGCGCGACGATGATCTTCACTCGAACCAAGCGCACCGCCCAGAAGGTGTCCGACGAACTCGGCGAGCGCGGCTTCAAGGTGGGCGCCGTGCACGGCGACCTGAACCAGGCCGCCCGCGAGAAGGCCCTCAAGGCGTTCCGCACCGGCGACATCGACGTGCTGGTGGCCACCGACGTGGCCGCCCGCGGCATCGACATCGACGACGTCACCCACGTCATCAACTACCAGATTCCCGAGGACGACCAGGCCTACGTGCACCGCATCGGCCGCACCGGGCGGGCGGGCAAGACCGGCATCGCGATCACCCTGGTCGACTGGGACGAGCTGGCGCGCTGGGAGATGATCGACAAGGCGCTCGGTCTCGGCCACCCGGATCCCGCCGAAACCTATTCCAGCTCATCGCATTTCTACGAGGAACTCGACATCCCGACCGACGCGACGGGAAGGGTCGGCCCGGCCAGGGCCGCCAAGACCGCCAAGCGCCCACCGCGCGATGCCACGAGGGCTTCGGAGGCCCCCGCGCGCGCCCGCAACAAGCCGCGCCGCCGCACCCGTGGCGGTGAGCCGGTGAGCGGTCACCCGCAGGGCGAGAAGGCGGCCCCGGCCGCCGCCGAGAACGGTGAAGCACCCGCCGCCGGGTCCGACGGGTCGGGCCGCAAGCGCCGTCGCCGTCGTCCCCGCAAGGCGGCCGGCGCGACCGCCAACTAGCGAGGCCCCGCCCGCCGATGGTCAAACCCGAGCGCCGGACCCGGGCCGACCTGCTGGCCGCCGCGGCGATCGCCGTTGTGGTCGCCGTCGTCGCCGCGCTGGTCTGGTGGACCAGCGACGCCAGGGCCACGATCAGCAGGCCCGCCGCGTCGCCGGTGAAGACCCTCACGCCCGCCAAGGTGGTTCCACCGTCGCTGCGGGAGCTGTGGACGGCGCCCAGCCCGAAGACGACGGTGCCGGTGGTGGCCGGGGGCGCCGTGGTGAGCGGCAACGGCCGCGACGTCGAGGGCCGCGATCCGGTGACGGGGGCGGTGCTGTGGAGCTACGCCCGCGACCTCGACCTGTGCGGGGTCACCTGGGCGTACCAAGACGCGGTGGCGGTCTATCCCGACAGCCGCGGTTGCGGTCAGGTGAGCACCATCGACGGGCAGACCGGTACGCGCGGACCGAGCCGCACTGCATATGCCGACCCCGAGGTGGCGCTGTCGTCCGACGGCACCACCGTGCTTTCCGCGGGCGACAGCAGACTCGAGCAGTGGCGCTCCGACATGGTCCGGATGATCAGCTACGGCGCCCTCGACGCCCGGATCAAACCCGGCACCCCGGGTCCGGTGTTGTGCAGGCTGGGATCGGCGGCGGCCAGCCCGGCCGCGGTTTCGGTGCTCGAGGCGTGCCCGGACCAGCCCGACCTGCGGCTGACGCTGCTGCGGCCGGCCAAGGAGGAGGACACCCCCGACCTGAAGTACGTGCCACTGCACGAGGTCAAGGACGGCACCGGCGCCCGGGTGGTTGCCGTCTCCGAAACCACCACCGCCGTGTACGTACCAACCCCGAAGCCATCGGTCATGGTCATCGACGACACCGGCGGGACGACCGCCAACCTGCCGCTGCCCAAGCCGGCGTCGTCGGAGGCCGCCGCAACCCGCCCCGGCGACCTGATCACCTGGTGGACGGGTGACGCGGTGATGGTGTTCGCCGCCAGCGGCATGCAGTACCGCTACACCGTCGGGCCCGCCGACACACACATTCCGATCGGCCCGGCGACGATGATGGCCGGGAAGCTGATCATCCCGGTCAGCGACGGCGTCGGGGTCTATGACCCGAAGACCGGAGCCAACGAACGCTTCATCCCGTTGCGCCGCCTGCCCGTAGGGTCGGCGGTGGTGCCCAGCGTCGCCGGCTCGACCCTGCTCGAGCAGCGCGGCGGCACGCTGATCGCCCTGGGAAGCTGAACCTAATGTTGTGAGTCGTTAGTTCCGCAGCATCTTTCCGGTGTTCACGAAGATCCTTCGAGATCGACGCTGGCGTTGAGAAGTGCGAGTGAGTTGCACGCTAACGTCGATTTCGCGGTCCATGCGGATTTTCGGGTCGCGCTCACATTCGGCGCGAAAAGGCTCGCCTCGCCCGGACCGCAATGTTGTTTATCTGCTGTGGCGACTGTGCGTTGTCGCTGCACCCGAATCAATGACTCAGCACACACTAGATCTCCGGCGCGAAGGTGGGCAGCGCCTTTCCCGTCTTCCAGTGCATGAGCAGCGTATCGGCCAGTTGCCGATAGGCGTGGGAGCCCTTGTTCTTTCGGCTGGCCAGTACCGACGCGCCCGATGCGCTGGCCTCGGCGAACCGCACGGTGCGCGGAATGGGCGGCGCGAGCACCGGCAGGTCGTAGCGATCGGCGACGTCGAGCAGGACGTCGCGGCTGTGGGTGGTGCGCGAGTCGTACAGCGTGGGAAGCGCACCCATCAGGTTCAGCTCTGGATTGGTGATCTGCTGGACGTCGGTGATCGTGCGCAGGAACTGGCCGACGCCGCGATGTGCCAGCATCTCGCACTGCAGCGGCACGATCACGTCGTCTGCGGCAGTCAGCCCGTTGAGGGTGAGCACACCCAGCGACGGCGGGCAGTCGATGATCACCACGTCGTACTCGCCGCCGATTTTCGCCAGCGCACGCTTCAGCGCGTATTCGCGGCCCGCCCTCATCAGCAGCATCGCCTCGGCGCCGGCCAGGTCGATGTTGGCGGGCATCAGCGACATTCCCTCCGACGTCGCCACCAAAGCAGTCGCCGGCTCCACGTCACCGAGCAGCACCTCGTGGATCGACACCGCGAGCTTGTCGGGGTCCTGGCCGAGCGAGAACGTCAAACATCCCTGCGGATCGAGGTCGACAAGCAACACCCGTCGACCCTTTTCCACCATCGCCGCGCCCAACGACGCGACCGTCGTCGTTTTGGCGACCCCACCCTTTTGATTGGCGACCGCAAGTACCCGCGTCACGGTGTTCATCCAAGCATGCGCACGGACCCGGAGCCGCACCGGCGGCGACATTGAACACGGCCGCCCGGCGTGGGGCAGAATCGACGGGGTGAGCCTCCAGCAGCATCGGCTGTTCCTGCTGCGTCATGGCGAGACCGAGTGGTCCCGGAGCGGAAAGCACACCAGCCGCACCGACCTCGACCTCACCGAGGCGGGCACCCGACAGGCCAAGGCCGCCGGAGAGACGCTCACACAGCTGCAGTTGGACGACCCTTATGTCATCAGCAGCCCGCGCAAACGCGCGCTTGTCACCGCCGAACTCGCCGGGCTCACCGTCGACGAGGTGAATCCGCTCATTCGCGAATGGGACTACGGAGACTACGAGGGCACCACCACCGTCGACATCCGCAAAGCCGTGCCGAACTGGCTGGTGTGGACCCACGGTTGTCCCGGTGGCGAGACGACCGCTGCGGTGTGCGAACGCGCCGACAACGCGATCGAGTTGGCGTTGGCGCACATGGAGTCTCGCGACGTCGTCTTCGTCGGTCACGGCCATTTCTCCCGCTCGGTGATCACCCGCTGGGTTGACCTGCCCATCTATGAGGGCATCAGGTTCGCGATGGCCGCGGCCTCGATCGCGATATGCGGCTTCGAGCACGGACAGCGCCAGCTCTCGGCACTCGGCCTGACCGGGTATCCCAACCCCACCGTCTTCACGTGACATCCGACCCGTCGTTCGTGCTCGCCGGCCCCGACGGCGCGGTCGTCGCCGACGGTTTACACACCCCCTACCCGCGACTGGCCGATGCGCGCGCCGCGCTTTCGGCCGGTGGCACTCCGATCGTGTTGGGCGCGTTACCGTTTGACATGTCGCGGCCAGCGGCGCTGATGCGCCCGCTGTCCGTGCGGTTCACCGACGCAATGCCGGACTGGCCCACCGGGCCATTGCCGCCGGTGCGGATCGCGGCGACGATGCCCGCGCCCGACGAGCACCGCGCGCGTATCCGGGCGGCGTTGGACAGGCTCACCGATCCCAGCAGCGGCCTGCACAAGGTGGTCCTGGCCCGGGCGCTGCATCTGGAGGCCGACGGGCCGCTGGATGCACGAATCGTGTTGCGCCGCTTGGCGAGCGCCGATCCGGTGGCCAACGTCTATTTCGCCGACCTGACACCGGCGGGCGGGAGGTACTCGGGAAGCGCGCTCGTCGGCGCCAGTCCGGAGCTGCTGGTGGCCCGCAGCGGCGACCAGGTGGCCTGCCGTCCGTTCGCGGGTTCGGCGCCGCGAATGCCCGACCCCGACGCCGACCGGGCCAGCGGTGCGGCGCTGACGGAGTCGGCCAAGAACCGCCACGAGCACGAGCTGGTCGTCGACGCGATGCGCAAAGCCCTCGACCCGTTGTGCGTCGACCTGCAGATTCCGCCGACGCCGCAGCTGAGTCGCACCGCCGCGGTGTGGCATCTGTCCACGCCCATCACCGGGCGCCTGCGCGAAACATCGACAACCGCTTTGGATCTCGCTGTTGCGCTGCATCCAACCCCGGCCGTCGGCGGCGTGCCCACCGCGGCCGCGGCCGAACTGATCGGCGAGCTCGAGGGTGACCGCGGCTTCTACGCGGGCGCGGTGGGCTGGTGTGACGAACGCGGCGACGGCCGCTGGGTGGTGTCTATCCGCGGAGCACAGCTGTCGGCCGACCGCCGCGCCGCCGACGCCCACGCCGGCGGCGGAATCGTCGCCGAATCCGATCCCGACGACGAAGTCGCCGAGACGACAACCAAATTCACCACCATCCTGTCCGCCCTGGAGGCGCAACCATGAACATCAGGCGCGCCCGGCCCGGCGACGAGGCCGAGCTGACGGCGATGATCCACGAGCTCGCCGAATTCGAGCGGGCCGGCCACGAGTGCACTGTCACCGAAACACAGCTGCGTGCCGCGCTTTTCGGTGACACCCCGACAGTGCAGGGCCACATCGCCGAGGTGGACGGCGAAGCAGCGGCGGGCGCGCTGTGGTTCCGCAACTTCTCCACGTGGGACGGCGTCGCCGGCATCTACCTCGAAGACCTGTTCGTACGCCCGAAGTTCCGCCGTCGCGGGTTGGCCCGCGCAATGCTCGCCACGCTGGCCCGCGAATGCGTCGAGAACGGATACACCAGGCTGTCGTGGGCGGTGCTGGACTGGAACGCCGACGCGATCGCGCTCTACGACGCCGTCGGCGGGCGTCAACAGGACGAATGGATCACCTACCGGGTGTCCGGCCCTGAGTTGTCGGCGCTGGCCGAGTCGCCTGAGTCCTGAGCGGTGCCGGATTGTCCGGCTCCTCAGCGATCGTCGCCGGACGAAATCCACTGCACCGCCGACGGGCTGAACAGCAGGACCAGCGTGATGAGCGCGACGACGCCGACCGGTATGCCGTACGCCCATTGTTGAGAGCCCACGGCGAGGTACCACGCCACCGGTAACAGCAGCAGCTGCGCGAACACCGCGGCGCCGCGGCCCCACCGGCGGCCGGTCCACAGCGCCCATGCCGCCGCGAGCACGCCGCCGGAGATGATCGCGAACCAGGCCGCGGTTCCGAACTTGTTCAGGCCGGGTTCGTCGGCTCCGCCGAATCCACTCACGACGTAGATCACCGCCGCGACAAGACCCGCCGCCCCCTCGAGCGCCACCAGCACGGCGGCCTGACGAACAGTAGTTGGTGCTGGCGTCACGGGAGTCAGACTGCCAGCTGCCGATAGGACCGTCAGCGTGACCCGGCGGGGTTTTGACTAGGCAACCTCTGCACCATCCCACCAGATGGTGGTAGGTTGGCGACAAGATGGTGAAAGGAGTGATGTGGCAGAGGTCGACAAGAGCGAGAAGATCACCATCAACGTGGGCCTCGTCGACCTCGGGCAGATCGATCTGCTCGTCGATGAGGGCTTCTACGCCAACCGAACGGACTTCATCCGCACAGCGATCCGGCGTCAGCTGGAAAGCCGGGCGGATGCGGTGAACAACACCGTGAAGCGCCGGGCGCTGGTACTCGGAACACAGCACCTCAGTCGGCGTGACCTCGAGGAACTGCGCGATGCGGGGCAGACCCTCGAGCTACGCGTCCTCGGGCTGGCGACGATCGCCAACGACGTGAGCGCCGATCTTGCACTGGCGACGATTTCCTCGGTCGAGGTCCTTGGCGCCTTGCGGGCGCCAAAGACGGTCAAGGCGGCCCTCGCCACCCGCATGACCAGCTGAGCCGTCATACGGCGCCGACCAACCGGTCGAGGTCGAAATCACACCCGAAGGGGCTCCCATGGACGACGACCGCACCACCGGCATGTCCGAAGCATTGAGGCTCACCCGTGCAGGACAGCTGGCGAAGGCCTTCGCGGTGCTGCAGCGCACGCTCGGAGCCACATCTCCGGCTGGACCAGTCGTCACCGGTCCGGAAAACCACGGTCTCCGCCGCGGCGGGCTGCTCGACAAGCTCCGGGCCACGCTGCCCTCGAACCCCCGCCGGGGCGCCGCGGCGCCGGTCGCGGCTGCGGCGGCCGCCGCACCCGGCGGTCAGATCCGCCACCTGAACCACACCGAGCCGGCCGGGACCAGAAGCTATGACCTCTACATCCCCACCGGCTACTCCGGTGCGCCGGTACCACTGGTCGTCATGCTGCACGGCGGCAAGCAGGACGCGACCGACTTCGCCGCAGGCACCCGGATGAACGACCTCGCCGAGCGGCACACCTTCCTCGTCGCCTACCCGGAGCAGTCGGCCGCGGCCAACCGCGGCGGCTACTGGAACTGGTTCTCCTCGGCGCATCAGCGGGCAGGCGCGGGCGAGCCGGCGATCATCGCAGGCATCACCCGTCAGATCATGGCCGACTACGAGGTCGACCCCGGCCGGGTGTATGTCGCCGGACTCTCCGCCGGCGGCGCCATGGCGGCGGTGATGGCCGCGACCTACCCGCAGCTCTACGCCGGGGTCGGAGTGCATTCCGGGATCGCCTACGGCGCAGCACATGACGTCGCGGCGGCGTTCGCCGCCATGCGAACGGGCGGCTCACCGGCGCCGGGCAGCAGCGTGCCGTTGATCGTGTTCCACGGCGACCGCGACGGGATCGTGGCGCCGGTGAACGCCGAGAACCTCGTCGCCGCCCGGCTCGCCACCACCCACACCTCGACGTCAGACACGACGCACTTCGATGGGCAGAGCACGGGCGGCCATGCCTGGACCCGCACCGTGCACACCGACGTCGACGGCGACGTCCTCGCTGAGTCCTGGACGGTGCGCGGCGGCGGGCACGCCTGGTCCGGCGGGAACCCGGTCGGGTCCTACACCGACCCGCTGGGCCCGGACGCGTCCGCCGAGATGGTCCGGTTCTTCCTCGCACAGAGCCGGCGAGACGGATGAGAACTCAGCCGCCGACACCGTCGGGGTCGCCGCGCTGCCAGGTCACCACCAGTTCGCGTTTGGCCCCGAACCGCTCCAGGTGACGGCCCAGCACGTCTTCGACATGGGCGAGCGACTCGACGTCCTCGGCGGCGGCTTCGAGCACAAGGCGGTTGTCCTCCGGCCGGACCGTTCCGGTGCCGTAGGCGAATACCAACCGTCCGCCCTGCCGCTCGCCACCAATCGTCTCGACGGTGTTCTTGCGGCCGAGATGGGCGAGGAGTTGCTTCGCGTAGCGTTCGGGGGCATCGGTGGCCACCACTGCGGTTGACGTGAGCATGATCAACTTCCCACTCGCTGGAAGGTGTCGGGCGATCTTTGTATTCCGCGGGCGCACTGCTTGAAACTGACACAGTGACGATCTTCGACGAACCCAAGATCGATTGTCACAACCACCTTCTCGACCCCGCACATTTCGATTATGCGCCAACCGCCTGGTATCACCCGGTCGACAACGAACAGGGTACGGCGCATCAACTTACGGAGTTGTTCGATGCCTACGGCTCCCGACATGCGTTGGTGATTGGACCCAATTCAGGCTACGACACCGACAATGGGTGCCTACTGGACTTCCTCGCACGGGGCAACGGCCGGTTCAAGGGCGTCGCTGTCGTCGACAATGGCGTCAGCCGCTCCGAACTGGAGCGGCTCCTTGGCCTGGAAATTGTCGGCATCACCATGCAGGCCGCACTTCTCGGCGTCGACTACTTCCGTGACACCGCAGCGTTACTGCGTGATCTTGCTGAGCTGGACATGTTCGTCGACGTGCAGGTCGACGGGGACCAACTGATCGAGATGGCGCCAATTCTGGAGCCCTCCGGGGTGCGCGTCCTGATCGACCACTGCGGGCGACCCGATCCCGCGACTGGATTGAGTCAGCCGGGGTTTCGCCGGTTGCTCGACCTTGCATCGAGCGGGCGGTACTTCGTCAAGATCTCCGGCTTGGTGAAGTGTTCGACGGAGACCTACCCGTGGCAGGACTCCTGGCCGTTCGTGCAGGCGTTGCTCGAGGCATTCACCCCCGACCGGTGCATGTGGGGCTCGGACTGGCCGTTTCTGCGCGCGCCCGAGCGGATCGACTACGGACTGGTGCTCGCCCTTGTCGAGCGACTGATACCCGATCCGGGCATCCGTCGAAAGGTGTTGTGGGACACTCCCATGCGGCTCTTTGGCTTTAGTTCGCAATATTGACCGGCCGGCCAGTGCGGGCGGACTCCACGACGGCATCGACCACCTGCATTGTCTTGAGGCCGTCCCGGCCGCTACAGATCGGCTCGGCCTCGCCGAGAATGACCTCGGCGAAATGCTTCACTTGGCGAGCCAAAGGATCACGCCGCTCCACGCTCTCGGTTGATGTGGTGAAAGGCTCCCACCATGACCGCTCTCCCTCGAAGACCTTCAATCGCATCGTGGGCACCGACAGCGAACCCTGCGTTCCGGTGATGTGATACGCGTCCTCGTCGTCATAGCTGGAGTAGCTGGTGTTCTCTTGGGAGGTCTGCTCCCAACTGCGTGCCGATCCCGCAGTATCGGACAGCAGGAAAGTGCCGAGCGCACCGTTTGCGAAGCGGAAGATCATCGCGGCCGTGTCCTCGACGGGGAAACCTCGAGTTGAGTTGGACGTCATCGCCATCACGGTGTCGATGTCGCCGATCAGCGACAGCAGGTTGTTCACCTCGTGGGTCAGGTTGAGCAGGATCGGCCCGCCTCCGGGCTCGCGTCGCCATCCACCGCCAACGTCGAAGTAGTCGTCGGGCTTGTAGAACAAGGCGGTGCCGCAGACGCCGACAAGCCTTCCCAGAACGCCGCTTTCGACGATCTCACGCGCCTTGGTCATGATGGGGCTGTAGTTGCGGTGGTGTCCGGTCAGCACCGGAACCCCGGCCTTTTCGCCTGCCTCGACGAGACGGGCGGCGGATGCGACGTCCTCCCCGATGGGTTTCTCGACCATTACGGGTACCCCCGCCTCCACGCACTCCAGGCCACCGGTTACGTGCATCTGGTTCGGCGTCGCCAGGACGACGCCGTCCGGCTTGCCCTTGGCGAACAGCTCGGCAAGGGACGAGTACAGCGGAACACCGTACTTCTGGGCCAGTGTCGGCCCGGTCGGCCCGGGATCCACGATCGACGCCAGCACGGCCGAGTCGCTTGCGTCGATCTCCTCGATGTGTCGCTTGCCGATCAGGCCGGCGCCGGCCACCGCGATCCGCACCTGGCTCATCGTGCGCCGTCCGTCCAGGCCCCCGTCGATTCCCGAACCACGAGTTGGGTGGGGATCACGATCGGGGTGTCCGGTCGGCTAACGATCCGACCCCGCACCAGATCGACCAGCGTTCGGCCGGCGTGCTCGACGTCGCTACCGACGGTGGTCAACGACGGCTGGCAGAAGTCGGCCCCGAAGATATCGTCGTGGCCCACGACGCTGATCGCGCCTGGCACGTCGATCTTTCTCCGCCGCAACCGCTCCAGGATTCCGATGGCGAGCAAGTCGTTGAACGCCACCAGCGCGGTGGCACCGCTGCCGAGTCCGACATCGGCGGCCGCGGAGCCCTGGTCGAGTGTCGGCATGAACGGGCCGAGACGGACGATCTCGAGACCCAGTCGCACGGCGTTCTCGGACAGCGTCCGCCAACGCTGAGTATCGGTCCACAGGGCGGGCGGCCCGGACAGATACGCGATCGAACGGTGGCCGAGTGCGGCCAGATGCTCGACGATCTGCCGGCTACCGTCGCGCGAATCGGTGAGGACGCTGGGAAATCCGGGGACCTGGCGGTTGAACAGCACAACATCGGCCCGATCGCCGACCGCACGGAGTTCTGCCTCCGGCAAAAGGCTGGAGGCGAGGACAATTCCGTCGACTCCACGATCGTTCAGCCGCTCGATATGGGCAAGCTCGACCTCCGGTCCATCGGCGATGTCGCCGACGACCAATGACGAGCCGGCCGCGCGAGCCTGAGACTCCACCCCACGGATCAACGCGGCGTTGTACGGATTGCCGATGCCGCTGACCATGAGGGCCAGCAAGGAGTCGCGCACCGGTATCCGGGCCGCGGTATATCCAAGGCGCCGGGCAACTTCCTGAATTCGCTCACGCATGGAGGGACTGACGCGGTCGGGGTTCGACAGCGCACGCGACACCGTCGAAACGGCGACGTCGGCTTCCCTCGCGACATCCTGCAGCGTCACCGTCCGCACATTGCCAGATTTTGCCATACCTTGGCAACTATGGCAAGATGTTGCCATAGTTGCCAAGTCTTGATGAGGAAAGCGAGCATCACCGTGAAACCGACCGCCGCAGCGCAGGCGCCGGCCCGCATCGCATGGCTGATCTGGTCGGTGGGCGTGGCCGCCTACATCCTGACGGTCATGCAGCGGACCACCCTCGCCGCTGCGGGCTTGGACGCCGCCGATCGGTTCGGGCTCAATCCGGGCACCCTGGCCGCCTTCGTGTTCATCCAGGTGGCGGTGTTCTCCTTGGCGCAGATCCCGGCCGGTCTGATGGTGGACCGTTTCGGGCCGCGGGTGATGCTTGTCGCCAACGCCGTCCTGCTCGCCGGCGGGCAGATCCTTCTGGCGCACGCGACTTCCATGCCCGTCGCCGCTGCGGCCAGAGTTCTGGTCGGCACCGGCGATGCGGTCGTCTTCGCGGCGACCTTGGCGCTCATCCCACGATGGTTTTCTCCACGCCGGGTGCCAGTGATGACCCAGCTGACGACGATCATCGGTCAACTGGGGCAGATTCTGTCTGCCGTCCCGTTCGTCGCGTTGCTCCGCCACAGCGGCTGGTCGACCGCATTCACCAGTGTCGCCGCCGCCAGTGCGCTGATGGGCGTGCTGGCATTCGCCGTCGTGCGCAACGGTCCACCCGGATCCTGGGTGCCGACTCCCCTCGCGTCGGCCCGCGACGTCGGCATCGCACTCAAAGAGGTGTGGGCACGCCCGGGGACACGCCTGGGGTTCTTCGGTCACATGGCCACGCAGTTCCCGATGATGGTGTTCGCGTTGCTGTGGGGATTGCCCTATCTGATTTCCGCCCAACACCTTTCGGAATCGACAGCCAGCTTGCTCATCATGGCGTTCGTGCTGAGCTCGGTTGTCATCGGACCGGTGATCGGCGTGCTCACCGCACGCCACCCCTTGCACAGATCGTGGTTGATCCTCGGCGTTGTCGCGGCCGACATCGCGATATGGACGCTGATACTGGCCCTCCCCGGGCCTGCTCCGCTATGGCTCCTGGTCGTGCTCGTCGTCATCTTGGCCGCGGGCGGCCCTGGTTCGGTGGTGGGTCTGGACATCGCGCGGACCGCGAATCCGCGGCTGAATATCGGCGTCGCGCAGTCCATCGCGAATCTCGGAGGGTTCCTGGCCACGCTGTTCGTACTGGCGGTCATGGGCGCGGTCATGACAGCCGCGGGCGGCTTCACGCCCGAGGCGTTCAGGATGGCCTGGCTGGTCATGTATCCGGTCTGGGCGTTCGCCATCGTGGGCATCGTCGTCACCCGGCGCAAGGCTCGCCGGCTCGACGCGGAAATGGGCATCGTGCCTCGCCCGCTGCGGCAGGTGCTGGCGCAAGCGGCGAGTCGGTAACGACCGGCTCGATCAACCAGTTACCGCGTGACCGCTGCGCCGGCATCCCTTGGCAGTCGCAGGGTTTCGACGATGGTGAGCATCATCATCAGTCCCAGTGCGAGATAGGTCCACGAGTATGCCTGTCCCTCGGCGTCACTCCCCGGTGTGAACATGCCGAGCAGGAGGGCACCCACCGCGATCCCGAGTCCGGCGGCGAGTTCCTGCACCGCCGCGTTGAGGGTGTTGGCGTGTGTGAGGTCTGCGGGGTCGACGTCGGAGAACGCCAGGGTGTTGTACGCGGTGAACCCGACGGAACGCAATGCCCCACTGACAAACAGGACGCACGCGATCAATGCCACGGGTACATCCGCGCTCAGGCAGGCCAGCAGCCCGAAGCAGAACACCGACAAGACGCCGTTTACCAAAAGCACCCGGCGTATCCCCCACCGCCGCATCAACGGCGTCGTGGCCGGCTTGATCGCAATGTTGCCCACAAACAGCACTGCCACCAGCAGTCCGGCGGCCAGAGGTGTCCAGCCGAATGCCAGCTGGAACTGCAGCGGGAGCAGGAAGGGCACGGCCGTGATGACCAGCCGGTACAGCGACCCCGCGGACGCCGTGATTCGCAACGTATGCACCCGCAGCACCCGCAACTCAATCAACGGGTAGCGATACCGCAACAGATGCCACACCGCGATGGCCAGCAGCACGACCGCGACCCCGCCACCGGCGGCGACGTGCAGCCAGTTGGTGCCCTGCACCCGGATGCTTTCCAACGCGATCAACGCTGCCGCGATGCCGGCTCCCATCACTGCCAGCCCACGCCAGTCCAGCGGCGCCGGGCTGGAGACGCCTTCGCCGCGGATCAGCCTCAACGACAACAGGAATCCGATAATGCCGAGCGGGATGTTGACGATGAAGATCCACCGCCAGGAGGCCACGGTGGCGACGGCACCGCCAAGAATCGGGGCGACCACGGGAGCCGCGAGGGCCGGCCAGGTCAGCCACGCGATGGCACGGACCAGGTCGCCCTTCTCACTTGACCGCAACACGAGGAGGCGACCCACGGGCACCATCAAGGCGCCGCCGATTCCTTGCACAACGCGCATCGCGACGAGCATCGGCAGCGACACGCTGGCCGCGCATCCGACTGAGGCGAGGGTGAACACCGCGATCGCCGCGATGAAGACCCGGCGGGTCCCGAACCGGTCGGCCATCCAGCCGCTCACCGGGATGAGGACCGCGACGGTCACCAGATAGGCGGAGATCGCGATGTTGACGTCGACGGCGTCCACCCCGAACGACGCTGAGATGAGCGGGATGGCCGGGGTGATGATGGTGGCGTCCAGGATCTCCATGAAGAACGCGCCCGCGACCAACAGAGCCACTCCGCGTGGGACCGACACGGTCGCGCCTCCTGACGATCAGTAGGAACGCGATCTCGGACCGGCGCGGGTGTGCCGCAACGGATGTCAGGTGAAGACGTAGGTCCCAGGTCCGGGGTCGAGGACAGGGTGCGCCGCGGAGCCGGTCGGGGGCGGGCTGGTCATCGGGCCGGCATGTTCGGTCGACCACTGCGCCCAGTCGACCCACCACGATTCCGGCGTGCGCTTCGCTGAAGACATCCAGTCGTCGGCCTCGGCGGGGTTGTCGTCTGCAGCCAGGTACCACGACTTCGGGCCGGGCGGGTTGACGATCCCGGCGATATGCCCGCCATTGCTGAGGACGAATCGCGTTGTCCCGGAGAAGAGTTGGGTGGTCTTGTACGCCGACTGCCACGGCACGATGTGATCGTTCTTCGCGCTGACCACGTAGGCGTTCGACTTGATCGAGGAGAGGTCGATCGTCTGGCCCGCAATTTCGAGTTGCCCTTGGGCAAGCAGGTTCCGGACGTAGAAATTCCGGAGATAGAACGCGTGCATCGCACCCGGCATTTTCGTGCTGTCGGCGTTCCAGGCGAGGATGTCGAACGCCGGCGGATCCTGCCCGAGCAGCCAGTTCGACACCACATAGTTGAAGATCAGGTCGTTCGCACGCATTATGTCGAACGTTCCGGCCATCGACTCGCCCTCGAGCGTTCCGCCCGCCTTGGCCATTGCCTTTTCGACACGATCGACCGCCGCTTCGTCGGTGAAGATCCCCAACATGCCAGGCTCGGAGTAGTCGAGCATGGTGTTGAGCAAGGTCACATTGCCGACCCTGTCGTCGCCGGTCTGCGTGAGGTAGGCCGCCGTGATCGCGGTGAGCGCACCACCGAGGCATAGTCCCGCGATGTCGATCTTGGGTGAACCGGTGACTTCCGAGATGACATCCAACGCCTGCCGCGGCCCGGAAACGAGGTAGTCGTCCATGGTGGTGCCGTACATCTCTTTCGTGGGATTGCGGTAGCTGATCGCGAAGACTGTCCTGTTGTGCCGGATCGCCCACTCGATGAAGCTGCGGTCCGGTGCCAGGTCCATGATGTAGTACTTGTTGATCCACGGCGGACTGCACAGCAGTGGAGTCGCGTGCACCGTGTCGGTCTGGGGCTCGTACTGCAGCAGCTCCATCAGCTCGTTGCGGAACACCACTTTGGCGGGCGTCGTCGCGAGGTTCTCTCCGACGGTGAATGCGCTGCTGTCGACCTGTCGGGGGCGTCCCTTGTTCTGCACGAAATCCAGCGCGAGATTGCGCGCACCCCGCAGCAAGCTCATACCCGCTGTCTCGAAGGCTCGCTTCATCGCGACCGGATTGGAGACCAGGAAATTCGTTGGGGCGACTGCGTCCAGTAACAGGTTCAGCCCAAGGGACGCCTTCGCCGCCTGCTTGGCATCGACACCTGAGGAGTCGACAAGCGATCGCGCGAACTCGCATTGCGCCAAGTAGGCGAGCCGGATCGCATGAAAATACGGATTGTCCGTCCACGCGGGATCGGCGAACCGGCGATCGCTCGGGGCCTTGTCGTCACCCTTCGGTTTCCTGATCCAGGAGTTGAGGACTGTCGACGGTATCCGCGCAAGATCCGACGACAACCTGATCGAGGCCGTCATGACGTCGGCGGGATTCTTGGCAGCGCCACCGAGGACCGCCTTGAGTGCATCCCCGATGCCGGCGGTGTCCGGACCGATCACATCCCACTCGGGCGCGACGATCTCTGCTGCGTTCTGGCCGACTTCAAATGAGGATCGTGGAGCCACGGGCTCCATGATGGCCAGATTGTCGACACACGTCGCCCGTCTCCCACTGGCCGGAAGCACCGCGATTTCCCACTCCCCGGGAACGGTATTTGAAGATCAGGAGCGCCGGAGCATCGTCGACCGTGTGAAGACAGCGGTTGTTCACCGAAGACTGGCAGATCAGCTATGGCAAGCCGATCAAACCGCGGTCCCGATACCGCCCCTTACCGACCAACATCCCGGATCTGTCCATCGAGGACGCTTACGCGATCCAATCGGTGAACATCGACCGGCGGATCCAGAACGGCGAGCGGATCTGTGGCCGCAAGATCGGACTGACGTCGCAACCGATGCAGGAACTGCTCGGTGTCGACGAGCCCGACTACGGTGTGCTGCTGGACGGCATGTTCGTCGAAGACGGCGACGTAATCGATCTGGATCGGCTCGTGCAACCGCGAGTTGAAGCCGAGATGGCCTTCATCATGGAACGCGACCTCGAAGGGCCGGGTGCAAACACTGCCTCCGCGTTGCGAGCGATCGCCGGAGCGCTGCCGGCCGTGGAGATCGTCGACTCGCGGGTCGCCGACTGGAAGATCAAGCTGGTCGACACCGTGGCCGACAACGCGTCGTCGGGACTCATCGTGATGGGCGGACGGCTACGCCGTGTCGACGAGCTCGACCTGAGACTCGTCGGCGTCGCCGTCACGCGGGGCGGCGAGCTGATCGACACCGGCGCCGGAGCCGCCGCGCTCGGCAATCCAGCACGCTGTGTGGCGTGGCTCGCGAACAAGCTCGCATCGTTCGGGGCGAAGCTGAATGCCGGCGACGTGGTTCTGCCGGGCGCGGTTCACAAGATGGTGCCGGTGGCGCCTGGAGACGTGTTCCGTGCGGAGTTCGCGCACCTCGGCGCGGTCACGGTTCGGTTCTCGCAAGCAATCGAGGAGTGTCGCATGATCGACGCTGCAGAGATCGCCAAGCAGCTGATTCTGGCCGAGCAGGAACGTCGGGCCATCGCTCCGTTCACACATCTGAACCCGGAACTCGACACCGACACGGCGTACGCGGCTCAGCGCATTGTCGTCCAGGCTCGATTGGACAACGGGGAGCGCATCATCGGCGCCAAACTGGGCCTGACGAGCCGGGTCAAGCAGAAGGCCATGGGCGTCGACTCGCCACTGTTCGGCGCGGTGACCGACCGCATGATCGCACCCTTCGGCGAGCCGATCGCGTTGGACGAGTTGATCCATCCGCGAGTCGAGCCGGAGATCGCGTTCGTGCTGGCCCGTGACGTCGCCGCGCCGGCGACGGTGTCCAGTGTGCTGGCGGCGACCGAAGTGGTCTGCGGAGCGGTCGACGTCCTCGACTCCCGTTACGAGGACTACCGTTTCACCCTGCCGGACGTGATCGCCGACAACACGAGTGCCGGCCGATTCCTGCTGGGGCCAAACCAACTGGCGCCGAACGCCATTGATGACATCCGGCTGCTGGGATGCGTTCTGCGCCTCAATGGTGGCGTCGCCGCGACGGCGGCCGGCGCGGCTGTGATGGGCCATCCGGCCGCGTCGGTGGCGTGGCTGGCGAATCAGCTGGGCGAGCGCGGCGAAGTCCTCAAGGCCGGATGGATCATCTTCTCGGGAGGCCTGACCGCACCGATACCACTCACCTCGGACAACGTGATCAGTGCCGAGTTCGACGGACTTGGCACTATCGAGGTGTTCGCCGCGTAAGGAGTACCGCTACCCCGCCCGCTGCGACAACTCGTAGAGGCCGTTGATCGCCATCGAGTAGCCGTGCACACCGAATCCGACGATGATCCCGCGGGCGAGCGGTGAGACCACCGAATGATGCCGAAATTCCTCCCTGGCATGAACATTCGATATGTGCAGCTCGATCACGGGCAGCGTAGCCGCCTCGATGGCGTCGCGAATCGCATACGAGTAGTGGGTGTGCGCACCAGGGTTGTACACCGCGCCGATCGAACCGCCCGCCTTGACGGCCGCACCGGTCTCGTGGATCCAATCCACCAGTTGGCCTTCATAGTTCGACTGCAGGAACACCAAGTCCAGACCGAGCTTTTCGGCATCTTCTCGGCACATCCGCTCGACATCGTCAAGCGTCGTGGACCCGTACACCTCCGGCTTGCGGGTGCCGAGCAGGTTCAGGTTGGGGCCGTTCATCACAGTGACGGACGTCATGACAACTCCCTGTCGGCGTTGGCGAAGACTGATACCGCGACGACACTACTTCGACGAAAGTGCCTTTGCCTCGGACCGAAGTCGCAGATACTCATCCTTCGGTATGGGGGTAGCGCCCTTCTTGCCCAGATCGTTCATATGGATCCTGGATGTCTCGCGTGCGCTGAACGCGGCGAGCGAGGCGATGGCGGCCAGCACGAGCGTGAAGGTACCAACCACCAGGATGACCCGAGTCTGCGCAGCTTCGGCCGCCGCCTGGCAAGTTTCGCCCGATGGCAACAGCGTGTCCGGCATGAACTTCTTTTCCTCCACGCAGTCGCCGGGCGCGGTGGGCGCGAGCACCGCGTAGATCAGCGGCAGGAACGCGGTGATCATCGTGCCGATGTTCTGCGACATGGCGAACCCCGTGACCCGCGTCTTGGTCGGGAAGAGTTCCGGGTAGAAGGACGGGAAGACGGCGTTGTACCCCTGGTAGACGATCCCCCACATCAGGATGGCGAAGATGAAGGCCATCACAAGGTTTCCCTGGCTGACGAAGTACAGGTACGGGTATGCGAGGAGTCCCGAACCGAGACATCCGACGATGATCACCGGCCGTCGGCCGATCTGGTCGGAAAGGTTACCCACGAACGGGATGAGGATCACCGCGACGACGTTGCCTGCCACCGAGATCCAGAGGTAGTTGGCCGACGTCATGCCGACTCCATACCCCGCGCTGGTCGCAAACGTCGCTCCGAAGACGGTCGCGGTAAGCGGAACAACGTTCATCAGCGCCATGCAGATCACCCGGAGCATGTCTGAGCCATTCTCCTTGACCGCCATCACAATCGGCGCCTTGGGCACCTCGCCGTGGACTTCCTCCTCCCTGAACGCCGGCGTCTCGTCGACCCTTCGGCGGATGATGATTCCTGCAACAACCACGACCGCACTGAGCAGGAACGGGATCCGCCAACCCCAGCTTTGGAAGACGTCCTCCGGAAGTATCGCGGCCAACGGCAGGAAGATTGCTGCGGCGAGGATCTGTCCGGCTTGAACGCCTTGAAGAGTGAAGCTACTGAAATACCCGCGCCTACCGAACGGTGAGTGCTCCATGATCATGGAGCCGGCCCCCGCGATTTCGCCGCCGACCGCGAAGCCCTGGATCAACCGCAGAATGACAAGCAGGATCGGCGCCCAGATCCCGATTGCCGCATACGACGGAAGCAACCCGACGCAGAACGTGGAGAATCCGATCAGCAGCATGCAGAGAACGAGGACGGTCTTTCTGCCGTGCTTATCGCCGTAATGCCCCAGGACGAACGCACCGAGCGGGCGCGCAGCGTAGCCGACGCCAAACGTGGCGAACGAGGCCACAATGCCGACCTGAGGGTTGTCCGACGGGAAGAAGAGGGTCGGAAACACCAGCGCCGCGGCCTGTGCGTAGATGAAGAAGTCGTAGTACTCGAGGGCACTGCCGATCCAGCCACTTGCGGCTGCCTTCTTCGGCGTCTTGGCGTACTCCGTGGGTTCGTGCGAACCCTCCGGCTCAACGATCTGATCTGCCATTACTGATCTCCTCGTCACGAAACCCAGCGCTCCGACGGCGGCTGTATTGGTAGTTGACCTGCGCAAGCCGTCGTGGTCAACGACTGAGCGGACCCTTTCCGCTGAGCGGACACCGGTTCATGCGCCAATCCGTGCGGTCACCTCGATCATGAACCGCGGGTTTTCCTCCGGTCTGCCGAATGCGGCCACCTCGACGGCCGATCGGGCAGGCCGATGATCACCGAAGGCCCGCTTCCACACCTCGTTCAGCGCTGGGCGGTCGCGCTGCAGGTGCGTGGTGAAGATGCCGACGCGGAGCACGTCGCCGAGCTCGCCGCCGGCCGCCCGCAAGATGGCGGCCAAGTTGGTGAAGAGCTGCTCGGCTTCGGCCTCAGCGGTGTCAGGACAGCTGCCCGGTCTTGGGATCGACCCCGAAGAGTGCCGACACGAAAACCCATCCATCCGCCTCGACTGCCTGTGGCACCGGGCCCTTGTGCGCAGGAGCGTCGGGGGTTTCGATCGGTCGCATATCGGGACGCTCGCACGCATCCCCCTGTTGTGGGGGCGTAGTCCCGCCGAGCGGAAAGTGCGGCCCGCGGCTTTCTTCTACGGCCCCCGATGAGCGACCCTGATCATGTGGATTGTGTGTCCAGTGCCCGCGGAGGTCGCGAGTGAGCCTTTATCAGTTGCAGCAGTGCGTGTACGACTACCTGCGCACTCTGGAGGCTGTCGAAGCGGGGAGCCCGGTGCCCACGCTTTCGACAAGCGGCTATGACCTGAACGAAGAGGAAGAACGCGCCCTCAAGGCGGGAGACGTGGGCGCGATGTATTCGATGGGCATTCACCCGGTGATCATCAACGGATACTGCCGTGCCATGGGCTACCGCCGGGCCGACTACCGGGAACTCCTGGAGAACAAGAACCACGAGCCGAAAAGGAAGACGAGATGGCAGACATCGTGATGGCGTATGCCGCGTCGCACGCCCCCATGATGACGGCGGACCCAGAGTCGGCGCCGGATGCTCAAGCCGAGAACTTCTTCGGCGCGTTGGACACCATCCGGGATAAGGCGATCGACGCCAAGTTACAGGCAGTCGTCATGATGAGCGGCGAGCACTTCTCGAACTTCTTCTACGACAACCTTCCTCAGATCGTGATCGGCCTCGGCGAGGGGCACGTAGGACCGCGGGAGAAGTGGCTGCGAGTCCCCGAAGTGCTCGTCCCGGGCGAACCAGCGCTGGCCTCTCACCTGCTCGCCGAGACAATCGCAGCGGGGTTTCAACCCGCGCTCTCGCACAAGATGGTCGCCGATCACGGCTTCATGACGGTTTACTACAAGCTCGATCCGCTGATGCGTCTACCGATGGTTCCGATCGTGATGAACTGCACCACGCCACCTCTGATGACGCTGCGTCACGCGTACGACTTCGGCGCCGCGGTCGGCGATGCGATCCGCAGCTACCCCGGCCTCGAACGGGTCGCGCTGTGCGCGGCGGGCGGCCTTTCCCATTTCGTGGGCGAGCCGCGGGTGGGTGACATCGACGAGGAGTTCGACAGGTGGTTCTTGCAGCAGCTGGAGAGCGACGCTCCGCCTGAATTACTCGACATGCCGAACGACGAACTGATGGAGGCGGGCAACGGGACAGGCGAGGTTCGGTCCTGGGTGGCGCTGGCGGGAGCGATGCGCGGTCATGCGGCGAAAGCCCTTGTGTATGAACCGATCTACGAGTGGATAAACGGCATGGGTGTTGTCACCTACGACCCGGAGCCGGTTGGAGCGCCGAAGTGATTTCCGGCAAGACGACCCTGATCGCCCATATCGGTTATCCGACCGTGTCTTTTAAAGCGCCGATGATTTATAACCCCTGGTTCGAAAAGGCCGGCATCGACGCGGTGGTCATGCCGATGGGGGTCCAGGCGCCCGACTATCCGAGCTTCCTACGAGAGTTGTTCAAAGTCACCAACATCCGTGGTGCGTTGGTGACGATGCCGCACAAGAAGACCACGGTCGAGCTTGCCGACGAGGTGAGCCCGACGGCGCTCATTGCCGGCGCGGCCAATGCCCTGTTGAAACGGGAGGACGGAACGCTTCTCGCCGACATGTTCGACGGCGAGGGCTTCGTCCGCGGCGTCCGCAACAAGGGGCGCAACCTGAACGGCGCGAGCGCATTGGTCATCGGTTGCGGCGGGGTCGGGTCAGCCATCGCGGCGTCGCTGGCGGCCGCAGGAGTGACCCGGATCGGGCTCGACGACGCCATGGAGGGTGCGGCCGAATCGCTCGGCGGTCGACTGTCCACGCACTATCCCGAACTCGACGTGAAGACCGGTTCCGCCGATCCCACCGGCTACGACGTCGTCGTGAACGCGACGCCCCTCGGCATGAACGAGGGCGACCCACTGCCGCTCGACATGAGTCTGGTCGCGCCGACCACGTTCGTCGGCGAGGTCGTGATGAAGTCGGAGATCACGCCGTTCTTGCGGGCGGCACAGGATCGCGGCTGCGAGACGCAGGTTGGTACCGACATGCTCTTCGAGCAGATCCCGGCGTATCTGGAGTTCTTCGGATTCGGTACGGCGACCCCCGATGAGCTGCGCGAGGTACAGCAAATACAGTACTGACAGACAGCTGGGCGGTGCGCGAGGCAGTCCGCGCGGATCGGCACGCGTCTGGGACGGCGCTCGAGCAGGGGATTTCTCGCTGCGACGCTCCCGTATCAATCGAGAGGCAGGAAAGAGTGATCAACGTTGTAGGAATTGTCGGAGGCGGCATCATGGGCTCCGGCATCGCGGAAGTCATCGCCCGCAGCGGCTGCGACGTGGTCTTGCGTGAAGTGAACGAGGCAGCGATCGAGGCCGCACAGCGCCGTTTCACCGCCTCGCTGGACAAGGCCGTGCGCAACGGCAAACTTCCAGTCGACGAGCGCAATGACATCGTCAACCGGGTCAAGTTCACCGACACGTTGGACGACCTCGCCGAGTGCGACCTGGTGGCCGAGGCCGCGATCGAGGACGAGGAAGCCAAGACGGCGATATTCGCCGCCTTGGGCAAGGTCGTCAGGCCGGATGCGCTGCTCACCAGCAACACCTCGTCCATCCCGATCATGAAACTTGCCGCCGCCACGCCCGGTCCGGAGCGCGTCGTCGGAATGCACTTCTTCAACCCGGCGACGGTTATGCCGTTGGTCGAAGTGATTCCGTGTGAGCTGACGTCGCAGGAATCCGTACAGCGCGTACAGGAGTTCGCGACCGGCAAGCTCGGCAAGACCATTATCACCGCCAAGGACCGTGCCGGGTTCGTCGTCAACGCGCTGCTGATCCCGTACCTGCTGGCGGCCATTCGAATGGTCGATGCCGGAGTGGCCACCGCCGAAGACGTCGACACAGCAATGGTTGCCGGCTGTGCGCACCCGATGGGCCCGCTGACACTGACCGACCTGATCGGACTCGATACCGCTGCGGCGGTCGCCGTCTCGATGTACGAGGAGACGAAGGAACAGTTGTACGCACCGCCTGCGCTGTTGCTACGCAAGGTGGAGGCCGGCGACCTCGGCCGCAAGACCGGGCGGGGATTCTTCACGTATAGCTAGCCTTTCCACTCAGAGCCAACGGCTTTACCCGCTGTGGTGGAGGCGAAATGGTGGATCGACGACGCCGGCCGTCTAACGTAGAACGAATGGCATGTCCCGCCGCGGCGGTCCTCGGGCCGCGAGTCACCTTCGCATTGCCGCGGGGTGCGTCGCTGGCCTATCGGGCGAGTCTCGGTTCCTCGAACGACCCGCCGTTAATGCTCCTGCATGGCCTTGGCATAACGGCAGACCTCAACTGGGGCGCCACCTATCCCGAACTGTGCCGGCTGTTCCGTGTGGTCGCGCCCGATCTACCGGGCCATGGTCGGGGTGTGCGCCCGTGGCCGAAATTCAGCCTCGAGAAGTGCGCGGACCACATCGTGGCGCTGGCCGATTCGCTGGAGATCGACAGGTTCATCGCGTGCGGTTACTCGATGGGAAGCCTTGTTGCACAGCTGATCTGGCGGCGACATCCAGAACGGGTCAGTGCGCTCGTTCTCGGTGCCACTTCCCGCAACTTCCTGGGATCTCCGGCTGAGCGCCTGATCTCTTCGCTCTCACCGGCATTCACCGTCGCCGCTCGAACCAACCCGCTTCTGCGCTCACTTCGCGCGGACGCGTTCGGCACCGGCTATCTGACCGACATCGATGACGAAAGCCGCAGGTACGTACACGCCGAAATGAGTCTGACCAGTATGTCGACGGTTACTGCGGGGCTCGCGGCTGTCGCGGACTTCACCTCACACAGTTGGATCGGCGATATCGATGTCCCGGTGTCGGTCCTGGTAACGACGAAGGACTCGGTCGTGCCACCCGGCAGGCAGATGAAACTGGCCGACGCGATACCGCACGCCACAGTCGTCACCGTGGAGGACGATCACGGCGTGTTCATCGCGTCACCGAGGCTGTTCACCGAGAAGATGCTGGAAGCGTGTCAGGCGGTGAAGGCCGCCGCACCGAGAAATCGTCGCGTCTTTCCTTGGCGCCCTTCGTAGCTCACAAGTCCAAGACGGTCAGTCGGCCGATCGCCGAGGTGCGAACGGCCAGCCTTCCAGCAGACGCGCCACTCGCGGCTCAACGACCCAGGTCATCGACACCGAACTGCAAACTTGCAGACCGTTTGCACTCAGGATTGGGTTTTGCAGCGGAAACCGGTTCCTACACGCCCGACCTCATGTCGGCACCGGCCGGCGCCCGGCATAGCGGCGCGCGGGCAGTACACCCGCCAGTTCTTGCCACTGGTCGGCAATAGCGTGCCCGAAGCGCATGCCGGTCGCTACGGTCCAGGAATGCGTCGGTCGATCGCCACGGTGTCCCTGTCTGGCACCCTCAACGAGAAGCTCACCGCGGCGGCAAACGCCGGGTTCGACGGTGTTGAGATCTTCGACCTGGACCTGCTCTGCAGCCTGTGGACCCCACGACGGATCAAGGAGCGGTGCGACGAACTCGGTCTCAAGATCGAGATGTTGCAACCCTTCCGTGACCTGGAAGGTATGGCCGAGGCGCAGCACGCGCAGGCGATGCGGCGCTTCGAGGGCAAGCTCGACATCATGGCCGAGCTGGGAACCGACTTGGTCCTCGTCTGCGCGAGCTGCCAGGCCGATGCCATCGACGACGACCAGCTGTCCGCGGAGCAGCTGCACAAGGCCGCCGAGCTGGCGCACGAGCGCGGCATGCGGATCGCGTTCGAGGCCCTGGCCTGGTCGACCCAGATCTGGGACTACCGGCGCGCGTGGAAGATCGTGCGGATGGCCGACCACCCGGCGCTGGGTACCTGTCAGGACACCTTCCATGTGCTCTCGCGTCGGCTCGACCCGTGGGCCATCCGCGACATCCCGGGCGAGAAGATCTTCTTCGTCCAGCTCTCGGACGCGCCCGAGATGGCGATGGACATCCTGCAGTGGAGCCGCCATTACCGGGTGTGGCCCGGTCAGGGTTCGTGGGACGTCGCCGGTTTCCTGGAGAACTGCCTCCTCGCCGGGTACACCGGTCCACTGTCGCTGGAGATCTTCAACACCGTCTTCCGCCGTGCCGATGCCGAACGCAACGCGCGTGACGCCATGCGGTCCCTGCTGTACGTCGAGGACGCTGTCGCGCATCGGGGAAGCATGCCGCCCGGCTCACTCGACAGCGCGCCGCCGGCGCCACGCGTGACCGGCCTGGAGTTCGTCGAGCTCGGCGTGCTGGAACAGCACCCGTTGACCTCCGCCGCGCTCACGGCACTGGGCTTCCGGCACACCGGGAACAACCGCGAGAAGCCGATCGAGCTGTGGGAGCAGGGCCAGGCGAAGATCCTGCTCAACACATCGCCGGTGGGCCGCGGCGGCCAAATCGGCCCGCACATCGCGGCGCTCGCCGTGGGGACGCCTGACCCGGTCGAGGCATTCGAGCGTGGGGCCTACCTGCATGCCACGGTGCCCGCGCCCGGCCGAGGCCCGAAGGACGCCGCCGACACCGCGATCGAGGCTCCGGACGGCACCGCGGTCTTCTTCAGCCAGTTCGCCGAACACCCCGAGCGCTGGGCCGTGCACTACGACCTAGTCTCCGGCGAGTCCGACGAGCAGAACGACCTCGACCTTCGCATCGGCCACGTGAGCCTGGCCCAGCCCTTCGACCACTTCGAGGAGGCGGCGCTGTTCTTCAAGTCCGCGCTGGGGCTGCAGACGCACGAGGACATCGAGATCCCCGCGACCTACGGGTTGTTCCGTTCGCGCGCGGTGAGCAACCAGGACCGGTCGGTGCGGGTCATCACGACCGTTGCCCTGCTCGACGACGAGGGCGGTGTCACCGAGGACGAGTCGCGCAAGAACTCCGTCGGCTTCGAGGTGCCCGACATCTTCGAGGCGTGCGAGCGGGTGTGGGCCCGTGGGGGCGAGCTGCTGCGCATCGGTCACAACTACTACGTCGACCTGGCGACTCGCACGGACTTCGACGACGAGACCCTCGAGCGGATGGAACGCCTCGGCATCCTGTACGACCAGATTGGGTCGGGGAAGCTGCTGCAGGCCTTCACGCCGATGATCGGCAACCGCCTCTTCTTCGAGCTGTGCCAACGGATCGACGGATACGACTCGTACGGCACCGCAAACGCGCCGGTGCGGATCTCGGCCCACCGGGGTGTGACCCCCGGCCTACGCACCAAGGCCGTCGACGAGGACTAGCTTTCGCGGCGGCAGTCAAGTCTGGCATTGAGCACAAGCCGCCCCGTAGTCGTCGCGTCTTTCCCTGGCGCCCTTCGTAGTTCACGAATACAAAGTAGGGGGACCCCGTGACTGTGTCAGGGTC
>CAVUPN010000027.1:0-30000 GCA_963743225.1 uncultured Actinomycetota bacterium | reverse complement strand
ATGTTCGGCCCCACATAGGGAACGGGGACCGTCACCGGCAGTAGGCCGGTCGCCGGCGGCAGGGTTGGAGTTGGACGTGGAGCCATCCAGAAGATCGTCCCCACCACGCGTGCGGTGGGGACGGCAGGAGGCAACGAAGCGACGACCCGCACACCACGACCCGGGGTGCGGGGACCGCAACTCCGCAAGGAGAAGCTGCCTGACATGCCAAGCGTCATATAAACATTCACAATTCAGGTAACGGCGGATGAGTTGCCGACGTGCGCCCACATCGGTTCGTGGTTGGCCCGAGCGGTGGTTGCGGAATGCACGGTCTCGTGACCTGCTCTACTACCTCCTTAGCCTGAATCCGTGGATCGATGATCCGAGTCTTGGTTCCCGTTCGGCGCTGCGCGAGATCGTGTCCTTCGAAGGGACGGACCTGATGCCAGTAGAGCGCCAAGACGCGGTGGGCGAGTTCGGGGATAGGGACGGTCAGCGTGTCCTCGGCATGGAGTGGCAAGTTCTCGATGGAATGCTCGATCAACGCCATGAGGGTCGCTAGTTTGTAGGTGGCGTCCCGCTGGCCCTGCTCGAGAATCGCGATGACGCGTTGGCCGAGCAGCAGCGGATCACCCGTCATTGCCCCACCTGCCCGCGACCACTCGGCGGCGTCCCAGCACCCTTCAATTATTGACCGGTGGAGCGCGACCGGCCCTGGCATTCGCCCGAGCAATCCACTACGAGGGCAGCGCCTTCACTCGTCTCGTGATCCGCGCCAGGAGCTGGTCGTCGACATCCATCTGCAGCACAACCGGATCCACCTCGACCGTGCCCTTCGCATAGCGGAGCAACTCCGCCATCTCACCGACCCGCACGACGAACTCGTCGATGAAGGTCCGGTAACCCTCCAGCGGCACGTCGGCCAGCCGCGCGCAGTCGCGCATGAGGTCCGCGTACTGGCCGGGCGCTGATACCCCGCGGCACAGCTCCGACAACTCGAGAAACCGCTCGAGGTAGTCCATCAGCCGGTTGGCGATGTGAACTATGCCGTCGGCGTCGGCGGTGCTCTCGTCGTCGGGGTCACCGAACATGC
This sequence comes from uncultured Actinomycetota bacterium, assembly GCA_963743225.1. GTDB lineage: Bacteria > Actinomycetota > Actinomycetes > Mycobacteriales > Mycobacteriaceae > Mycobacterium. The sequence goes on along the minus strand of CAVUPN010000027.1, from coordinate 28,925 downwards.
CGAGGAACGCCGGTGCCCGCATGAAGCTGTCGACCTGCGCGACGAGCTGGGAGAGCTCGTCCATGCGTTCGGTCACGAAGAACCTCACGTCGGCGCCGGTGTGCAGCCGCGCCCCGGTCGAGGCGGTGAATCCGAGCGCACTGTCGTGCAGGCGTGCCTGCAGCGGCGCGCGTCGTTGCACGAGCACCGAGGCGAATGCCGCCCACCGCCAGCACGGCGGCTTCTCCCTGACGAGCTTCGTCAAATCCCCCGCGGTGTGCGCCACGGCCGCAATCTGAGTCGACTCCGGTGTCGCTTCGTCGGACGTGCAGGGTTCGGGCGGCGTCGGGGACACCGAGCGCATGGCCTTCGCACCGGCGGGCCCGTAGACACCCCTGCTGTCACCTCTCAGCGTCCAGCGATGTTGCTGCTCAGCGCGCCGCGCCAGCTCCTCATCACGCTCTGCCGCCTCGAGCCGACGTTGCTCAGCCCTCCGCACGATGGCCCGAACCGCGAAGAACGCGCCCACCAGTGCGGCTGCGCCCGCGATCCACCAGAAGTACTTGATGATCAGTCCGACCACGATCAGGACGACGAACACGACCGCGAAGCCACCACCCCCATCCGACTGACGCCGAGCCCCCATGGCGCCAAAATACGGCGAGGCACCGACATCCTTGGAGTCCCTCCGTGGGTGTGCGACACGAATGTAGGTGAGGTGGGTTGAGGCTGGTCCCGGGGTAGTCTGGTTGTGATATGAACAATCAGATCGGAGGAGGCCGGAGTGGACGACGCCCCGCTGGAGGACCTGGAGCAGCACAGGGCGCAACTGTATGACCAGCTGGCCGCGACCGGCGATTTCCGGCGCGGCTCGATCAGCGAAAACTACCGCCGCTGCGGCAAGGCGAACTGCGCGTGCGCGCAACCGGATCACCCCGGGCACGGGCCGCGTTACTTGTGGACGCGTACCGTGGCCGGCCGTGGCACCAAGGGTCGGCAGCTGTCGGGCGAGGAGGTTGACAAGGTGCGCGCCGAGCTGGCCAACTACCACCGTTTCGCCGAGGTGAGTGAGCAGATCGTGGCGGTCAATGAGGCGATCTGTGAGGCGCGCCCGCCCAATCCGGCGGCCACGGCGCCCCCGGCCGCGACGACGGGGGACGAAAAAGGGGGCTCTACGCGCAGGTCACGGCGGAATTCGCCGCCGAGGTAGACCGGCTGGCCACGTTGACTGCCGCCACGCTGGGATCCGGCGCGGGCCTGCAGACGGTGGAGCTGGCGATCCGCACCGCGATGATCCAGCTGGGCGCTTCGCTGCTGGGCCAACTGCTGGCCACCGATACCGGGCACCGCGGCCCGCGGATCGACTGCGGCGCGGGCCATCACGCCGAATTCGTCGGCTACCGCGACAGACACCTCGACACCGTGCTGGGACGCATCCGCGTGCGCCGCGCCTACTACCACTGCGCCATCGGCGACCAGTCTTTGCCGTACGGCATCGCGCAGAGCCTCGCGGAATTCGTCGACGATCTCGGCGTCGCTTCGCGTGTCCGCCCGCATCTGCTCGGCAGTCGGGATCTCCCAATCCCAAATACGAGTGCGCGGCCATACCCTTACCGGTAGCACATGTGCTACCGTCGTGAACGTGAAAACCATCGGTCTTCGCGAGTTGCGCCAGAATGCATCCGAGCTTGTCCGTCGAGTGGAGGAAGGCGAGGAGATTGTCATCACCGTCGCCGGCCGACCTGGCGCCCGGTTGGTACCTGCTGCTCCCCGGACCTGGCGCCGATGGGATGACGTAGCCGAGCTATTCGCCGGGCCCGAAGACCCGGCGTGGAGCGCCGACCGTGAGGAACTGGCCGCCGACATTCGGGATCCGTGGGCGAACGCGTGAGAGCGATTCTCGACACCAGCGTCGTCATCGCCGCCGATGTCCCTCCGCTCGAGGGCGAGCTGGCAGTAAGCGCTGTCACGTTGGCTGAACTACATTTCGGCGTCCTCGTCGCGAAAGACCAGAATGTCCGCGCTGAACGACTGCGTCGCCTGCTGCTGCTTCAACGGACGTTCGATGCTGTACCGGTCGACGGCACCGTGGCCGCCAGCTACGGACAGCTGGCCGCGGCAATTGTCGAGGTTGGCCGCCGACCCCGAGCACGATCTATGGACCTTTTGATCGCGGCCACCGCGCATGCGCATTCGGCGCGGCTCTACACCCGCAACGTCGCAGACTTCGTCGGCTTGGAGAACCTGGTCGAGATTGTCGCGGCCTGACTGCCCGGCATAGCTGCCTGCTTCCCAAGACTCAGCTGAGTCTGACCCATGAATCCGGCACCATGGGGATGTGCCGCTCTCCGAAACGACGCTGCTCCAGGCGGCCGGTGATCTGGTCTACGCCCGGGGCGAAGACTACGTGCGTTATGTCCGAGGGCTCCGCACGACCGACTTCAAGGCCTACGCGTCGATCCAGGCCAAGAACGTCTACCAAGTCGAGCTCGACTGGTCCGGCCCGCTGCCCGACGGGTCCTGTACCTGTCGGCATCATGCCGACGGCAACTTCTGCAAGCATCTGGTCGCGACCGGACTCGCCGCGATCGACACCGGACGGGTCGCGGTCGACGACACAGTCGGCAGTACGGCCGAGGCAGCGCTGGAAGCAGCGGTGCAGGCGATGGATGTCGATGAGCTGCGTGAACTGGTCATGACACTTGCGCAGCGCGATGACGGGGTGCGCCGCCTGCTGGAGATTCGCGCCACGACAACGGCAGGTGACGCTACGCACGCCAAAGCCGAGCTGGAAGCCTATGTGCGAAACACGTTGGCGTTCCGCGGCTTTGTCGACTACCGACGTTCCTTTGAGGTCGCGGGAGTGGCCAGTGAAGTGCTCGACGAACTCGAGAACCACCTGAACAGTGGCGCCGCCGAAATCGTGCGGCCGGCGTTGCTGCGCGCACTGACCCGGCTGCGCAAGATCACCGAGCAGGCTGACGACTCCTCGGGCTCGATCGGTGATGAATGCCAGCGGGCCGCCGACCTCTATGCGCGGGCCTGCCGGCTGGGCGAGCCCGACCCCGTCAAACTCGCGACGTGGCTGGTGAAATTCCGCGCTGACTCGCCGGGGTGGCCGAACCTGGTCTTAGCCGACTTCGTGGACGCGTTCGACGAGCAGGCACTCGGGACGTACCGCCGGGCGGTGGCGGCGCTGGACCGCAAGCTCGAAGATCGTGATCAATGGGGGCGGTTCGAAGTCGACGCAATGCTGCTGGAGCTCGCCGATCACGACGGCGACGTCGACCGGGCCGTCCACTTGCTTGGTCAGCGGGAACACCCGCAGTACGGGGCGATCGTCGACCGGTTGCGCGCAGTCGGCCGCACCGATGATGCGGTGGCATGGATCGATCGCGCAGTGGCCGACGGACGAGTCACCAGCCACGGTGGTGGCAACGCATATTGGCTGAGCCCGGACGACGTCGCCGCGACCTATCGGGGACTGGGCCGGATCGAGGATGCGGTCGCCGTCCTTCGCGCAGACTTCGTCCGGCAGCCGTCGGTCCCCACCTACCGTGTCCTGCTCGATTTCGCGGCCGGCATCGACCGTGCCGATACCGAACGCACCTGGGCCTTGGACCACGCGCGGCAACTGGCGGCGTCTGACCGTTACGCCGCCGGCGCGGTCTTGGTACAGCTCTTGCTGAGCGAGGGTGATGTCGATGCCGCGTGGCAGGCCGCCGACCGTTACGGCCCCGGCTGGGCGTGGCGGGAATTGGCCGACCGAGGCGCCGAGGCTCGGCCTGTCGAAGCCGCAGACCTGTACCGGCCGCAGCTCGAGAATGATCTGCGGCACCCCGACACCAAGCTTTATCCCGGCATCGCCGCGACACTGGCGACGATGGCCGAACTCTACGAACGAGGCGGTCGCAGCGCCGATTTCGCGTCGTTCATCGCGCAGATCCGCCAGGACTACGGTAGGCGACCCTCGCTGATGAAGGCGCTGGACGCGAAGGGGCTCTGAACGGCGGGCGGCGATGTCACTGCCCGTGAGTAGCGTCCGCGATATGAGTAACGAACGACGAGCACGCAAGGCGAAACAGGTCCGACGTGACGAGCTGCGGGCGAAGCAGCGCAACGGGGAAAGTTCTGCCGACACGACACTCAGGGACGCAATACGCCGTTCCCTGGCGGGTGGGCATCCACTCAGCCTGCTCAGTGTGGCCAGCATGGCAATCCACGTCGCGAAACGTCAACCGCTGACATCGCCGGAGTCCGGCCTGTGCGATACGAGTCGTCTGGACGGGATCCTGACCGGCTTGATCGGTGTGCGGGATCGCTTGACGACGGTGCTACTGGCCGTCATCGCCGAACTTCTCGTCGACGATCCAGCGGCACAGCTTCGATGCCGACGCGAAGTAGCGGAACGACGTGACCATCTGCCGCGATGGATCACCGCGCTACCACGAGTAGACGTCTACCGCGCGGTGCGCAGAACCCATGTGCTCGGTGATGTTGACGAACTCGTGATCGGTATGCGACTCGATGGCGGGCGCGAGCTGACTGTCGCGGTCCAGATCGACCACAACATGTTGTCGAGCGTTGCCGATGCAGGCGTGGTACCGGACCCGATCGATAAGACCCTTGCGCGGGAGGCCGAATCCAGCAGCGAAACCGACGTTTTGGAGATGAGCCTGGCCGATGCGCGGGTGTGGATCGAGGATGCGCTCAACAAGCCGACGCTCGCACCTAAGACCGACACCTGGCCGCTCTACCGGGCACTGGTTCAGTGGCTGGTAAGTCGATTACCCGAGGGTGGTGAACACCGGTCACCGGCCGGGCAGTGGGGGTCGGACGAGGAGCTGTGCGACAGGTTCTTCGCTACCGGTTCCGCAGCGCCGTTCGCCGACCCCGGCCATCGGGAGCTGCTGCTGGAGCTCTTCGAGACTGGTACGGGTGACCCGTTGCGGTGGAGCGCGGCGCGCGTCGAAAACGCAATCGGCGGCACGCCCTTCATCGACGGCAACATTCCGTTGGAGGTGGTGCTAGACACTCCCGATCTGCTGCGCGCGTTTGTCCCATACGCTCACGCGCAGAGCGGGATACGAGAGGAGCTGACGTCGCGAACACTCGCTGCGATCGATGAGCTGCGATCGAGCTTCAGGCGAGAGGCGTTGAGGGAAGCCGACTACTGGTGGCTCGATGACGCTGTCTGAGCACCATGAAATGTCGGACCCCGCTGCAATGATGGGGCCATGACCTCGACCGCTTGCTCTGGCGCCGTTGCGGTGCGCTCTGATGAGCGCCTCGCGGTGCTGTTCGAGGAGTTGTCAGAGTTGGCCGGTCAGCGCAACGCGATTGACGGGCGCATCGTGGAGATCGCGGCCGAGATGGAGCGCGACGAGCTGTGCGGTGCTACGGGGGCGCGGTCGGTGGCGGCGTTGCTGGCATGGAAGACCGGTTCGTCTCCGACAAACGCGCACACCATCGCTGCTGTCGCGCGCCGGGCGGTGGAGTTCCCCCGCTGCGTCCAGGGCTTGCGGGACGGCCGCCTGTCGCTGGATCAGATCGGCGTGATCGCCGAGCGGGCAGCGGACGGTTCCGACGAGCATTATGCGGCGCTGGCCGAGGTCGCCACGGTCAGCCAGCTGCGCACCGCGATCAAACTCGAACCGCGTCCGGAACCGGATCCGCAACCCGAACGACAGCGGTCGATCACCAAAACCACTGACGGGCAATCCACCTGCTGGCGGATCACACTGCCCAAGGTCGACGCGGCAAAATTCGATGCGGCGCTGCAATCACACCAGGACGCATTGATCGCCGAGTGGAAGCGCGATCACGACGACGACCGACGCTCACCGAATCGGCCGCCGCTACCCCGCGCTGGCGAGGCGTTCATGCGGTTGGTCGAGGCGGGTTGGGACGCCGACGCCGTCCGCCGCCCACATGGGCAGCACACCACGGTGGTGGTGCATCTGGATGTCAACCAACGCGCGGCGTCCTTACACCTGGGTCCGCTGCTCACCGAGTCCGAGCGTCGTTACCTGCTGTGTGACGCCACGTGCGAGGTGTGGTTCGAACGCGACGGGCAGGTCATCGGAACCGGGCGGGCGACGCGGGTGATCAACCGCCGACTTCGTCGTGCACTCGAGCATCGCCATCCCACGTGTGCGGTGCCTGGTTGCGGAGCCACTCGTGGTCTGCACGCCCATCACATCCGCCATTGGGAAGACGGCGGCCCCACCGAGTTGGACAACCTCGTCCTGGTGTGTCCGTACCACCATCGGCTGCACCATCGGGGAGTCATCACCATCATCGGACCCGCGCACAACCTGACCGTCACCGACAGCGCGGGAAGACAACTCAGCGCGGGATCGCTCGCCCGTCCACCGACGAAACCCCCGCCGGCCGTGGCGCCCTATCGAGGACCCATTGGTGAGCGCGCAGACTGGTGGTGGTACGAACCCTTCCAACCCCAACCACCACCAACAAACAACTGAGTCGCCGGCCGGGTCCGACGAGTATCGGCACGTGTTCGAGCGGAAGGCATTTCATCGGATCGTTGGGCCCGTGAGGTCTGACCCTTCACCCGTCGAACTCGCCGTCGGCCGAGGCTGAGCGCGACCTCGCGCGGACGTGTCTAGATCAAGCCACGTCGGCGGTGATCGGTCCCGGCTCCGACCAGTTGCTACGTGTTTCGCATCTGGTGGACATCGAGGTCGCCAGTGCACTGCGCCGCCACGTCTTTCCCGCGCGCTGACACCCGGTGACGCTCAATGCCGCCTGTGCGTCGTTTGAAAGCAGCGGCTTCACACAGAAGACCGACGCCGAGCGCCCGTCTTCTCGATCCTGTTGCTAGGAATTGTCAGCGTGATACAGCTGCAGCGCCAGAGCCTTCCCGTTTTCGGTGAGCTGGAGCCGTGCGTACGCAGTCCAGCGCCAGCGGTCGTCGAAGTTGGTCACGTGTGCATGCGCGATCTGGCTTATGGCGTCATCGAGGGGCAGGTCCCACGCTTCGAAGCCGTCGTGCGTATTCCTGACTATTTCGCCTAGATCGAACTGGGATTCGACGGCCAAGGGACCCGCGGATTGCTCCGCCGGCCCGGCGGCCGCGCGCGGCCTCGCAGCTATCGCGGAGGGCGAATCATCGGCGTTCCAGCGCCTCGCGGTCCCAGCCGCCCTTATCGGCGGCGACCTCGTAGGTGCTCTGCAGGAACTCCAGCAACACGGCGTCGGGGTCGTCAGCCTCTCGCACCGCGGTGTACGGCAGCGTGAATTCGCCGAGACCTTCGTCGAACGCTGCCTGTGCCGGTGACACGGACGCATCCCGATACCCGGCAGGTTCGGGATAGGCGTAGGAATAGAACACACCCTCGCCGTCCGGGCCGGGCCAGTATCCCGCGCTGCTCACTTCGTGGGAGTAGGCCTCCCACATCACGTGTGGGCCGCAGTGCGGCGCGCCGCCGGGATGTTTGGGTGCGGTTCGGCCGGAGAACCGTGTCACCGCCAGATCGATTGCGCCCCAGAAGAAGTGGACCGGACTCACCTTACCGATGAAGCGCGACCGAAATATCTCGAAGACGCGATTCATATGCACCAGCGCCAGCCAGAACCGGTGCGCTTGATCGCCGTCATAGGCGATGTGTTCTCGATCGGTGTCGAACGGAATCGACTCGGGAATCTCCACCGGCATGGTCCAGATCTCGGTGGACAATCCGAGTTCGTCGAGCATGCCCATGACATTGCTGTAGAAATCGGCGATCGCCCTGGGCCGCAACGGCAGCGCGCGCCTGTCCCCGCCGGTGGTGGTGACGATCAGTTGGTGGTCGATGAAGTCGAAGTCGATCGAGAAGCCTGTGTCGCCGTGGGGGATCAGGCCCGTAGTCAGACCGCGTGCCGACACGTACAGCACAACGTTCCACCAGTGGCTCATCAGCGGTGTGTTCGCCAGTCGCACCTTCCCGACGACCTGCGTCATCAGGTGAAGGGTGTCGCGGGTATCGACCCACTGCGCCACCGGAAGTTCGGGCCATACCGAAGCGGAATCGGACACGTGTACCTCCTCGCGGGTCTGCAGCCCCAGCATTGCAGAGGCCAGCACACGTCTGAGCCCGTCGACCGAATCACCGTCGCCGCACCTGGACCGGCTGCCTGCCTGATCACGTCGGTCTCGGCAGCGCGGCGAGTTCTCGACGCCATGCAATCGACTGGCGCGCCGAAGTTGTGGCCGATGGTGCTGTTGAGACAGCGGCGCGCGCCGGCCCCCGATGTGCTGCCGCTGTACGCCGACGTCATCGAGCGATTTCTGGATGCCGGATCGTGGTCATATCTGCTGACCGCGATGCGCAATCTGGTGCCAACCCTGACCGAGCTCGGGGAGTACGTCGTGGCGGTGCAGGCCCTTGGCGCCGTGACCCGGCCGGAGCAGACCCCGACCTACGGCCGCGAGCGCGACCGGCTTTCGGCGGCCGAGGAAACGCTGCGGGCCAAGCTGGGTGCCGCGGAGTTCGCACACCACCGCGCCGTCGGCAGCGCCCGTGACTTGGCCGCGTCGGGCCGCGCCGCAGTCACCGCGATCCGGGGTCTATTGGGCGAAGCTGCGCGCCCCATAGGACCGGATGCTGTTGCGGCCGATGTCTAGCGGTATCGGCTCCGGATCAGCTTCGCTTGGACCGAGACACCCGTCCCCTTGATTCCAAACGGCTTCGTTTCGAGTGGTTTTCACGCCTGCGATGGCTGGCGTGTGGATCGTCGAAAATCCGGGCCATGAGTGGACTGATGGATGACATGACATTTCCCTTCCAATGGTTGTTCGTCATGCAGGCACGCTTGCGGGTTGAGGTCGCACTAGCAGTTTGGTGAAGCGCTCGTAGCTGAAGATGGTCATCGCGTAGAAGGCGATGTCGGCGACGATGCTGCCCAGGACAAAGCCGACCGCCGTGTTCCCCACGACCAACGGGCCAAGGTAGAGCGCGATTGGTCTGATGGTGATGCTGTCGATCGCCTCGGCCGGCCCGAACTCGACGGCGATGCTGCGGACGGCAAGACCGTTGGCGACGAGCACCCGCGTCGGCCAGCTTCGGCCGGCCTGCGCGCGGTACGACCAGCGCACCCCGTTGAAGTACGCGGTCGCGTAATAGCCTGCCGATGCGCCGATGGTGGCCGCGATCACGGCGGCGGCATACGAGCCCGTCAGCGCATAGGTGGCCGCGGCGGCACCCACCTGGCCCACCCATCCGGCGATCTCATTGGGCGCATATCGCCGCAGCCACTCGACGATCTTGTGGCGGATTCGACGTTGAGTCCCCGTTGTCATGGTCTTTCTCCCGTTTGTGGTGACCACGTTCAGGATCGGACCGCGACGTTGCAGCCGCGCTGCAGCGCGATTGCAGTCCTCGTCGCAGGACGTGTCGGCGGCGGCCACCACCGATTCAGGCAACGTCGTCGAGGTCCGCAAAACCGGCGGTCCTCTGGCGCAACTACACGAGGGCGGCGACTGGAGCGTGCCGTGGAACGAGTGGGGCAAGGGCGGTGCGCTGAACGCCTGATTGTGGCGCTACTCGTGGTTTGACGGCCTGTGCTGAGGCAACAGCGCGGCGAGTTCTTCGCGGCTGGTGGTGCCGGTCTTGCTCATCGCTTTGTAGATGTGGCCTTCGACGGTGCGTGTCGACAGCGTCAGTCGCTCCGCCACGTCGCGGTTCGACAGGCCCTGACCGAGCAACGACACAATTTCGCGCTCTCGATCCGTCAGCGGCAGTGGCTCTCGCGCCTGCCGCAGCGTCGGCGTATCAGCGCCGCATTGTCCCGCCAGCGCTTCCGCCCTCGCCGCACATCCCAAAGCCGAGCCTCGCAGGTCTTGCCGTCGGTACGCCAGTGCCGCCTGCGCTGCCGCATCGACGGCCGTGACGCAATCGTCCATCTCCTCGAAAACCTCTGACACGGCACTCAATTCGCCGGCGTCACTATGCTGCACCGCTGTCGCGAAACGCGCCACCAAGCCGACTCGCGGCCCTTCGGCGATCTCCTCGAGTTCCCCTAGCCTCGCCTCGCACGACCGGTCGCCGAACTGCACCGCCGTCTGCAGGCACACCACCTCCGCCGCGAATCGCTCGTCTTCCGCCGCCCTCTCGGCCGCCGATCGCAGCATGCCGATCGCCTCGCTGACTGCACCCTGCCCGGCAGCCACCCACGCCCGCGCCACGCTCGTCTCGTCGTCCAGCGACCGAAACGGACGCCCCAACCCATCGAGCTCGTCTAGCACCGCCGCCGCCTCACTAACGCGGCCACGCATCGCGAGCGCAGTCGCCCGCGGCACGCCGTACCGATACCCCCAGCCCATCGCATGTCCCGTCGCGGCCAACGCTCCCGCCGCCTGTTCAAGCAACGCGCACGCTTCACCCAGCCGACCCGCGCCCAACGCCGCCCGACCCACGATCGCCGGTCCCAGCAAGTGCGCCGTCCCCGGCAGGTCCGCCGCCTGACCTCTTGCCCACTCCGCCACCTCGAGCGCCTCGCCGATACGGCCCGCCAACAGCAGCGCGCCGACATGCGCATCGGCGATGTTGAACCTCATGTGCGGCGCATCCGAACAGCGGATCGCGATCGCATATCCCGCCTCCGCTACGGCAACGGCCTCAGCCGTCCGCCCCGCGTCCGCGTGAATCGTCGCCAGCGCCCACGCTGTCTCGGCGCCGACGATCGGCGGCAGCTCGTCCAGCTCAAGGCCTCCCAGAATCTGCGCCGCCTCAGACGTCCGGTCCACCGCGAACCAGTACACCCCGCGGACGGCGTCGATACTCCTTTGAGCCGGCCCGGCCGCGACGGCGACGGCACCCTCGGAAATGATCTCCTCCGCCCGCACCGGGTCGGCCAACGCCCACAGCATGTTGCTCGCCCGCAGATACGTGAACCGGGCGCGCTCCTCGTCGCTCAACTCGGCGACCGGAACCTCGCCCAGCAGCTCCTCGGCTTCTCGTCCCCGCCCCAGCCACGACAGCGCGTGCGCACGAAGGAAAGTCGCCTCTGGACCGCCACCCGCTCGCGCTGCCGCCTTCGCCAGCCGATCAGCGAGGGCGAGGTCCGCCAGGCAAATGGCCCCCTGCGATGCCCTGATTAGCAGGTCGGCGTCCGGCGCCATGTCCGAGTCGAGGCTCAACGACCCGCGCCGGACCAGAACCCGTACGTCCTCTGCATCGTCGGCGGCGGCGAGTTCCGCCGCCAGCAGCCCTCGCAACCGGCGCAGCCTCGTCGGCGCCGCGCGCTTCCTTCGCACCTCGCTGTACAGCGGGTGCGCCAGCCAGACTTCGATGCGGTCGTCAACATCATCCAGCCTGATCAGGCCCCGGATATCGGCTTCCTCAATGCCATCCGGATCGGTGATTCGCCGCAGTGCCGCCAGCTCGATCGGCTCCCCGACTGCGAGCGCATCCACGACGTCGGCCACCGCGACGGGCAAGTCGCCGATGCGCGATTCGATCATCTCGACGAGGCCGTGCGGTACGTCCGGGTCTCCGACCCACTGCCAGTAACCATTACGGTTCACCAGCCGGCCGTCAGCCACCGCCTGCTCGACGATGTGCCGCAGATAAAGGATGTTGCCACGCGTGAGCTTCCACAGACCGTCGGTCGTCTGCGCATCCATCGAGCCGTCCAACGCGGCCGTCAGCAGCGTCGAGGTCTCACCCGAAGTCAGCGGTTCCAGCTCGACTCGATCGAACTGGCCGAGTTTCCAAAGTTCCGGTATCCCAACGGGAATCGGCTCGTCGTCTCGAAGGGTGAGCACAACCTTCCCGACGCCTCGCTGAACAATCTGATCCAGAACGAAGATCGACAGGTCGTCGAGGAGATGCGGGTCATCGACACCCACCACCACCGGCCTGTCCGACGAAGCGGCCGTCAGCGATTCGATCACGTTGCACACCAGCTGCAGGCTGTCGCTGCCGACCAGGCCCGCCCACGACGCCAGCGCGCCAAGGGGTAGTCCCCGCCCGCAGGACGTGCCGACCACCCAGCGGACTTCACAACCCCGCGACGCGGCGACATCGAGGGCTTCGCGCGCGATCCGGCTTTTTCCCACCCCCGCCGAGCCGCTGATCACGATGCCGGACGCAGCCGGGATCGGTAAGCGCGGCCTCGATGAGCCGCATCTCCTTCTCGCGCCCGACCAACGGCCACGTCAACCGCATGCGCCCAGCGTAAAAGAGCAGGTGAAGCCGCGCAGTCTAAGTAGTCGAAGCCGCCGAAAACGGGCGAAATCCAAGTAGCGCTCTACTCTCCCCGCCCGCCCTGCGTCGGGTGAATATCAAGTGACCTGCATCAATTGCAGCCGTAGCGCCGAACGGGAGACCGAAATGAGCAATCATGGGCTTGCTCTCCAATCTCTCCAATTTGCGCGGGCGAAAAGGGTGGGCGTGTGGTGATCGCGGTGGGCTCTCCTCTCACGCTGGACAGACACGCATCCGGCGCGTGGGCGCGGCGTTTTGCCCGAACGACACCCGGCCTGGTCGTCGTGATCGCGGTCGCCGTTGGCCGCACTCTGCATCGCCGCCGGCGTCGTGTGTGCCGCCGCGGTTAACGGGCGCATCGCCGAGCAGAAGGCAGTCCTCGAGCACTCGGAGCCGTTCGCCTATGCGGCGCAGAACCTGTATGCCGCCTCGTCGGCGGCCGACGCCGCGGCGGCGACGGCCTTCCTCTCCGGCGGTGACCAGACACCCTTGATGCGGGCGCGATACCAACAGGCTCTGGCATCAGCGGCATCCGCGCTGGCCGACGCGACCGCCGGGGCGCCCGATGCCGAAACCCGCAAGGCGCTGGCCGAGGTGTCGGCGCAATTGGCCACCTACACCGGTTTGGTCGAGGCCGCGCGAGCCAACAACGCGCAGGGCTTCCCGATCGGGTCTGCCTACCTCCGTGAGGCGTCGTCGTCGATGCAGACCAAGCTGCTTCCCGGCGCGGAGAAGGTCTACGCCGCCGACCTTGCACGGGTCGACCAGGCGCAGCGGCGCATCGGCGCGCTTCCGATGGCCGGTCTCGTGCTGCTTTCTGTCGCCTTGGCGGCGATCGCCGTCGGCTCGGCAATCATGTTGAAGCGCACGAATCGACGGTTCAACCTCGGCCTGGTCGCCTCGGCGATGATCGTGGCACTGCTGATGGTGTGGATCGTCGGCGCCGTCCGCTTGGCGGCAGGCGATATCGAGCGCGGCCGAACCGCAGGCACCGAGAGATTCGGCCAACTCGCGGAGGCCCGGATCCTCGCCCAACAGGCTCGCACCGACGAAACCCTGCAACTGATCACACGCGGGGACATCACCGCCAGCGAGAAGTTGTTCTACGGCCATGTCGACGAACTGGTCGCTCGCATCGGCACAGCCTCCCCGCCCGCAGCCGAGGCCGTTGCGAAGTGGGTCGCCAGTCACGGCAGGCAGGTGGATGCCTACCGCTCCGGCGACTACCAGGCCGCAGTCGACCAGGCGCTCGGAACCGACCCCGGCGCATCGGGCGCGCAGTTCGCCGTCGTCGAGTCGAGCCTGCGCGACGCGATCGAACAGGCTCGAGCCACCATGCGCGATCACGTGTCGAACGCCGGCGACTACCTCGTGTGGTTGCCGACGGGTGCGCTCGTGTTGACGGCGGTGGCCGCCGTGGCCGCAGTCGTCGGTTTGTGGCCGCGGCTCAAGGAGTTCCTATGAGTACGCGCGTCGTCGCGGTGCTGCTCGGGCTCGTCCTGGCCATGGCCGGGTGTGATGCGTCGTCGACGCCTCCGCCGTCCGTGTCCGTCGCACCGGCACCGGTGAGACCCGCAGGGGCGCAGCAGATCACGACCGCACCGGAGGCGGGGAGCACAGACTGCGGCGACCGCGAAGCGAGCCTCAGGCCCACCTCGCAGCCGTCGCCGGGTGCCATGCCGCCGGGGTCGACGATGGCGGCCATCGAACAGCGGGGACGGCTCATCGTCGGCGTTGACCAGAACACCTTCATGTTCGGCTACCGTGATCCCTCGTCCGGTCAGCTGGAAGGCTTCGACATCGACCTCGCCCGCGAGATCGCACGCCGAATCTTCGGCGATCCCGATCGCATCGAGCTGCAGGTGGTCGAAGCCGGCCAGCGGGAATCGGCGCTTCAGTCCGGGCAGGTCGACCTGGTGGTCCGGACCTTCTCGATCACCTGTGAGCGCAAACAGAAGATCGACTTCTCCACCACGTACTTCTACGCCAATCAGCGCATCCTTGCGCGGAAGGGCTCGGGAATCACCTCTGCCGCAGACCTTTCCGGCAAGCGGGTGTGCTCGGTGTCGGGTACGACGTCGCTGAAGCGGGTGTTCGAGCTGAATCCGAGGCCGACCGTGATCGGCGTGACCAGTTGGACCGACTGCCTCCTGATGATGCAGCAGGGACAGGCCGACGCGATCAGCACCGACGACGTCGTGCTGAAAGGGCTTGCCCGCCAGGACCCTGACGTCGATGTGGTCGGCGATAGCCTCGGCATCGAGCCCTACGGCGTGGGGGTGAAGCAGGGCAACGACGACCTGGTTCGATTCGTCAACGGCGCCCTTGCGGAAATGCGCGGCGATGGAACCTGGGAACGCCTCTACGACTCTTGGCTGCGCAGCCTCGGGCCATCGCCTGGTCCGCCTCCGGCGAGGTATCGGGACTGACCATGAAACTGCTGACCATCGCCGACGTAGCGACCAAACTGGTGGAGCTGGAGAGCCATCCAGGCAGAGAACATCTGCGCCGCTATTCGCCGTCGGGCGTGACCGCTCAGCGGTGGGCTCTGATCGAACCTGCGCTCGGACAAATGTGGGACGACCTAGCCGAGCTGAAGGGGCACAGCGACTCCGACGAAGTCGCCGACGGCATCGAGCGGCTCAATGCCGCCTACCCGGAGGTGAAGGAATTCCTCGATGCTGTCGACGAAATCAACACGCTTGTAGCGAAAGCTGTTGCGCCGTCGCTGAAGAAGCTGGACGCTGCCGGCGCCGCCGTGCCGAAGGAGATCACCGATCTGCTGGCGGTCTCGGCAACCGATCCACTGTCCCTGACCGCCGACGATGTCGACCGGAAGTCTGCCGAAATCGCCGAGTTGGCCGCCATGCAAGCCAATTGGCCCGAGGCGGTCGCCGCCGCTGCCATGCGTCTGGACACCTTGCGTGACGCAGGACAGCAAGCCGCGCAAGCCCGGACGCGTGTCGAGCAGACCGTGCTGGCGGGCAAGCTACCGGCGTCCGCCGACGACGAGCAGGGGCTTCGCGCAGAACTCGAGTCGATGACCGCGCCTGATCCGGTCGCGCTGGTGGAGCTCCAGCGACGCATCGAGTCGGCGCTGCAACACGTCCAGCGCGACGAAGAGTTGGCGCAGGGTCTGCTCGACCGCCGCACCGAACTAAAGGGACGGCTGAAGGCCTACGAGGCGAAGGCGGCACGGCTCGGGTTGGCGGAGGATCCCGATCTGCTCTCATCACGCCGGATTGCCACCGGGCTGCTGTCGCGGCAGCCATGCGACCTGCGTGCCGTGACGCAAGCCGTCACCGACTACCAGCAGATGGTGGCCGAGAAGCGGGAGAAGACACGATGACGTGCCTCGAATCCGGCTGCGGCGGAATCGTCATCGACGGCTACTGCGACATCTGCGGTACAGCGCCGGCCACCGATCCGCCGAAGGGTGTGGCGACCTCGACGGCACCCATGGCGTCGACCCCGCGTTCCCGCGGAACGGCTCGCACCGGATCATCCAAATCCGCCAGTGCTCGCGGGCGCCTGGGCGCGGGCGTCGTCGAGATACCGCCGGTGCCCAGAGGTAATCCGGCCAAGGCGATCCTGATCGACCCGCAGGTTCCGGAGAGTCAACGGTTCTGCGGCAACTCCGAATGCAACCAACCCGTCGGGCGGGCACGGGACGGAAAACCTGGTCGCCCGGAGGGGTTCTGTACTTCGTGCGGGACCCGGTACTCGTTCGTTCCCAAGCTATCTCGCGGCGATCTGGTCGGCGGGCAGTACGAGGTGCGCGGCTGTATCGCCCACGGCGGCCTCGGCTGGATCTACCTGGCGATCGACCGCAACGTCCACAACCGCTGGGTCGTGCTCAAGGGTCTGGTCCACTCGGGCGACGCCGACGCCATGGCCACCGCTGCAGCCGAAGCACTCGCCCTCGCCGAGGTGGAACACCCGAGCATCGTCCGGATCCACAACTTCGTCGAGCACAAGGATTCGGAGGGCACGAAGGTCGGCTACATCGTCATGGAGTACGTCGGCGGAACGTCGCTCAAGCAGATTCGTCAGGCGCACAACGGGCCCCTGCCGCCCGACCAAGCTGTCGCCTACATCGTCGAGATCGCGCCGGCACTCGGCTATCTGCACAAGGAGGGACTGGCCTACTGCGACTTCAAGCCCGACAACGTGATGCAGAGCGACGAGCAGCTCAAGCTCATCGATCTGGGTGCCACCGTTGCCATGGACGACGACGAAGCGGTGATCTACGGGACCCGCGGCTACCAGGCGCCCGAGATCGCGTGGACCGGACCCACCGTCGCCAGCGACGTCTACACCGTCGGGCGAACCCTCGCGGTTCTCGTCATGGACGTCCCCCAGGAGAGCGGACGGTTCGTCGAGCAGCTACCGGGACCCGACGAAGTGCCGGTGTTCGCCAAGCATGAATCGTTGTACCGCGCCATCCTTCGCGCCACCGACACCGATCCGGCACTGCGGTTCTCGTCCATGGACGAGCTGGCCGACCAGTTGACCGGCGTCCTGCATGAGATCGCGGCCGCCAACAGTGGTCATCCGCAACCGCGACTCTCGTCTCAATTCAGCCCACAGCGCGCGATCTACGCGGCGGGCTGGGACGTGCCGCTGTCGACGGAGTCGGTGATCGCAGCGCTCGGCGTGCCCAGGGTCGACGCCAACGATCCCGGCGCAGCGCTGCTGGCCACGACGAGCGGCACGCCGCCCGCTCAACTCGAGCAGGCGCTTCGGCACGCCGTCGGCGGCGAAAACCACCGCAGCAACTCCATCGAGGTCCCACTGCGGCTGGTCCGCGCGTCGCTGGAGCTAGGCGCCGCCAAGGAGGCTCGTCAACGGCTCAGCGAACTGGAGTCAGTCATTCCCGGGGACTGGCGGCTGACGTGGTACAGCGGACAATGCGCACTCCTGGAGGGAGATTTCACAACGGCGGCAGCGGATTTCGATGCAGTGCTGACAATGTTGCCCGGTGAGCTCGACCCCAAGCTGGCACTCGCAGCCACCGCCGAACTGCGCGGTGCAGACGACGAAGCCGCCCGTTACTACGAGACGGTATGGCGGACAAACCACAGTTTCTACAGCGCGGCGTTCGGCCTGGCGCGGCTGCGTGCCAGGACAGGTGAGCGCGCCGGTGCCGTCGCCACGCTCGACCAGATCACCACTGCCTCAGCGCATTACACCGCGGCCGGCACCGCGGCTATCGAGATTCTGCTCGACGGCAGAACCTGCGACAACCTGGATGAACCGACGCTGCTCGACGCGGGAAAGCGCGCCTCAACGCTGACACTGGAGTCGGCGACCAAACGGGCGACTATCCGGCTGAAGGTGCTCGGCGCCGCGCTGGATTGGCTCGAGGCGGGTAATACACCGAAGGCTGCACGGCTTTACGGCGCGGAATTCGACCAGACGGGTATCCGCATGGGAATGGAGCACTCGTACCGCGCGCTCGCGCACGAGACAACCGACATGTGGGAGCGCATCACTCTGGTGGAGAAGGCAAATGCGATCCGGCCTAGGACTAGGTTATGAGCTGCGAGGGGGTGAAGTGCATGCACTGCGGTGCGACCGTCGTGCCCGCAGAGCGATTCTGTGAGAGCTGCGGCAGCATTCTGCGCGCGATTCGCCGCGCGGCCCTTCCCGGGCCGACAACTTCACTGGAAGCTCCGTGTGCCGACTGCGGCAACGAGACATACGTCGACGACTACTGCGCCGCGTGCGGCAATCGGCGCGCCGAGCCCTCGCGCGATCAGGTGGATCTCGACGGGATCGTGCTGATCACCGACCGCGGTCTCGAGCACCCCCGCAACGAGGACGCGGCCGCAGCGGGGATTGTCGCCGGCGAGGCGGGGGAGCCGCCGCATGCGATGGCCGTCGCTGTCTGCGACGGCGTCTCCACTTCTGCTGATGCGCAAGCCGCCGCGGTGAGCGCCTCGATGGCGGGTGTCGACGCGATGCTGCGTGCGCTCGCCGCGTCGCGCGAACCGCGATCGGCGGTGCTGGCCGGCCTGACTGATGCCGCAACGGCGGCGGTGTCTGCAGGTCCCGGCAGCCTGGATCCGGCAATGGCACCGTCGTGCACTTACGCCGCGGCGGTCATTGTTCCGAGTTCGGGCGGGACGGCGGAGATCACCGTCGGCAACGTCGGAGACAGCAGGGTGTACTGGCTTCCCGGTCCCCCTGAGCCGGCGCAATGCCTGACAGTCGACGATTCCCTTGCGCAGGAACTGATCACCGCCGGCGTCCCCGCCGATTCCGAAGCCGTGCTGGCCGGCGCGCACACCCTGACCCGGTGGCTCGGCGCCGACGCCAAACCGACGCCATGGTCGGAGTCGAGTGTGCGCACGATCACCGCCGAGCGGGGTCTTCTCGTGATGTGCACCGACGGGTTGTGGAATCACCTACCCGAAGCCGACGACATCGCGCGACTCTGCAGCGGGAGCGACGCGGCGGCCTCGGCCCGCGTACTCGTCGACTATGCACTGCACGCGGGTGGTCAGGACAACATCACCGTCGCGGTGATCCCGATCGGAGGTATTCATGAGTACGGCTGAGCAGCAAGGTATCTCGGGCATTGCTGTCGACGTCGACCACAATCCTTATCTCGCCGAAGGAGCCGGGACTGTCGATGCCATCGTCAGCATCGCTGTGGGAAGCCAGATGGTGGTGGACAAACCGCCGGAGCGGGTCGAGGCGATCATCATCGACTGTTCCACGTCGATGAAGTCGCCTCAGGGCAAGTTCGACGAAGCGAAGCGAGCCACCAAGGCAGCGGTCAGCGAAATGGCCGACGGCACCTACTTCACGATCATCGCCGGTACTGAGATAGCCGCGCCCGTCTACCCCGAAGACGGTCGGCCGACGCAGGCGAGTGACGCAACCAGGACGGCGGCTTCGCGCGCCGTCGACAGCCTGCAACCCAACGGCGGGACAGCCATCGGCACCTGGCTCGCACACGTCCGCCAGATAGCCGCACAACATCCGGGAGCGCTCGCACACGCGATCCTGCTCACCGACGGCAAGGATGAGCACGAGACCCCCGAAGAACTCGGAGAGGAAATCGGTCTCAGCGAAGGCGAATTCACCTGTGACTGCCGGGGAGTGGGCACGGACTGGCGCGTCGAGGAACTGCGGGCGATCTCGTCCGCACTCCTGGGCAGCGTGGACATCGTCGCCGACCCGGCAGATCTTGCCGACGACTTCGCGGCGATGATGCGCGCCTCGATGGACAAGTCGATTCCCGATCTGGCGTTGCGCCTGTGGACTCCGGCGGGTGCTCGCGTCGCGTTCGTGAAGCAAGTAGCGCCGACCGTGGAAGACCTGACTGCGCGACGCGTCGACGCCGGCAATCAGTGCGGCGAATATTCGCTCGGTGCATGGGGCCACGAGGAGCGCGACTACCACCTACAGGTCGAGGTGGAACCGGCGGCGGTCGGACGCGAGAAGCTGGCCGCCCGCGTGACGGTCGTCACCGGCGACGAAGTTCTCGGCGAGGGGCTGGTGAAGGCGGTATGGACCGCCGATACCGCGCTGTCGGCGCGGATCAGTCGCCGGGTTGCGCACTACACGGGCCAGGCGGAGCTTGCGCAAGCAGTCCAGGACGGGCTGGCCGCGCGCAAGGACGGCGATGTCGCCACTGCGACCGCAAAGCTGGGCCGCGCCATGGAACTCGCTGTCGAGTCGGGCAACGACGCGACGGCCAAACTGCTCGGGCAAGTCATCGAGGTCGACGAGCACACGGGCACCGCGCGGTTGCGACGCGATGTCGACGCGGCCGACGAGATGGCCCTCGATGCGCGATCGACCCGAACCTCGCGAGTACGGAAGGAGGCCTGATGCCGACCTGCGCCGAAGGCCACGACACCGAAGCCACCGACTACTGTGACGTGTGCGGCTCGCCAGTGACGGCTGCGACGGTGTGTCCAGCGTGCAACGCACCCATCAGCGGCCGCTTCTGTGAGGCGTGCGGTCACGACTCGGCGCTGCCCGAGCCCGCGGCTGCCCCAGCCGCCCCGCAGTCCACCGAAGCTGCCGTGTCGGTCGAATGGACCGCCACCGTCACCGCCGATCGGGAGTACTACAAGCGCGTCATCGCACGCGGCGGCCCGGACACCGTCGAGTTCCCCGAATTCTTTCCGGATCGCCGAATCATTCTGTACGGGACCACATTGATCGGCCGGACCAATCGCAAGCAAGGTGTCGACCCCGGAATCGATCTCGGTATCCATCCGGGCGACCGCGGCGTGTCGACGCAACATGCCGTTCTGCGGTTCCGGGATTCGGGTCTGACGATCACCGACCTGGGATCGACGAACGGCACCAGCGTCAACGACAGCGACGACCTGCTGGGAAACGGAATCGAAACCGCACTCGCCGACGGCGACCGCATTCATGTCGGTGCATGGACCACGATCACGGTGGCCAAGTCGGAGACGAGACGACCGTGACCGACCAAGACCGAGAACTGCATGACGCGCGCGAGCAGCTGGCGGCGAGCCGCGAGATACTTGCCGCGCTCGGCCGCGATGTCTCCAACCCGGGGGCGGTCCTCGATACCGTGCTCGAGTACGCGGCGCGACTGTGCGGGGCGGCGGCCGCTCAGTTGTTTCTTCGGGACGGCGATGTGTTCCGCCTATCCCGGGTCTCCGGCGAGACCCCAGAGGACTACCGCAGATACCTGGAGGCTCATCCGATTGCACGAAATCGCCTGTCGACCGTCGGCCGCGCGGCCGAGGACATGCGCACCCACCAAATCCCCGACGTGCTCGCCGATGAAGACTACGGCCGCCTGGACCTCCAACGCCTCACCGGTTTTCGCACCCTGCTGTCCACGCCCATGATCCTGCAAGACGAGGTCGTCGGAGTGCTGGCGATGTGGCGAACTGATGTCGCGCCCTTCGACGAAGGGGAGCGCCAGCTCCTCGAGGAGTTCGCCGTGCAGGGAGCGATCGTGCTGCGCCAAGTCGACCTGATGCGCGATCTCGAGGCACGAGGCGCGGAGCTTTCGGACAAGGTCGAGCAACTCGAGGCTCTCCGCGAAGTCGACGAAGCGGTCGGCTCAAGCCTCGACCTCGACGAGGTCCTCGAGCGCATCGTCACCAACGCCGTGCGGCTGACCAACCTCGGCTTCGGCGACATCACCCTGAGCACCGACGGCGGATCCATCCTCGAGTACGACGAGGCGACCGACTCGTTCCACGTACGAGGAAAGTACGGAAGCAGCCCCAGCCTTTGGGAGCGGTTGCGGGACATCACCATTGACCGGAAGTCGAGTCTGATCGGCCAGACCGCGCTTGCCGATCAGCCGCTCGAGATTTCTGATCTCGCCTCGGCAGAGCGTGACGAGTTTCTGGACACTGTGTTCCAGGACGGGTGGCGATCGGTGCTCGCCCTCCCGATGATCGGCGGCGACGAGGTCATCGGTGTGCTGGTGATCCGCCGTCGAGGAACCGGTAGTTTCCCGCCGGACGTGATCGAGCTGCTCGAAACGTTCGCCACTCAATCGGCGGTCGCCATCGTCAACGCACGCCTGTACCGCGAGCTCGAGACGCAGAGCCGAGAGCTCTCGATCGCGAGCAATCACAAATCGGAATTCCTGGCTAGCATGTCGCACGAATTGCGAACTCCCCTCAATGCAGTGATCGGCTTCTCGGAAGTGTTGCTTGAGCGTATGTTTGGCGAAATCAACGAGCGTCAGGAGGAATACCTCCGCGACATCTGGAACTCCGGCCGCCATCTGTTGGAACTGTTGAACGAGATCCTGGACCTCTCGAAAGTCGAAGCGGGCCAAATGGTGCTCGAGCCGAGCACCTTCTCCGTCAGGAGCGCTCTGGAGTACACGCTGGCAATGGTCCGTGAGCGCGCCGCTTCGCATGCCATCAAGATTTCGGTCGACTTCGCCGACGAAGTTGGAGAGATCGAAGCCGACGAGCTGCGATTCAAGCAGGTCGTCCTGAACTTGTTGTCCAATGCCGTGAAGTTCACACCGGACGGCGGTAGCGTGTCCGTCCGCGCCTACCGGGAAGGAAGCGACCTCGTGGTCACGGTGACCGACACCGGTATCGGAGTGCCCCCCGAGGATCAGGAGAGGATCTTCGACTCCTTCCAGCAGGGCGGCCGCGGTCCGGCCAAGGAAGAGGGCACGGGACTCGGACTGACCCTGTCTCGACGAATCGTCGGGCTGTTCGGGGGCCGCATGTGGCTGGAAAGCACTGTAGGCGTGGGAAGTACGTTCGGGTTCGCGATTCCCGCGGTGTCGCGGCCAACGGATGCGACGACTGCGCACCTGCAGGGTGAGTTCCCGGTCGTGGTGCTCGTCGACGACGACCGGGCCTCGCTGGATCTCATGTCGGCGTACCTCGACCACGCGTCGGTGCAGGTGGTCCGTGCAACCGACGGTGTGAGCGCACTCGAGCTGATTCGCAAGGTGCTGCCTGCCGCTGTCGTGCTCGAAATCAAGCTGCCACGGCTCGACGGCTGGCACGTGCTGGCCGAGCTCAAGGCGGCTGATGACACCGCCGCGATTCCCGTCGTCATCGCCTCGGTTGTCGACGACCGGCTCCAAGGCCAGGCCCTCGGTGCGGCCGTCCAATTGCTCAAGCCGGTCAGTCGCGACGACCTGATCGACGCGCTGCGAGGCGTGGGCGCCCTCGCCAAGGAAGGAGCGGTCGATGGATGACCCAGTGACGGTGCTGGCGGTGGACGACCAATCGGTCAACCTTCGTCTACTCGACGCGGTACTGACCCCGCGCGGGCATCGTGTCATCAGCGCATCCTCGGGCGCTGAGGCCCTCGCACTGCTCGAAACCGAGGACGTCGACATCGTCCTCTCCGACGTCGTGATGCCGGAGATGGACGGCTACGAAGTCTGCCGCAGGATTCGGTCCAATGAATCCACGACGTTCCTTCCCGTCGTGATGATCACGGCCAGCGGAAGCGAACAGAGGCTGAACGCCCTCACGGCGGGCGCTGATGATTTCATCACCAAGCCCTTCGATCAGAGCGAACTGCTGGCGCGGGTGGCGTCCCTCGCGCGGATCAAGCGCTATCACGACACGATCCGACGGCAGGCAGACGAGTTGGCCGCCTGGAACACGGAACTCGAGTCTCGGGTGGCCCAGCAGGTGACCGAGCTGGAGCGTACGAACCGGCTACGCCGTTTCCTGTCACCACAATTGGCCGATGTGGTCATCGGCGACGAGCACCTTCTCGAAAGCCATCGCCGTGAGATCGTCGTGCTCTTCGCAGACCTGAGAAACTTCACACACTTCGCCGAGACGAGTGAACCCGAGGAGGTGATGGGGGTCCTCGCGGAGTATCACGGGGCGATGGGTGCGTTGGTCCACGAATATCAGGGCACGCTGGAGCGGTTCACCGGCGACGGGATCATGGTGTTCTTCAACGATCCGATCCTCCACGACGACGCCGCCGAGCGCGCCGTACGCATGGCGCTGAAGATCCGAGATGCGGTGAACGAACTGGCCGTCCGGTGGCGTCGCAAAGGTTACGACCTCGCCCTTGGGCAGGGCATCGCTCAAGGCTTCGCGACTCTCGGCCGGATCGGCTTCGAAGGACGCTTCGACTACGCCGCGATCGGCAGCGTCACGAATCTGGCCGCGCGGCTGTGCTCAGACGCCGGGCCCTGGCAGGTGCTGGTCACCGACCGCATTCTCGCCGCCATCGAACACACGGCCGTCGCCGAAGAGGTCGGCGACGTGCAACCAAAGGGATTCAGCCGGACGGTACGAGTCCACAACATTTGCGAAATCAACGAGGTGAACACATGACACAACTACAAACACCAAACCGAACCCTGGGTCAGCTGGGCGAAGACGACCGCTATCGGGCCTTCGACGACTTGCAACTGTCGATGGGCGACGCGTGGGACTCGATACAGAAGAATTTGGAGGACGAATCGGTTGTCGTGGTCCCCTCGATCAGCATCGAGCGCACCACGGCCGCTGGCACCGGTACCGTCACACAGGCGATGGAGGAACGCGCCTTGTTCCTGCTGCTGCTGCTCCGCCAGCCGCGGCTGCGCATGATCTACGTAACCTCACAACCGATCCCCGAGGCGATCATCGAGTACTACCTCGGGCTGCTCTCCGGGGTCATTCCCAGCCACGCTCGCTCACGACTCACGCTGGTCCCGGTCGGCGACGCGTCTCCGATGTCACTCAGCGCGAAGCTGTTGGCGCGACCACGGCTGCTCCGGGAGATTCGGGCATTGATTCCGAATTCCGAACCGCTGTCATCTCATTCCGTACAACACCACTCCGCTGGAGCGGGATGTCGCGCTGTCCCTTGGTATTCCGATGTACGGGGCGGACCCGCGCCTGGCTGACCTTGGCAGCAAGACCGGTTGCCGCCGCATGTTTGAGGAGTGCGAAGTGCAGTATCCGGTCGGGGCAGAGGATCTGCACACCGTCGACGACATCGTGGCTGCTGTGCAGAGCATGCGGCAGCGGCGGCCGTCACTCAAGTTGGCGATCGTCAAGCTCAACGAGGGGGTCTCGGGCGCCGGCAACGCGTCGTTGGACGTGGACGGGTTGCCGGCTCCGGGCGCGCCGGACGAGGCGGCGGCGATCGCCGAACGGATACGGCGCCTGCAACCAGAGTCGGAGAAGCTGACCGTCGACGCCTATCTGGCCGCGTTCGAGAAGAACGGCGGCATCGTGGAGGAGCGGATCACCGGCGTCGCGCTGGAGAGTCCGAGCGTGCAGATGCGGGCTCTGCCGGACGGCACCGTCGAGCTGCTTTCGACGCACGACCAACTGCTCGGGGGTGCAAGCGGCCAGAAGTACTTGGGTTGCGTGTTCCCGGCGGACCCCGGCTATGCGGCGAGCATCGCCGAGCCCGCGATGGTGGTCGGGCGACATCTCGCGGAGCGGGGCGTATTAGGCCGCTTCGCAGTGGATTTCGTTGTCGTGCAGGACGAAACGGGCGCCTGGACGCCATATGCGATCGAACTCAACCTTCGCAAGGGCGGAACCACCCATCCGTTCCTGACCCTGCAGTTCTTGTGCGGCGGCAATTACGACGGCGAGCGCGGCGTCTTCGTGACCCCCGAAGGCGTCAGCAAGTATCTGGTCGCAACGGACCATCTCGAAGACGACCGGCTCAAAGTCCTGACCGTGGAAGACCTCTTCGATGTGGTCGTGCAACACGGCGTGCACTTCGACCAATCACGCCGAACCGGAGTGGTGTTCCACATGATCAGCTGCCTTACCGAATGCGGCCGCATCGGAATGACCGCCGTCGGCGACAGCCCAGAGGAAACGTGGCGCATTTATCAGGAGGCAGAGTCGGTTCTCCTGGAGGAGGCGGACCTGGCGCTTCAGGAGGAAGCGGTGATTCACTAGGCGCGGCAGCAGACAGTACTGCGCTTACCACCGCGCAGTTACATTGGCAGCGAGCTGTTCGGCAATCTTCACCGCCGAATCAGCGGGGTTGGCGCTGCACGTATTGACGTCGATAATCACGTTTTTTCTGTGCGCCAGCGCGCGTCCACAGCTCCAGCCGGGGGCACTGGCGTTCTGTTGAGTCGTGGTGGTGCTCAGTGTGCCGTCACCGTTGGCGATCTGTCCGACGGACCACTGCGACTCGCTCTGCGTGTGGGTGTACTGGCCGCACGCCGGCCACCGCTCAGCGGCGGCGTCGAAGAAGGCAACGGCTTTTTCCGCGGTGGGGAACAACACCACCGCTTGCTTGAGATAGTGCGTGAAGTTATCGCCGTTGTTCAGACTTTCATCGCGCTCGGCCCGGTAGCCGCTGTCGGCATAGACCGGGGCCTC
The DNA here is from genome assembly GCA_963743225.1 of uncultured Actinomycetota bacterium. Taxonomy (GTDB): domain Bacteria; phylum Actinomycetota; class Actinomycetes; order Mycobacteriales; family Mycobacteriaceae; genus Mycobacterium. The sequence continues at coordinate 2,935 of CAVUPN010000027.1, read as the reverse complement.
CGCCGCGCCGTCGATGGCGAGGCACTCCTGAGGCGCCATGGTGGCGCTGTTGTCAGACATCGAGGTCTGGCGATTCGTGACCGACATTCCGGCCGTCCCCATAGCGACGTTCACTTGTTCGGGGTTGAGCAGCAACCCGGCCAGCTCGCGCTCAACAAGAGGGCGCGGAATCATCGACAGGGTGGTGGTGGGCGACTCGGCGTTGCCTATGGTGGTGGCGCACCCGACGATCGAACCGCAGATGACTGCAACCGCTAGTGCGGCCGTTGGCTGGCGCATGTTCCTCCCATTCCAGCCGTGCCCAACCGATCCAGCGTGCGCGATACCCCCCATTACACGGCACGTGAACAAATGGTGCAGTAACGCCGCCGACGCCCACGTGAGGTTGCACGGTGTTTCCTGATAACGAAAAGCGGTGTTCTTGATAACGAAAAGGGCGTGGCCACGTCCCTGGGACCGGCCAGTCGGCGTGCGTGACCGGCGCTGCTCTCGGATGTGGCCATCACAAGACGGTAGCGCGCTCGTCCACGCTCGAAGGGACTCAGGTCCCCATGAATAGGGTCTCTTGCCACAGCGAATAGGCCATGTGAGCGTGGCGCCGGCGCCAATGTGCTCGGCAGAATCCCAAATGGGAACCAGCGTCAGCACGGGCACCCCGGGAGCCGGAACACAATGAGGTGGGAAACCATGGGCCACGAGGATGTTGACGACTCAGAACTGACCAAGTGGGATCCGGGCTTCATCGAGTCGGCCCGAAAGGTGCTCACACCGGTCGCCAAACTATGGTTCCGGGCAGAGGTGCGAGGCCTCGAACGGGTTCCGACTGTCGGCGGCGCGCTGATGGTCAGCAACCACTCCGGCGGTGCGATGACTCCGGATGTGCTGGTGCTGGCTCCGGCCTTTTACGAGACGTTCGGGTATGACCGCCCGCTCTACACCCTCGCTCATTACGGCCTGTTCAAGACCCCGTTGGCGGGAACATTGCGCCGGATCGGCGTCATAGGTGCCAGCCGGGAGAACGCGGCGAAGGCACTGCGCTCCGGTGGGGTGGTGTTGGTGTTCCCCGGCGGAGACTATGACGCGTACCGGTCCACATTCGCCCAGAACGTCATCGACTTCCACGGCCGCAAGGGATACGTGCGGGCCGCCATCGCAGCCGGTGTGCCGATCGTGCCTACCGTGTCGATCGGCGGCCAGGAAACCCAGCTGTTCCTCACCCGAGGCACCTGGTTGGCAAAACAATTGCGCCTCAAGCGGTTACGTACCGAAATCCTGCCGTTGGGCTTCGGCCTGCCCTTCGGCCTGACGTCGACGATTCCGGCTAATTTCCCGCTGCCGTCGAAGATCGTCACCGAGGTGCTCGACCCGATCGACGTCGTCGAATTGTTCGGCGAGGATCCCGACATCGACGAGGTCGACGCCCACGTGCGCGGCGTGATGCAGAGCGCGCTCGAGGAGCTGGCCCGCCACCGGCGGTTCCCGATGTTGGGGTGAACGCCTTCCGGGGCGGCCCCGGCACGCGAAGTTCGCGGCCGGAGACCCAGACTTTTATCTCGCTCCGCCACATCGCGATTGCTCAGACCTTGGCCCAACAACAACACAATCTCCCGCTCGCGATCCGTCAGCGGACCTGGCGCTCGAGGAGGACCGATTCACTAGTGCCGGCGCTGAAGCGTCATCAATTTATGACGGCTTGCAAACGATAGCCCGTGCCGGAGTTGTGGCCGATGTTGCTGTTGGGGCGACCGCCTCACCGACTAGAACAACGCGAGCCGTCGCACCCCGTGTGACGGCTATCCGTCGAGCATCGCAACACCGTCGCGCCACGCGTTGACGACGTCCTCGACACGTTGGTGCACTTGTGCTCGAGCCGATTCGCGGTCGACACCCGACATGAGCAGGGCGTCGTAGTCGGTCTCGACATGGCGGACGGAGGCAACGACGGCGAGGCGTACGGCGTCGCGATCCAGGGCCTGCCCGGCGGCGCTTCGTCCCACACGGCCGCTGCCGCGTGCAGCGGCATGAAGTGCGATCGCCTCGGCGCGGTCGACCGGACAGCCCGGGAACTGCTCACGGATGGCGGCCGCGAACTCACCGCGGAAGTGCACATCGTGATCGGCCCGGCGACTCTGCTCGCGTTCCCTGCGGCGAGCGCGCACGTCGGCGTCGGAGAGGCACTCTTGCGCAGCCTGCTCGATCGCGGCTGGCTCCGCCAGGATCCCTTGCCGCTCATAGCGTTTACGCCGTTTACTCCAGCGCACCACGACGGCGGACAGTCCGCTGGCCTTGGTGGCGCGCCGAGTGAGCGCGGTATCGCCGGAAGGCAGAAACTCGAGGTGGCCGAGGTCGGCGCAGTCCAGACACAGTGCACCCGCTTTGTCCTTGAAAAGGAGGTCACCGCTGTTGCTGCACGACGCGCACGTCCACGCCTTGTGCGGATCGAACACGATGATCCGCGCGGGGCCACGTGGACGCTCGACTATCGGTTCAGGCATGTCGGTTGAGCCCCAATGGGTGCGGTAGGCGCGTTCGGCGTCAGAGTCACCGTCGGCGGTGAACTGCAGATCTTGGTAGTCGGCTTCTGACGGCGTGAGACCGCGATCTTCAGCCCAGTGCTGCAACGCTGCAAGGGCTGCCATGACTTTGACGGAGTCGACGCTCACGCACCGATCGAGCAACGGAACACGGCCCCGCTCCCACCGGTCGACGTTCGGCTGAGCGAGCCAGCCGAGACCGACGAGCACATCGGTGGGGCGGACGGATCGCCGTTCAGCCAGCAGTTCCTCAGCGATCCGTGCCACTCGTGTTTCGAGGCGTGCCATAACAGGGTCGACGTTACTTCTTGCGGTGCGACACCGTGCAGCCAACTAATCGACGTCGAAATCCCAGTTGACGGTGAAGCCCTGGTGCAGGACGAGATCGGTCAGAATGTCGA
>CAVUPN010000026.1:0-91309 GCA_963743225.1 uncultured Actinomycetota bacterium | reverse complement strand
ACCCCCAGGGATTGACTTCACCAACCCCGACATGCTCGAACAGGGCATACCGGTGGCCGAGTTCGCCGAACTGCGCAAGACCGCGCCGGTGTGGTGGAACGAGCAGCCGGAGTCGATCTTCAACGACGGCGGCTACTGGGTGATCAGCCGCCACGAGGACATCAAGGCCATCTCCCGCGACGGTGACCTGTGGTCGACGAATCGCAAGGGCGTCGTGATGCGCATGCCCGACGGCACCCAACCCGACCAGCTGGAGCTGACCAAGGCACTGCTGATCAACCACGACGCACCGGATCACACCCGGTTGCGCAAGCTGGTGTCACGGTTGTTCACACCGCGGGCGGTGGCCTCGCTCGAGGAGAAGCTCGCGGTCGCGGCACGCGAGATCGTCGCCGCCGCGAAGGAGAAGCAGACCGGCGACTTCGTCGGCGACATCGCGATGAGCCTGCCGCTGCTGGCGATCGCCGACCTGATCGGCGTGCCCGAGGCGGATCGGGAGAAGCTGTTCCACTGGACGAACGCGATCATGAACACCGACGATCCCGAGTTCGAAACCGACTATGTGGCCGCGAACGCCGAACTGATGGGATACGCCTACAACATGGCCGAGGAGCGCCGACGCTGCCCGGCCGACGACATCGTCACCCGACTGATCGAGGCCGACATCGACGGCGAAGCCCTGGACGACGTCGAATTCGCGTTCTTCGTGATCCTGCTCGCGGTGGCGGGCAACGAGACCACCCGCAACGCGATGACGCACGGCATGAACGCGTTCTTCGAGAACCCGGACCAGTGGGAGCTGTTCAAGCGTGAGCGACCCGACACCGCCGCCGACGAGATCGTGCGCTGGGCGACTCCGGTGCACTGCTTCCAGCGCACGGCGCTGGCCGACACCGAGCTCGGCGGGGTGACCATCCGCGAGGGACAGCGTGCCGGCCTGTTCTACAGTTCCGCGAACTACGACGAATCTGTGTTCGAGTACCCCTTCCAATTCGATATCCTGCGCGACCCGAACCCGCATCTCGCCTTCGGCGGCAACGGCGCGCACTACTGCATCGGCGCCAACCTGGCCCGCATGGAGATCAAGCTGATCTTCAACGAGATCGCCGACCAGATTCCGAACATTTCGAAACTGGCCGAGCCGCAACGGCTTCGGTCGGGTTGGCTCAACGGCGTAAAGCGGCTCGCGGTTTCCTACCAGGGATAGCCGCCAAGTAGCATTCTTCACCGTGCGCACCCACGGCTGGTCCGGCTCCGCGCCCGCCAGCGACGACGAAGCCATCGCGCGGATACTCGACGCCGCGAGTAAGGCGATCGACGCCCGCGGCGCAGACTTCTCCATCGCCGACGTGGCCCGCACGCTCGGCGTGACCCGCCAGACGGTGTACCGGTACTTCCCCAGCACCGAAGCCCTGCTCGTGGCGGGGGCGCTACACGCGGCCACCGGCTTCCTCGACCGGTTGGCCGCGCACCTGCAGGGCATCACCGAACCCGCCGACGCGGTCGCGGAGGCCGTCGCCACCGCACTCGAGTGGTTGCCGGAGGACAAACACCTCGGCCTGTTGATCGCGCCCGGACGGCCGACCCCCCATGCCGAGTCGGTGACATCGGACGTCGCGCTCGACTTCGCCCACTCGATGGTTCGCCGATTCGACGTCGACTGGGCCGGCGCGGGCTTCACCGACACCGATCTCGACGAACTCGCAGAGCATCTCCTGCGGATCATCCAGTCGTTCGTAATCGACCCGGGACGGCCGCCCCGGCGCGGCGAGGAACTCCGCGACTACATGCGACGGTGGGTGGGTGCGGCTATACGACCGTCAGTGGAAGCGACTTCCTCGGCTCGAACACGAACGTCGAGCCGCCGCTGAACCTGACAACCGAAACCTCACGGAATTCCTCTGCCGCCGTGTCGGTCTCGATCAAACGCGCCATCCAGTCCGTGTCGGTACCTGTCACCTCAACGTCGAGGTGTGGGTCCACGGCGGCGACAGCCGCCTGCAGTGGGCGCTTCTCGCGAGGACTCACCAGCGCAGACCCAGGCCTCGTCCTCATGAGCAGGTGATCTGCGCACCTCAATGGTGTCCGGTCCGAATTCAGCGGTCACGTATGCCGCCGGGTTGAACATCGGGTGCAGTTCGAGCGTGCGCATCGCGCCCTCGATGCCGCCCGGCAGACCAAGCGCACGATGAATGCGTTCGGCGGCGATACCCGCGATGCCGATCAGCTGTTTGGTGCAGATCTTCGCCGCGAGCTCGGTGTCGGTGCCCGCACGCTTGCCCACGGCCATGACAAAGGACAAATTCAGCAGGTGCATCTGCAGGCATACCTCGTCGGCGATGCGCACCAGAGCCGAATGTGAGAAGGCGGCGAAGTCGAAATCCGACAGCAGCTCACCCGAATAGTCCGACTGCCCTTCATCGTCGACATCGATCGCCTCCAGTTCCGTTCTGGCGGCGCGGGTTCGGCGCAGCACGTCCACCGCGGGAATACTGCTCACGGGCGGGTAGGACTCGTCGATGATCACCGTCCACCTGCAATGCGGATGCTGGTCGGCCGGGACCCGCGGCGGGCGGTGGATCGGCCGCACCTGGGCGTGCGGATTGGTCGCCACCGCAGTGGCGTCGAACGTGGGGTCCTCGATGTCGTGACACATGCCGCGCACGTAGTCCTCGCCCATCGGCTCGAGGTCGAGCAGCGCTCCGCAGTGGTCGAGATGGAACTCGCCGTGCCACCGGTCGTGCACGGTGTAGCGGAAATCCATGAACTGCGGCGGTGCACCGATGTCCAATTGCAGGCCCTTGAAGATCGTGATGACGTCGTCACCCTCGAACTTCAAGGCCTTTTGCATACGCTTGGTGTAGACCGGACTGCAGCCTGCCCACTCTTCGATCGCGATCTGCAGCATCTCCGGATGGCCAAAAGGTTTTATGCACCAACCCATTCCGGATCGGTCGACCAGCTGGCCGATCAGCAGCAGCTCCGGCACCAGGACGGCGAGCTGCTCACGCGACAGGCCGGCATACCTACTTGTCATGAATGGTCCTGCCGACATGCATCTGGACCGCGTCGTTGACGTTGTCCTTGCGGTCTCTGGCCGCGCCCTTCTCCTCGGCCTTCTTCCGCTTGGCGACAACGCGTTTGAATGCACCGTCGACCTTCGAGCCCAGTGGGAAGCCGACGTAATGCGTGACGAAGATCGCGATCTCGCGCAGTTCCTCCCGCGTCATCTCCTCGTTGTGAAGGATCGCATTGCCCTGAACCTCCAGCAGTTCCTCCATGCCCTGGGCGGCCAGCACGCCGATCAGCATCATCCGCCGGTCGCGCATCGACAACCCCGGGCGGCTCCAGATGGTGCCGAAGAGATGATCGACGGTCAGCGCGAAATATTCGCCTGGCATGTCGGGCATTTCCCAGCCGTAGACCTCGTTCATCTTCTCGAGGCCCTTCTTGCGCAGTTCGTCCATGGCATTACTCCTTTGTGTGGGGCACGCCCAGGCCCGCCGCCAGGTTCTTGAGCGCCACCTCGGCGAGCGGCAGATCGACGTCCACCGCATCGCCGAGTGCCAGGGCCAGGCTCAGATCCTTCTCCCCGAGCCCGCGCGCGTGCAGGAACGGTTGGTACAGGAAGCTATCCGGGGTAAGGGGTTTCATGTCGTCGCGAAACATGATCGAGCCAGCCCCACCGGTGATCGCGTCTGTGTGCCGGACGACCTTGCCGAGGTCCTGCAGGTTGACTCCCGCAGCCTCGGCGAGTTTCGACGCCTCACACGCGGCGGCAAACGAGATGAAATGCAACATGTTGCGCGCCAGCTTCATCCGGGTGCCCGCTCCCGGTTCGCCAGCGTGAATGATCAGCGATGCCCACTTCGAAAACGGTTCCTTGATTAGATCGAATGCCTCATCGGTGGCACCGACCATCGTCGCGAGCTCACCCTTGTTCGCCGCCCTCCCACTGCCGCTGACGGGCGCGTCGACAACGTGAATGCCCTGCGGCTGCAACTCTTCTGCAAGCTCGACGGCCGTGCTGGGGCTGATTGTCGAATGAATCGCGATCACCGTGCCGGGCTTCGCATTGGCTGCAAGCTCCCCGACGACATCGCGCACCTGCTCGTCGTTGAGCACGGTGACGCTGATGACATCGGCACCCGCGACGTCGGCCACGCTGTCGGCGAGCGATGCTCCGGCCTCGGCCAGCGGCGTCATCGCCTCCGGGCGTACGTCGAATACGATCAGCCCGCCGGGCCAATCGACCAGCCGCTTGGCCATCGGCGCACCCTGTTTGCCGAGGCCGATGTATCCGAGCTTCACGTCGTCTTCACTCATGATCTGATGATCTGTCCGCCGTCGACATTGAAGATCTGTCCCGTTATCCACGATGCCTGATCGGACAGCAGGAAGAGGCACATGCCGACCAGATCGTCGGTGGTACCCATGCGCGACAGCGGAATTCTCTTCACGATGTCGTCGACGATCTCCTTCGGCGAGGTGGTCCGGTTGGCCTCGGTGTCGATCGGGCCGGGTGCGATGGCGTTGACCCGAATGTTCTGGCCGCCGAGTTCGGTGGCCAGCTGCTGGGTCAGCCCGTTGATGCCGACCTTGGCCAGGCCGTAGAAGTTCGCAGTACAGCCACGCCGCCGTCGACGACTGGTTGACGATCGCGCCGCCGCCCCGCTTCGCCATCTTGCGGTAGACCGCGCGGGTGCACACCAGTGCGCCGTCCATGTTCACGCTCATGAACTTCTTGTAGTAGTCCCAGTCCACGGTGATCAGGAAGTCCAGTTTCATGCCGCCGAAGATCGCCGCGTTGTTGACGAGGTAGTCGATGCCGCCGAATTCGGCCAGCGTTTGGGCGGCCATCTCATTGGCGGACTCGGGATCGGACACGTCGACCTTCACCGCGAGCGCGGTGCCGCCTTCACCCGCGATGCCGTCGGCGACCTTCTGAGCACCCTCGGTGTTGATGTCGGCGACCACGACGGCGGCGCCCTCGCGGGCCAGCGCCTCGGCGTAGGCCTGGCCGATCCCGCCACCGGCCCCGGTGACGATCGCCACCTTCTCCTTGAACTGATCTCCGTAAAGGCCCACCTGTTCTCCTTAATTCGCTGCTGTGGCAATGGCTTTGGTTTCAAGGTATTCCTCGAAACCGGCGAGCCCCATCTCCCGGCCGATGCCGGACTGCTTGTAACCGCCGAACGGCATGTCGGCCGAGTACCAGACGCCGCCGTTGACGTTGACGGTGCCGACCCGCAGCCGTGCGGCCACACCCGCAGCGCGCTCGGGATCGCCGCTGAACACGGTGCCCGACAAGCCGTACGGCGAGTCGTTGGCGATCCGCACCGCGTCGTCGTCGCCGTCGTGGGCGATCACCGTCAGCACGGGTCCGAAGATCTCCTCGCGCGCGACCTTGGCGTTGTTGTCGAGCCCCGCGATCACGGTCGGCTCGATGAAAAAGCCGGTGTCTCGGTCCGCGGGACGTCCTCCGCCGCAGGCGAACTCGCCGCCCTCGTCGATCGCCGAATCCAGATAGCCCTGCACCCGGTCCCGCTGCCGCGCAGAGATCAGCGGCCCACAGATGGTGCCAGGGTCCGTCGGGTCGCCCGGCTTCAGCGACGACATCGTCGCCGCGGCCGCCTCGACGGCCTCGTCGTAGCGGGCGCGCGGCACCACAAGCCGGGTGGTGATCGCACAACCCTGCCCGGCGTGCATCGACGCGGTGAACGCCGACATGGAGCAGGCGCCGGCGAGATCCGCGTCGTCGAGGACCAGGAACGCCGACTTGCCGCCGAGTTCGAGGAAGACCTTCTTGAGTGTCGCCGCGCCGTCGGCCATCACGGCGCGGCCCGTCGCCGTCGAGCCGGTGAACGAAACCATGTCCACCCGTGGGTCTTTCGACAACAGCGCGCCGACACCGTGATCGCTGGAGGTGATGATGTTGACCACGCCCGGCGGAATGTCGGTGTGCTCGGCGATGAGCTGCCCGACGGCGGCAGCACACCACGGGGTGTCGGGAGCCGGCTTCAGCACGACGGTGTTGCCTGCGGCCAGTGCGGGCCCGATCTTGGCGAGGTTGATCTGATGGGGGAAGTTCCACGGGGTGATCGCGCCGACGACGCCGACCGCCTCCCTGGCGATCGTCCGGTGGGTCTTGATGCCCATCGGCGAGGCGATGCCTGCGTCGGTGGTCCACTGGTAGGACTCGGCCGTGTCGGCGCAGAAACTGAGGTCGGCGATCGGGCCCTCCAGCTGCGCGGCCGACGTCAGCATCACCGGTGCGCCCACTTCGGCGATCGTGATCTCGCGCAGATCCTCGACGTGCTTGGTCAACACCTCCTGCAACTGCCGAATGCAGCGCACCCGCAGTTCGGTGTCGGTGGACCAGTCGGTTTCGTCGAATGCGCGGCGGGCCGCCTCGATCGCGCGGCCCATATCTTCGGCGCTCGCATCGGCGGCGACGCCCAGCACCTCCTCGGTGGCCGGGTTGATCGTCGGGAACGTGCCGGCGCTACCGGCCACGAGTTTCCCGTCGATGAGCAATTGACTCTGGCGATCGGCCAGCATCCCCATACCGACTCCCGTTTATTGCTGGACAACTGTCCGACTACGTTCACTCGAACGATAGCCCCAGACCGGCGCGTGAAGCAAGGTTGGGTCGCGCAGCCGCGCATATCTCGCAATAGAAATGCCGCCTATACTGCATTTTTCCGACACGTACTTGCTAGCCGTGGACTTCGTCCGATAACTTGGACATGTGTCCAGTGATGCCGTGGTCGCCCTCACAGACCAATCCGGCGAAACACCGCGCAACCGTCGGCAGGAAGAGACGTTCCGCAAGGTCTTGACCGCAGGCGTGGAGATGTTGCGCGAGTCGTCATATGCCGACCTGACCGTGCGCGCGGTCGCCGCCCGCGCCAAGGTCGCACCCGCGACGGCCTACACCTACTTCTCGTCGAAGAACCATCTGATCGCCGAGGTCTATCTGGACCTGGTGCGCCGGGTGCCCTACTTCACCGACGTCAACGACGGCACGGCGACGCGGGTGGAGAAGGCGCTGCGCGCCATGACGCTGATGATCGCCGACGAACCCGAGGTCGCGGCCGCCTGCACGACGGCATTGCTCAGCAGCAACGACCCCGCGGTGAATGCCGTCCGCGACCGGATCGGCACCGAGATCCACCGTCGCATCCGCTCGGCGATGGGCCCGGATGCCGACCCGCGCACCGTGTCGGCGCTCGAGATGACCTACTTCGGAGCGCTGGTTCACGCGGGCAGTGGCTACGTCAGCTACCGCGAGATCGCGGATCGACTCACCTACCTGGTCGGCCTCATCCTCGGAGAGGAACAGGATTCTCGGTGACCGTTCCAACCAGCGACGTGATCCTCGACCCGTACGACTACGACTTTCACGAGGACCCATACCCCTACTACAAGCGACTCCGCGACGAGGCCCCGCTGTACCGCAACGAGGAGATCGGCTTCTGGGCGCTGTCGCGGCACGCCGACGTGCTGCAGGGATTCCGCAACAGCACAACGCTTTCCAATCGCGACGGCGTCTCGCTCGATCCCATCTCCCGCGGACCGCACGCCAGCAAGACGATGTCCTTCCTGGCGATGGACGACCCGGACCACCTGCGCCTGCGCACCCTGGTGTCGAAGGGCTTCACGCCGCGCCGGATCCGTGAGCTCGAGCCACGGGTCACCGAGCTCGCCGTGCAGCATCTCGACGTGATGCTGGCGAAGGCCGAAGCCGGTTCAACCGTCGATTACGTCGCGGAGTTCGCGGGCAAGCTTCCGATGGATGTCATCTCCGAGCTGATGGGCGTGCCCGTGGAGGATCGCGATCGCATCCGGGCCATGGCCGACGGCGTCATGCATCGCGAGGACGGCGTCAATGACGTGCCGAAATCCGCGATCGAGGCCTCCATCAACCTGATGGTCTACTACCAGGACATGATCGCCGAACGTCGTAAGAGGCCGGCCGACGACCTCACGACGGCGCTGCTGGAGGCCGAGATCGATGACGACCGGCTGACCGACGAAGAAGTGCTGGGCTTCTTGTTCCTGATGGTGATCGCGGGCAACGAGACCACCACCAAACTGCTTGCCAATGCTGCGTTTTGGGGCCACCGGAACCCCGACCAGCTGACCCCGATCTATTCCGATCTGGAGCGGATCCCGCTGTGGGTGGAGGAGACGTTGCGCTACGACACATCCAGTCAGCTCTTGGCGCGCGTGGTCTCGGGAGAGCTGAACCTGTACGACACCACGATTCCCGAGGGTGACGTGCTGCTCCTGCTGCCCGGCTCGGCGCACCGCGACGAGCGGGTGTTCGACGATCCCGACGCTTTTGTGATCGGCCGTGAGATCGGCTCGAAGCTCATGAGTTTCGGAAGCGGTGCCCACTTCTGCCTGGGCGCGCACCTGGCCCGGATGGAGGCCCGGGTGGCCCTGGCCGAACTGTTCAAGCGAATCCGCGGCTATGAGGTCGACGAGGCCAACGCCGTCCGGGTCCATTCCAGTAGCGTCCGCGGATTCGCCCACCTACCCATGACCGTGGAGGTCGTGTAATGCCGCGCTTCGAACCACTGCCGGACCGCAGGCCTGCGATCGTCGCGGGCGCGTCATCGGGCATCGGAGAGGCCACCGCCATCGAACTTGCCGCGCGTGGGTTCCCGGTAGCGCTCGGCGCGCGCCGCGTGGAGAAGCTCGAAGACCTCGTCGGCAAGATCCAGGCCGAGGGTGGCGAGGCTGTCGGCTTCCACCTCGACGTGACGGATCCCAACTCGGTCAAATCCTTTGTCTCGCAGTCAGTCGAGGCGCTCGGCGAGATCGAGATACTGGTGGCGGGCGCCGGTGACACCTACTTCGGCAAGCTTGCCGATATCACGACCGACGAGTTCGACTCACAGCTGCAGGTCCACTTGGTCGGCGCCAACCGGCTGGCCACCGCGGTGCTGCCCGGCATGATCGAGCGACAGCGCGGCGACCTCATCTTCGTCGGCTCCGACGTGGCGCTGCGCCAGCGCCCGCACATGGGAGCCTACGGCGCTGCGAAGGCGGCGCTGGTCGCTATGGTGACCAACCTGCAGATGGAGCTCGAGGGCACCGGTGTCCGGGCGTCGATCGTGCACCCGGGACCGACGAAGACCAACATGGGCTGGAGCCTGCCCGCCGAACTGATCGGTCCCGCGCTCGAGGACTGGGCCAAATGGGGACAGGCCCGCCACGACTACTTCCTGCGGGCATCGGATCTCGCACGGGCGATCGCGTTCGTCGCCGAGACGCCGCGGGGCGGCTACATCGCGAACATGGAACTTCAGCCGGAAGCGCCGCTGGCGAGCGCCCCGAAAGAACGCCAGCAGCTCAAGCTTGGGGAAGAGGGGATGCCGTCATGACAACCACTGCGATCGTTCCGCGCGTATCGGGTGGCGAGGAAGAGCACGGCCATCTCGAAGAATTCCGCACCGATCCGATCGGGTTGATGCAGCGCATCCGCGACGAATGCGGCGACGTCGGATGGTTTCAGCTGGTCGACAAGCACGTCATCTTCCTGTCGGGCGCCAATGCCAACGAGTTCTTCTTCCGTGCCGCCGACGAGGATCTCGACCAGGCCGAGGCGTACCCGTTCATGACGCCGATCTTCGGCAAGGGCGTGGTGTTCGACGCAAGCCCCGAGCGGCGCAAGGAGATGCTGCACAACTCGGCCCTGCGCGGCGAGCAGATGAAGGGCCACGCGGCCACCATCGAGGGCGAAGTCAAGAAGATGATCGCCGACTGGGGCGACGAAGGCGAGATCGAACTGCTCGACTTCTTCTCCGAGTTGACCATCTACACCTCGACGGCCTGCCTGATCGGGCAGAAGTTCCGCAACCAGCTGGACGCGCGGTTCGCGAATTACTACCACGAACTGGAACGCGGCACCGACCCGCTGTGCTACGTCGACCCGTACCTTCCGATCGAGAGCTTCAAGCGACGCGACGAGGCACGCGTGAAACTTGTTGCACTGGTTCAAGAGATCATGGACGGGCGCATTGCCAACCCGCCCAAGGACAAGAGCGACCGCGACATGCTCGACGTACTGGTCTCGATCAAGGACGAGGATGGCAACCCCCCGCTTCTCTGCCGACGAGATCACCGGGATGTTCATCTCGCTGATGTTCGCCGGCCACCACACCAGCTCCGGCACGTCGTCGTGGACGCTCATCGAGCTGATCCGTCACCCGGACATCTACGCCGAGGTGCTCGCCGAACTCGAGGAGCTCTACGCCGACGGCCAAGAGGTGAGTTTCCATGCGCTGCGGCAGATTCCGAAGCTCGAGAATGTCCTCAAGGAGACCCTGCGGCTGCACCCGCCACTGATCATCCTGATGCGGGTCGCCAAGGGTGAGTTCGAGGTGGAGGGCTTCCCGATCCACGACGGTGACTTCGTCGCCGCCTCTCCCGCGATCTCCAACCGGATCCCCGAAGACTTCCCGGAGCCCGACGCGTTCAAGCCGGACCGCTACAACAAGCCCGAACAGGCCGACGTCATCAACCGGTGGACGTGGATCCCGTTCGGCGCGGGCAGGCACCGCTGCGTCGGCGCCGCGTTCGCCACCATGCAGATCAAGGCGATCTTCTCGGTTCTGTTGCGCGAGTACGAGTTCGAGATGGCGCAGCCGTCCGACAGCTACCACAACGATCACTCCAAGATGGTGGTGCAGCTGGCCCGGCCCGCCAAGGTGCGCTACCGCAAGCGAATCACCTAGGAGACAGGCTCTATGGGTTATCGAGTCGAAGTCGACCTGGACCTGTGCCAGGGCCATGCCATGTGCGAGCTGGAGGCCCCCGACCACTTCAAGGTGCCCAAACGGGGCAAAGTGGAAATTCTGAATGCCGAACCGCCGGAAGAGGATCGGGCCGAGGTCGAACAAGCCGTGTGGGCCTGTCCCACCCAAGCACTGTCCATCAAAGAAGAGGAAGAGTGAACGATGCCCGCATTCGCACGCAAGGATCTCGATGACTGGGTGGAACGGTGGCTGGAGGCCAACCGCGAGGCCGAGCGTGCGGGTGACTGGAAACCATTGGCGGACTTCTACACCGAGGACGCCACCTACGGCTGGAACATCGGCCCCAAGGAAGACGTCATGTGCGTCGGCCGCGACGAGATCCGTGACGTCGCATTGGGTCTGGAGATGCAAGGCTTGGACAACTGGGTCTACGAGTACCAAAAGGTGCTGGTCGACGACAAACTCGGCGAGATCGTCGGCTTCTGGAAGCAGATCGTCAACAAGACCGACGGCACCCAGGACGAGATCTACGGCATCGGCGGCAGCTGGTTCCGGCTTACCGCCGTCGATGGAGGGGCTTTGAAGATCGAGTGGCAGCGCGACTTCTTCGACTTCGGCCACGTGTCCAAGATGTTCGCCACGCTCATCGAGTCCGGCGATCTGAGCTCCGGCATGCAGAAGCGGATCGAGCGTTCGCTGGCGGGCGAGAAGCTTCCCGGCTACTACCCACTGGGCCAGGCGCCGGTGCCGATCTGGTAGACCAGCCATCAGACGTGTGACCTAGATAACTTAGTCTGTCGCAGGCAGCAGTCGACGAAAGCAGGGACGCGATGAAGACAAAGGGCGCTCTCATCTGGGAGTTCAACCAGCCTTGGTCGATCGAGGAAATCGAGATCGGCGACCCCGTCAAGGACGAAGTGAAGATCCAGATGGAGGCGTCGGGCATGTGCCACTCCGACTTCCACCTGGTCACCGGCAGCATCCCGATGGGCGGCTTTCCCGTGCTGGGTGGCCATGAGGGCGCCGGCATCGTCACCGAAGTCGGACCCGGCGTCGAGGACATCGCCCCGGGCGACCATGTGGTGCTGTCGTTCATCCCGTCATGCGGCCGCTGTCCATCGTGTCAAGCCGGCCTGCGCAACCTCTGCGACCTCGGCGCGGGACTACTCAACGGCGCCGCCGTCTCGGACGGTACTTTCCGGATTCAGGCCAAGGGCCAGGACGTCTTCCCCATGACGCTGCTGGGAACCTTCTCTCCATACATGGTGGTGCACAAGAGCTCGGTCGTGAAGATCGACCCGTCGATCCCGTTCGAGGTGGCGTGCCTGGTCGGCTGCGGGGTCACCACCGGATACGGCTCGGCGACCCGCACCGCCGACATCCGGCCCGGGCAGGACGTGGCGATCGTCGGCGTCGGTGGAGTGGGCATGTCGGCGCTGCAGGGCGCGGTCATCGCGGGCGCACGCCACATCTTCGTGGTCGAGCCGGTTGAGTGGAAGCGTGATGCAGCGCTGAAATTCGGTGCCACGCATGTCTATCCGGATCTCGATACCGCGCTGATGGGCATCATGGAGGTCACCGCGGGATTCATGGCCCACAAGGTGATCGTCACGGTCGGCGAGCTGCACGGCGGGGACATCGACAACTACATGAACATCACCGCCAAGGGCGGCACCTGTGTGGCCACAGCGATCGGCAGCCTGCTGGACACCCAGGTCACACTGAACCTGGCGATGCTCACCCTGATGCAGAAGAACCTGCAGGGCACCATCTTCGGCGGCGGCAACCCGCACCATGACATCCCCCTACTGTTGTCGATGTACAAGGCCGGCAAGCTCAACCTCGACGACATGGTCACCCGCCAGTACAAGCTGGAGCAGATCAACGAGGGCTACCAGGACATGCTGGACGGCAAGAACATTCGCGGTGTGATCCGCTATACCGACGACGACCGGTAGCCACGATCAGCATGTCGCAAGAAACCGTCGAACAGACTCCCGCACTATCCGCATCACAGGCCTCGTGGCGTTGCGTACACGCAAAGGACAAGGAGGGCTGGCTGGGGCTGATGGCCGACGACGTCGTCATCGAAGACCCGATCGGCCCCGCCTACACGAACCCCGACGGCACGGGAGTCCGAGGCAAGGATGGCGCTTCGTCGTTCTGGGACAACAGCATCGGCCTCACCATGATCACGATCACCTGTGAAGAAACGTTCCCGTCGAGTTCCCCCGACGAGATCGCGCACATCCTGCAACTCCGCTTCACCTTCGACAACGGTTCGGCAAGTACGGTTCGGGGGATCTTCACCTATCGCGTCAACGACGCCGGCCTGCTGACCAACCTGCGCGGCTACTGGAACATGGACATGATGAAGCGCGTGAAGGACGGCGACGCCGATTAGCGCTTCGCTGTCCGGGCGCGGCGCCGTCGTCGTCGGCGGCTCTCGCGGTATCGGGTTGGCGGTCGCTGAGTTGCTCGCCGCCCAGGGTGCGGGCGTCGTGGTCAATGGGCGCGACGCCGACGCGGCGACCGAAGCTGCGGACAGCATCGACGGCGCGGTCGCATTCCCCGGCTCACCGTCGGACCCGGACACCGCCGAGGCGCTGATCGACAGGTGCATAAGCGAATTCGGCCGCATCGACATCCTGGTGAATTGCGCGGGCACCGCGGGGCTGGCCAGCGAGTCGATTCTCAGCGTCACCAGCGCACAGTTCCGCGACCTGCTCGACGGCCATCTCGGCACGATGTTCGAGACCTGCCGAGCCGCGGCGTCGAAGATGGTGGAACAGGGCGGCGGTGCGATCATCAACACCAGCTCGTTCGCGTTCCGCGGCGACTACGGCGGGACCGCGCTATCCGGCGGGCAAGGGCGGGGTCAACGGGTTGACGCTGGCCATCGCCGGCGACCTCAAGGAACACGGAGTACGGGCGAACGTGGTCTGCCCCGGCGCAAAGACACGGCTGTCGACCGGCACGGAGTACGAGGCCCACATCATCGGCCTGAATCGCAGGGGCCTGCTGGACGAGGTGAGTACGCAGACGGCACTCGACGCGCCCCCGCCCGAGTACGCGGCACCGATCTACGCCTACCTCGCCAGTGACCTGGCCAAGGACATCACCGGCCGGATCTTCATCGCCGCAGGCGGATTCGTCGGTGAGTTCGCACGTCAGAAAACAGGCGTCATCGCTTTCCGCGACCACAACGACTCACCACCGTGGTCGATCGACGAGCTTCACGGAATGATCACCGCCTAACCGCCGAGACTGCACACAGATCGGGAACTCTCCAGAATCGCGATCTTCCCGCAGGCTCGGTTTGTTTTGGGCGCCTGCCACCCCAATGCCACGCCACCGGGAGCTTGCTGGAATGCTCGAACCCATGGCTACCGTCTTCACCAAGATCATCAACGGGGAGCTGCCCGGCCGGTTCGTCTATGAAGACGACGACATCGTGGCGTTCCTGACGATCCAGCCGATGACGCAGGGACACACGCTCGTCGTCCCGCGCGCCGAGATCGATCAGTGGCAGGACGTCGACTCCGCCGCGTTCGGCAGAGTCATGGAGGTTTCACAGCTGATCGGCAAGGCGGTTTGCAAGGCGTTCGGCGCCGAGCGCGCCGGCGTGATCATCGCCGGGTTAGAGGTTCCGCACCTGCACGTGCACGTCTTCCCCGCCTATAACCTCACCGATTTCGGGTTCGCCAACGTCGATCGCGATCCGTCGGCGGAGTCGCTCGACGAGGCGCAGGCGAAGATCAAGGCCGCTCTGGCCGATCTGGCATAACGCGCTCAACCGACGTGCGCGGCGACGTCGGCGATCCGCGGCAGGTTGACGGTGAACCGGCAGCCCCTGCCCGGCGCGGTGGTGACACTGACCGTCCCGCCGTGGGCGTAGACCAGCGAGTCGACGATCGACAATCCCAGTCCGGTACCGCCACTGGCCCGGTCGCGGGACGAGTCGGTGCGATAAAAGCGCTCGAAAATGCGGTGCGCGTCCTCGGCGCTCATGCCGGGGCCTTCGTCGGCGACTTCGAGGACCGCGTGGTCGTCGTCGGTTCCGACTCGCACGGTGATCCGCGCGGTTTCGGGGGTGTGCTGCAGCGCGTTTGCGACCAGGTTTCCCAGCACCTGCCGCAGGCGGGCCTCGTCGCCGAGCACCTCCGGCGTGCCCGGCCCGTCGAAGACCTCCAAGGTGATCGTGCGTTTCGGCGCGATCGACTGGGCGTCGTGTACGGAGTCGCTGGCCAGCGCCAGCAGATCCACCCGGTGGCGGTCCAGCGGGCGCTGCGCGTCGAGGCGCGCCAGTAGCAGAAGGTCCTCCACCAGCAGCCCCATCCGGCTCGACTCGCTTTCGATCCGGGTCATCAGCAGCTCGACGTCGCGGGCGGCACCTTGGCGGTACAGCTCGGCGAAACCGCGGATGGTGGTCAGCGGTGTGCGTAGCTCGTGGCTGGCGTCGGTGATGAAGCGGCGCATCCGCTCCTCGGATGTGCGCGCCTGTTCGGCCGACGATTCCGAGGACGCAACGGCCCGCTGAATCTGCGCCAACATACCGTTGAGGGCCAACGACAGGCGGCCGACCTCGGTGCGCGGATCTCGTTGTGGGATACGACGATCGAGCTGGCCGGCCGCGATGTCGGCTGCGGTCTGTTCCACTTCGGCCAGCGGCCGCAGACTGCGTTGCACCACCGCAAATCCTGCGACGCCGAGCACCAGCAGCACGGCCGCGCCGATGCCGACCTGCGACCAGATCAATGCCCGAACCGTGGACTGAACATCGGACAGGTCGATGGCCACGGTGGTCAGCTCGTCGTGTGGCCCGTGCACAGACATCGCCCGCCACTCAACGTGTGAACTGTCGATCGAGCCGACGGTGACCGGTTCCGGCCCGACGTCGTTGTCGGCGGGCAGCGCGGGTTCGGCCGCGCGATCGTTGACGGCCATCCAGATGCGACCGTCGGCGTCGATGCCGCGCACGTAGAAGTCCGACGGCGGACGGGCGGGGTTGGGGCCTTCCACAGGCGGCACCGGCATCCGGCGCGGGGCCTGGGCCCAGCTACGGGAGGCGTCGAGCAGCGTCTCGTCGACGCGGTTGATCAGGCTGTGGCGCAGGATCGAGGTGACCGCGATGCCGGAGGCGAGCAGACCGAATGCCACCAGCACCAGGGTCGCGGCCACCAGCCCGACCCGCAGGGGCACACCTCGCCCGCTCAGACCCGCCATACCCCTATTGTTCGCCGGAACTCAGCGCGGTTCACGCAGAACGTAGCCAACACCACGGAGCGTGTGCAGCAGTCGCTTCTCGCCGGTGTCGATCTTGCGGCGCAGGTAGGACACGTAGGACTCGACGACATTGACGTCGCCGCCGAAGTCGTAGCGCCAGACGTGGTCGAGGATCTTGGGCTTGGACAGCACCGTGCCCGCATTGATGATGAAGTAGCGAAGCAGCGTGAACTCCGTCGGCGACAGGGAGACGGGCTCGCCGGCCTTCCACACCTCGTGGGTGTCCTCGTCGAGTTCGATGTCGGCGAACGTGAGCCGGGCGCTTCGCGGCTCCTCGACGCCCCTGCCCGACCGTCGCAGGATCACCCGCAGCCGGGCGACCACTTCTTCCAGGCTGAACGGCTTGGTGACGTAGTCATCGCCGCCGAGCGTCAGGCCTGCGATCTTGTCCTGCAGGGTGTCTCGGGCGGTCAGGAACAGCGCCGGCGAATCGATGCCGTCGGCGCGCAGCCGGCGCAGCACCCCGAAGCCGTCCATCCCGGGCATCATCACGTCGAGGATCACGGCGTCGGGACGCACTTCGCGGGCGCGATCGAGTGCGGCGGCACCGTTGGAGGCGGTGTAGACCTCGAAGCCCTGGAACTTCAGGCTCACCGAGAGCAGCTCGACGATGTTGGTCTCGTCGTCGACGACGAGGACTCGGGCCTCCGGAAGGTTTTCTGGGAGTGCAGCCATGGCCATCGCCTCAATGTCTCGCTATTTCCTGGCAATGAAGCTGCAGAGCAGCTGTCAACTTCCTGTGAATCTCATTGTCCTCCGTCACGTGGCCCGAGGAGTAGTCGGTAGCTGCACCCATACACTGAGGCCATGAACCTCGGCAAAAACCTGGTCGATCTGGCCACCGCGCCGGTCCGCATCGGGCTTGCCGCCGCCGAAACCGGCCTCGACCTCGCCAACGGAGCGCTGGGAATGGCGCAGCGAACCCTGGGTCAGCCGAACTCGCGGGCCGGTTCGGGTTCGGTCGCCCACATGCTGGGCATCGACGAGGCGGTCGAGCGGGCGAACCGGCTGGCCAGGCTGTTGGACGAGGACCAGCCGCTGGGTCGGGCGCTGACGCCGGGTGGTCCGGTGGACCGGCTGCTGCACCCGGCGGTGTGGTGGACAAGCTCACGAGCCGGCGTGTTGGACCGGCTGACCGAGGAGAACGGCGGCGTGATGCGCGCGATCGAGCCGGGTGGCCTGGTCGACCAGCTGCTCGATGAGGACGGTCTGGTCGAGCGGCTGCTGGCCGAGGACGGTCTGGCCGATCGGCTGCTCGCCAAGGACGGGCTGATCGACAAGCTGACTGCCAGGCACGGGCCGCTCGAGCAGTTGGCCGATGTGGCCGACACTTTGAACCGGCTGGCACCCGGGCTGGAGGCGCTGGAGCCGACGATCGAGGCGTTGCGCGAGTCTGTCATCGTGCTGAGCCAGGTGGTCAACCCGCTGAGCAACATCGCCGACCGGATCCCGTTTCCGGGCCGCCGGCCGCGCAGCAGCAGCCGCTCGTCGACACGGTCCGTGACGTCGCAGCGCGTCGTCGACGCCGACGAGTGACCCGATAAGCGAGCGGTCGTCAGCAGCGACTTGATTCGCCGCGTGAGTTCGTCAGCGGAGTTGACCGTCGAGTGCCAAGATACGGCCGTGGGTGACACGCGAGTTCACTACGCGAGAAACGGCGACGTCCATCTCGCGTACCGAGTCTGGGGCGATCGCGAACCCACCCTCCTCTGGATCCCCGGCTGGGTCAGCAACGTCTCGTTGTGGGACGAGGGGACAGCCTTGTTCACGCCCTTCCTGGACGATCTCGTTCAGCGAACCCGACTCGTGGCATGGGACAAACGCGGCACCGGATTGTCCGACCCGGTGACCCACGTCCCAGCGCTCGACGAGCGGATGGACGATCTGCGCGCGGTGATGGACGCGGTCGGCGCCGACTGCCCAGCGATCTTCGGCATCTCCGAGGGTGGCCCGATGAGCCTTCTGTTCGCCGCGACGTATCCCGAGCGCGTTCGGTCTATGGTGCTCTACGGCACATTGCCGCGCTTCACGCCCGACTTGCCTGATTTCCCGTGGGGCTTCACCCCCGAAGAGATTGCAAAGCATAACGAGGACATCGAAAGGAATTGGGGCGAAGGCGCATTGGCCGACGTCTTCTTCGGCGACTTAGTCCGAGAGGTGCCGGGCTTTCTCGAGCTCTACGCGGAGTCTCAGCCAAAGTGCGCGAGCCCACGAATGGCGAAGATGCTGTGGGACTCGCTATCGCAGATCGATGTGCGGCCGCTGCTCGACACTGTCCGGGTGCCGACGCTCGTCCTCGGCAGACCGGGCGATCTCGTCGCTCCCGTCGAAGCGGCCCAAGCATTGGCCGCGAGTATTCCGAATGCGGAGTATCTGGAGCTGCCGCCTGGGCCGCATGGGCTTTTCGACGAGGCGATGGCGGCCGCGATCGTCGAGTTCGTGTGCGACAACCCGGGCGACTCCGCAAACGAGCGTGTGCTCTCGACTGTGCTGTTCACCGACATCGTCGGCTCCACCGAACGGTTGAGCGCCGAAGGCGACGTGCACTGGCGCCACGAGCTCGATCTTCACGACCGGATGATCGACGGCCTGCTGACGAAGTACGGGGGTCGCCGGGCCAAGCACACCGGGAGACGGCGTATTCGCGCTGTTCGACGGCCCGACGAAGGCGGCGCGTTGCGGTCTGGAGATGATCCCCGCGCTGGCAACGCGCGGGAATCCGCATCCGCGCCGGCGTTCACATCGGCGAGTGTGAGCGGCGCGGAGATGAATGGAGCGGCACGGCGGTACACGTCGGAGCGCGGATCGGTGCGATGGCCGGACCAGATGAGGTCCTGGCTAGTCGCACGGTGCGCGACCTTTCTGCCGGCTCCGGGTTGCGCTTCGACAGCCTCGGGGCCCAGCGGCTCAAGGGAATCCCCGAGGAGACCGAGGTTTTCCGCGTCTCGCGCCAAACAGGCGCCAGGTCCTGAGGACTTGATGGAGGGACATTTCGTCGCCGCGGTTCGTGAACTAGCGGGCGACGAAGTCGAACTGACACCGAGCCTGAAGTCCACCACCGACTTCCAGCAAGCCGCGAATTCCGCCGACGCCGTCGTGATGGCAGCGCCGTCGCACGACGGCACCGACAAACTCCCCAAACCTCATGGGGTGATGCTTGACTTGACGTAAGTGGCTTCTGGACGTAGTGGCCTTGGTAGGACGTGCGGCCACAGACTTCGGTTTCGAGCCAGGCCTCCAAGAGCAAGCGCCGCCGGTGCGACTGTTGGTATGCATTGTTGCAGAACACCTTTAGCCGACGGCCCTCGACATCGACTCCGCACCCGAGACAGGTCGTCGACATAAAACGACGGCTAGCGCTCAGTGCCGACAGGAATGGAGCCGCGTGAGAGAATCGAACTCTCGACATTCGCCTTACAAGGGCGACGCTCTACCGTCTGAGCTAACGCGGCCAGGCCGGCTCCATGAGCCATGACGATTCTACGACGGGGGTCACCGTCGGAGCTGCGCGGCCGGGTCAAGCCGGCGAAGGTGTGAGCCGCCGCTGTCGGTGTCGTCGTGTCGAGCGACACGCTCGGTCGAATTCGCGACGCACCGGCTTCGCGGTAGCGGATGCACACAACGTCCTCGCTAACGAAGGCGCTGAACACCGCCTGGGTAGACAGCTAGCTAGCGGAAGGTCAAGATCGGGCTTAAGTAGTACCGCGCCGAGATCGGGCGAGATTGCAGTAGCGTCGCTACTGCGCCCGTCGCAACTTACGCGAGTGACGATTAATCGGTCGCAACACCAAATGGGGAGGCCTGATTCGATGTTTCCTGACGGGACAATGGCGGTCACTTCGGCAGCCGGCGATGCTTACCGGCCTGCAGATCGTGGAAAGCATCGCAGCCGACACCAGTTGCTCACCCCTGGCGCGGCGGTCCAAGCGTGAAGCCGATACTGCAGCTCAAGGGCGTCGGCAAGACATACCGCAGGGGCGACGACCAGGTGCACGTGCTCGTCGATTTTGACTTCACCTTGGACACAGGCGAATTCGTCGTCGTGACCGGACCATCTGGGGCGGGCAAGTCGACCCTTCTGCATATCGCCGGCGGGCTGGACGCGCCGGACAGCGGTACTGTGGCGGTGACCGGCCAGGACGTGTGGGCGATGAGCGCCGGCGCGCGCGCCGCGTTCCGGCGGCGCAACCTCGGCTTCGTGTTCCAGTTCTTCAACTTGGTGCCAACGCTGACCGCGGTCGAGAACGTGTCGTTGCCGCTGGTGCTCGACGGTGTGCCTGCCCGATCAGCGGACGCGCGCGCCGAGGAGCTACTGCAACGGGTCGGGCTGGGTGACCGCGCCCGACACCGGCCGGCCGAACTATCCGGCGGACAGATGCAACGGGTGGCGGTGGCGCGTGCGCTGGTGGCCCGGCCGTCGATCATCCTCGCCGACGAGCCGACCGGAAACCTGGACAGCCATTCGTCGACCGAGGTCCTGGATCTCCTGCGCTCGCTGTCCGACGAAGACGGCGCGGCGGTCGTCTTGGTGACACACGACCAGGCCGCGGCGCGGTACGGCTCGCGCAAGGTGCACCTTGTCGACGGGCGTGCGTGCGCGATCGACGCCGCCGCTCCCATCGGCGAGCGGTGATGCAACGGCTGCGCGCCGGATGGCTGTCTTTCCGGCGCATCCACCTCGCCGCGTTGATCGCCGACTGGCGCCGGACGCTGCTCAGCGTGATCGGCGTCGCGGTGGGGGTGACGGTGGTGCTTGGGACGTTGATTCTCAAGTCCGAGCTCACTCGCCCGTTCGACGCATTCGGCCCGTCGCTCACCCACGCCGCCGACGTCGGGGTGCTCCAGGTGACCCCGAACGTCAGTGGCCGGTTGCCGATCGACACGGTCGACCGTCTGCGCGCCGAGGTGGCAGGGGCGGAGGCGGTCATCCCGAGCGTCGCGGGCTTGACGCCCGTGGATGTCGCCGGCGGCACCCACGGGTTCTTTCTGCTCGGCGGGTCGTGCCAGATCGAGCTGCTGGTCGGCTCGTTCAATTGCGAGCAGCGCGCCCGCGACGTCAAGCCCGCCGACGGCCCCGGCGTGCCGCTGCAGATTCCGGCGGTCATCGCCCAGCGGCATGGCCTACAGCTCGGTGATGAGTTGCGCATCCCCGGCCTGCCTCCAGGGTCTGCGCACCTGGGTTGGACGTTTCATGAATTCGACCGCGTCGAGGGCATCAACGGTGGCTACGTGCTGTTAGCCCCTTCCATAGACATCGCCGCGAGCCTGCTCGGCTCGCCCGGGTACGCCACGGCCGCGTTCGTGCTGCCGAGACGGGGCGTTGACATCGCGACCGGCGTCGACCGCGTGATCGCCGGCGTCGCAACGGCTGGTCCGCCCCGGCCGCACCTGCCGGCCGTGTTCGAGAACGCTACGCAGAGTTTCAACCTGACTGTTCTGGCCGGCGTCCTGATCGGCTTGCTCATCGCCGTGAACACCATCCTGTTGGCCGTCGAGGACCGGCGGGCGGTGATGGGGACCATCGGCGCCATCGGCGCCAAGCCGCTCGGGTTGTTCAGCGGGATGTTGGGCGAGGGGGCCGTTGTGGGTGTGCTCGGGGGACTGGTGGGCGTTCCCCCGGGCTTCCTGCTCGGGACATATCTGGTGGACCGGTTCGGGCAGTCCATGCTGGCCGGCTCCGGTGGCACGATTGCAGCGCACTTCACGCCGAGCCTGATTGTGATCGGAGCCGCCGCGGGGACAGTCTCGGGCATCCTCGCGATGATCGGGCCTGCCCTCAGGTTGGTCCGCGAGGGACCGCTGGCGTCGATGGCGAGCGTCGGCGGAGTACAGCGCGCCAGGACGATCCCGATGTGGCCGTTGGTCGCCGGGGCGGGCGCGCTGGTGGCCGCCGTCGTCGTGTTGAAGATCTTCGAGCGCGGGTCACTGCCGCTGAACGTGGGCATCTACGGCATGACGGTGGGGTTGTGCGGGGTGGTGTTGGTGACGGCGTGGATAGCCCCGCGCGGCGCGGGGCTGGCGATCACTCTGCTGACGATCGCGCGTCCCGCCGCCGGGCGTCTGCTGGGAGCCGACGTGCGGCGCTATGCCGTACTGTTCGCACTCTCGGCCGCGCTACTTGCCCAGGGCGCCAGCTCGGCCATCAGCTCACACATGATGCAACTGCTCGGCACCACGCAGATCGCGGAAGAGAAGGCCGACCGGCTGCCCGCCTCCTTGTTGATCGCCGCCCAGTCGGTGCTCGATCAGCGGGATAGCCAGATCGCCGACGACACGTTCGAGCTGGTGACCGGTGCCGCCGACGGGCGCAGCGTGTCGTCGCGCTGGCGGTCGACGATCGGGTCTGGGACGCTGTCGCGGTTAGTTGTCGGCGTCACACCGGGAGATTGGTACAGCACGGCGCTGTATCAGCCGACCGATTCACGTGACGAGTTCTGGCCGGGTCTTGCGGGACGGGGAGATCGGCCTGAGCGAGATTGCGGCCAGCCGGCTCGGCGTCGCGGAGGGCGGCACCGTCGAGCTGCCGACCGTTGCAGGGCCGAGGCAGTACCGGGTCGCCGGAACCTTTCATCCACGGATGGTGAACGACGCCGCAGTGGGCGACATCGTGCTGGTCTCGGACAGATTGGCGCGTGCGGATTGGGCCGCCGTGCGCGACCAGGTCGCGGTGGCCTACCCGTCCGCCGCGGCCGCGACCGCTCACCGCGGCGATTTCGTCAACCTCGGCGCCGGATTGCGGGTGTACGACAACCAGCAGTGGCGCTCGGAGGCCGCCAACGGGATCACCCGATTCTTGGAGCCGTTCACGATCTCGGGATACGTCGTGATGGCATCCGCCGGCTTGAGTGTGTTGAACGTGTTCGTGCTCGGACTGGTGCAGCGCAGGCGTGAGCGGGCCGCATTGCGGGCGATCGGGATGACCTCCGGGCAGGAACAGGCCGTGATCATCGCCAACGCCGGCGTGCTCGGCGCGCTCGTCGCTGGCATGGCGGTGCTTGGCGGGGTGGGCCTCACCTATCTCTGGTCGCTGGGCTCACCGGTGTACTACGGCATCAAGATCGAATGGGGCGTGCTGCCCCTGGCGTTGCGGACCGGGGTGGAAGCGGTATTTATTCTCGTCCTGGTGGCTGCGGTGTATCCCGTGATCCATGCGCGGCGGCTGGAGGCGGTCGAGGTGCTGCGAAGCAGTTGACCCTCGCGCCACAGGCTAGACGTGAACGTCACGGTGCAGTCGTGGAATGTCGTCGTCTGCGCGCCGAAACCTGTGCAGGTGCTCCCGAATCGCGGGGCTCGTCATGGCCTCGAAGTCCTTGGGCGGCAACGTCATTTGAAAGACCAGTCCGCGGCCGTCTGCCCCTTCTATCAGGGAGCCGTATCCCGCAACGGGTACTTTCATCACGAGCGTGCAGTAGGTGGCGGAAGTGTCCTCGAAGTTGATGCGATACACGCCGAAGCCGCTCACGTTCGTGATGAGCGGATTCCATCGGACCGGATTGAAGCCAGTGGCCACGCAGCGAGCGCCCCGCCATTTACCGGCAGCGTCCAGAAACTGTTGGTTAATGCGCATGTCGCAGTGTTCGTCGGCGAAGTGGTCCACGTCATGGCGAATGCGTTCGGCAATCGAACGTGCCGTCTCTCCACGCCGCTATGTCGACGTTCAACGCCGAGAGGATATTTCCGACGAGCATCGGATCCAGGCCAGACCGATTCCGCGTATTCACCGAGATGGCGAGGGTGCGACGATCCACCGCGGGATCGGCGTTCATGAGCGCCTCGGAAACATGCGCGCACACAACGTCGTTCACAGACAATCGCATCCGGTTTTCGTAGGCTTCGCGCATACGGGTGATTTCGTCGTCTCCGAAGTAGAGACTCAGCGTCCGCTGCTTGCGCCCATCCTTTGCCAGGTACAGCAGGCTGCGGGCAGTCTCTGCGAGTCCGAGGCAACGCACCCCCGGCTCCCGAGCGCCATCGGCGGGGAGATGCTCGTCGAGGTAAGCAGCGCGGTCTTCCACCATCACCGGCTCAGGAAGTGGCTTGCCGGCAGCGGCGGCCGACCACGCGTTCATGAAGAACATCAACGTCTGCATGTCGCCGATCGCGTGGTGGAACGACACACCGATCGCGGTCGCATCGTCCGCAAGATGCGTGACACGTACCTTGCACAGCGGGCCGAATCCCCACCGTGCCGTGGCGCCGTTCACCCGGTCGACGAGCCAGTCGCCGCTGTCCTTCGTCACCGACCGGATCGCCTCATGGAGTGTGCGATCAGACGACACAGATGTGAAGGGCACGCCTTGCCCCCTGCATCGGATTCGCAAAGCACCGCCGACCAGGGTCATTCGCCCCGCGAAAATCGGAAGATTCGTGAGCGCGTGCGCAAATGCATCGGCGAGTACCCTCGTGTCGAGCTGCCGCTCAAAGAAGAAGACAAGGTGGTTCGCCACGTTCGAGAGAACAACGTCAACGACGTTGCAGCGGATGTCGAGTCGTTGCGCGTGCAATGGGCTGATCATCTGGGTCGACATAGTCGGCTACTTTCGGCGGGTGACTACTACGCGGCCGCCGCGTTTCGGGGCATAGGTGACTCCCCGGAAATGCGACTTCTCGTCGGCGGCGGAGTCGGTGTGGATCTGGAAATTCTGCAGCACAGTCCGCAGCACGATATCGATTTCGTTGATTGCGAACTCAGCACCCATGCACCGGCGTGCTCCGTTTCCGAACGCCAGCCATCCTGGTGCCGGCTGCTTGGTGTCCCGGAAGCGGTTCGGATCGAATCTTTCGGGGTGAGGGAAGATTTCCGGATTCTCATGCAGATCGGCGAGGCTTACAAATACGTTGTGATTGTGCGGAATCCGCCACGCGCCGAGATCGAAGTGCGGTGCACTGACCCGGCGGCCGGGCAAGTCGATGATGGGCCGTACTCGCAACACCTCCAAAATCGTGGCTCGGCGGAAATCGCTGCCCCCCTCGTCGACTTCTCTGACCAGCTCGGCCAGCACGTCCGGGTGGCGCCGCAATCGTTCGAAAGCCCAGCTCAAGGCCGATGTTGTGGTCTCGTGACCGGCACCGATGAGGGTCACCAGTTCGTCGCAGATGTCTTGCCGCGACATCCCGGTTCCGTCGGCAGGCCTGCTCCGCAGTAACAGTGCCAGGACGTCGGTCCGCTCGCCGAGTCCCGGATCGGCCTCGGCCCTTTCGATCAGCGTGAATATGACCTGATCGAATGCCCTGCGGACCTCGTCCATCCTGCTCCACGGACTGTAGCGCTGGGTCCGCAATTTCGGCACCGGCATAAACTTCACCATGGCCGATCCGAATTTCGCGTAGCGGGGGACGACCTCACTCAGTTCCGCGAGTTCGGCCTCTTCAGCGCCGAAGATGGTCCGCAAGATCACGTTCAAGGTGATCCTGTTCATCGGTTCGAGAATACGGAATTCTTTATTCTCCGGCCAATTCGCGCTTTCACGCAATATCTCGTCAACGATAATCGCCTCGTGATTTCGGAGGCTCCGACCGTGGAAAGCCGGTGCGAGAAGCCGACGGCGATCGTGGTGCCGACTGCCGTCAAGAGCAAATATCGACCCGGGACCGAAAAAATTGCTCAGATTCGGCTGATAGTTGGCCAGCCGTTCCGTGCTCGCGGTAAATACCGACCTCACCAGAGCTGGGTCGGAAACGGCGACGCATTGGCCAAAGAATGGGACGTTGAATTCGAAGATGCGTCCGTGCCGCTTGATCCAATGCCGCATCGCCTCGCGGCGAAATATGGTTAATCCGACGCCCTGCACGAGCTTGGGTAAGCGGACCGGCGGCGGTTTCAACCTCGTCGGCGTCGATGTTTTGCACGGATCGACCACGGCCGGATCGGTCATGCGTTCTCCCAAACTGTGATGATCCTCGGAATCTCCTGCTCGGTGAAATCGTCGCTCGCGTGCGGTGGGGCGTACCCGGTAGTGCACTACTGCAATCTCGCCCCGGTTTCGGCGCGGTAGTACCTAGTCGCAATCTTGAGACATGCACTTCGTCGCCTACCGTCACCGAGGCAGAAGCTTTTTAGTGCACGCACCAGGCTGCTAGCGTTTCGAGAAAGACTACACATGGCGGTCTGACGTCGCCGCGGGGGTCGATGGTGCATCGGTAGGAAGGTGTACGAAAATGGTCAAACTCATGCAGGCAAGACTGGTTGTCGTGGTTTGCGCTCTGGCGTTGGCGTGGACCACTGGGGCCGGGGTCGCGTCCGCAGAACCGGATCTGAGTCCATTCATCAGCACGACCTGCACTTATTCGCAGGCGGAGGCCGCGCTGAAAGCGCTTGCGCCCGATGGTGGCAAGGAGTTTTCCGCTTCACCGATGACACAGACCTGGCTGCATGCATTTCTCGACTCGCCGGTTGAGCAGCGCCGGCAGTTGATCCAGCAGCAGGCGCCTGCGCTTGATCCGTACACCGGACTTGTCGTGGCGATGGCCAACACCTGTAAGAACTATCCAGCGGCCTAGGGCGGGGCAGCGCCTCTGCCGAGTTCTCCCCCGAAACATGGCTAGAGACGGTTCGCAACGAAGGCTGCGGCCTCGTTGGTCATCCCGTTCATGCCATACGTGATGTGCGCGAATCCGGGCTGCCCGCCGGCGACACCAGAGCAGACGTCGTCACCGGGAGCGCACAACTCGATGGTCTTCGGCGCATACAGCGGGCCGATCCTCATAGGGGGCACGCCGTACCCGCTCAGAAACTGGTCCGAAGGCTTGGATCCGAACAGCGCAACTGCGGCGACGCGCATCTGCGAGTTCAGCACTACCTCCGGTGGCATCGGCTTGGGTACGTCACCTGTCGACGTGCACTCAGCAGGTACTTCCTCCGCGTATGTCAGCCGAGGTGACGAAACCTGCACAGCGGCCCGCGCCTTGGCGAGCCCTACCATCCGCGCGAGCACCGACTCCTGGTGTTCGGGCAGTTCGCCGCCGTGGCCTGGACATGATCTCTCGCGTCGTAAATCCCGTTGACGACGGTGCTGACAAACTGTAGGCCTGCCTCTGCAAATCGCCGGGGGGAGGGAAATCGCCGCTGGCAGCGTAGTCGACCCCGTAGACCCCGACCGGCCGGCCGCCGGCTTGCGAGCGCAGCGAGTCGACAAATGCCTGTCCTACCATGCCAACACCGGGTGGCTCGTAGGTACCGCGCGCGAACACCACCTCGACGTCGGGGCACGGCTGGGCGAACGCGGTCGCGGCGGGCAGCCCCAGTAGCGCCGCCCAGGTCGCCACCACGGCAGCACCGAGGAAACGAGCGATCTGGCGTGCGCTCACGACGACCAGCAGCCGACGCCCCCACTCAGCTTGGATTGGTTTGATGGCTTTCATTTCCACCCCACAGCGTCGCGGTATCCCGACCCTTGACCTGCATTCAATGCTGCCATGGCGGGCAGGGGAACACCCCCGTTCCCAGAAAACCGCCGCCCCCGTAGGCAAAACATCAGCCGCTCTAGGCATTGCCATGGCCGTATTGGGAGTGGTGCTGCTCGTACTGGCCGCTGTGGGTTGGCGGCCCCGGCATCAGCAGAACCACTCGAGGGGTCCCACACCTCCGAAAACGGGTATGCCGTTGGCCATGACGGTCATTGGATTCCACTGTTCGCACGAGCAGATCAGTCCGGCCCAGCTCCTGAAGGACGTCCAGCAGGCTGAGCAGGCCGGCTTCACGGCCGGCATGTCCTCCGATCACTTCAGTCCGTGGAGCGCACGCCAAGGAGAGTCGGGCTTCGCCTGGTCCTTCCTCGGCGCCGCGCTGGCCACGACGAGTCTTCCGTTCGGCGTCGTCAATGCGCCGGGGCAGCGCTACCACCCCGCGATCATCGCCCAGGCCATCGCGACGCTTGCGCAGATGTTTCCGGGCCGGTTCTGGGCGGCGCTCGGGTCGGGCGAGGCATCGAACGAGCGGATAACCGGAGAAGTGTGGCCGCGCAAGGAGATTCGCGACCAACGCCTCATCGAATGCGTCGACGTCATCCGGCGCCTGCTATCCGGCGAGGAGGTCAGCCACGAGGGCCTTGTCCACGTCAACCGCGCGCGATTGTGGACGCTGCCCGAGACCGTTCCAGACCTCTTCGGTCCTGCCGTCACACCCGAGACCGCGGCCCGCCACGCGGCATGGGCCGACGGCCTGATCACCGTCAACCAGCCGAGGGAGACGCTGCAGAAGATCCTCGACTCCTACCGCGAGGCGGGGGGCCGAGGCCCCGCCTGCCTTCAGATCCACCTCAGCTGGGCGCCCACCGACGAGGAGGCGCTGGCCATCGCCCACGACCAGTGGCGCAGCAACGTCTTCGCCCCGCCGGCGTGCTGGGACGTCGAGACCGTCGAGACGTTCGACGTCATCAGCGAGGACGTCTCGCCCGAACAGGTCAGGAAATCGGTCAACGTCTCGAGCGACCTCGGCCGACACACCGCGTGGCTGCAGGAGTACGTCGACCAGGGGTGGGATGAGTTGTATCTGCACTTCGTCGGTCAGAAACAGGCGGGCTTCATCGAAGCGTTCGGTGAACACGTGCTGCCCCAGCTGGCTCCGTCCGCCCCCCAGCCGAAAGCGACGGTCGCATGAGGCCGGCCGACACGGGCGACCTGTGGTGGAAGAACGCGGTCTTCTACTGCGCGGACATCGAGACCTTCTACGACTGGAACGGCGATGGCACCGGCGACATCCGCGGCATGACGGACCGCATCGAGTACCTCTACGACCTCGGCGTGACGTGCCTGTGGCTCATGCCCTTCTATCCGACCGCCCGCAAGGACGACGGCTACGACATCATCGACTTCTTCGGCGTCGACCCCCGTCTCGGGACCCTTGGCGACTTCGTCGAACTCGTGCGCACGGCTCGGGCGAGTGGCATCCGGGTCATCATCGACTTCGTCATGAACCACACGTCGGACGGTCATCCGTGGTTCAAGTCCGCACGGCGCAGCAAGGACGACCCGTATCGCGACTATTACGTGTGGAGCGCGACCAAGCCGAAGTCGAGCGCTAAGGACGTGGTCTTCCCGGACCAGGAGAACAGCCTCTGGGAGCGCGACCCCAAGACGAACGAGTGGTATCTGCACCACTTCTACAAGCACCAACCCGATCTCAACATCGAGAATCCCAAAGTGCAGGAGGAGATTTCACGCACACTCGGCTTCTGGCTCGAGCTCGGGGTCTCCGGCTTCCGGGTCGACGCTGTCCCGTTCCTCTTCGCCAAGGACGCCGTGCCGGGAAGTCCGGACAAGTTCGACCCGAATCAGTATCTCGGCGACGTCCGGAATTTCGTCACCCGCCGAGTCGGAGACGCCGTCCTGCTCGGCGAGGTCAATGTTCCGTACAAGGATCAGCTGGCGTTCTTCGGCGGCCCCGACGGTGACGGGCTCAACATGCAGTTCGACTTCATCGGGATGCAGAACATCTACCTGTCGCTGGCCCGCAGTGATGCCCGGCCGATCGCCAAGGCCCTGAAGCAGAGACCGCGCCTCGACATCACGAGCCAATGGGCCAACTTCGTGCGCAATCACGACGAACTCACCCTCGACAAGTTGAGCGACGATGAGCGCCAAGAGGTTTTCGACGCATTCGGCCCGGACAAGGACATGCAGCTGTACGGTCGCGGATTACGTCGAAGGCTGCCATCCATGCTCGGCGGCGACGAGCGGCGGATGCGGATGGTGTACTCGTTGGCGTTCTCCCTGCCGGGCACTCCGGTCCTCTTCTACGGTGAGGAAATCGGGATGGGTGAGAACCTCGACATCCCTGGGCGTTTCGCCGTGCGCTCGCCGATGCAGTGGACCGGCGCCGTCAACGGCGGGTTCTCCACGGCGTCGAAGCGGCGGCTCACCCGACCGCTTCCCGACGGCCTGTACGGCCCGAAGCGGATCAATGCCGCCGACCAACGCCGCGATCACGAATCCTTCTGGTGGTACATGCGCAACCTCATCTACACGTACCGGCAGCAGCCGGAGATCGGCTGGTCCACTGTCGAGATCCTCAAGCAGCCCAACCCGGCGGTCTTGGCCCACGTGTGCCGGGAGGAGTCGGGCTGGTTGATGGTCGCGCTGCACAACTTCGGAGCGGACAGCTGCATCGTGCCCGTCCAGCTCGCCGACGTGCCGCCGGAGTCCATCCTCGTCGACCTGCTCGACGGGCTCTCCGAGCATGCGCTCGACAATCAGGGCCGTGCCGAACTCAACCTTGGGGCTTACGGCCACCGGTGGCTGCGCCTGTTGCGACCGCAGGACGACCCGATCATCTGAGCTCGCAGTCGTTGCCGACGAGTGAACCGATAAACTCGGGGCCCGCAGTCCTCCTTAGCTCAGTGGTAGAGCACTCGCCTTGGTCAGCGAGCGGGTCGAACGCTAGTCGGATGCTCAGACGGCCGCAACGTCAGTAGGACTGGCCATCGGCGTACCGCTGTCGCCGATAGTAGCGACCGCCACCGCGATTCCTCGCTTTACATGCATCGTTGCAGAAGACCTTTAGCCGACGGCCTTCGACATCGACTTCGCACCCGAGACAGGTCATCGACTAAAACGACGCTAGACATCCCAGGTTTGTAAGTTGTCATCCCTGAAGGGGCGGGGCTCTGTCAACACAGTATCGACCAGTGGTTTTGCTGGCTTTCGGCCTCCGGGTAGGCAGCGCCGGGTAAGGCCCGGGGTCAAGACGGAGCGCCCGCAGCGTAGCGAGGACGAACGGTCTTGACGCTGGGCCGGCCTGGTGCATGCTGTCGGCGGATGCCGGAAGATCAGCGAGGCGGGATTTATGTGGTTGTGGGCCTTCTCCAAGCCGTGATGGCGCAGATACGTTGGGGCAGGGCCGGATTGGTCCGGCTGCCGGTCATCCCTTCGCCCAGCGGGGTGGGCATGGAGTGGTGCGGTGGCAACACGCGGGGTCAATCAAGCGGACGACCACGCCGATGGTTCGGGGGTCAGACAAAACAGCGGCCGCGCGCGGTTGCGTCCGGAGTGCTCACGCCGCCTTAGCACGGTCGAGCGCGCGGATGTGGCCGTCGCGCAGCCCGTAGTAGACCAGCGTGAGCAGCTTGCGTGCCGCGGCAACCTTGGCGATGTTCTTGCCGCGGCGAGCCTCGATGCGTTGTTTGTCGGCCGCGATCTTGGCCGTGGTGGGGTGGCGCTGTACCGCCTCGATCGCCGCCCAGCGCACCGCTTTGGAGCCTTGTTTGGTGATGTGCCCGCGGTGCACGACGGTGTCGGACTCGCGGTGGCGCGGGGTCAGCCCGGCCCATGAGCACAGGTGGGCGGGGTCGGTGAAGCGGTGCACGTCACCGATCTCGGCCACGAACACCGCCGCCAGCGTCGGTCCGATGCCGGGCAGTTGCTGGATCGCTTGATAGCCGGCGTGGGTGTCCAGCCGTTCGGCGATCATCGCCGCGAAGCGGGCTTCGTGGCCATCAAGGATGTCGATGAGTTCCAGCAGCGAGCTGATGCGTTGGGCGTAGGCGGCGCCCAGTGCCACCCTGGCCAGCCGTTGTCGACCGGTGACTCCGAACAGGTCCGACACCGCGATCAGCACGCCGGCCTTGGCCAGCACGGCGTGGATCTGGGCCTTCAGTCCGGATCGGATCGCGACCAGCTTGGCCCGATAGCGCACCAGCTCCCGCAACTCGCGGGTCTGCGGTGGGGCGATCCACGCCTCGGGCAGTCGACCCATCCGCAGCAGATCGGCCAGATCGGCGGCATCGCGCACGTCGTTCTTCACCCGGCGATAGCGAAATCCCATGACACCCAACGGATGCGCCAGATGCACCCGCGCTCCACACGCCTGCAGCACGTCGACCGCCCAGTACCAGCCGTACGTCGCTTCGAGCACCACCTCCGGGTCGGATCCGGCCTGCTCGAGCTCCAGTCGGAGCGCAACCGGATCGTTGACGATGCGCACCGCCGAGAGCTGCTCCCCGGATTCGGACTGACGCACGATCACCGACCGCTGCCGATGCAGATCGATCCCGACAAACTGCCTACCGTCATACTCGTCCATAGGGGCCTCCCGTGATTCGTGGAAAGTGAGCACCCCCAGCATCCGCCGGGAACGTCACGAGGAGCGGAGGCCCCGCCCCTTCATCGCATCAAGCGGCATGGGTGTTGGGGTGGGTTTGACGGTGTGCCCAGGCTTTGTGTTCGTCGTATCGGGTTCGATGACGTAGGCAGCCGTGCAGGATCCCGACGAGGCGGTTACCGAGGGCTCGTAGCGCTTGGTGGTGCAGGTCGCCGGCAGCGCGTCGCTGATCGTAGAAAGCGCGTGCACCCGGACTGACGGTCAGGGCACAGAAGGCCCATAGGTCGATCGCGTCGTAGAGCCGTTTGTTGCGGACGTAGCGGGCCAACACGGCGCGTTTACGTCCGGACGCGATGGTCAATGGTGAAGTTCCGGCGTAGTTCTTGCGACACTTGGCGGTGGTGTATCGGTTCGGGTCGTCACCGAACTCACCGAGCACCCGGGCGCCGAGGATGACACCAAGTCCTGGCAGGGAGCGGTAGATGTCGGCGTCCGGGTGTTGCTCAAAATGGGTTGCCAGTTCGGCCTCGAGGTCGCTGATCTGCCGGTTCAGTTCGGCAATGATGCCCACCATGGCGCGAGTGCTCGCCGCGAACGCCGCGGTCACGGCGGCGGGGGCGGCGAGCTGTTCGGTGCGCAGAGCGGTCTGAATTTCCTGGGCTCGGACATCGAGGTTACGTTGTCGCCCAGCAGCTTTGAGCGCAGACCGGATCTTGGTCCGACTCAGGTTTGCTGCCTGCGACGGGCTGGGAGCACGGCCCAAGATCGCGAGCGCGTCACGCTCACCCAGATCGCCGAACGCCTCCAGCGCCCCCGGGTAGTACTCCCGCAGCCCCGAGCGCAGCGCGTTGGTGTGCCGGTTGCGGGTCCAGATCAGATTCTGATGTGCCCGGGCCAGCACCTTGATTGCCTGGGCATCAGCAGAGTCGCCAGCGACCCGGCGGTGGTTGTGCCGATCGGTGCGCACCAGATCGGCCAGCAGCTTGGCATCGGCGGCATCGGACTTGGCCCCCGAGACGTGATGGCGGTCGCGATAACGGGCAGCGGCCATCGGATTGATCGCATACACCTGATAACCAGCCGCCACCAGCGCCGTAACCCACAACCCGCGGTCGGTCTCGATAGCGATGACAACCTGATCAGGTTCATCGGCATAGCGGGCCAACAGTTGATGGGACTCGCCGATTCCGGCAAGTCCCTCGGGTAATCGACGCCCAGCAAGCCGGACCCCGGCTTCATCCATCAGATGAACGTCGTGGTGGTCCTCCGCCCAATCGTCGCCGACAAAGATCACGGTGCGCCTCCTCGGTCGTTCCGAACATAGGTCGAGCCAAGGGCACCCCGCGACAAGCTAATGGATCAGTACTCAGTGGCACGACATCCCATCGGTGCTGAAGGGAACCCTCACCAACCGACCGGGGCGTGATCTAGCGTTAGAAGTCGACCTTCGCTTCAGCGTTCAACAACGCTCACCGGCCGGCGGCTCGGTGAACAGCTTGCCCCCACCTAGACCTATCCAGCGGAGGCTCGCTGTTCGACACCCATTAGCCCTCAGTGCCGACAGGAATGGAGCCGCGTGAGAGAATCGAACTCTCGACATTCGCCTTAAAAGGGCGACGCTCTGGGCGCCGACGCCCTGCTCACCGACGCGGCGGTTGGTCTGTCGACACCGAAGACGCCCGCGGCGGTATCCAGAGTTTCTTGAAGTCCGGTCCCGGCCACGCGGTGTTCGACGGGCGCTGACGCCGTGTGGCGGTGATGGACATCCAGTCCCGCCGCCGTCATCGCCAACAGCGACGGGGTACGCGTGTAGATCGGAAACACGCCTTGATATCCGGATGTGTGGCCGTCCGCTGCCGCTACCGAGGCGTCATCGTCGATCCGTCGTTGGCCGTGTCATGACCTGAGGTGGCCGCTATACGCGCTCGATACGGGCGGGCACGTGTTTGTGCCACGGGGTTCCCCAGAACTTGTCGACCCGGGTTGTCGAAGTGAGTTCGTTGAGGGCGACGCCGACGACGGTGTGGCCGTTCTCGGACGGGTAGGAGACGCCCATTCCGTTGGGTAGCGATACGTGACCGTCCTGCATGACGTCATTGACCTCCACCGAGGCGATCGCCGAACCCGCCTCAGTGATGATGCGCGCTCTGTTACCGGTTTCCAGGCCCAGCTCTCGCGCATCGCCGGGTGAAATGCGCAGGGCGCCATCGGCATCGCGGCGGCGCCACTCCGGGTTGCGGATGATCACATTCGCCGTAAAAGACCGGCGTTCGCCGGCGGAGAGCACGAAGGGGAATTCCTCGCTGGTATGCGAGGTGCGGTCTTGGTCGAGACGGGCGAGTTCCTCGAGGAGCTCGGGGATCACGAGGTGGAACCGGCCATCCTCGTGCTGGACGTAGTCCCAGGCGTTTTCGTAGTCGTCGACGGTGAAGGTCACGCCTTGGCGATGAGACCGGATCGCCTCGAACAGGTTCTGGCCCAAGGCGAAACCGCGCCCGGCGAATCCCGCCGCAGCGACACCTTTGGGGTGGGAGATAGCGGCGAGCTGCGCCATCGCCCACACCATGGCGACGGCTTCGTTTCTGGCCCCAAACGTCTCACCCAGCGACCGGTACAACAGGTACGGGGCCAGACCGCCCAGCTCGCGCTGAGCATGCACGGTGCTGAAGAACGCGAGGGCGAAGGCGTCGGGCCCGATCTGTGCCGCCGATCGCAATTGCTCGATGACCGCGACGTCGACGACGCCCAAGCGGTCGATGATTTCGGCGTAGATCTCGGGTTCTGGCTTGGTGCCGTCCATCGGTGGCATAACCGGTGCCCGCAGCTGGCAGTGGTTGTGCGGGAAGTGCAAAGTGAACAGCGACAGCTCCCACTTCTCGAACTGGCTGGCCGCCGGCAGCACAAAGTCGGCGCAGCGAGCGGTCTCGGTCATCGCGACGTCGATGACGACGCTCAGTTCGAGTTCATCGAAGGCCTTGCGCCATCGCGTCGAATCAGGAAGGGAGTGAATCGGATTGGAGGCATCGACCCATAGGGCGCGGATACGGGCCGGGTGGTCGGTGAGGATTTCGTCGGGGAACGTCGCCGCGGGAATCAGCCCGGAGATGATCGGCGCACCAGTGACGGGACTGTGTTCCGGGGCGTCGCGCGTGCTCAGCCGGTCGGCTACGTCACCGGCAACTGGCACCGCGACGGCATCGAAGAACGTATCCAGTACCAGCCGGGCAACGCTGCCGGCAATCCGCTCCGCCGGGGCGCTGCCCGCGGCGAGGTCCAGCACCTTGCGCATGGGCCCGGCGCCCACGGCCATGGCCGCCAGCCCCATCCGGCGACGGGTGCGTCCCGAGTCGAGTCGCCGACGTTTGTCAACCGGATACCAACTGCCGGCGATCGGGAACAGCCAGGAGTGCATGTGCACTCCGCCGGGCTTTGCGAAGCTGCCCGTGAGGATCCACAACATCTTCTGCAGGTAGGACACCAGGGTGCTGTTGGGGGCCTGCTGAATTCCCAGATCTTCGTATGTTGCAACGCTTTTCGCGATGCCGATCTGTCGGGCAGCATTGCGCAACAGGTCTTCGGGCACGCCACACTGTGCGGCGTAGGAAGCGACATCGATGTCCCCGAAGGCGGCCAGCACCTCCGCGGCACCGGAGGTGTGCTCGGCCAGCCAGGCGTGGTTGACCAGATCCTCCTGCACCAGCACCGCGACCAGTGCGGCCACACACCACGCGTCGGTGCCGGGGCGGACCTGCAGGTGGAAGTCGGCGATCTCGGCAGTTTCCGAACGGCGTGGGTCGATCACGATCATCGAGCGTGCTGGGTCCCGGGTGATCTCTCGAAGGACCGGCCTGGCGCGCGCCACCCCATGGGACTGCCAGGGGTTCTTCCCGACGAACACGACCACCTCACTGTTGTCGAAGTCGCCGCTGGTGTGATTGCCGTACAAGTGCGAGTCGACCCAGTTCTCGCCGGTCTTCTCCTGGGCTAAAGCATTGGCGTACACCCTCGCTTCGAGGGCGTTCATCAGAGCGCGCCCGTGCGCGCCGCCGAGGTGGTTGCCCTGCCCGCCGCCGCCGTAGAAGCCGAACGCTTGCCCGCCGTGACGGCGTCGGATGTCCTGCAGGCGTGTGGCGATCTCATCCAGGGCCGCATCCCAGCCGATCGATTCGTAGGTCCCGTCCGGGCGGCGTCGCATCGGAGTGTCGAGGCGGTGCGGACCGCCCTGATAGTGCTGGAGCCGCAACGGTTTTTCACACGTGTAGCCCTGCGAGCCGGGATGCTGCTTATCGCCGCGGATCTTGGCCAGCCGCCGTCCGTCTAGCGATACCTCCAGGCCGCAGTTGCATTCGCATAGGATGCAGGCTGTCTTCTGCCACTGCCCTGCGTCCGCGCTTGCATCGGCAGGTTTGAATGTGCCCGACATATCGCCTCCGTCAGCTATCAAGATACGATGCTACTATCACTTATGACACATTTCATAATCATTCGGTGTCTTTGCCGCCCGCGGGGCTGATTGGGACACATGCGAAAACGAGACGACACACGGCAGCGGATGCTGACGAGCGCCCTGGCGTTGTTGCGGGAAAGAGGCGCAAACGGTGTCACCCTGGATGCGGTGCTGGCACACAGCGGCGCACCCCGCGGGTCGATCTATCACCACTTTCCCGGCGGTCGGGATCAGCTGGTAGTCGAAGCCGCCGCCGTCGGCGGTGACTTGGTTGCCGACATCCTCGAACACAACCCCGGCGATCCAGGCGCTGCCCTCAGCGAATTGGTCGCCTTCTGGAAGCAGCTGCTGCATGACAGCGACTACCGTGCCGGTTGCCCAGTCGTCGCGTTGGCAATCGACGGGCAGGAGCGCATCCCGGAAGCGGCCGCACTAACCCGTCAGGTGTTCGGGCGGATGACGTCG
Source organism: uncultured Actinomycetota bacterium (assembly GCA_963743225.1). Taxonomy (GTDB): domain Bacteria; phylum Actinomycetota; class Actinomycetes; order Mycobacteriales; family Mycobacteriaceae; genus Mycobacterium. The sequence continues at coordinate 54,306 of CAVUPN010000026.1, read as the reverse complement.
GAAATGGTCCGCATTCTGCGTGACGCCGGCGCATCCGAAGGGCACGCCCACTCCATGGCTACCGTGGCTATCGCTGCCCTCGAAGGGGCCGTCATCTTGTGCCGTGTCCAGCAGTCGACCCAGCCACTCGACGACGTCGCGGCGCTGCTCGAAGCCCAGCTGGCGATGCTGGCGTAGTTAAGAAAGCGGCGATACGTCAAGCCGACGTCGTGAGAACAGCGCTCCCGTACCAGTGACAGAGCAGCAACGCGACTTCGACGTCGAGCCGTCCGTCGTCGAGCGGTCGGCCACGACGGTCGATCGCGCGTTGTACGCGATATTTGACCGAATTGGCGTGCAGGTGTAGTTCCTCCGCGGCGGCCTTGAAGCTTGAACCCGTGCGAAGGAATACACCCAGTGTTTCGCGCAGTCGTTCATCGTTCTCCGTGCAGCACGCGAGCGGGCCAAGCACCTCGGCGACCCACACCTGTGCCGCGACTAGGTTGCTCCCTATCAACGCCGCGGCGGCCAGTCCGGCATCGCTGGCAGCGGTGACCCTGCGCGCGTTCGAGCCAGACGCAACGGCAACCGCATGGGCTTCTTGTGCCTGCTGATGCGAACGCCGAAACCCCTCGACGCCCGGCAATGGATTACCGATAGCGATCCACGGCGCACCGGATTGTGTCTCGGCGAAGGCGCGCAGGCGATCGACCGCGCCGGGGGCGGCGTCCGCCATCAGTGGGATCCATGCCCACCCGGTTAGACGGTCCACCGAGATGAACAACGAACTCTCTTGGGCGCCGCCCGATTCGGCGAGTTGATCCACGAAGCGCTCCATCGGCGCGACGTCGTCGCAGTCGTCCTCGTCGCGCCACGTCACGACCGCCAGGTGGGTCCGCCGAAGCGGATAGCGGATCGCCGTCGTCACCGCATCGACGTCGACGTCGTCCCCGTCGAGCAGCTCCCGGACCCGCACCACGCGCAGGCTGTTCTGATTCTCCATCCAGCGGTCGTGCTCGCTTTGATAGGTGCTCACCACCTGTTGCGTGATCCAGTCGACATACCCGAACGTGACTTCTGAGATCTGACTGAACACGGCGAGGCTCAGCGGGGCGTCCAGATCGGAAGCGCGTATCTGGTCCAAAACCTCGTCGAGCACCGCCTTGTGGCCAAGGCGGTAGGAACGCACCAACGCATTGACCGTCGTCCCACGCTGCGCCAGGCGCCGTGCGTGTTCGACGGCGGCGGTCGGCAGTTCAACCTTCTCGATCGGGATACCATGACGGATCGCGGAGAACACGGTGGCGACGTTTCCGTCGATGCTGTCCCGCAACAGCTGAAGCAGTTGAGCATCTCCGCGCAGCTCGGCGATCTCTGCGACCACGGTCTGGAGGATCGAGTCGGTCAGCTCGGCCATTCGCTGGTCCAGCCGGCCGACGATGGCCGCCGCAGACTGCGCAACGGCCGCGGCATCATGGCCCGCTTCCGCCATGACCAGACCCTAGTCCCCCAGGTAGGGGCAACGAGCGGATCGCGCTTTGTCTCCGGAAGACAGGAATTCACCAAGACTTGGTCGCCCCACGACGTCGCTGCACAGTGGCCATTTCCGCGATTCTTATGCGACCACGGCACAGAGCGTGCCAACGCAATCGAAAACCGACTTCCGCTTTGCGGAGAAAGAGAGTCAATAATGAGCACCTACCTCGCCGGCATCGCAATTCTGCTGCTGGTCCTGTCCCCGCTCTTCGTTCCCGTCGCCATCACGGTGGCTCCTCCGGTGACCGCGGGCCTCCGTCGCATCGCCCGCGCCTTCGGCCTCTCCCGGCCGGCCCCTCGCCTGGCCTGACCTCCACCCCGCCCCTGCCGCCTCGACCGGCGCATTGCCCTCCGTTCAACGTCCCCTTCCTCGGCCCATCGGAGTGCGGCGGCCTGTAGCGCAGCTACGGGCTGGAGCTGATGATCGAGCGTGGAACCGGCTGCGGACCCATGTCCTGCTGTTCTTCCTCCAACCCGAGGCACGCACCGCTGTCGTGACCGGTGCACGGGACGCCGTCGATCTCCGGGATATCGGGATTGGCCGCGGTCGTGGTGAATCCCCCCGGCGAGTTGGGAACCATGAACGGGACGCAGGTCGTGGTGTAGACGTCCTCTTCCTCACCACTCGGTGCACGCGGCGAGCGGAGTGGAAACACTGCCCATTGGCGTCGCCATGACGGCCACCGGCAGTCCGAAAATTGCCAGAGCCAGACCACCGGCGAGGATGAGTCGTTGAGACGGGATCGGGAAGTTCGCCATGCGTACGGCTCCTCATCGCTTGGTTTGCCTGCTACTTGCCGAACATTCTAGGAACGATCTGTCATGTGGTGCGCTAGTGGTGTAACCACCACCGAAATAGCGGACGAAGGAGCCGACATGCCCGACGAAACGGCGGCATCGCAACCACGCAGCACCGCGTGGCAGACCGCGGTCACTGTCCTTCAAGAGGCGTCGCCACCCTCGATACCCGATGGCGCCCACGCGATGACGATCGTCATCGAATATCCGCCCGGTGATCCCGGCACCCCGCCGCACCGACACGCAGGACCGGCGTTCGGCTATGTGCTGGAAGGCGAAATGGTGTTCGAGGTGGAAGGCGAGGCCCCGCGAGTTGTCGGCGCCGGCGAAACATTCTGGGAGCCCGGCGGCGACGTCATTCACTACCAGGACGGCAACAACCGCGACGACATCAAGGTCCGGTTCCTTGTCACGATGCTGTGCGCTCCGGGCCAGCCGATGCTGACGCTCGTCGATGACGAGGAACTGGTCGCGCGCCAACACCGTCGCGTAACGGCTGGGGGCGAGTGACGACGGAGCGGTCGCGGTCGAAAATTCTGACAACCGTGGCTGTGTCGCAGACCACAGTTCTGTCTTGTTTGACGACAATGGTGCTGGGCAATACCGGAGCGCGGAGCGCGACGTAGCCCCGCTTATCGTCAGGAAACAACAGAGGCGGTGGTGCCGAAGTGATCATCTTCAGTCGTTTAATCGCTGCTACCGGAGTCATGGCGTTCGCGCTGTTGAGCCCCTCTCTCGCCATTCCAGCCGCATCCGCTGCGCCATGCCCCGACGTCGAGGTGGTATTCGCGCGCGGCACCTTCGAACCGCCTGGTGTTGGCGTGACCGGACAGGCGTTCGTCGATTCACTGCGCTCGAAGGTCGGCGGCAAATCGATTGACGTGTACCCCGTGAACTACCCGGCGTCGCTGGATTTCGCGGCCGCATCCGAGGGTGTCGTCGACGCGAGCAGCAAGGTCCAGGCAGTGGCCGCGAACTGCCCGAACACCAAGATCGTCCTTGGTGGCTACTCCCAAGGGGCGGCCGTCGCCGGCTACATCACCGCAGATTCCGTGCCCGTTGGCTTCGACCTGCCGCCCGGCATCTCCGGTCCAATGCCGCCCGAGATCGCCGACCGCGTCGCCGCTGTCGCGCTCTTCGGGAAACCGTCGCAGGGGTTCTTGCAGATGATCGCCAACGCAGCGCCACCGATCACGGTCGGCCACCTCTACACGGGCAAGACCATGGACCTGTGCATACCCGAGGATCCGATCTGCTCGCCGGGCGGCGGCGACGGCGGCGCACACACTCTGTATGCGGTCAACGGCATGGCGGATCAAGCCGCGGCCTTCGTTTCGGGCCATCTCACGTCGAGCACGGAGCCCGCTACCGCGAGGTAGGGATGCCGCGCGCTTTCATCGCGAGTCTCCTGCCACGATCACGCCGGCAGCTTTTTCGATCGGCTTGATGATCGAGGTGAAGTCGGATTCCGGCCCCTCCTCGGTCAGGGTGTTCTCCCACAACGTGGCGACCGCGTCCGCGATGTGCGTGGGCAAGCCGAGCGCCTTGGCCTCGTCGAGGTAGAGCCGCACGTCCTTGACCATCAGACCGGTGGCGAATCCATAGTCGAAGGTGCGCGGCAGGACCGCACGCGGGAACTTGTCGCGGCTGGCGTGGGTGCCGCCCGACCCGGCGTTGAGCACGTCGATCATCACCTGGGCGTCGAGGCCGGCCTTGACGCCCATCACGACCGCCTCCGCCGTCGCCGCCAGGGCCGTCGCCGCCATCAGGTTGTTCACCAGTTTCATCGTCTGGGCGGCGCCTTGCTTCTCGCTGACGAAGTGGGGCCGGCCGAGCGTCTCGATGATCTCGCGGACGGCTTCGAACTCGGGACGCGGTCCCGACACCATCAGGGCCAGTGTGCCGTTGGTCGCGCCGTGGACGCCGCCGCTGACCGGGCAGTCCAGCATCGCTATTCCGCGCTCGGCGAGCTGCGCCGAAATATGTTGTGCCGTTGGACTTCCGACGGTGGACAAGTCGACGAAACGCCTTACCTTCGAACCCGCGATCACCCCGTCGGAACCGGACGCCACATCGAGAGACGCCTGCACCGACGGCAGGCTCGCGAGAACTGATTCCGCTTGGTCGGCAACCTCTTTGGGCGATGGCAACGCTCGTGCTCCTAAGGCCACCGCGGCTTCGACGACGTCGTCACGTCTGTCGCAGACCAACACCTCATACCGGGCGCCCAGGAGCCGGCGGGCCATCGGGAACCCCATGTTGCCCAGGCCGACGAACCCGATCTCCATCGTCGCGCCTCAGTCCTGGTCCAGTTCGGCGAACACCTCGCGGGCCGTCCGAAAACTGTCCATCGCCGCGGGCATCCCCGCGTAAACCGCGACCTGCAAGAGGATCTCGCGGATTTCCTCGCGCGTCACGCCGTTGTTCAGCGCCCCCCGCAAGTGGGTGCGAAGTTCATGCGGCCGGTTGAGCACCGAGATCATCGCGATATTGAGCATGCTGCGGGTCTTTAGCGGCAGGCCTTCCCGACCCCAGACCGCACCCCAGCAGTACTCGGTGACGAGATCCTGCAGCGGCTGGGTGAAGCTGTCGGCGTTGCGCAATGCGTTGTCGACGTAGGCCTCGCCCAATACCGCGGAACGGATGTCGCGGCCCTTGTCGTAGGTGGCTGGATCCATTTCGTCCTCCGTCGAGGGTCAGTCGTTGGGCAGATCGATAAGGCGGCGGCCGAAGTCGGTGAGCTTCTTTCGCAGGGTGTCGTCGTCGATGTTTCCGACGAGCGGGTGCATGACGGCGCTGCTGATCGCACCCGACAACATGGCCACCTGGATGAGGTTGTCCTCGTTGACGTCGTCGAGCAGCACCCGATACAGCCGCGACATGAAGCGTCGGAAGGGTTCGTGTTCGGCGAGCAAGCGCACCACAACCGGGTCGAACTGCAGGGTCCGCACCAGCCGGCGGTCGCGCACCGCCATGTCGATCACGCCCACCAGGAGTGCGTCGCGCGCCTGCGGACGGTCGCTACGGGCCTCGGCCTCTACGAGCGCGGGCACCAGCCTGCCGAGCTCGCGTTCCGTCACCGCGATCACGATCTGGTCCTTGGTCCGGAACTGGTGGTACACGGCCGCTTTCGTGATGCCGACCGCGTCGGCGATCATCTGCAACGACGTACCGCTGACGCCGTGTTCGGCGAACAGATCCAACGCGGCGTCGAGCACGCGCGTGCGTGGTGCGCTGTGCTGGGCGACCCTGAGTTCGCCGTCGGTCACCGGCTGTTGCGCTGCTCCCACATCATGAGACTAGACGAACGGCTACTCGCCGGTCGTCGACAGCGCAGTCTCGCGGCTGCTACAGGAAGTGGCGGGACGATCTGCCAACCATGTATCCGGCCGGAAACGACTTCTCGATCACCTGACACTGATTGTTCTGCAGGCACTCCAGCTCCATGACGACGCCGCCGCCGTCGATGGGTCTGCTCTCCAGGACCTTGTAGTGCTGGCAACCGCCGTCGGCGTCGTAGATCGGATCACCGCAACGGACGCTTTCGATCGGCACTCGGTGCGCGTCATCGGGAGATGAAGACATACCGACGAGGGTAGGCCCCAGTCCGCGAGTCATGGCGGATTTCGCGCGCAAAGGGTCTACCCCAGCTTGGTGACGATGGCCGCGATGCGACGGGCCCGGGTTTCGGCTGCCTTCGCCCCCAGCACCGACTCCACCTGCGCCTTCCGGTTGCTGTAGGACAGCTTCTGCCACGCGGTGGCGGCCGCCGGCGAGGCGTCCAACGCCGCCTGCAGGTCGGCGGGCACGTCGACGATCCGCGGCGCCGCGTCGACCGTCAGCTCGACGTCGATCGCGTCGCCACCCTTGATGCCCGATTCCCTCCGCCTGGCCGCGCTGAACGGAAGCAGGTACTTGCCGCCCATCGGCGCGACCGTCGAGCGGTATTCGAAGCCGTTCACATTCACCACCACGGGTGGGCGCTTGCCCGCTCCCAACGACTCGACGACATCGGCAGGAACTTCGATGCCCGTGTTGTTGCCGTCCTGGAACATCCTCGTCGAGAACTTCAGTTCGACACCACGCCGCGCAGGCCGTCGGCGCCGAACACGGGCTCGAGCATCGACGAGTAATCGGGGCCTCGGCGCAACATCAGGCCACCGTCGACGTTGATCACCTGGCCGGTCACATAGCTGGACGCGTCGCTGAGCAGGAACACCGCGGCGCTCGCGATGTCCTCGACTTCGCCGGGGCGCGGCAGTGGCGTGCAGGAAGCGTAATCGGCGCTCAGTTCCGGTGAATCGAGAACCGGCGCAACGAGTTCGGTTCGAATGAGGCCGGGACGGATGCAGTTCACCCGCACCCAGGACGCACCGAGCTCGTCGGCCGCCAGCTGCATGAGGTGGTCGATGCCGGACTTGGAGACCCCATAGGCACCGAACCACCGATGAGTGTTGCTCGCCGCGATCGACGAAATGCCGATGAACGACCCACCGCCACCGCGAACCATCTCCCGCGCCGAGTGCTTGAGCACGTACATGGTGCCGTTGATGTTCAGGTCGACGGTGCGCCGCCACAGCTCGGAGTCGATCTGGGTGACCGGGCCGATCGTCTCACTGCCGCCTGCGCAGTGCACCACTCCGTGCAGCCGTCCGGTCCACGCCGTTGCCGCGTCCACGACTCGGGCGACCTCGTCCTCGTTGGTCACGTCGGCCGGTTCGTAGAGCACTGAGCCGGCGTCGGGCGCGGGGGACTTGATCTCGTCTGCTGCGGCGGCCAGCCTGTCGGCGTTGCGGCCGACGATCATCACGTTGGCGCCCGCCGCGACGGCCGCCGTGGCGACGCCCTTGCCGATTCCACTGCCACCGCCGGTGACCAGGACCGTCTTGTCCGCCAACGTGAGCTGCACTTTTACCCCTTACGGAAAACTGAAACAGGTTCTCGTTATGGAACCACGCACGTCAAGGGGTGTCCCGACGCGCCTGCTTGGGCGCGCCGAGCGTGCGCCAGTCCGGCACGTCCGGTGGCAGGCCGACGGGATACCTGTTCTCGTTGGCCGCGGCCCAGTGCGCGTGTCCGAGTTCGTGAATGTGGAAGGCGTGCCGCAGCGCTTCGGTGAAACCCATGGCGTCGGCTGCCGCGTTCACCGAGTCCTTGACCAGCAGGGCGGCCATCGTCGGCCGCTCCGCGATGCGCCGGGCGAATTCCAGTGTCTTGTCCTCCAGTTCGGCGCGGGGGAAGACCTTGGACACCATGCCAAGGCGGTAAGCCTCGTCGGCGTCGATCGAATCACCGGTCAGCAGTAGCTCTTTGGCCTTCCGTGCACCGAATTCCCATGGGTGGGCGTAGTACTCGACGCCCGGCATACCCATCCGGACCGCCACCACGTCGCTGAACTTCGCATCATCGGCGGCGACGATCAGGTCACACGCCCAAATCAGCATCAGCCCTGCCGAAATGGCGTTGCCTTGTACCTGCGCGATGGTGATCTTGCGCAAATCCCGCCACCTGCGGGTGTTCTCGAAGAAGAAGTGCCATTCCTGCAGATATGTTCTCTCCGCGATGCTGGACATCGTTGAGCCGTGCGAGCGGAAGGTCGGGTGCTGTGCCGGCCCGGGCTTGCGCTCGAGCAGTGCCGCCTCCGAACCCAAGTCGTGGCCCGCGGAGAAGTTCTTCCCGCGCCCGGCCAGAATCACCACCCGCACTGTGTCGTCGGCTTCGGCCCGACCGAATGCCTCGTCCAACTGCACGAGCAGCGTCCGTGACTGCGCATTCTGCGCGTCCGGACGGTTGAGCCAGATACGAGCGATGCGCCCGTCGTCCAGGGTCTCGTAGGTCACCTGCTCGGCCGGCTCCTGCGGAACCGATTCGGCGTTGGTCAGGTCCGGCCTAGCCACTGTGCACACCTCGTTTACGTCCGATGCTTCAGATGTAATGCACACTACGTCGCCGGTCGCGATGTCCATCCGCCGGGACCCGTGACCCTACGACCAGCCGAAACACGCCGTTCTGCGGACCCCGCGGCGACCCCTGACGCGAATCGGCGCAATCATGCGTCAGGACGCCGTCCAGCCATGCCACAGCAACCTGACAGACACCTCACAGATATGGCACGATCGAACCAAATTTGCCGGTGATCGACCGTCGCTTTTCGTTCACTGCGAGTAGGCTTGCGCTGGCAGATGCCAACTCCTGCTACAACTTCGGAAGAGGCAAAGGCAGGGAAGCGAAAATTGCAACCAGATCGCTGGCGGCATCCGATCGCGTCCCGGATGACACGGTCAGCAAACTACAGAAAGCGTGACGATGGCGACCTTCCACCTTCCAACTCGACGACTGATCCTTGCGGGGGGATTCGCTGTCACGATCGTGGCGGCACCGGCGGTTGCCATGTTCGCCGTTCCGACGACCGGTAGCTCCACGCCGTCGATCACGGCGTGTCCTGGCGGAGAGATCGAAGACCAATTCACCAATATCTGCGTGCCCGAAATCGTGCCGAATTCGCCGGATTTCCAGAGCACCTCCCCCGTCGGTGGCGTTCCGGAGATCGGCGGCATCCCTTGCACCGGACGCAATTCCGGTGAATGCATCGGCCTGGCCGAAGAGCAGCAGGCCGAGGGTCCCATCGCGGTGCCACATTCGGAGGTGAGCTCAAGCCCCTAGAGGTAGCAGCGAATTGAGCGGCTGAGGGCCCATTTGGCGCCCCAGCTCGATAGCGGTTGGGCCGGACACGATTTTCGTGTCCGGCCCTTCTGTCTGTGTCGCTAGTTTGTCGGCTTGGCCTGCGCAAATCAGCCGACCATATTCACAGGAAACTTTGCGAATGCATGCAGATTTCGTCCAGCTTCCATACAATTAATTCGACGAGACCTGTCACTGAATCAACAGAAAGCGTGACGATGGCGACCATGAAGTTTTCAGCACGACGACTGATCATTGCCGGTGGATTTGCCGTCGCGGTCGCGGCGGCACCGGCGATCGGATTCGTCGCGACCCCCGCACCCGAGGCCACCCCGCTCGCGCAGTGCCCGGCCGGTGAGGAACACGACCTCTACACCTCCATCTGCGTTCCGCATCTGGTGCCGAATGCCGGGGCAGCCCTACTCGGCGATCCCCGGCAACCCCGACCTGCCCGCGGTGACCATCCCGGGCGGCGGCGGCGCCATCCCGTGCACCGGCCACAACTCCGGCCAGTGCATCGGCCTGGCCGAGGAAGCCGAGGCCGAAGGCCCGGCAGCAGTGCCTCGGTCCGAGGTCGGCAGCAGCCCGACTGTGACCGGCTCCGAGGGCAGCATCGGCTAGTCGCGGGCGCCCGAGCCTGGTGAGCCCCGGCTCGCATATATGGTGGTGTCATGGCTACAAAATCTGATCCCGCCGAGCTCGGCGACGTCGAGCCGCTAGCCGACAGCACCGCCCGCCAGGCCAGGCGCGTCGTGGCCGCCTACGCGACCGACGCGGACGAATGCCGCATTTTCCTGTCGATGCTCGGCATTGGACCGGCGAAACTCGAGGCTTAGGTGAGTCCGGGGGGCGGCCAGGAGGCCCGCTCCGGCAACTCTGACTTCGTCGTCGTGGCCAACCGGCTGCCGATCGACATGGAACGGCTGCCCGACGGCACGACCCAGTGGAAACGGAGTCCCGGCGGCCTGGTCACCGCCCTCGAGCCGTTACTGCGCAGGCGGAAAGGCGCCTGGATCGGCTGGCCGGGGATTCCGGACAGCGACGAAGACCCGATCGTCGAGGACGACCTGAAGCTGTACCCGGTGCGGCTGTCCGCCGACGACGTGGCGATGTATTACGAGGGGTTCTCGAACGCCACCTTGTGGCCGCTCTACCACGACATCATCGTCAAGCCGATCTACCACCGCGAGTGGTGGGACAGCTACGTCGATGTGAATCGGCGCTTTGCCGAGGCCACCTCACGGGCGGCCGCAAAGGGCGCGACGGTGTGGGTGCAGGATTACCAGCTGCAGCTGGTGCCGAAGATGCTGCGGATGCTGCGGCCCGACCTCACCATCGGATTCTTTCTGCACATTCCGTTTCCACCGGTGGAGCTTTACATGCAGATGCCCTGGCGGACGGAAATCATCGAAGGGCTGCTGGGCGCCGACCTGGTCGGCTTCCATCTGCCCGGCGGCGCGCAGAACTTCTTGATCCTGTCTCGACGCCTGGTGGGCGCGAACACATCACGCGCGTCGGTCGGTGTCCGATCCCGATTCGGTGAGGTCCAGATCGGCTTCCGCACAGTCAAAGTGGGCGCGTTCCCCATCTCAATCGACGCGGGGGATCTCGACAGCAAGGCCCGCGACAGACGCATCCGCCAGCGCGCGCGGGAGATCCGCAGCGAGCTCGGCAACCCGCGCAAGATCCTGCTCGGCGTCGACCGGCTCGACTACACCAAGGGCATAGACGTTCGGCTGAAAGCCTTTTCGGAGCTGCTGGCCGAAGGCCGCGCCAAGCGCGACGACACCGTACTCGTGCAGCTGGCCACGCCGAGCCGAGAACGCGTCGAGAGCTACAAGGAGATGCGCGAAGACATCGAGCGGCAGGTCGGCCACATCAACGGCGAATACGGTGAGGTCGGCCAGCCGATCGTGCACTATCTGCACCGGCCCGTCCCCCGCGACGAGCTGATCGCGTTCTTCGTGGCGGCCGACGTGATGCTGGTGACCCCACTGCGGGACGGCATGAACCTGGTGGCCAAGGAGTACGTCGCCTGCCGCAGCGATCTCGGCGGCGCGCTGGTGCTCAGTGAATTCACCGGCGCCGCAGCGGAACTCCGTCAGGCATACCTGACCAACCCGCATCACCTGGAGGGCGTCAAGGACGCGATCGAAGAAGCGCTGAACCAGACACCCGAAGAGGGCAGGCGCAGGATGCGCGCACTACGCAGACAGGTGCTCGCCCACGACGTCGACCGCTGGGCCCGGTCATTTCTCGACGCACTGGCCGCGACGCGGACTGGTGACGAGGTCAGATCGGGGTGAGACAATAATCTCGCTTATATCCAGGTCAGAGACTGTGTGACCCAGCTCATTCTGGAACGTGCTCTAGCGCTGAACGGCCTGCGGGCCCTCAGCAGGCTGTTAGGAATTTCCCATCAGGTTGGTCGCCGAGAATCCCCGCTCTGGGTCACGGCCAGCAAAGTATTCGCCAAGCGTCGCGCTCAGCTCGGCCGACGCCCACGCGTCGCCGTCCGCCGTGAATTGCCGCTCCGCGGTGGGCGCCGCCAGCAGCGTCACCGTCGGGCCGTACACGATGAACACCTGACCGTTGACGGTCTCGGATGCCGGCGACGCCAGGAAGCGAACAAGCGACACGACGTGTTCGGGCGAGAGGCTGTCGATCTGCCCCTCGGCTGGCTCGGGTGCCTCACCGAAGACGTCGGCCGTCATCGCGGTGCGGGCCCGCGGGCAGATGGCGTTGGCGCGTGCCCCGTAGCGCTCCAGCGCACGAGCTGCCGTCATCGTCAGGGCGATGATGCCTGCCTTGGCCGCACCGTAATTGGCCTGTCCGACGGGACCGACCAACCCCGCCTCCGACGAGGTGTTGATGATGCGACCGTAGACCGAGCCACCGGCATCCTTCGCCTTGGCCCGCCAATACGTGGCCGCGTTGCGGGTCAGCAGGAAGTGGCCACGCAGGTGCACGGCGATGACGGCGTCCCACTCCTCGTCGGACATGTTGAACAGCATCCGGTCTCGGGTGATGCCCGCGTTGTTGACGACGATGGCCAGCCCGCCCAGACCGTCGGCGGTGGCCACCAGTTCGTCGGCGGTGCTCCGCTGGCTGATGTCACCCTCGACGGCAACGGCCTTCGAGCCGGCAGCAACGATTTCGTCGATGACGTCCGATTGGTCCAGCGCCGCGGCCATGTCGTTGACGACAATCGTGGCGCCCGAACGGGCCAGCCCGATCGCCTCTGCCCTACCTAGGCCGGCGGCCGCGCCGGTCACCACCGCGACCCGGCCGGACAGGTCGGCCGCGTCTGAGGAAAATGTCAATTTATGAATACCTCTAGTCTCTGCGGTTCAGCGCAGCTCGGGGACACTCGGCGATCGACTGCTCGGCGAGATCCTCCTGGTCGGCGGGCACCGGGTCTGCCTTGACCACGGCATAGTCTTCGTCGTCGAGATCGAACAAGTCTGGGGCGATTCCCACGCACACCGCGTTGCCCTCACAGCGGTCACGGTCCACTTCCACTCGCATCACAACCTCCTTGAGCCCGGGCTGCTGGCCATGTCGTCAGAATACGAGGACACTCGCTGGACCCCAAGACTAGAACGTGTTACAACCGGAGTGAAACCAGGGTGAGCCTTTTGTGCTCCTACCAGCCCAAGTGAAAGATGAGGCCATGCGGATCGGTTACACCCCCGAGCAGGAGGAGTTGCGCCGCGAGCTGCGGTCCTACTTCACCAAACTCATGACCCCAGAGCGCGCCGAGGCGCTGGCCGCAGGTGACGCCGGCGAGATGGGGCGCGGCAACGTCTACCGCGAGACCGTCGCGCAGATGGGCAAGGACGGCTGGCTGACGCTGTCCTGGCCCAAGGAGTTCGGCGGCCAGGCGCGCTCGCCGATGGACGGGCTGATCTTCAACGACGAGGCGGCGATCGCCAACGTCCCGGTGCCGTTCCTGACGATCAACAGCGTGGCGCCGACGATCATGGCATTCGGCACCGACGAGCAGAAGAAGTTCTTCCTGCCCAAGATCGCCGCCGGTGACCTGCACTTCTCGATCGGCTACTCCGAGCCGGGCGCGGGCACCGACCTGGCCGCCCTGCGCACCACCGCGGTGCGCGATGGAGACGACTACGTCATCAACGGCCAGAAGATGTGGACCAGCCTGATCGCCTACGCGGACTACGTGTGGCTGGCGGTCCGCACCAACCCGGAAGCCAAGAAGCACCGGGGCATCTCGATGCTCATCGTGCCGACCACGGCGGACGGCTTCTCATGGACGCCGGTCCACACCATGGCGGGCGTCGACACCAGCGCCACCTACTACCAGGACGTCCGGGTGCCGACGACCAGCCTTGTCGGCGAGGAGAACGGCGGCTGGAAGCTGGTGACCAACCAGCTCAACCACGAGCGGGTGGCCCTGGTCTCGGCGCAGCCGATCTTCCTGGCGCTCAACGGTGTTCGCGAGTGGGCGCAGAACACCAAGGACGTGCACGGCAATCGGCTGATCGACTCCGAATGGGTGCAGCTCAACCTCGCTCGCGTGCACGCAAAGGCCGAGGTCCTCAAGCTGATCAACTGGGAACTGGCCTCCACCGAGGACGCCGCACCGTCGCCCGCCGATGCGTCGGCCGCGAAGGTGTACGGCACCGAGTTGGCCACCGAGGCCTACCGGCTGCTGATGGAGGTGCTGGGCACCGCCGCCACGCTTCGGACCGACACGCCGGGAGCACTGCTGCGCGGGCGGATCGAGCGCATGCACCGCTCGTGTCTGATCCTGACCTTCGGCGGCGGCACCAACGAGATTCAGCGCGACATCATCGGCATGGTCGCGCTCGGCCTGCCCCGAGTGAACCGATAAGGACGTTCGACATGGATTTCACGACCACGGAAGCCGCCGACGATCTCGGCGGGCTGGTTCGCACCATCACCGAGTCGGTGTGCACACCCGAACGCCAACGCGACCTGGACGGGCTGGACGAACGCTTCGACAGCGACCTGTGGGCCAAGCTGAAAGATGCCGACATCCTGTCCACCACTGCGCCGGAGTCGTTGGGCGGCGGCGGTTTCGGAGTGCTGGAGCAGGTCGCGGTGCTCGTCGCGCTGGGCCGGCAGATGGCCGCGGTGCCATACCTCGAGTCGGCGGTGCTCGCCGCGGGCGCGCTGGCCAAGTTCGGCGCGGAGGCACTGCAGCAGGCGTGGGCGGTGCCGGCGATCAACGGCGACAAGATCGTCGCCCCGGCGCTGGACGGCGACATGGGCGAGGGCCCGGTCCAGGCGACAACGAACGGCGACGGCTACCGGCTGACCGGGACACGGACGCAGGTCTTCTACGCCCCGCTCGCCGACGCATTCCTCGTTCCCGCCGAAACCGATTCGGGCACCAAGGTTTTCGTGGTGGCGAAGGACGACGCCGGCGTATCCGTCAGCTCGCTGGACACCACTGGCCACGGCAGTATCGGGCATCTCGAGCTGCAGGGTGTCGAGTTGGGTGCCGACCGGGTGGTCGGCGGCGAAGACGTCGTGTCGTGGCTGACCACGCACGGCACGCTGGGCCGCAGCGCATTTCAGCTCGGTGTGCTCGAACGCGCGCTGGAGCTCACCGCGGATTATGCCCGCGAACGCGAACAGTTCGACCGGCCGATCGGCAGCTTCCAGGCGGTCTCCTCGCGACTGGCCGACGGTTACATCGACATCAAGGGTCTGCGGCTGACCGTGACGCAGGCGGCATGGCGACTCTCGGAGGACCTACCGGCCGAGGTGGACGTGAACACGGCGGCGTTCTGGGCGGCCGACGCGGGACATCGGGTCGCGCACACCACTGTTCACGTCCACGGCGGCGTCGGCATCGACACCGACCACCCCGTGCACCGGTACTTCCTGGCGGCCAAGCAGACCGAGTTCGCGGTCGGCGGCGCCACCGGGCAGCTGCTGCGCATCGGCCGGGAATTGGCTGACACACCAGCTTGAACCCGGCGACCGGGAGCGAGCTTCCCACCGTAACCTCGCTGATCACTCCGCTGGTCGACGTCGACGACCGCGGCGTGTACTTCGAGGACTCGTTCACGAGCTGGCGCGACCACATTCAGCAAGGTGCCGCGATTGCCGCGGCTCTGCATGCGCGGCTGGATCCGGCG
The DNA here is from genome assembly GCA_963743225.1 of uncultured Actinomycetota bacterium. Taxonomy (GTDB): domain Bacteria; phylum Actinomycetota; class Actinomycetes; order Mycobacteriales; family Mycobacteriaceae; genus Mycobacterium. The sequence continues at coordinate 39,178 of CAVUPN010000026.1, read as the reverse complement.
CGACCACCGCACGTCGGTGTCTTGCTGCAGAACACGCCGTTCTTCTCATCCCTATTGGTCGCCGCCGCGCTGACCGGGCTCGTACCGGTGGGACTCAACCCGATCCGCCGCGGTGCGGCGCTCGAGCGCGATATCCGGCACGCGGATTGTCAACTGGTGCTCGCCGATTCGGCGTCGGCCGCAGTCGTCGGCGATATCGACCACATCGATGTGGATTCGCCGGAATGGGCAGCCGAGGTCGCGGCTCATCATGGTGCACCGGTGACCGAGCGTGCGGCCCAGCCCACCGACACGTTCATGCTGATCTACACGTCGGGCACCAGTGGTGACCCCAAAGCGGTGATCTGCAGCCATGGCAAGGTCGCGATCGCAGGCGTGACGATGACAGAGCGCTTCGGACTCGGACCCGATGACGTCTGCTATGTGTCGATGCCGTTGTTCCACTCGAACGCCGTGCTGGTGGGCTGGGCGGTGTCATTGGCGTGCCGAGGCTCGATGGTGTTGCGGCGCAAGTTCTCTGCATCGCAGTTCCTTCCCGACGTCCGCCGCTATGGCGCTACCTACGCCAACTATGTCGGCAAGCCGCTGTCGTATGTGCTCGCCACTCCGGAGCGTCCCGACGACGCCGACAACCCGCTGCGGGCGGTGTACGGGAACGAGGGTGCGCCCAGCGACGTCGACCGGTTCGCGCGCAGGTTCGGCACGATCGTCATCGACGGATTCGGTTCCACTGAAGGCGGAGTGGCGATCGGGCGGACACCGGATACCCCGCCAGGAGCGCTGGGTCCCCTACCCGACGGGACCGAGATCATCGACGTGGACACTGGCGAGCCATGCCCGCCCGGTGTCACAGGCGAGCTGGTGAATACCGCTGGGCCAGGACGGTTCGAGGGTTATTACAACGATCCCGAGGCCGACGCCGAACGGATGGCCGGCGGCGTGTACCACAGCGGCGACCTCGCGTACCGCGACGAAAACGGCTACGCGTACTTCGCGGGGCGGCTTGGCGACTGGATGCGCGTCGACGGCGAGAACCTCGGCGCGGCGCCGATCGAGCGGGTGCTGTTGCGTCACCCTGACGTGATCGAAGTTGCCGTATACGGGATACCGGCCCCCGATGTCGGAGATCAGGTGATGGCGGCGCTGATTCTGGCGGACGACGCCACCTTCGACGTCGACACCTTCCGCGAGTTCCTGGCCGGGCAGTCGGACTTGGGTCCAAAGCAGTGGCCGGCGTTCGTACGGATCGCCACCGACCTGCCGCGGACCGAGTCGTTCAAGGTGATCAAACGCCAGCTCGCGGCGCAGGGCACCGACTGCGCCGACGCGGTTTGGCCCATCCGGCGGTAACTCGGCGTTACCGAGACTTCGGTTGTTGACGTAATAACGGCGATTACCGTCATTTTCCGTAGTCTCGGCAACGTCCACCGGCGGTCATGCCAGTCCGCTCAACAGTTCTGCGAGGACCTTCGGGCGCGACAGGAATGGCGAGTGGCTGCCCGGGATCCCAATGACATCCGCCCTCAACCGATCGTGTGCGATTCGCCTCCTCATCAACCAGGCGATCATACGAAGGTCGGCTACAACGTGGACAGAGTTAGCGATCCCGAATGCCGTCGAGGCGCTTGGTCGCTTCCTCGAATCCGGCGACCAGTTCGGCGATGATGTCGGCGACCGGCCGGATCTCGTTCATCCGGCCGACGATCTGGCCGACCGGCATGGCCACCGCGGACGGATCGGTCGACTCGTTCATCCGCTGATGCGCCTCGCTGACCAAGATGTTCTGCAGCGGCATCGGCAGCGGTTCAGGTGCATCCGGCGCGTCCCAGGCATCCGTCCACCGGGTCTTCAGCAGCCGCGCCGGCTTACCGGTGTAGATGCGCCGACGCACAGTGTCGGCCGACGTCGCGGCCAGCAGCGCTTCCTGGATCACCGATACGCCCGACTCGCGGCGGACGCCGAGGTGGTATTCGGCCGAGGTCAGGAATGCCGAGCCCATCCACACGCCCTGCGCGCCGAGCGCCAGCGCCGCGGCCACCTGCCGGCCCGTTCCGATGCCACCGGCAGCCAGCACCGGCGCCTTACCCTCAAGCGCGTCGACGATTTCCGGCCACAGCACCATCGACCCGATCTCGCCGGTGTGGCCACCGGCCTCGTGGCCCTGTGCGACGACGATGTCGACGCCGTTCTCGACGTGGCGCTGTGCGTGCTTGGCGCTGCCCGCCAGCGCGGCGACCGGGACACCGGCCGCATGCGCCTGGTCGATCACATCCTTCGGCGGGGAACCCAGCGCGTTGGCGATCAGCTTGATCGGATGTTTGAGCGCCACCTCGACGTGCGACCGCGCCACCGAATGCAGCCAGCCGAGCACGCCCGCGGAGCGCTCTTCGTCGTCTGGTAGCGGTGGAACCCCAAGATCGGCAAGCGTTTTCGCGACGAAATCGCGGTGGCTCTGTGGGATCAGCTTGTCGATGTCGGTCGCGCTGCCCTCTGTGGGCACCTTTGCGGGCATCACGATATCGACGCCGTACGGCTTGCCGTCGGTGTTCTCGTCCATCCAGTTCAGCACGGTCTCGAGCTCGTCGGCCTCGTTGAACCTCACGCAGCCGAGCACGCCGAGCCCGCCGGCCTTGCTGACCGCGGCGGCCACCTTCTCCGACGGGGTGAAGACGAAGATCGGATAGTCGATGCCGAAGCGATCACACAGCTCGGTTCGCATCAGGTTTTCGCCTCGACGTGGTTGGCGTGCGCGTCGTCGGCCGGACGCTCTTCGGTGGTGTCCTTGGCCCACCGGTAATCGGGCTTGCCTGCAGGCGTCCGATGGATCTCGTCGACCCACCAGACTTTGCGCGGCACTTTGTATCCCGCGATCTCCTGACGCACGAACGTGTCGAGTTCGGCCAGTGTCGGGGTGGTGCCCGGCCTGCGGTGAACGACCGCGGCCACGCATTGGCCGAAGCGATCATCGGGCACCCCGACCACCAGCGCGTCGAACACATCCGGGTGACCCTTGAGCGCGGCCTCCACTTCCTCGGGGTAGATCTTCTCGCCGCCGCTGTTGATGGACTGGGAGCCGCGGCCAAGCATGGTGACGCTGCCGTCGGCGTCGACCTCGGCGTAGTCACCGGGGATCGCATAGCGGACGCCGTTGTAGGTGCGGAAAGTCTCCGCGGTCTTCTTTTCGTCCTTGTAGTAGCCGACCGGGATGTTGCCTTTCTTCGCGATAAGGCCGCGCACTCCGGAGCCCGGCTTCACCTCGTTGCCGTCCTCGTCGAGAACGACGGTGCGGTGGTCGATCGTCACACGCGGCCCGCCGGTGTGCGACTCGCCTTTGGCCACGATGCTGGTGCCGCCGAAGCCTGTTTCGGAAGATCCGATCGAGTCGGTGATCACCCGGTTGGGCAGCAACTCGAGGAACTTCTCCTTGATGCTGGTCGAGAACAGCGCGGCCGTGCTCGCGAGCAGGAACAGGCTCGACAGGTCGGGCTCATTGCCCGCGTCATGCAACGTGGTCAAGGCGTCGAGCAGCGGGCGGGCCATCGCGTCGCCGGTGAAGAACAGCAAGTTCACCTTGTGCTTCTCGATCGTCTGCCACACTTCGTCGGCGTCGAATTCCGGTGCGAGCACGGTCGTTTGACCCGAGAACACCGACATCCAGGTAGCCGACTGCGTTGCACCGTGGATCATCGGCGGGATGGGGTAACGGATCATCGGCGGATTCTCCGCCGCCGCCTTTGCCAGGTCGTACTCGTCCTTGACGAACTCGCCCGTTACAAAGTCGGTGCCGCCGAACAACACTCGGTAAATGTCCTCGTGGCGCCACATCACGCCCTTGGGAAAGCCGGTGGTGCCGCCGGTGTAGAGCAGGTAGATGTCGTCGGCGCTGCGCTTGCCGAAGTCGCGTTCGGGCGAGCCCTGCTCAAGCGCGGCGTAGAACTCGACGCCGCCGTAGCGCTGGTAGTCGTCATCGGACCCGTCCTCGACCACCAGCACGGTGCGCACGTTCGGCGTCTCGGGCAGCACGTTGGCGACGCGGTCGGCGTACCGCCGTTCGTGCACCAGCGCGACCATGTCCGAGTTCTCGAACAGATACTTCAGCTCGCCCTCGACGTAGCGGAAGTTGACGTTGACCAGGATGGCGCCGGCCTTCACGATGCCGAGCATCGCGATGACGATCTCGATGCGGTTCCGGCAGTACAGCCCGACCTTGTCGTCCTTCTTCACGCCCTGGTCGATCAGGTAGTGGGCGAAGCGGTTGGCCTTCTCTTCCAGCTGTCCATAGGTCAGCTGGTCGTCGCCGCAGATCAGGGCAACGCGGTCTGGCACGGCGTCGATCGTGTGCTCGGCGAGGTCTGCAATATTCAGGGCCACGGAACCAAACTAGAACGTGTTACATTTCGAGACAAGTCTGTGGCATCGATGCAGGAAGGCGGACACCCGTGAGCGAGCCAGATAAAGGCCGCGATGCCCTCATTGAGCAGCGCGGACACACCCTGATCTTGACGCTCAACCGGCCCGAGGCGCGCAACGCGCTTTCCACCGAGATGCTCTCGATCATGGTCGAGGCCTGGGACCGCGTCGACAACGATCCCGATATCAGGTCATGCATCCTGACCGGGGCTGGCGGGTACTTCTGCGCGGGCATGGACCTCAAGGCGGCGACGGCCAAGCCGCCGGGCGACTCGTTCAAGGACGGCAGCTACGACCCGTCGCGCATCGACGCCCTGCTGAAGGGCCGCAGGCTGACCAAGCCGCTGATCGCCGCCGTGGAGGGACCGGCCATCGCGGGCGGTACCGAGATCCTGCAGGGCACCGATATCCGCATCGCGGGCGAGAGCGCCAAGTTCGGCATCTCCGAGGCCAAGTGGAGCCTGTACCCGATGGGCGGCTCCGCGGTGCGGCTGGTGCGCCAGATCCCCTACACCGTGGCGTGCGATCTGCTGCTCACCGGACGGCACATCACGGCCGCCGAGGCCAAGGAGATGGGCCTGATCGGCTATGTCGTTCCCGACGGCCAGGCGCTGGAGAAGGCGCTCGAGGTCGCCGAGGTGATCAACAACAACGGCCCGCTGGCGGTGCAGGCGATCCTGAAGACGATCCGGGAGACCGAGGGCCTCAACGAAAACGACGCCTTCAAGATCGACACCCAGATCGGTATCAAGGTGTTCCTCTCCGACGACGCCAAGGAAGGCCCGCTGGCGTTCAAGGAGAAGCGCGCCCCCAACTTCAAGATGAAATAGTCACCTTTCTACCGCGAGCAGACGCAAAAGTCCCGAAAACCTCGGCGTGTCGGGTACTTTCGCGTCTGCTCGCGCTAGGTGGCTCGTCGACGCTTAGCCGCCCACCGGCTTGGTCGGCGTGAACTTCACCGGCATCTTCTCCAGCCCGCTGACGAAGTTGGCCGGGCGAAGCGGCAATTCGGCGCCGTCGGCCAGTCGCAGGTCGGGCAGCCGCTGCAGCACCCGGCCCGTCATGTTCACCAGCTCTAGTCGGGCCAGCTGGTTACCCAGGCAGAAGTGCGTGCCGAAGCCAAACGCTAAGTGGCTGTTCGGATCTCGCTGAATGTTGAAGTTGTCGGGATCGCCGAAGACGGTCTCGTCGAAGTTCGCCGACTCGAACATCAGCATCATCTTCTCGCCCTGATGGAGCTGCGCGCCGTGGAACTCGGTGTCTGCGGTCAGCGTGCGGCACATGTTCTTCAACGGCGACGTCCAGCGCAACATCTCCTCGACCGCGCTGGGGACCAGGTCGGGATTCTTCTGCAGCAGATCCCACTGGTCGCGGTGGCGTATCAGCTGTTCGGTTCCACCGGAGATCGTGTGGCGCGTCGTCTCGTCGCCGCCGACGAGGATCAGCAGGGTCTCCTGCAGGATGTCGTCGTCGGACAGCCGTTCACCGTCGACCTCCGCGTGCACAAGGACGCTGATCAGGTCCTCGGTCGGCTCGGCTCGACGCTGTTCGATCTTGCTGCGGGTGTAGTCGTTGTACGCCACAAAGGCATCCATCGTGACCTGAATGTCAGCCTCGGACACAGTGGAACTGAGTCCGACCATCATTTCGTCGGACCACTTCAGGAACATCTCTCGTTCGTCAGGGAGCACACCAAGCATGTCGCCGATGACCGCCATGGGCAGAGGCGCGGCGATGTCTCGGACGAAATCACATTCACCGCGCTCGCATACCGCGTCGATGAGAATGTCGCACAGCGCGCCGATGGACTCATCTTGGACCTTCAGCCGCTTTCGTGTGAAGCCGGCGTTGACGAGCTTGCGGCGCAACAGATGTGCCGGATCATCCATGTCGATCATCATTGGCAGGGCATCTTGATCGGGGCGGATGCCGCCTGCGTTCGAGAACAACTCGGGATTGCGCTCGGCGTCAATCACGGCCTCGTACGTCGTCGCCGCGGCCAAACCGTTGCGGTCACGGAACACCGGCTCGTTGGCCCGCATCCATCGGTAGGCTTCGCGGGCGGCGGCACGGTCGGCATAGAAATCGCCGTCGGTCAGGTCGACGTCGGGTTTGGTAAGAGTCATGCCTGCCTCCATCGGTTGAAAGGAAATCTAGACGACGCGTCAATGCCGATTGGCGGCAAACCGGCCGAAGGCGCGGTGGATCTGCACTACCGTTCCCGCATGGTCGCCAGCAGAACAGCATTCGCCATCGTCGTGCCCGCTGCGGTCCTCGCCCTCGCCGGATGCGGCGGTCCGGAGGACAAGTCCCCCGCCTCAGGCGAGTCGCCGCAATCGAGCGCGGCGGCGGCCCCCGCGGCGGGTGCCATCGACGCGTGCAAGCTGATCAGCGCCGACGACATCGCCAAGCTGCTCGGTAAGCCGGTCGAGGGCAAACCGCTCGGCGCGGATCCCGAGATGCCCGCCTGCACCTGGGAGAACCGTGACACCTACGAGTCGGTCACGCTGGAGATCGGCAACCCCGGCACCGCGGTCAACGGCACGCTTCCGCCTCCCGAACCCGGTTTCCCCGAGGTCGGTACGCCCGGGCCGGATGGAATGCGGTTCCTCGGCAGCGGCATGATCGAATTCCCGGCGGGCGGCCGCTCGAACACCGTGCAGGTCGCGGTGCTGAACCTGTTGGGCGAGGCGGCCGACAACGCGGCCATCGACCTGGCCCGCAAGGTCGGGCCCCAGCTGCCGCAGTAGTGCGAACTACAGTGACCACCATGCCTGAGTCCCAGCACACCATCGCCGGCACCGTGCTCACCATGCCGGTCAGGGTCCGCAAGGCCGACGTGCACACCGCGATGTTCTCCGTCGATGCGGGCGCGGCGCAGAAGCTCATCGACTACAGCGGGCTGCAGGTGTGCCAGCACCGGCCCGGCCGCGCCGTCGTCACCCTGCTGTTGACCCGGTATTTCGACAGCGACCTCGGCGAGTACAACGAGTTCGCCACGGCTGTCATGGTCAACCCGCCCGGTTCGCACGCTCGCGGACTGCGGGCGCTCGGCGATGCCGCGTCGTTCACGCAGCACATGCCGGTGGATCAGACCTTCACTCTGGAGGCGGGCAGGCGGATTTGGGGCTTCCCAAAGATCATGGCGGACTTCACCGTTCGAGACGGGAGCCGATTCGGGTTCGACGTCAGCGCCGACGGGGCGCTGATCGCAACCATGGAGTTCGGCCGCGGTATACCGATACCGGGGGCATCGCGCACCCAGGCGATGACGGCCTACACGTACGCGGAGGGCACGACGCGCGGAGTCGATTTCGAACAGCGGACTTCGGGCGTGCGCGGGCGCGTCGGCGGCGTGAAGCTGCGGCTGGGTGATCACCCCATCGCCAAAGAGCTCGCCTCACTGGGGCTGCCCAAGCGTGCGATGGCGTCGATGTCGGTCGCCGACCTCGACATGACCTTCGGCGACGCTCAAGCCGTCCGCTAAACGAGGGTCGCCAGCTCCCGGATCTGATCCGCGTTGCGACCGGTCACCAACATCATCGTGACGCCTGCGGCTTCCCACACCTTGATCTGCTCGCGGACGTAGTCGAGGTCACCGACGATCGCGGCGTCGTCGACGAGCTCGTCGGGGATGATCGTCGCGGCCTCGTCCTTGCGGTCGGTGCGGAACAGCGTCGTCACGTCGTCGACCACGTCGGCATAGCCCATCCGGCGGTACACGTCGGCGTGGAAGTTGGTGTCCTCGGCGCCCATCCCGCCCATGTACAGCGCCAGGAACGGCTTCATCGCGGCGAACGCGGCGGCGCGGTCGTCGGTGATGACGATGTTGGCCGTCGCGCAGATCTCGAAATCCTCGCGGCTGCGCCGCGCGCCGGGCCGGGCGAAGCCCTCGTCGAGCCACTCGTTGTAGGTGTCGGCCATCCGCGGCGTGTAGAAGATCGGCAGCCAGCCGTCGCAGATCTCGGCGGCCATGCGCCACGTTCTTCGGGCCCTCGGCGCCGAGCATGATCGGGATGTCGGCGCGCAGCGGATGGGTGATCGGCTTGAGCGCCTTGCCCAGCCCGGTGGTGCCCTCGCCCGTCAGCGGCAGCGGGTAGTGCGGGCCGTCGCTGGACACCGGCTCCTCCCGCGCCCAGCACCTGCCGGATGATGTCGATGTACTCGCGGGTGCGGGCCAGCGGCTTGGGAAACTTCTGGCCGTACCAGCCCTCGACGACCTGCGGTCCCGACACTCCCAGCCCGAGGATGTGCCGCCCGCCGGAGAGGTGATCCAAGGTCAGCGACGCCATCGCGCAGGCGGTCGGGGTACGCGCGGACAGCTGCACCACCGAGGTGCCCAGCCGCAGCCGGCTGGTCGCCGAGCCCCACCAGGCGAGCGGCGTGAACGCGTCCGACCCCCACGCCTCCGCGGTGAACACGGTGTCGAAGCCCGCCTCTTCGGCCGCCGCGACCAGTTCCGGCGCGTTCTCGGGCGGCTGCGCGCCCCAATATCCCAGCTGAAGTCCTAGTTTCATCGCTTCATCACCGCAGCCTTTCTGGCAGGCCCAGACCGTACCTTGAAACCATTCTTAGAACCTGTTCTACTCGATGCTGTGACCGCCAGCCAAAGCAGCCCGGTGCAGATCGATACGCATGAGCCGCCTCTTTCCGCACCGCTGAAACTGTCCTTCGACTACACCCGTTCGGTCGGACCGACCCTCAGCCAGTTCTTCACCGCCCTTCGCGGGCGGCGCATCGTCGGTGTCCGCGGTTCGGACGGTCGGGTGCACGTACCGCCCGCCGAGTTCGACCCCGTCACCTACGACCGATTGACGGAGATCGTACCGGTGGCCAGCGTCGGAACCGTGCGTGTCGTGGACCTGGCAGCCCGAGCCGCTCGAGGGCCAGCCGCTGGACCGTCCGTTCGCGTGGGCGCTGATCAAGCTCGACGGCGCCGACACCGCGCTGCTGCACGCGGTCGACGCGGGATCGTCGGACGCCATCAGCACCGGAGCCCGGGTGCACGCGCACTGGGTCGACGAACCGGTCGGCGCGATCACCGACATCGCCTACTTCGCGCTCGGCGACGAGCCGGAGGACGTCCCGGAGGTCGACCGATGACCGCGATCCGGTGACGATGCTCGTCGTCCCCACCTCGATCGAGATCCAGCACACCGCGTCGCTGCCCGAGAGCGCGTTCCTGCGGGCGCTCGAGGAGGGCAAGCTGCTCGGCGCGCGAACCGGCAAGGGCGGCAAGGTGTACTTCCCGGCGCGGGAGGCCGACCCCGCCACCGGCCAGCAGCTCGACGAGTTCGTCGAGCTGCCGGACAAGGGCACGGTGACGACGTTCGCGATCATCAACATCCCGTTCGCGGGCCAGCGCATCAAGCCGCCCTACGTCGCGGCCTACGTCCTGCTCGACGGCGCGGACATCCCGTTCCTGCACCTGGTCACCGAGATCGATGCGGCCGACGTGCGGATGGGCATGCGGGTCGAGGCGGTGTGGAAACCCCGCGAGGAGTGGGGGCTCGGCATCGACAACATCGACTACTTCCGGCCGACGGGTGAGCCCGACGCCGACTACGACACCTACAAGCACCACCAGTAAGGGCTGCACACAACAATGACTGATCGCGATGTGGCGGTGGTCGGCTTCGCGCATGCCCCGCATGTGCGCCGCACCGAAGGCACCACCAACGGCGTCGAGATGCTGATGCCGTGCTTCGCCGAGTTGTACGCCGACCTCGGCCTCAAGCAGACCGACATCGGGTTCTGGTGCTCGGGCTCCTCGGATTACCTTGCCGGGCGGGCATTCTCGTTCCTGTCGGCGATCGACTCGATCGGTGCGGTCCCGCCGATCAACGAGTCGCACGTGGAGATGGACGCCGCGTGGGCGCTCTACGAGGCCTACATCAAGATCCTGACCGGCGCGGTCGACACCGCGCTGGTCTACGGCTTCGGCAAGTCCTCGGCCGGGGTGCTGCGCCGGGTGCTGGCGCTGCAGACCGACCCGTACACGGTCGCCCCGCTGATGCCCGACGCCGTGTCGACGGCCGGCCTGCAGGCCCGGTTCGGACTGGACTCCGGGAAGTGGACCGCCGAGCAGATGGCCCAGGTCGCGCTGGACTCCATGAGCGCCGCGCCCCGCACCGACTCCGTCGAGCCGGCGAGTTCGATCGACGAACTGCTGGCCCGGCCGTACTTCGCCGATCCGCTGCGCCGCCACGACATCGCGCCGATCACCGACGGGGCATCGGCGATCGTGCTGGCCGCGGGTGACCGGGCCCGCGAGCTGCGGGAGCACCCGGCCTGGATCACCGGCATCGAGCACCGCATCGAAACCCCGGTGCTGGGTGCCCGCGACCTGACCACGTCACCGTCGACCGCGGCGTCGGCCAAGGCGGCCACTGGACGGCGACGCCGGGTCGATCGACGTCGCCGAGCTCTACGCCCCGTTCACCCATCAGCAGCTGATCCTCACCGAGGCCATCGGGCTGGGCGACTCGACGAAGATCAACCCGTCCGGTGGCGCGCTGGCCGCCAACCCGATGTTCTCGACCGGCCTGGAGCGCATCGGCTTCGCGGCCCGACACATCTTCGACGGCTCGGCGCAGCGGGTGCTGGCGCACGCCACCAGCGGGGCTGCGCTGCAACAGAATCTGGTCGCGGTCATGGAAGGCAGGAAGTAGCTGATGGCAGGCAATCTGGCCGCGGTGCTCGGCACCGGGCAGACCAAGTACGTCGCCAAGCGCAAGGACGTCTCGATGAACGGCCTCGTCCGCGAGGCCATCGACAGGGCGCTGGAGGACTCGGGCTCGACGTTCGACGACATCGACGCCGTGGTGGTCGGCAAGGCGCCCGACTTCTTCGAGGGCGTCATGATGCCCGAGCTGTTCATGGCCGACGCGGTCGGCGCCACCGGCAAGCCGCTGATCCGGGTGCACACCGCGGGCTCGGTCGGCGGGTCGACCGCGATCGTCGCGGCCAGCCTGGTGCAGTCCGGCAAGTACAAGCGCGTGCTGACGATGGCCTGGGAGAAGCAGTCCGAGTCGAATGCCATGTGGGCGTTGTCGCATTCCGGTGCCGTTCACCAAGCCGGTCGGTGCGGGCGCCGGCGGCTACTTCGCCCCGCACGTGCGGTCCTACATCCGGCGCTCGGGCGCGCCGACCCACATCGGCGCGATGGTCGCGGTCAAGGACCGGCTCAACGGCGCGAAGAACCCGCTGGCCCACCTGCACCAGCCCGACATCACGCTGGAGAAGGTGATGGCGTCCCAGATGCTCTGGGACCCAATCCGGTTCGACGAGACCTGCCCGTCGTCCGACGGCGCCTGCGCGCTGGTGATCGGCAACGAGGAGATCGCCGACGCGCGCGTCGCCGACGGGCACCCGGTGGCCTGGATCCACGCCACCGCGCTGCGCACCGAACCGCTGGCCTACTCCGGGCGCGACCAGGTCAACCCGCAGGCCGGCCGCGACGCCGCCGCGGCGCTGTGGCGTGACGCCGGAATCAGCTCACCGATCGACGAGATCGACGTCGCCGAGGTCTACGTGCCGTTCTCCTGGTTCGAACCGATGTGGCTGGAGAACCTCGGCTTCGCCCCGGAGGGCGAGGGCTGGAAGCTCACCGAGGCCGGCGAGACGGCGATCGGCGGCCGCATCCCGTTCAACCCGTCCGGCGGCGTGCTGTCGTCCAATCCCATTGGCGCATCGGGCATGATCCGCTTCGCCGAGTCCGCGATCCAGGTGATGGGCAAGGCCGGCGACCACCAGGTCGAAGGTGCCCGCAAGGCGCTCGGCCACGCGTACGGCGGTGGTTCGCAGTACTACTCGATGTGGGTGGTCAGGAGCCGACAAGCCGTGAGCAGATACGGATGAAGTACATCGTGCAGCATCTGCGATGAGTCCGGCTCGACGAGCTGATCGAAATCGCCAAGACCGCAGAGGAAGTCGGGTTCGACTCGATCGCGCTGCCGGACTCGATCTTCTACATGGAGACAGCAGTCGGCGGACTATCCCTACACCCCGGACGGGTCGCGGATGTGGGACGCCGACACCCGATGGGTCGACCCGCTGATCGCCGCGGCGCGCGATGGGCGCGGTGACGTCGACGCTGCGGTTCTACACCAACGTGATGAAGCTCGGCTCCCGCAACCCGCTGCTGCTGGCGCGCCAGGTCGGATCGGTGGCCAACCTGACCAACAACCGGTTCGGCTTCGGTGTCGGAATCGGTTGGGCGCCAGAGGAATTCGAATGGTGCGGCGTGCCGTACGCCAAGCCGCGGTAAGCGGGTCGACGAGATGATCGACGTGATCAAGCTGGTCCTCGGCGGCGGCATGGTCGAATTCCACGGCGAGTTCTTCGACTTCGACAAACTGCAGATGAGCCCGGCACCGTCCAAGCCGGTGCCGTTCTACGTCGGCGGCCACACCGACGTGGCGCTGCAGCGGGCCGTGCGTATCGGCGACGGCTGGACCAGCGCGATGATGACAGGCGAGCAGACTCGCCGAGACGATCGGCAAGCTCGAAGCGCTGCTGCGCCGAATGCGGCCGGGCCGACGATCCTTTCGAATACCAGGTGGTGTGCATCGACAAGTTCGGCGTCGACGGGCACCGCGAACTCGCCGAGAGCCGGCGTCACCGACTACATCACTGATGCCGTGGATGTTCGACGGCCTGGCTTCGACGCGCCGCTGGAGGAGAAGCAGGACGCGATGAAGCGGTTCGCCGACACCTACATCCACTCGGGATGGCAGGAGTGACGGACTCGCCCGGCTCACCTGGCCGGCAAGCGCTCCCGCGAGGCGGTGATCGCCCGCGACAAGGAAGCCTGGCTGGACGTGTTCGCCGACGACGCCATCGTCGAGGACCCGATCGGGCCGTCGCACTTCGATCCCGAGGGCAAGGGTCACCGCGGCAGCGACGCCATCTCGGCGTTCTGGGACAAGGTGATCGCACCGACCGACAAGCTCGAGTTCAACTTCCGACACCGCGTATCAGTGCGGCGACGAGGAAGCCAACGTCGGCAACATCGTCATCACGATGCGGCGGGCACCAGATGACCACCGAAGGAGTGTTCACCTACCAGGTGAACGACGAGGGCAAGATGGTCGCGTTGCGGGCGTACTGGGAGATGGATCGGACCGCCGCGTCCGCCCGCCCGATCTAGCGCGTCACGGTCGGGGTTCGGTGACCTCGCCCAGCCCGGTCATATAGCGCCGGGCCAGGTCCTGGTAGGCGCCGGGGTTGGTGTCCACCCACATCTGTGCGCCGGTCCCTGCGACCGGTCCCCTGACCTTTGCGGGCGCGCCTGCCACCACGACCTCGTCGGGGATCTTCGTGCCGCCGACCACCAGCGAATGCGCGGCGATCAGGCTGCGCGAGCCGATCACCGCACCGTCGAGCACCGTCGCATGGTTGGCGATCACCGCCTCGGCACCGATGTGCACGCCGTGGATCACGCAACCGTGGGCCACCGTCGCGCCGGGTCCGACGTCGACGGGGATGCCCGGCGGGGCGTGCAGCACGCAGCAATCCTGCACGTTGGCGCCCTCGCGGACGATGATCGGGGCGAAGTCGGCACGAAGGACCGCGTTGAACCAGACCGACGCGCCTGCTTCGACGTGAACGTCGCCGACCAGCGTGGCAGTCGGTGCGACGAACGCGCCCGGATCGACCGTCGGCGCCCGGCCCTCAAATGAATACAGCGGCATCTCCTAGATATACCGCAGGTAGATGCGGTTTACCTTGCGCGCGCAGAGGGAAAAACTGTAACGTGTTCTAGTTAGAGAAAGACTGGAGGCGCGAAGTGACGACTGAGACAGCCCACAGCGGCATTCGCGAGATCGACACCGGCACGCTGCCCGATCGGTTCGCGCGCGGTTGGCACTGCCTGGGCCCGGTCAGCGACTACCTGGACGGTAAGCCGCACGGGGTCGAGATCTTCGGAACCATGCTGGTGGTGTTCGCCGATTCCCAGGGCGATATCAAGATCCTGGACGGGTACTGCAGGCACATGGGCGGCAACCTGTCACAGGGCACCATCAAGGGCGACGAGATCGCCTGCCCGTTCCACGACTGGCGCTGGGGAGGCGACGGCAAGTGCAAGCTGGTGCCCTACGCCAAGCGCACGCCGCGACTGGCCCGCACCCGCGCCTGGCAGACCGACGTCCGTGGTGGCCTGTTGTTCGTGTGGCACGACCACGAGGGCAACGCGCCGCAGCCCGAGGTGCGCATCCCCGATATCCCGGAGTTCGCCAGTGACGAGTGGACCGACTGGCGGTGGAACACGATGCTCATCGAGGGCTCCAACTGTCGCGAGATCATCGACAACGTCACCGACATGGCGCACTTCTTCTACATCCACTTCGGTCTGCCGACGTACTTCAAGAACGTCTTCGAGGGCCATATCGCGTCGCAGTACCTGCACAACGTCGGCCGGCCCGACGTGAACGACCTTGGCACGTCATACGGTGAGGCGCATCTGGATTCGGAGGCGTCGTACTTCGGTCCTTCGTTCATGATCAACTGGCTGCACAACAACTACGGCGGCTACAAGGCCGAGTCGATCCTGATCAACTGCCACTACCCGGTCAGCCAGGATTCATTCGTGCTGCAGTGGGGCGTCATCGTCGAGAAGCCCAAGGGCTTGGACGAGGCGATGACCGAGAAGCTGGCGACGACCTTCACCGAAGGCGTCAGCAAGGGCTTCCTGCAGGACGTCGAGATCTGGAAGCACAAGACCCGCATCGACAATCCGCTGCTGGTCGAGGAGGACGGCGCCGTCTATCAGATGCGACGCTGGTACCAACAGTTCTACGTCGACGTCGCCGACGTCACCGCGGACATGACCGACCGCTTCGAGATCGAGGTCGACACCACCGCGGCCAACGAGAAGTGGCATGTCGAGGTCGAAGAGAACCTCAAGCAGCAGGCCGAAGAGAAGGAAAAGGCCGAGACAGCCTTCGTCATGAGTTCCCGCGACAAGCAGGAAGCACCAGACGTCGACCGGCTGGCCCGTTCGATGTTGGCCTTGCACGGCGCTCACGATGACGACCATGAGCACGGCGCGGACGACAACGGCGGCGGATCCTGGTCGAAGGCACCGACTTTCGCGTCCGACCCGGACCGGGCAGCCGCCCTTCGCGAGGCCACCCGGCAGGACCGGCAGCGCTACCTGACCTCGGGGCTGGTATCGGTCGACTGCCGGTTCTGCCACGTCTCGGTCGACGTCAAGAAGCTCGGGCCCGCGCACACGTCGGTGCAGTGGAACTCCGAAGCAACCCGGCGGTGTGCGTATTTCACCGAGGTTCGGGAGTCCGGCGGCGAGCCGGCCCGCACCCGGTCCTGCCCGAGGCTCGCCGACAGCATCAAACACGCGGTGGCCGAAGGATGCCTGGAGGAGGCGTCGAGCGCCCCGTCGCCCGGCGACGGCTAGCTTTTTCTGCGCGAGCGGACAAGTCCAGGTCGTGCGCAATCGTGTG
Organism: uncultured Actinomycetota bacterium; assembly: GCA_963743225.1. Lineage (GTDB taxonomy): Bacteria > Actinomycetota > Actinomycetes > Mycobacteriales > Mycobacteriaceae > Mycobacterium. The sequence continues at coordinate 23,303 of CAVUPN010000026.1, read as the reverse complement.
GTCGTTCGCGCAGATTCAGCTGAATACGTCGCCATAACTCAATCATCGTGCACGATATATCTCAGCTAACTGCTATCCCCGCGGGCACCGGATATCCGGCGTGACCAGAGTCGAGCTTTGCACTATGTAGCTGCCCAATTGCCTCTCCGATGAAGCGGCGTCATATCGCGCACCGCATGTCCATGGCAAATAGTGGACAGGGCTCTCCTGTCGTGCATATTATTTGCCAGATCTACACGAGAGGGTCATAGATGACGAGCTGGGGCACGTATGTGGGGCGGGTCGGCGGATTGGCGGTCGCGCTGGGAATAGGCGCAGCGATCGCCAGCGGGCAGGGCGTCGCGTCGGCGGACTCGCCGGAACCGTCGGGTACCTCAGAGTCCCCTGGACCCCCGCCAAGCTCCCCGGATGGCCCTGCGGCCGGTGGCCCTGGCGCGACAGCGCCGGGCGGTTTCTCGGACCGCAAGCATTTCTCGGTCCCGTCATTCGGACCATCGAACCGGCAGGCCCGTCGCCAGTCCCTGGTCGACAGGGTTGAAATCTCGCCGCAACGCGAACTTGTCCACTCATGACGAGACCAAACCCGAGGAACGAAACGGGGAGGCTGTCGAGGACGAGAAGCTCACGGTGGCCGACGACTCCGTGGTGAGGCGGAAGCGGCGTTTGGAAGCGAGCAACGCAGCTGTCGGCATCCCCGCTACCGTCCTTCGTTCGGCGCTGTCGTCGCGACAGTCGATAGACGATGCCGTTGAGCGTCGGCGCAACCAACATGAGGCGGTCGACAGGGACATCGACGCCCTTGCGCCGACCAACGCGGTCGCTAAATTCGTGGCTCAGCTCCCCGCGTCTTCGACGCCATCGCTCTCAACCACGGTGGTAGACCGTCAGCCGCTGATCGCTCGGGCCGCGCCGGCCGCTGCGAAAGAGCCCAGCATCATCAGTCGTCTCCTGGCCCCGCTAGGAATCGGCGCGCTGGCCACCATCACCGATACGCCGCTCGCACCGGTTTCGCCGACGACGCTGATGGGCGTTCTCGAGCTCGTGCGGCGTGAGTTGGAGAAGCTCTTCGTCAACAAGACCCCGACCTCCACTTACAATCCAGGTGCGAACATCGCCGCCAACGGTGCGATCACCGGCAAGGTGGTCGGCACCGACCCGGATAGCACCCTCACCTACACCGCCACCTCGCCTGCTGAGGGTGACGTTGTCATCGGTCCCGACGGCACCTTCACCTTCACGCCCAATGCGAATTATGACGGCTCGGCCTCGTTCGACGTCACCATCAGCGACGAAAGCAGCGGCTTTCACGTTCACGGACTGTCCGGTGTGCTGAACCTCGTCACGTTCGGACTGGTCGGCGAGAGCGGCCACACCCACACCCAGACCGTCACCGTGAGTGGTGCAGTGCCTCCGCCCGACTTCCAGCGCACCGTTGTCGTTGTCCGGCCTCGACCGAGCCGACGGACTTCCGGTTCCTGCCTCGTATCGACCCAAACGATGCCGACGAACCCGATCGCATCCTCATCGCCGAGAAAGGCGGGGCGATCAAGGTATACAACGGCAGCGAAGTGCAGACGCTGACCACTCTGCCCGTGGAGACTTATTGGGCCCGCGGGATCAACGGTATCGAGGTGGACCCGGACTTCAATGAGAACGGCTACATCTATGTGTCGTATATCAGGAATGACATCGACCCAGCGGAAGACGGTAACGCAACGGCTGTCGCGATTTACGGTCACCGATCCGACAGCCGATGTGTTGACCATCGACCCGAGCACCGAGAAGGTCCTGATCCAAGGCACTGAGCCGGCCGGGGACGACCACCACGGCGGCGAGATCCGTTACATCGAGGGGCGCTGGAGACAGAAGTGACGACAAGATCTATTACGCAACGGGCGACAACGTCTGCTGCAGCGTGGTCGACGGCAGCCGTTCGCAGGATCTCACCACCATGTACGGCAAGGTCCTACGCATCAATCCGGACGGCACCGTGCCCACGGACAACCCGTACTACGACGGACCAGCAAGGCCCCAACTACGACGCTATCTATGCCCAAGGTCTGCGTAACCCGTTCCGGGGCGGCGTCACGCCCGACGGCCAGCTGCTGCTCGGGGATGTGGGCCAGAACACCTGGGAAGAAATAAATCTCGTCTCGGCCGGCGCCAACTTCGGATGGCCGGCCGCAGAGGGCGTCTGTCCGGGCCCAGGTGTATGCCAACCGCCGGACTCAGATGGGACGACCAATCCGATCTACGCCTACAACGAGCCCGTCGGTGGGTCGTCGATCACCTCGGTTCTGGTCTACGAGGGCGACGGATTCGGGGACCGCTACGACAACGCGGTGTTCTTCGCCGACCACAACAGGGAGTGGGTGAAGGTGATGAACTGCGACGCGGGCTACTCGTCGTGCGGCGCGCCGTCAACGTTCATCTCTCAAGGGGGTCGCACGACCCGGTTGGAGCAGGCGCCAGACGGCAGCATCTATCAACTGACTTACGACGGGAAGCTTCACCGCATCGCACGATCAAGCACCTAGACATCGACCGTGTGACCACCGGCGGGCGCCGTCTGCCCGCGGGAATCGTCACAGCCCCCGGAAGCGCTCCTTGACCGCGTCGGCGGTCAGGCCGTAGTCCTCGAGCGAGTAGGTGTGCTTGGGCGCCCGCGGACCCTGCTTGCTCTCGGCATGGCTCGCCTCGATGGCGGCGCGGCCGTCGTCGGTCAGCTCGATGCCGAAGTGGGAGTAGATGCCCTCGACGGTGCGCAGCGGATCGGCGATGAACTCGAAGTAGTCGAGGTCGTAGAACTGGGCCGGATCATGCTTGGCGCGTTCGGCATTGAAGAGCTCGAGGCCACGCGACCACGTTTCCATCGCGTCGCTGTCCGATCAAATCGCCCTTGAAACTGTTCGACCAGCCCTCGGTGGTGTGGTGGGCCAGCGAGCACATCGACGCCATGATGGTCTCCACCGGCCGGTGGCACTGCACCACCAGCGCGTCGGGATACGTCTTGAACAACGCATCGAGCGCGAACAGGTGGCTGGGGTTCTTGAGCACCCAGCGCTTCTCGGCGTCGTTGAGGCCGATCAGCTGAAGGTTCTTGCGGTGCCGCTGATACGACTTCGTCCAGTCCTGCCTGGCCAGCCACTGCGAATACGTGGGCAGGTGAGCGAGCGTCTCGTAGGACACCGAGTGCAACGACTGACGCAGCAACTGCCAGCACTCCTCCACCTCGTCGGCGGTCATGTAGTGCAGGCCCGTGTAGTCCGGGTCCTCTTCGTGCGCCTTGGTGAACTGGGCGTCGAGCTGGGCGAAAACCGGGTTATCCGACCAGGTTTCGCGGGGCGGCCGCGGCTGCGGGAACTCGGCCAGCCACAGCTCCAGACCCTGGTGCGCCGGATCCGCGGTGAGCAGGCGGTGGATGACGGTGGTGCCGGTGCGCGGCAGCCCGGTGACGAAGATCGGCCGTTCGATTGTCACGTCGGCGTGTTGCGGATACTGCTTCCACGCCGCCTCGGAAACCAGCCGGGCGACCAGCGCATTGCGGACGAAGAAGCGGCACATCTTGCTGCCGAACTCGGTCAGGTCGGCATCGCGCCGGTAGGACTCGAGCAGCACGCCGAGCGCCTCGCGATAGTTGTCGTCGTCGGAGCCGAAGTCGTCGAGGCCGCAGGCCTTGGTCGCCGAGGCGTGCAGATCGTCGACGGTCCCGACGTCGGTCCGATGCGTCACGCCTTGTACTCCCCGCAGTTCACATCGAGGGTCTGGCCGGTGATCCCGCTGGACAGGTCGCTGGCCATGAACAGAATCGCCGAGGCCACCTCGTCCTCGGTGGGCAGCCGCTTGAGGTCGGAGTTCACCGCGGCCGCGTCGTAGATCTCGCTCGACGGTGGTGCCGTACTTGCCGGCCTGGTGGTCGAAGTAGCCCTGGAGCGTGTCGCCCCAGATATAGCCGGGCAGAACCGAGTTCACGCGGATGCCCTGCTCGCCGAGCTCGGTGGCCAGCGACTGCGACATGGCCAGCAACGCCGACTTGGCCATCTTGTACGCGCCGTACTTGGCCTGCGAGTGGCGCACCACCATCGAGTTGACGTTCACCACCGAGCCGTTCGCCTCGGCGAGCGCCGGCGTGAAGCCCTGGATCATCCGCAGCGCGCCGAGCACGGTGAGTTCGATCGCGTCGCGGATGTGGTCGAACGTGGTGTTGGCCAACGGCTTCATCGACGGCACCCGGAACGCGTTGTTGATCAGCACGTCGACCTTGCCGTAGGCCTTGAGCGATTCCTCGACGAGATTGTTCGACCTGAGCCTCGTCGGTGATGTCGGTGCCGATCGACACCGCGCGTCGACCCAGGTCGGTGATCTGCTTGGCGACGTCCTCGAGACGCTCGACCGTGCGGGCCGCCAGGACCAGGTCGGCGCCGGCCTCGGCACATCGCCGCGCGAGCGTGGTGCCCAGCGCCGGACCGACACCACTGATCACGACGACCTTGTCATCGAGCATTCCAGCCATGTGCTAACCCACCATCCTGTCGGCGATCTGCTTCTGACGCAGCGCAATCCGCGCGCGCCAGTCCTCTTCGGAGATCTTGTTCGACTCGTAGTACGGCAGCGCGGCCGCGACCTTGTCAAGGTCCACGAGTTCCACGGTGGGACCGTCGGCCTCGGTGAGCTCGCGTGACAACCGCTGCCAGCGGAACTGCAGATAGCCCTTGCGGTGCCCGAGAGTCTCGACCCAGTTGGTGACGCCCGGGTTCGCGTCGGCGACCACGATCCGGATCTTGCCGTCCGGGTCCGCTTGCGCCTGAGTGCCGTTCAACGATGTCTGGTGGTTGATGTAGTCGAGCGAGATGTACCAGAGACTGCCGAGCTGGAACCCGAGATACGGGCGCGTCGGTGACGGGCAGCGTGATGACGAGCGCCTGCTCCGGGGTCAGGTCGAAATGCCCGACCGACGAGTACTGGGTGGCCAGCCCTCCGGGGGTGAGACGCGGCGCCACCATCGTGTTCACCGGCAGCGTGTTGTAGAACCACTGCGGGAACTGCAGCCAGGTCTTCACCCGCTGCACCAGTTGCTTTCCCGCTACCGCGTAACGCTTTTCGATCAGCGCCCGCGTCAGCGGCGGCGGCGCGGTGCCCGCGGTGTCGGTCCTCGCGACACTGATGTAGCCGCGCTGGGCGGACCAGTCGTTGTACACCTCACGAACGAGCAACTGGGACGGGCTGTTTGGAGTGACTCGCCACTCGAAGGTGCCGTCGGACGCGATGTCGAGTTCGCGGTCGTCGAACGCCGCCTGGCTGACGGGCACATTGTCGTCGGTGTACTCGCCGCCGAGCATCTGAAAGCTCAGGTCGGTGGTGGTGCCGCGCACACCGGTGACGACGTACTCATGCCCGGGCTGCACGCGGGTGCCGAAGTAGAGGGTGTCCGGGTTGTCGAGGCCCATCTTGGTGAACGGCCCGGTCCCCGACTGCATGAACGGATGGTCGCGTTCGTAGTCGAAGGCCAGGTGGGTGCATCCCGCGATGCACCCGGCCAGATACTGCAGGCCCTCCAGCAGGTCGGCTTCGGATTCGATGAAGGGAGCGGCGGCGACCAATTGCTCGGCCTCGGCGATCGCCTCGGTCAGTGGCTGGGAGTACACCCCTAAAAACTAGAACGTGTTCTCATTCTCGTCAACGAAAGGCCCGACGACGTGCAGCCGCCAGCGCCAGACATCAGCATCATCGTCGGCTGGGCGGAGCCAAGCCCCGGTCTCGGTTAGACCTCTGCCAGCACGGTGAGGGCGTCGGTCGGCGACACCTGCATTCCGCAGCGGTCCTTGAACGCCGCAAGCGGCGCCTGGATCGCGCGCAGCTCGTCTGCCTGGTCCGGGTGGGCTTCGATGTAGTCGTCGAACTGCCCGACCGCGATGAACGCCGGCTGCCGGGTCGCGTCGATCAGCGCCTGGTTGGCGTCCGGATGAGCCGCGAAGTACGTCGACAGCTTCTCGGTCACCGAACTGATCTCGGTCGCCAGGGTGGCGGCGTCACAGGCGTCGGCCGCGGCCGGTGTGTCGGCCGCCGGAGCAGCAGGCGCGTCGACTGCAGGGGCCGGCGTCGGCGTATCGTCCGGCTGTGCACTGGCCGACGGAATGGCCAACGCGGCGCAGGCGGCGCCCGCCGCAAGCACTCCGTATGCGGTTCGCCGTACAAGCGTCACGGCTGAGGTCATGAGGTCGCTCCCTTGGTTTCGGTTTCTTGCCACTGACGTTGATGTCGCCGGCGGCGGGCTCGGTGTTACCAATGTTGCAGGCGAGACGGGCTTAGTAAACACTCATCGCGCCGGCGGAGAGTGCCGACGCGATGAGTGGCTGCGCTTGGGTTAGACGCCCTGCAGGGCCTCCGAAATCGGAGTCGGCGTTACAGCGATGCCACACTGGCTGGTCAGATCCTCAGCGGGCTTGTTAATCGCCTTCAGCTCGGACTCGACCTGCGGATTGTCCGCGAAGTAGGCGCGGTACGCCTCCTGGGCCTCATCCATGGGCTGCTTGGCGATCTCGGTCAGAGCCTGGTTGGCCTCCGGATGCGCGGCCAGATACGAGCTGGTCGACGCCGAGACAGTGCTCGACGTGCTGGCAACTCCGCTGAACGTGCAGGTCTCGGGTGCAGCATTGGCGGTCGGCATGACGATCGCCGCGGTTGCGACGCCTCCAAGCAGGCCGCCTGCGAACATGCCGTACAGGCCGCGTCGAACGGTCGTTGCGGACATCTTCATCAGAAAACACACTCCTATCGGTCTGCGATTTGTTGGTCGCACACCGAGGCCTATCCGAATGCCCACATCGCTAAACGACCACGAGGGCGCGGTGACGCGCCGAGCTGACACCGTCGTCCCTGGGCAGCGCCCGATAAACGGCCGCCGAAAAAAGTTTGGTTAGCCGCCCTAGCGGGCGACCGTTTCCCCGGCGTCCTGCTCGCGCTTGATCTCCAGCGCGATGTCGATGAGTTGGTCCTCCTGGCCGCCGATGAGCTTGCGCTGACCGGCGCGGTGCAGCAGCTGGTGGGCGGGCACGCCGTAGCGCTCGGACTGCCGGATGGCGTGCTTGAGGAAGCTGGAGTACACCCCGGAGTAGCCCATGATCAGCGCGTTGCGGTCGAGCAGGCATTCGGCGGGCATCGCCGGTGCGACGACCTCCTCGGCGGCGTCGGCGATGTCGAAGAAGTCGATGCCGGTCTTGACGCCGATCTTGTCGAACACGCCGATCAGCGCCTCGACGGGCGCGTTGCCGGCGCCTGCGCCGAAGCGGCGGCACGATCCGTCGATCTGCTTGGCGCCGGCCCGCACCGCCTCCACGCTGTTGGCGACACCGAGGCCCAGGTTCTCGTGGCCGTGGAAGCCGACCTGTGCGTCGTCGCCGAGTTCGGCGACCAGGGCGGCGACCCGGTCGGCCACGCCTTCGAGCACCAGGGCACCGGCGGAGTCGACGACGTAGACGCACTGGCATCCCGCGTCGGCCATGATGCGGGCCTGAGCGGCCAGCTTCTCCGGCGGGATGGTGTGGCTCATCATCAGGAAGCCGACCGTCTCCAGGCCCAGCTCGCGGGCCAGCCCGAAGTGCTGGATCGAGACGTCGGCCTCGGTGCAGTGGGTGGCGATCCGGCAGATCGAGCCGCCGTTGTTCTGCGCCTCCTTGATGTCCTCCTTGGTGCCGACGCCGGGCAGCATCAGGAACGCGATCTTGGCCTCCTTCGCGGTCTCGGCCGCGAGCTTGATCAGCTCCTGCTCCGGGGTCTTGGAGAACCCGTAGTTGAAGCTCGACCCGCCGAGCCCGTCGCCGTGGGTCACCTCGATGACCGGCACGCCCGCGGTGTCCAGCGCCGCGACGATCGCGCCCACCTCGTCCTTGGTGAACTGGTGACGCTTGTGATGCGAGCCGTCCCGCAACGACGTGTCCGTCATCCGGATGTCCCACATCGGGTTGAAGAAGATGTCGTCGATGCTCATGCTTGGCCTCCTCCGGCCGTCGCCGACAGAGACTCCTTGGCGATTTCCTCGCCGACCTTGGTCGCTGCCGCGGTCATGATGTCCAGGTTTCCAGCGTAGGGCGGCAGGTAGTCGCCCGCACCCTCCACTTCGACGAACGTCGTCACCAGCGCCTGGCCGCCGGAGTTGATCGACGGGTCGTCGAACTGCGGCTCGTTGAGCAGCCGGTAGCCGGGCACGTAGGTCTGCACCTCGGCGACGACGTCGCGGATCGACTGCGCGATCGCGTCGCGGTCGGCGTCCTCGGGGATGGCGCAGAAGATGGTGTCGCGCATGATCATCGGCGGATCGGCGGGGTTGAGGATGATGATCGCCTTGCCGCGCTTGGCGCCGCCGATCGTCTCCACGCCCTTGCTGGTGGTCTTGGTGAACTCGTCGATGTTGGCCCGAGTGCCCGGCCCCGCCGAGACGGAGGCCACCGACGCGACGATCTCGGCGTAGGGCACCTCGACGACGCGCGACACCGCGTAGACGATCGGGATGGTGGCCTGGCCGCCGCAGGTGATCATGTTGACGTTCGGCGCATCGAGATGCTCACGCAGGTTCGCCGGCGGAATCACCGCGGGCCCGACGGCCGCGGGCGTCAGGTCGATGGCCCGGATACCCGCCTCCGCGTACTTCGGCGCGGCGTCCCGGTGGACGTAGGCGCTGGTGGCCTCGAACAACAGGTCCGGCTTCTCGTCGAGGCCCAGCAGCCAGTCCGCGCCCTCGGTGCTGGTCTCCAGGCCGAGCTTGCGGGCCCGCGCCAGGCCTTCGCTTTCCGGGTCGATGCCGACCATCCAGCGCGGCTCCAACCACTCCGAGCGCAACAGCTTGTACAGCAGGTCGGTGCTGATGTTGCCCGACCCGACGATGGCGACGGATGCCTTCGGATGAGCCTGAGTCGGCATGTCCTCTTCTTTCATTCGAACGACAGGTGGACCGAACCCAGCCCGTCGAAGTCGGCGACGAAGTCATCCCCCGGGTTGGCGTCGAACGCCTTGGTGCACGACCCCGGCAACACGATGTCACCAGCTTTCAACCGGACCCCGAAGCTGTCCACCTTGCGGGCCAGCCACGCGACCGCAGTCACCGGATTACCGAGAACCGCGTCACTGCGGCCCTTGGCGACGACCTCACCGTTGCGGGTCAGTACCGCGTCGATGTTCTGAATGTCGATGTCCTTGGGCGACACCCGAGCCTCGCCGAGCACCCAGCCCGCCGAAGATGCGTTGTCGGCGATCGTGTCGCACAGCTTGATCTTCCAGTCCTTGATGCGGGTGTCGATCAGCTCGATCGCGGGCGCGAACGCGGCGGTGGCGGCCAGCACGTCGTCCTCGGTGCAGCCCTCCCCTGGCAGATCGTCGGCCAGCACGAACCCGACCTCGACCTCCACCCGCGGATACAGATAATCGGCCGTCCGGACTGGTCTGTCTTGGAACACCTGCATCTCGTCGAGCAGGTGCCCGTAGTCGGGCTCGTCGACGTTCATCATCTCCTGCATCGCCTTGCTCGACAGCCCCACCTTGTGGCCGATCACCCGGGCGCCCTCGGCGACCCGCTGGCGGATGTTGATCAGCTGGATCTCGTAGGCATCGACGACATCGATGTCCGGGTTATCGGTGGTCAACGGGGCGATCGCGACCCGGCTGCGTTCGGCCTGGGCGAGGTCGGCGGCCAGCTCGTCACGCACCTGGACAGTGAGCATTAGGCTACTTCCCCTCGTGGTCCGCTCGTATCTTCCGACCGGGGCAGTTGTCCCCAAGCCGGGCAATTCTATAACGTGTTCTACATGACAGGACAGGAGTTCGACGTCGTCGTGGTGGGGAGCGGCGCCGCCGGCATGGTCGCTGCCCTCACCGCCGCCCATCAGGGACTATCAACAGTAGTCGTCGAGAAGGCCGCGCACTACGGTGGATCCACCGCGCGATCGGGCGGTGGCGTGTGGATCCCGAACAACGAGGTCCTCAAGCGCGACGGCGTCACGGACACCCCAGAGGCGGCCAGGACGTATCTGCACGGGATCATCGGCGACGTCGTCGAACCCGAACGCATCGACACCTACCTCGATCGCGGCCCGGAGATGTTGTCCTTCGTGTTGAAGAACACGCCGCTGAAGATGTGCTGGGTCCCCGGCTACTCCGACTACTACCCGGAGAGCCCCGGGCGGAAAGCCGACCGGCCGGTCGGTGGAACCCAAGCCGTTCAACGCCCGCAAGCTCGGCCCCGACGAGGACGGCCTCGAGCCGGCATACGGCAAGGTTCCGCTGAACGTCGTTGTGATGCAACAGGATTACGTCCGGCTGAACATGCTCAAGCGGCATCCGCGCGGGGTGCTGCGCAGCCTGAAGGTCGGCGCACGCACGATGTGGGCCAAGGCGACGGGCAAGAATCTGGTCGGCATGGGTCGCGCCTTGATCGCCCCGCTGCGCATCGGTCTTCAGAAGGCCGGCGTCCCCGTCCAGTTGAACACCGCGTTGACCGATCTGTACGTCGAGGACGGTGCCGTCCGCGGTATCTATGTTCGCGACATCGAACGCACCGGAATCAGCTGAGCCGCAACTTATCCGGGCACGACGTGGAGTCATCCTCGGCAGCGGCGGTTTCGAGCACAACGAGCAGATGCGGGTGAAGTACCAGCGCGCGCCGATCACCACCGAGTGGACGGTCGGCGCCAAGGCCAACACCGGCGAGGGCATCCTGGCGGCCGAAAAGCTCGGGCGCCGCGCTGGAGATCATGGAGGACGCCTGGTGGATCCCGACGGTGCCGCTGGTCGGGGCGCCGTGGATCGCGCTGTCCGAGCGCAACTCCCCCGGCGCGATCATCGTCAACATCGGCAGGCAAGCGGTTCATGAACGAGTCGATGCCCTACGTCGAGGCCGGCCATCACATGTACGGCGGCGAGTACGGCCAGGGTCCCGGCCCCGGTGAGAACATCCCGGCCTGGCTGATCTTCGACCAGCAGTACCGCGACCGCTACATCTTCGCGGGACTGCAACCGGGACAACGCATTCCGAAGAAGTGGCTGGAGTCCGGCGTCATCGTCACGGCCGACACGCTGGAGGAACTGGCCGCGAAGGCGGGCCTGCCCGCCGACGCACTGGCCGCGACGATGGAGCGGTTCAACGGGTTCGCGCGCTCGGGGGTCGACGAGGACTTCCACCGCGGCGAGAGCGCCTACGACCGCTACTACGGCGACCCGACCAACAAGCCGAATCCGAACCTGGGCGAGATCAGCCATCGCGCCGTACTACGCGGCCAAGATGGTGCCGGGCGACCTCGGCACCAAGGGCGGCATCCGCACCGACGTGCACGCCCGCGCCCTGCGCGACGACGGTTCGGTGATCGAAGGCCTCTACGCCGCAGGCAATGTCAGCGCACCGGTGATGGGCCACACCTACCCCGGGCCCGGCGGCACGATCGGCCCGGCGATGGCCTTCGGCTACCTGGCGGCGCTGCACATCGCGGGGAAGGCCTGAGATGCCGATCAATCTGGACGAGGCGCTGGGCGCCGAGCTCGAGCCGGTCGAATTCTCCTGGACCAGTAGCGATATCCAGCTCTACCACCTCGGGCTCGGCGCGGGCCAGGACCCGATGGACCAGCGCGAGCTGCGCTACCTCGTCGACGACACCCCGCAGGTGCTGCCGACGTTCGGCAACGTCGCGCAGAGCTTCCACATGACCGAGCCGCCGTCGGTGAAGTTCCCCGGCATCGACATCGAGCTGAGCAGGGTGCTGCACGCCAGCGAGGCGGTGTCGGCGCCTGCGCCGATCCCGCCGTCGGGCACCGGCGTCGCGGTCACCAAGTTCACCGACATCTGGGACAAGGGCAAGGCCGCGGTGATCTGGTCGGAGACGACGGTCACCACGCCGGACGGCACGCCGCTGTGGACGCAGAAGCGGTCGATCTTCGCGCGCGGCGAGGGCGGGTTCGGCGGCGAGCGTGGTCCGTCGACGTCGTCGGAGCCGCCGGAGCGAGCGCCCGACTTCGAACTGGCCATCCCGGTGTCGCCGCAGCAGGCGCTGCTGTACCGGATGTGCGGGGACCGCAACCCGCTGCACTCGGATCCCGAATTCGCCGCCGCCGCAGGCTTTCCCAGGCCGATCCTGCACGGCTGTGCACCTACGGCATGACCTGCAAGGCGATGGTGGATGCCCTGCTCGACGGCGACACCGCACGCGTCGGGAGCTACGGCGCCCGGTTCGCCGGCGTGGTGTTCCCCGGCGAGACGCTCAAGGCGAGCATCTGGAAAGAGGGCGACGGCTTTCAGGCGGTCGTCACCGCACCCGAGCGCGACGACGCGGTGCGCGCTGGCCGGCGTGGAGCTGGTTCCGGTCTGACGAGTTTCGCCAGCGCCTTCCCGCTCACGGCGTTCGGTTGCGTCGGCGGCGAGCAGGTCGAGGATTTGCGGGGCGGTGAGCGGCTGGCTGTAGTGGTGGCCTTGGGCGAACTCACAGCCGTACCCGGTCAGCATGGCAGCCGTGGCTGAGGTTTCGACACCTTCGGCCACGGTGGTCAGGCCGAGGGTGCGGGACAAGTCAATGACGGATCGCACTGTCGCTGCGATGCGGGGGTCCTCGGTGATCGACGCAGTGAACGAGCGGTCGAGTTTGACCTCGTCGATCGGCAGGTGACGCAGGTGGTTCAGTGAGGAGTATTCCGCAGCCGAAATCGTCGATGGCGATGGTGATGCCGAGGCGGTGTAATCCGTCCAGCACGACGCGCGCCCGGTCAAGGTTGCCCAGCAGGAAGTCTTCGGTGATTTCGACTACCAGCGCCGCTGGGGTCAATCCCTGTCGGCCCAGGGCGTCGTTCAGGCGGGCGGGGAGATCCAGGTCAGAAAGGGTGGGAGGAAACAGGTTGACGGCCACTGGCACCCGGTGGCCGTGCCTATGCCAAGCGGCAGCGTCCTCGAGGGCGCGCTGCACGACCAGTTCGGTCATGGCATGCATGAGAGCGTTGTGCCGGACCAGGGGTAGGAATTGGTCGGGGTACAGCAGCCCACGCTCGGGGTGGTGCCAGCGCACCAACGCCTCCACCCCGACGATCTCGCCGGTGGCCAGGCACACCTTTGGTTGGTAGTGCACAGCCAGGTCCCCATGCGCGATGGCATCGCGCAACTGCGCGAGCAGTTCCATGCCGTAGCGGGTGGTAACGCGTTCGTCGGCATCTGGGGTGTAGACGGAATAGGGGGCGTGGCCGTATTTGGCTCGATACATTGCGATGTCCGCGTGGCGCAATAGGGTTCCCAGATCGTGGCCGTGTTCGGGGCCGAGCGCGATACCGATGCTGGCGCCGGTCTGTACGTGCAGTCCGTCGAGTACCACGGTCTGCTCAAGGGCGGTGGTCAGTGCGGCGGCGGCCTGCACGGCCCGATCGATACCGACGTTGGGCAAAAGTAGGGCGAATTCGTCGCCGCCCAGTCGCGCCAGAATGTCTTCGTCGCGTACTGATGCGCTCAGCCGGGCGGCGACCCGACGCAGTAGTTCATCGCCGGCTGCGTGCCCGAGCGAATCGTTGAAGTCTTTGAAGTGGTCCAGATCCAACAACAGCAGCGCGCATGTCGGCTGCCCCGGGCCGCTGCGAACCTTTGCCCGACAGGATAGGCGCGGCTTGGTTGTAAAAGCCGCGACGGTTCAGCAGCCCAGTAAGTTCATCGGTCTGCGCTAAGTGGGCCTGCTCACCGGCGCGACGCGCCTCGGAGAACGCCTTCGCCAACCGGCCCAACGCAGCCAACAGCGTCGCCACCGCCAGATACCGCACCACCGGGGCGATGTGCGTGTAGTTCGCAGTCACCAACACGCTGATCACCGTTGCAGCTGCCATCAGCGGCGCGGCCTGCGTCAACGAGGCCGCCGGGACACGGGCGAGCCCCTGACGCTCATCGCCATCCCGGCGCGAGCGCGACAGCCGTCACCGCGACCATCCACGCGGCATCGACCAAGCCGCCTGTTTCATAGGAGCCCCGCGCCGCCTGGATCGCATAGATGCAGTCGGCAGACCCGAACACCAGCAGGCTGCCGGCCAGCAACCACAAAGACGGCGGCGGCTGCCATCGGAACAAAGACACCGCACCCAAGACGAGGGCAAGCAGCACCAGATCTGCCGCCGGGCGGACAGTGATCGCCGACTGCGCGAAACCTCCCCCCAGTACATACGCCGACAACGCCGCCATCGTCGCCGCCCCCAGCCCGACCACCACCCCGTCGAGCCCTAGGTTCAACGGCAGTCGGTCCACTCGTGTTCGGATCAACAGAACGATGGCGATAAAGATGCAGATGTAGTAGACCGCCAACAGCACGTCGCATAGCGCTGGGACGGGCAACGGATCCAGCGTGCGCACCAGCGACTCGTAGCGGTCGACGTTTGACAGCCCAAAAGACATCACGCCCACCGCTACGAATCGCGAGACCATTCGGTCGGAAGACGATAGCGGTGTTCTCACGAAACAAAGCGCCGCGGCAGCTCCGTAGGCCAGCGTTTGCGGGATCCCACCCATCCACCACGAAGAGCCCTGGTGGGCGCGAACGCCCGGCACCGACGTGACCACAAAGCTCGCGATGACCGCTAAGAGCGCGACCTGGACAATCTGATTCGGCCCGGCCGGCCTGCGATCCGCTCCGCGCGTCCTACGACTCCACCCCTCTCGGGTCGAAAGGGTCCATCGACGCTGAGCGACGACGGCGGCTCGACCATCGGCATCAGGCTCCTCGGCGAGGAAAGGTTGGGGGTGCCCCTGTGTGGCGCCGGAACCGGCCTCGTTCGACCGCAGATACAGCGGCGATGCGGCGTCGTCAACGACAGACATGGTTATGCGCCCACGGATGCGTGTAGGGGTTGCGTGCCTGGTTGTGGTAGACGTTCGCAAACATCGCGTGCCTCATCGACGGCCTCGCCGCTGACCCACCCGACAAGTTGAAGCAAACTGCCGCACCCCCAGACTCGTACACGAAAGATCGCTCTTGGGCCTCCCCGGTAGCGATCACTTCTGGCAAATGCCTTTGCGCAAGATCGCAACATCGAGCGTACTTGAAAATTCCTCCCGTGCGTCAATTTTCGAGGCACCAGTTTCACAATGTTCGCGCTCAGTCGCGGAGTCGATCATTCCATTCGCAAACACTAGACAGTCTATGCATGAAAAGCAGCACTAAATCGGCGAAAAGTGCTGCGTATCCTGCTCGCAGCTACGGTTGCTGCAGCCGAAGAGATCACCCGTTCTCGGTCAACAATGAGACGGCGCCACAGGCCCCACGTCTGCACATTGGTTTGCTCTCAGGATATGGAAAATTCGGCAACCGTGCTTGTCCGAAAGCACGCACAACGGATCGCTGCGAAGTTAGCAACCCCAACCAGCACCAACGGCAATTTGCAGCGGTCGAGGCGATGCAAGCGTAAGCAACGCGCAGTTGGCTCGATGAGGCGCGCTCGCGCGGTGACGGCGGGGTTCGGCGGCGAGCGTGGACCGTCGACGTCGTCGGAGCCGCCGCAGCGGACGCCCGATTTCGACCTGGCCATCCCGGTGTCGCCGCAGCAGGCGCTGCCGTACCGGATGGCCGGGGACCACACCCCGCTGCACTCTGGGTGATGAAGAAACCCGCCGACCGCAGCCCGCCGGTCTTCTGGCGCGACCACATCGGTCAACTCGGCGGTGATGCTGACCTCCTCGCCCGGCCGCAGATACCGGTGATAGATCTGCTCACAGTTCGTCGCAACCACACCGATGTAGCCTGCGCCGTCGAACAACCCGAGGATCTTGGTGAGTGGATCGTCGGGCGCACGCTCACCGCCCAGCCCTGCCATCGTCCAGACCTGGATCATCGCGGGCGGAGTAACCATGCCAGGATGGCCCGCGGCTTTGGCCGCAGCCTCGTCGACATAGATCGGGTTCTTGTCACCCATCGCGTCGAGCCAGTGGTCGACCATCGGCTGGTTCACCGGATGCCGACCGGCCCGCGGCTTGCTCTTTCCCCCGGCCTTGACCTTCTCGGCCGCCTGCTGAATGTCCTCGACGACACTCACCGCGGAACCCTCGGAACCTTCAGCCCGGAGGCCGCGATCATCTCACGCATCACCTCGTTCACCCCTCCACCGAACGTGATCACCAGGTTCCGCTTCGTCTGGCTGTCGAGCCACTCGAGCAGCTCGGCGGTGTCCGGGTCGGCCGGGATTGCCGTGCGTACCGACGATCTCCTCGGCCAGCCGCCCGGCGTACTGAATGCGCTCGGTACCAAACACTTTCGTCGCCGCCGCATCAGCGACGTCGATCGTCTCGCCCGCCGCCGCCACCTGCCAATTGAGCAGGCTCATCGATTTTAGGTCGGATGGTGCTGGCGGTCGGCATCGATTCGCTGGCAGATTACGCTTCTTGTCGTCCGAGCAGGGTGCTTCGGGAAGCGAGGCGAATCATGACCGGATGACCACGGAAGCCCGGGGCGATGGGCCCTTATCATTGAGGTTTACAGGGCGTGGTTGGCTCATCGCGGTTTCAGCCCAGGAACAGTGATCAACCTGCTGTCGATGGCTGGGCTTTGGGCCGGTGGATGGACTTCCGCGGCATCGTCGGTAGGGGATGTGAACCGGGCGGTGATCGCGGAGCAAGCCGACCAGCATCGGCGGGATTCTCTTCGGTACCGCGTCGATCCAAAAGACGGCCCTGCCCCGCCGGCGGTTCTGTGAGGGCGGAGTTTAGCGGAATCTGAATGGGGTTACTCTCGGAATTGTCATTCCTTTCTGTGGGAAATGATCAAAATGCGGGTTGGGGGCGGCCAGGCCCCCAACCCGCTATCGGTAGGGCTCCCTCGCGTGGAGTCGAACAACGTCAGCGCCTTCTCAACGCTGCCCGAAGGCAGCATCGCGAGCCGCCTTGCCTTCGGCCTTGGCCTTGGCGATGTACTTCTCGGCCTCGGCTCCCTGAACACCTCCCCCTGGCCATCGACCACCACCGTGGTGACGCCGTTGACGGAGGTGATGTTGACGCTGTGGTTGCCGCCGGTGTTGGGCTCGCCCTGGGCAACCCCGACCGCTGTGCTGCTTGCGATGGCGGCGGTGATGGCGGCGATGAGGAGTTTCTTCATCTACCTCTCCTTTGGTTGACTGGTAAACCTGCTCCCTCGCGTGGACTCGAACCACGAACCCTCCGGTTAACAGCCGGACGCTCTGCCGATTGAGCTACAAGGGATGGACGCCCCCCTCCGGGAAAAGGGGAATTAAACCGGAGGGGGGTGGGCTTCAGTGCCGGAGGCCTTTGATCTTGCCGTCCTTGGTGTACATGTCCCAGGGCGGAAGCAGGGAAGCCTCGTCGGCATCGGTTGCCGGTATCGGGGTGGGCGTCGGCGGCAGATGGGGATCGGCTCGGGCCACGCCGGCCGCTACTCCGACCATGGCCAGCGTGAGGACCGATCCCGCTACTGCCGTGCCAACTGTCATGATTCGCCCTCGTCCTTCTTGGGTGTGAGGGCCTTCTGACGCCCTCGGCGACCTTCTTGACACCGGCCACTACCTTTTTCACGCCGTCACCGGGCTTCCAGTTGGAGTTGGTCGAGGACGACCCGCCACCGCCGTTTTTGTTGTCACCGGCCAGCACCACCGGGTCAGCGACGAACGAGTCCCTGACCAGCCCTGGATTCGGTTCCGGCTCCGATTCGGGCTCGTTGACGACCGGTGGGGTTGCGTTGTTGTTCGCGAGGTTGATCTGCGGGTTGTCGACGTTGCCCGATCCCGCCGCCCGCTGCCAGATGTTGCCGTTGCCGAATTGATGCAGGCTGGTCGTGGTATTAAGGCCCCTGTCGATGGCATCCAGCACCGGGCGCTCGGTGGTGCCGGTGACCGTGTTCAGGGTGTGGCGCACCGCGTCGAGTACCGGCCTTGAGGGCGGCGGCGGGTCGACAGTGGTATCCGAGCCCTCGCCGTTCTCCTGCGCGTCGTTGGTGGAACCAGAAGATCTCACTGAAGTTGGAGCCACCCTTGCCGTCCAGCCCGGGCAGCACGATCTGGGGGAGCCCAGACGTTGTTGCTCAGGATGGCGATCTGGGTGATGTTGCCATTGCCGGTGACGATGGTGCTCACGCCGAAGATCCCCGACAGGTGGGTGGTGGCCTGGCTCCCGTTGTTGTACGTGACGTTGCCCGCCGTCCAAATCTCCAGGTTGTTGGACCCGCCCACGCTCACCTGCGGATTGATGACGTTGTGGCTCAGGATGACGATCTGCACCACGTTCCCGTTGCCGTCAACGAACGCCAGCGCTCCGCTATTGGCGGTCGTGCTGCCGTTACCGTTGTTGTCGGCGTGGTTCCCGGCGGTGTCAATGTAGGCGGTGTTGTCGCCGAACAGCGCGACTGCGGGTTGGCGACGTTGCCCTGCAGGAACTCCAGCTGGAAGATGTTGCCGTTGCCGTCGACAACGTGGCCGAGCACCGCACCGCCGGTCACCGACTCGGTGTCCTTGCCGTTCCCGGTGGCCCAGTTGCCGAACGTCTCGATGTGCGAGGTGTTGTCGCCGAACGCCACGAACTGCGGGGTGACGACGTTGCCGCCGGTGGAGACCTGGGTGACGTTGCCCGCGCCGTAGCCGAGCAGGAACGGCTGGCCGGTGGTGTCAGAACCCCGTCCGGTGGCGTCGTTGGACTCGTAGAAGACGACGGTGCTGTTGTTGTTGGTCGTCAGCGGCCACAGCGCGAACTGGGGCTGGATGACGTCGCCGCCGTCGTTGGCCTGGAAGCTGTTCCCGGCGTCGTCGGCTCGGTCGATGACCGACGCGGCCTGGGCGGGGCTGTTGACGAACAACCCGACGGTCAGCGCGATACTCCGGCTGCGCCGACGCCGACGTTTGTTTTCCCTCTCGCCCTGTGTATTCCCCCTTTTACAGTTTTCATGGGTCTTTCCTTTCGGTGTGCGTTCATCTAGGTGGACTCCCTGAGCACGGGCCGCTGGGACGGCCCTGTGCCCCGTTGAGGTCACTTGGGATGACCCCGGTTACCGGCTAGTTGTTGCCGACGTTGACCGAACTGTTCTTGCCGTTGCCCTGTGCGTTGTTGACCGACGAGCTGTTGTTGCTGTAGTTGTCGTTGGACGCCGGCCCCGTCAAACCGCTCTGCTCGGTCTTCTGCACCGGGATGCCCAGAATGATGAGCTGCTTCTTCTGGGTGCTGGTGCTGGTGTTGTTGACCGAACCCGAGGTCGCGTTGTTGCCAGCGTTGACCTGCGGGTTGTTGATGATGCCGTTGGCAACCCCGGTCTGGTTGACATTGCCGTTGCCGAACTGCCCGATGCTGTTCACCGTCGGGGTGGCCGTCTTGGTCACGGTGGTGGTGCTCTTGTCCACCTTCTTCACCGAGTTGCACGACACGACGTTGCAGCTGACCGTGGTGCCGCCCTCGTCATGCTTCGGGCGCTCAGCCGAAGCCGTGCCCGCCATACCTACTGCACCAACACCGAGCGCGCCGGCCAGGGCCGCTCCCGCTACATACCTGCGAACAGACATTCGCTTATCCCTTTCTGCGGAGCCCAGGACAGTCCTGGGCTGGTGGACGGTCCGGGACTGTCCCGGACCCCGTTCGTGGGGGCGGCTCAACGCCGCCGAGCAAAATCTTTTCGTGGACCAGCCTGACGGGAACACGCTGGCTAGCTGGTAGCAGCCTGTCCGGTCTGCCCGACCAAAAAGAAGTCGCGCGGGCTATCTGCGCTCAATCACCGAATAGCGCAATAGGAAGTGCCATTCCGACTCGACAGTTTCAGAGGAGTCCGAAGAGCAACAAAACCGAAAATCACTCATCGCCGACTTCGGCGCACGAGTACTCGCTACGAATCGTGAGGCCCAGAACGCCCACGCGTTCCCCAGCGATCCCAGGCCACCTTGACGAGCTAACTCGCTAAACACACCCCCACTATGGTTTGTTGGGCGCCGGCAGTATATGGACCATCAGATCGATCTTTCAGATAGATCCAGGTCTAGTTCCTTGGATTTACCCTCGGTGTAGCAGACGGTACGGGATAGGGCTGCGGCCTGGACGCGGGTGCTCACGCCCAGCTTGGTCAGCAAGCTGTGCACATGGTTCTTGACCGTATGAACTGCGATGCACACGCTCGGCGATCTCGCGGTTCGATAGACCTATTTCCAACATCTTGAGGATCTGGGCCTCACGGGCCGTTAGAACTAGTTCCTTGCCCGAAGATTGCCGTTGTGAAGCGAGAGCCGATAACCGGCGAAGGAGAATTGCCGACACTCGTGGCGAACACAATGACTCCCCGCCAGCAACCTTCCCTATCAATACAAGTAGTTCTTCAAGCGACTCGGTTCGCAGATGATATCCGGCCACCCCGGCCTCGGCGCACGCGACGATCTCTTGCTCGTCGTCCTCTGATAGCCCCAACACGATCACTCGCGCGATTGGGTTCAGCGTCAACGCCTGCCGTAGCAACGTCGTATTGTCGCGGGTTGCCATGTTGAGAAGGATTACCCGCGGGTTCGTGTTACCGATCTCTGTAATCAAAGATGGCAAATCCCACGCGACACCAGGATTGACCATTCCGTGAGCGACAACCACTCCCGCTAGGAAATCGCGATAGAGCGCACTGTCGTCAACGATCAGGACCCTGGTGTCCCCGAGCATCCGCTTGCCCTCCGCGACGCTGCGAGCTGACACTGATCTGTTCCCGTACGTCAACTGGGTGTCCCAGCCGTGCTGCTCGCGCCATCGACCGGGCACAACGCGTAGTCCATTACCTCCCGGCAGACCGCAGAACGGCACCGTCGTGCCGTCGGCGGAGTCGGTAATCGCTGTGCCGGCTGGATGCTGATCTATTGCGAACGTTAGATCGCTGCCACGTGCCTGGGCCATCCGAAGCGCATCGATGCGGCCATCGGCAGGTGTGTAACTCAGCAAGCCGAAGTTGCGTGAAGCCTCCGTCTGGCAGCTAACCAGCGGCGGTAATGCCGTCTCTTGCGTCGGCGCTGCACTCTGTGGCCACAAGCGTCCCACCTGCCACTCCCTCCCCCTCCAAATGCCGATACTGCGCGGCGTTGGCAAACCTTGGGAGTTCCCCTCGCCCCTTATGTGGCGAAAGAATATCACTGGCCGATCGCACCAGAGAGCACTCCGACGAACTAATGTCCCTCCAGTTGCAAACGAAAATTCTAGCTAACGCAACTACCTGCGGAAGTAGGTCACAGAAAGCGCCTTTGAACTGGATAGCTGCTGCTCCCGTGAGTTGTGGAGGGACCTACTACGCAACGGTAAGAGAGCTTACGATCATCGGATATCTAGCCGGCATGGGCGGCCTCGGCGTGGCGAGCGCCCTCGTGCTCGACGCGCCCGATGCCTGCCTCACCGGGGCGATTTCGCAAATTTTGACGTTAATCATAATAGTCATTGACCTTTCACGATTTCACTTGCCGGCGCGCGCGTCCAACCGGCTGGCATAAGCGCGCAACGACGATAACGTCATGCCCGCACACTGCGCCATGCAGTGCTGGCAAGCGACCTCAGGTTGCTCCATCTCCGACGGGCCACTACGATTTTTGGCCTGCCCCGGCCGCACGTGTGAAGTACTCGGCAACACAACGCTTTTCATCAATGCAGGCGAGACAGCATGAATGCAGGCGAAAAAGGTGCGGATTCCGTCGGCCAGGAGCAGCGCTACCCCAGTATCAGGCCCGAGGTCGGCACGCCGGTGCCGGCGGTGACGAGCACATGCTCGACGTCGGGCACCTGGTTCACCGACGTGCCGCGCAGCTGACGCACGCCCTCGGCGATGCCGTTCATGCCGTGGATGTAGGCCTCGCCGAGCTGGCCGCCGTGGGTGTTGATCGGCAGCCTGCCGCCGAGCTCGATGGCGCCGTCGGCGATGAAGTCCTTCGCCTCACCCCACCCGCAGAACCCGAACTCCTCGAGCTGGATCAGCGTGAACGGCGTGAAGTGGTCGTAGAGGACCGCGGTCTGGATGTCGGTCGGCTTCAGCCCGGACTGCGCCCACAGTTGCTTGCCGACCAGCCCCATCTCGGGCAGGCCGTCGAGCTCCGGCCGGTAGTAGCTGACCATCGTGTACTGGTCGGGGCTGGAGCCCTGCGCGGCGGCCTCGATGATCGCCGGCCGGTTCTTCAGGTCGCGCGCCCGCTCCGGCGACGTCACCACGATCGCCACCGCGCCGTCGGTTTCCTGGCAGCAGTCCAGCAGCCGCAGCGGCTCGGCGATCCACCGCGAATTCTGGTGGTCCTCGATGGTGATCGGCTTCTCGTAGAAGTAGGCCTTCGGGTTCTTGGCGGCGTGCTTGCGGTCGGCCACCGAGATCGCGCCGAAGTCCCGGCTGGTCGCGCCGGACAGGTGCATGTAGCGCTTGGCGATCATCGCCACCTGCGCGGCAGGCGTCGAAAGACCGTGCGGATAGGAGAACGAGTTGTCCACACCCGTGCGAGTCCGCGTTCTCCATGCAGCCGGGTCTGCACCTGGCCGAACCGCATGCCGGACCGCTCGTTGAAGGCCCGGTATGCGACCACCACGTCGGCCACGCCGGTGGCCACCGCCATCGCCGCCTGCTGGATGGTCGCGCAGGCGGCGCCGCCGCCGTAGTGGATCTTGGAGAAGAACTTCAACTCCCCGATGCCGGCCGCCCGGGCGACGGCGATCTCGGTGTTGGAGTCCATCGTGAACGTGGTGAGACCGTCGACGTCGGCGGGGGTGAGCCCCGCGTCGTCCAGCGCGTCCAGCACCGCCTCGGCGGCCAGCCGCAGCTCGCTGCGGCCGGAGTCCTTCGAGAAGTCCGTCGCGCCGATGCCGACGATCGCCGCCTTACCCGACAGCATCAGGCCCCCCGTCAGCGAACGCTCGCCGATGACCAGCCGTCGCGGTCGCGATGACGTGATCGCCAAGGCTGTTGCTGCCCACGACCTTCAGCGTGACCAGCCCGTCCTCGACCGCGGTCACCTCGCCGGTCAACGTCACCGTGTCGTAGGCGTACCACGGCACACCGAGACGCAGCGCGATCGACTTGACGACCGCCTTCGGCCCGGCCCAGTCGGTGATGTAGCGCTGCACCAGTCCGGTGTCGGTGAGGATGTTGACGAAGATGTCCTTGGACCCCTTGGCCTGCGCCTTGTCCCGGTCGTGGTGCACGTCCTGGAAGTCGCGGGTGGCGAGCGCCGTCGACACGATGAACGTCGGGTCGCCATAGAGCGACAGCTCGGGAGCTTGGTCCCGACCTCGATAACGGGGCGCTCATCCGCTCCTCGGGCTCCCATGCGTACAGCGTCCAGGCCGGACCGGAATCGCTATCGGGGAAGTCGATATACATTGCGCGAACCGG
>CAVUPN010000025.1:0-27732 GCA_963743225.1 uncultured Actinomycetota bacterium | reverse complement strand
TGTCGAATCGACGAACGCGAAGAGGGACCGCGCCGACACGTCGAGCAGTTCCTGCAACTCGAGAGGGTCAGAGGTGAGGCCGAAGGCGATCGCCATCCAACGCTGCCACGCTACGTTCTGTCCGACCCGGTAGGCCTGCAGGGCCGACTCGCTGAGCCCTCGGCGCACCAGATCGCGGGCGATGCCGAGCGGCTCGGGGCCGAGGTTGGCCGGCACCGGCGCTCCGGGATCACCGACGTTGGCTGCGGCCCAATGCAGCAGGTTGGCGCGGGTGCTTCTGCGGGTGGCCGCGTTGAGGACAGGATCGTCGGCGAGTTCCTGCACGTTCGCCGCCGACAGCGTTGCTTGATCGAGTTCGTCCAGCCATTCGGCCTGTGCGTTGAGGACCAGCTCGGCGCCATGCCTGATCAGCTCGCGGACCCGTACTGATGGGCGCTCCCATTCCACTGGTGCAGTTTGCACCATTGGTTGTCAATATCGGGGCATTTTGACCTGGTTTGGCAAGCCTCGTTCCTCGATGATTGAGCCCACATCCACACCACCCAAAGCGAATCAGGAGTCATGCAAATGTCCCCAACCTGCAGCACCGCCGCCGTCGAGCACCTCGACGTGTTGGTGATCGGTGCCGGGCTGTCCGGCATCGGGGCCGGCCACTACCTGCAGACCGAATGTCGGTGGGCCAGCTACGCCATCTTCGAGGCGCGCGACGCGATCGGTGGCACGTGGGACCTGTTCCGGTACCCGGGGATCCGCTCCGACTCCGACATGTACACGCTCGGCTACTCGTTCCGGCCGTGGACGGGCGAGAAGGCGATCGCGGACGGTGCGTCGATCCTCCAGTACATCAAGGACACCGCGGCCGAGGAGGGCATCGATCGCAGGATCCGTTTTCCACCATCGGATCGTCCGGGCCGAGTGGTCGACGGCCGACGCCGGTCTGGCACGTGACCGCGGAGCGGACCGACACCGGAGAATCGATCGAGCTCACCGCCGGCTTCGTCTTCTCCTGCAGCGGGTACTACCGCTACGACCACGGATATCAACCCGACTTCGAGGGCCTCGACCGCTTCGAGGGGACGATCGTCCATCCCCAGCACTGGCCGGAGGACCTCGACTACAGCGGCAAGCGCATCGTCGTGATCGGCAGCGGTGCCACCGCCGTGACGCTCATCCCGTCACTCGCCGGGACCGCCGCCCACGTCACGATGCTGCAACGATCGCCGAGCTACATCGTGTCGATGCCGGAAGAACCCATCGCCAACCGGGGATTGCGAGCGCTGGTCGAGCGACGTGGCTGCAATCACCCGGCGGAAGAACGTGCTCAGCAGCGTGCGATCTACCAATTGAGCAAGCGGTATCCGCGGACCGCGAAGAAGGTGATCCGCACGTCAAGCCCGGCTGCCCGAAGGGCTATGACGTCGACGCCCATTTCACGCCCGCGGTACAACCCGTGGGACCAGCGGATGTGCCTCGTTCCCGACGGCGACCTGTTCAAGGCGATCAGCGCCGGCTCGGCATCGGTCGTCACCGAGCGGATCGACGACCTTCACCGAGAGCGGGATCAAGCTGGATCCGGCAAGGAACTCGAGGCCGACATCATCGTGACGGCCACCGGCCTGAACCTCGAGGTGTTCGGCGGCATGACGCTGACGGTGGACGGCGTCGAGGTGAACGTGGCCGACCGGGTGGCGTACAAGGGCCTCATGCTCGACGGTGTTCCGAATCTCGCGTTCACGTTCGGCTACACGAACTCGTCGTGGACGCTGAAGGTCGGCCTGGTTGGTGATCACTTCACTCGACTGCTCGCCGACATGGACGCCAACGATCACCAGATCTGCTACCCGCAGATCAGTGACCTGCACATGGAGACTTCGCCGCTGCTGGGCATCGGCGCGGGATATGTCAAGCGGTCGATCGACCAGTTTCCGCGCCAAGGTGACGACGGACCATGGCGGATGACGATGGACTACACCGCCGACGTCAAGATGCTTCGCGACGGGCCGGTCGAAGACGAGAGCCTCCGGTTCGCCACCGCGACCGTACGCGCGGCCGCGGGCGACCTGGTCTTGACCGCCTGAGCCCTATCAGATCCGATCACAGAGGAGTGACAACATCATGACCGCATGTCGGCAATCCGCGATTAACGTAGAGAAGCCGTGACCACGTTTCCCTGGGTGACGCGGCGCCACCGTCGCCCGAGACGTACCAGCGAGATCGACGTTGGCGAGGAAATATGCGAGTAGCGACCTCGCTACCGTCGATCTCGCGAAACCTACGAGGAGCGCACTCGGGTGAAACGGTGCAGCAGCCACGCCAGCGGCACTGTCACGACGAACGTCGCCACGAACAGGATCGGCATCGAGCCCGTGTAGATCTGGAAATGCAGGATCTCCACCATCACGAGCTCCATCGTCAGCAGATGGATCAGGAAGATCTCGTAGGAGATCTCGCCGAGGAAAACCATCGGACGGCTGGCCAGGAACCGCGCGTACAACCCGCGGTCACCGAGCGCCAGCGGCGCCACCGCCAGCGTCGCGATCACCGCGTAGAAGCCGGCCTTCACGAGCGCCTCGCGCAATTCGGCAGGCGACGTGGTGGGCTCCCCCCCGATCGGTGTCGACACGATGAAATAGCAGGCCACCGCGACCGGCACGCACGCAAGCGCGTATGCGCGCACACCCATGAGCTGCAGGACAGCCAGCATCATGCCGCCGACGAACCATGCCAGATACGTGGGCAGCCAAAGCGGCGCGCCGTCGGGCAGCCAGTCGGTGGTGTGCACGAGGACCAGCCATGCCGGCGTCAGCGCGGCCAGGAACGCCAGCCCGGTCAGCAACAGCACCGGCCGCCACTGCCGTCGGCACAACACCACCAGCAGCAGATAGGCCAACAGCGGCAGCACCACGTAGAACGCGACTTCCACTGCCAGGCTCCACATCTGGGTCAGCGCCTGATGCAGATACGAATAGAGATAGTCGTCGGTGTAGATCTGCGTCAACGTGAGGTTGCGGAACAACCCCATCCAGGTGTGCCCGGGATTCGGCCCGGCGGTGCGGAAGTGGTAGACGAGGTAAGCGATCAGCACCGTGACGACATATGCGGGCATGATGCGACGGACCCGGTGCCAGGCGTACCGGCGCACCGACGGGGCGTGCTCACCGGTTGCGGCCGCCTTCACCCACGGCCCGAAGAGCAGGAAACCGGACAGCACGAAGAAGATCGCGACGCCCACCTCCATCCGCGAATACACCAAGCCGACATAGCCGTGCGTGTACTTACCGGTGGTGTAGGCGGCGTGGGTGGCCATCACCAAAAGCGCTGCGACGGCGCGGATCCCGGTGAGCGACGCGACCCGCTCGGGGGCCGAGACCGATTCGAGGCCTCCCTGGGCGGTTGGGTCTTTAATCCCCTTCGAGAGCGTCATTTCGGTTTGTGGCGAGGCTTTCCCGGACCATGATCGGGTTTCAGATCGATCAGTTGACCCTGGATCCGGGTGTGCTGCAACGCCTTCAGTGTTTGCTTGGACAGCTTCTTTGGAAGTTCGACAAGCGAGTATTCGGGTCGGATCGTGATGTGCCCGAAGTCGCTGCGGTGCAATCCGCCCTCGTTGGCGATCGCACCGACGATGGCGCCCGGCATGACCTTGTGTCGCTTGCCGACAGCGATGCGGTAGGTCGCAAGGTCAGTTCGCCGCTCGCGTTGCTTGCGCGGGCCGCCGTCGCGCGAGGGCCGGTCGTCCCGCTCACGGCGCTTCTCCGGCGGCGGCTCGGTCATCAGGAATTCTTCGCCGTCGCGGGCCTGCAGCGCCAACGCGGCGGCGATATCTGCCAGCGGCACGTCGTTGTCGCGCTCGTAATCCTCGATCAGCCTGCGGAACAGATCGCTGCCCGGCGCGTTCAATGCATCGGTGATTGAGTCGCGGAACTTCGCGACGCGTTGCGCGTTGACGTCGTCGACCGACGGCAACTGCGACTCCACGAGCTTCTGTCGGCTGACCCGCTCGATCGAGTTGAGTAGATGACGTTCGCGCGGTGTGACGAACAGCAGTGCTGCGCCCGATCGGCCTGCGCGGCCGGTGCGTCCGATGCGATGCACGTAGGACTCGGGGTCGTGCGGGATGTCGTAGTTCAGCACGTGCGAAATACGCTCGACGTCCAAGCCGCGGGCCGCGACATCGGTGGCGATGAGGATGTCGAGCTTTCCGTCCTTGAGGGCGGCGATGGTGCGCTCGCGCACCGCCTGCGGGATGTCGCCGTTGATGGCCACCGCCGAAAACCCTCGGGCGCGCAACTTTTCGGCGACCTCTTCGGTGGCCTGCTTGGTACGGACGAACACGATCATCGCCTCGAACGGCTCGACCTCGAGCAGTCTGGTCAGGGCATCCATCTTGCGGGGGCCGGCCACCTGAATGTAGCGCTGCGAGATGTTGTCCGCGGTGGCGGTCTTCGACTTGACCGTGACCTCGACCGGGTCGTGCAGGTACTTGTTGGTGATCTTGCGGATGGCCGGCGGCATGGTCGCCGAGAACAGCGCGACCTGCTTGTACTCGGGCGTGCCTTCGAGGATGCGTTCGACGTCTTCGGCGAAGCCCATCTGGAGCATCTCGTCGGCCTCGTCGAGCACCAGGTAGTCGAGGTGCGAAAGGTCGAGGGTGCCCTTCTCGAGGTGGTCGATGACGCGGCCCGGCGTGCCGACGACGACCTGCGCGCCACGCCTGAGCCCGGCCATCTGCGGGCCGTACGGGGAACCGCCGTAGATCGGCAGCACGTTCACCGGCAGATGCGCGCCGTAGCGGCTGAACGCCTCGGCGACCTGCAGCGCCAGCTCACGGGTTGGCGCCAGCACCAGCGCCTGCGTGGTCCGGCTGGCGGTGTCGATCTTGGACAGGATCGGGATGGCGAACGCCGCGGTCTTGCCGGTGCCGGTCTGCGCGAGGCCGACGACATCTGACCCGGCCATCATCGCCGGAATCGTGGCGGCCTGGATGGCCGACGGTGTCTCGTATCCGACGTCGGCTACCGCCTGCAGCACCGACGGGTGAATCTGCAGGTCAGCGAATCTCAGGTCGGCGCTGGTTCCGTCCGGCTCTGGCGACGTCATCGGGTTGTCAGTCTAGTGGCCTGCGCCGGCTCGACCCGCCGCGCCGCCTGCCGGATCGGCTACGAACATTTCGGTACGGTGCGCACTTGTGAAACGGGTCTGGATCGCAGTGGCCGCGCTCGTGCTGGCGGGTTGCGCCCCGGGCGATTCCACGGTGTCCAAGACACCGGGCCCGAGCACGACAAGCGCCGCGACCGCGCAGCCTGCGCCGCCACCGCTCAGCAGCGCCGCACCGAGCACGGCGGCGCCCGATCCGTGCGCGGTGAACCTGGCCGCGCCCGAGATCGCCAAGGCGGTGTCCGAGCTGCCCCGTGATCCGCGCAGCGGCCAGGCCTGGAGCGCCGAGCCGCTGGCCGGCACGTACAACGAGTGCGCCCAGTTGTCGGCGGTGATCGTGAAGGCCAACACCAACGCCACGAAACCCAACACCCGCGCTGTGCTGTTTCACCTCGGCAAGTACATTCCGACCGGGGTGCCGGACACCTATGGATACAACGGCATCGACAAATCGCTCAGCACCGGCGACACCGTCGCGCTGGTCTACTCCGGCATTCCTGGGCTGAACAGTGTGGTGAAGTTCCGCTGGAACGGCAACGGCGTCGAGCTGATCGGCAACACGCCAGGCTGACCTTCGCCGCCCCTGAGGTGTCGGACAGCTCACATACAGTTGCGGACGTGTTCGTCGCCGACAATCGAGTGATCTACAGCGCCTCCGACCTCGCGGCCGCCGCCCGCTGCGAGTACGCGCTGCTGCGCTCGTTCGACGCCCAGCTCGGCTGGGGGCCGCCGGTCGCGGTCGAAGACGAATTGCTCGCCCGCACGGCCAAACTCGGCGGTGAGCACGAGCAGCGCCACCTGGACGAGCTTCGCGAACTCTCCGAGCAGAACGTCGCGGTCATCGGAAGGCCCAAGTACACGGTCGACGGGCTGACCGCCGCCGCGGAGGCGACCATGCGCGCCGTCGAACGCCGGGCGCCGGTCATCTATCAGGCGGCGATGTTCGACGGCCGGTTCGTCGGCTTCGCCGACTTTCTCGTGCTCGAGGGGCAGCGCTATCGGCTGCGGGACACCAAGCTCGCGCGGTCGGTGAAGGTCGAGGCCCTCCTTCAACTCGCCGCGTACGCCGACACACTGGCCCGCGCGGGCGTGCCGGTGGCTCCCGAAGTGGAGTTGGTGCTCGGCGACGGTGCGACGGTGAGTTATCGCGTGGACGAGCTGCTCCCGGTGTATCTGCCCCGTCGCGCCGCCCTGCAACACCTGCTCGACGATCACCTGGCTGCCGGCAAGCCGGTGACGTGGGAGGACGAGGACGTGCGGGCGTGCTTCCGCTGTCCGGAGTGCACGATCCAGGTCCACGAGCACGACGACCTGCTGCTCGTGGCGGGCATGAGGGTCAGTCAGCGCGCCCGGCTGATCGACGCGGGCATCACGACCATCACCGGACTCGCGAACCACGACGGCGGCGTGCCCGAACTGTCCGCGCGGACCATCGCATCGCTGACCGCACAGGCGCGCCTGCAGATCGCACCGCGCGTCGACGACAAGCCCCCGTACGAGATTGCCGATACGCAGCCGCTGAACCTGCTGCCCGACCCCGACAAGGGCGACTTGTTCTTCGACTTCGAGGGCGATCCGCTGTGGACGGCGGACGGCCGCGACTGGGGTTTGGAGTATCTATGGGGGGTGCTCGAGGCGGACGGCACGTTCCGGCCCCTATGGGCGCACGACCGGGCGAGCGAGCGTCAGGCACTCATCGACTTCTTGGCGGTGGTCCGCAAGCGCCGCAGACGCTATCCGAACATGCACATCTACCACTACGCGGCGTACGAGAAGACAGCGCTGCTGCGGCTGGCCGGGCGCTACGGCGTCGGCGAGGACGAGGTCGACGACCTGCTCCGCAGCGGCGTGCTCGTCGACTTGTTTCCCTTGGTGCGCAAGTGCATTCGAGTCGGGGTCGAGAATTACAGCCTGAAATCGCTGGAGCCGCTGTATATGGGCTCGGAGCTACGGACCGGTGACGTTACGACAGCGGCCGACTCGATCAACGCCTACGCCCGATACTGCGACATGCACGCCGACGGGCGCGGCGACGAGGCCGAAATCGCTCTGAAGGAGATCGAGGACTACAACCGCTACGACTGCCGATCGACGCACCGGCTGCGCGATTGGCTGATCAAGATCGCGATCGAATCCGGCGTTCCGCCGTTGGGCCCGCAACGGGTGGCGGATGGCGTGACGGTCGAAGACACCGACGAGCTGGCCCGGACATTGATGGCATTCGCGGGCGACGGTGTCGACGGCCGCAGCCCCGAGCAGACGGCCGTCGCGTTGATGGCGGCGGCACGTGGATATCACCGGCGCGAGGACAAGCCGTTCTGGTGGGCGCACTTCGACCGGCTGAACAATCCGGTCGACGAGTGGGGTGACACCAACGATGTGTTCCTCGTCGAGGAGGCCGAGGTCGTCAAGGACTGGCACCTGCCCTCGTCACGCGCCAGAAAAAACCAGCGCTGGGTGAAGCTGACCGGCGCACTGGAGGCGGGCGGACTCAAGACGGAGGTCTTCGCCCTCTACAACCCGCCATCGCCGTCCGGATTGGCGGACAATCCCGACCGGCGCGCCGCGGGCAACGCCGATATCACGGGCGTCGATGACCCAACCGTCCCGACCGAGGTCATGATCTGCGAGCGCGAGCCTGCGGACGGGCCGTTTACCCAGTTGCCGTTCGCGCTGACGCCTCGATCGATCGTCGGCACGAAGAAGCTGCGGGAGTCGATCGATACCGCGGCAGCACAGGTCGGTGCCGGCTTGCCCGCCCTGCCCGGCACCGCGATCGTGGACATCTTGTTGCGGCGAAACCCGCGCACCCTCGGCGGTGCGCCGTTGCCACACACCGGCGACACCACCGCGGACATCACTGCCGCACTGCTCGATCTCGACGAGTCGTATGTCGCCGTGCACGGCCCGCCCGGCACCGGTAAGACCTTCACGGCGGCCAAGATCGTCGCGAGGCTGGTGAACGACCATCAGTGGCGGATCGGTGTCGTCGCGCAGTCACACGCGGTGGTGGAGAACCTGTTCCGCGATCTGATCAAGGCCGACGTCGATCCGGCGCGGATCGCCAAAAAGGACTCCCCCGCAGGCGTCGCGTGGCAGGACATCGACAAGGACGACTACGCCGCTTTCATTGCGACGAACGAAGGATGCGTAATCGGCGGCACCGCATGGGATTTCGCGAACGACGCGCGAGTGGACGCGAAAAGCCTCGACCTGCTGGTCATCGAGGAGGCCGGCCAGTTCTGCCTGGCCAACACCATTGCGGTGGCCCGGGCGGCCAAGAATCTGATGCTGCTCGGCGACCCGCAACAGCTGCCCCAGGTCAGCCAAGGACACCACCCCGAACCGGTCGACGCGTCGGCGCTGGGCTGGCTGGTCGATGACCAGCGCACGCTGCCCGAACAGCTGGGCTACTTCCTGCACTGCTCGTACCGGATGCATCCCGCGGTATGCGAGCCGGTGTCCCGGCTGTCCTACGAAGGCCGGCTGCGCTCCGAGGAGGGCCGCACCGCGGCCCGGCATCTTGACGGTCAGTCGCCGGGCGTGCGGGTGCTCACCGTTGACCATGACGGCAACTCGACCAGTAGCCCGGAGGAGGCGACCGCGATCGTGGCCGCCACCAGGCTGCTGATCGGCTCGGCCTGGACCGACGAGGACGGCACCCGCAAGCTCGGGCAGGCCGACGTACTGGTGGTCGCGCCGTATAACGCCCAGGTTCTGGTGCTGCGGGACTATTTCGACGCCGCCGGGCTGCCCGATGTCGCCGTCGGCACCGTCGACAAGTTCCAGGGTCGACAGGCGCCAGTGGTGTTCGTGTCCATGACAGCGTCATCAATTGATGACGTTCCGCGCGGGATCTCCTTCCTGCTCAACCGCAACCGCCTCAACGTCGCGGTCAGCCGCGCGAAGTACCTGAGCGTCATCGTCCGGTCGACGACATTGACCGACTACCTGCCGTCAACGCCGGACGGCCTGGTGGATCTGGGTGCGTTCCTGTCGCTGGCGCCGTGTGATACACCCACGGGGTGACCGAAACGCTGACCGACCGGCTGGCCGCGATCGTCGGCGCCGCGCACGTCAGCACCGACGCCGACGTGCTGGACGGCCGCAGCGTCGATCACACCGGCCGCTACCGCGGGCACGCCAGCGCACTCGTACGGCCGGGCACCGCTGAGGAGGTCGCCGCGGTGCTGCGCGCCTGCCGCGACGCCGGTGCGCACGTCACCGTGCAGGGGGGACGCACCTCGCTGGTGGCAGGCACGGTCCCCGAGCACGACGACGTGCTGCTGTCCACCGAGCGCTTGACCGACATCGGTGAGGTCGACGTCGCCGAGCGGCGACTCCAGGTCGGCGCGGGCGTGCCGCTGGCCGATGTGCAGCGTGCGGCGGCCAGTGCCGGCCTGGTGTTCGGCGTCGACATCGCCGCGCGGGACTCCGCCACGGTCGGCGGCATGGCGTCGACCAACGCAGGCGGGCTGCGGACCGTGCGCTACGGCAACATGGGCGAACAGGTCATCGGTCTGGATGTCGTGCTGCCCGACGGGTCGGTGGTGCACCGGCACAGCCAGGTTCGGCAGGACAACACCGGATACGACCTGGCGTCGCTGTTCGTCGGCGCCGAAGGCACCCTCGGCGTCATCACCGGGCTCGACCTGCGCCTGCACCCCACACCGGCGCACCGGGTGACCGCGATCTGCGGGTTCGCCGATCTCGATGACCTTGTCGAGGCGGGCCGCGCGTTCCGCGACATGGACGCCATCGCCGCGCTGGAGCTGATCGACGCCCGCGCCAGCGCACTGACCGCCGAGCACCTCGGCGTGGCAGCGCCGGTCGACGGTGCATGGCAGCTGCTCATCGAACTGGCCGCCGATACCGACCAGACCGAGCAGTTGGCCGACGCGTTGGAAGACGCGCGACTGACCGGGGAACCTGCGGTCGGTATCGACGTCAACGCTGCGCAGCGGCTGTGGCAGGTCCGTGAATCGGTCGCCGAGGTTCTCGGCATATACGGCCCGCCGTTGAAATTCGATGTGTCGCTGCCGTTGTCGGCGATCGCGCGGTTTGCGCGCGAATCCGGCGAGCTGATCGCGGAACACGCCGCGGACGCCATTCCGGTTCTGTTCGGCCACATCGGCGAGGGCAACCTGCACCTGAACGTGTTGCGGTGTGCGCTCGATGGAGAACGGGAGGCCGCACTGTACTCGGCGATGATGACGTTGATCGCCGGGAGCGGCGGCAACGTCAGCTCGGAACACGGCGTGGGCAGCCGCAAGCGGGACTACCTCGGAATGTCACGCACGGACGCCGACATCGCCGCGATGCGAACCGTCAAGGCAGCATTCGATCCGGCGAGCTACCTCAACGCGGCGGTGCTGTTCGACTAGAACTGGTCACGTGAGTCAATAATTCGTCGGCAGGAGCTCCTGCCGATGCTGGCCGCGATTCGATCGCGACTCGTTGGTGGTCAATCCGGTCGTCACCACACCCAACGTGAAGGTACGGCGAAAAAGTGGTCGGATTTTCGCAACTGCCGCACGTTCGGCGCCGCAAGGGATTTGGCCAATGATCTGCACCCGAATTAACGACTCACGACCTAATCGCCCGGTCGGGAGTGCCGCCCGTAGCTGGACATGTCGTCGGGCTCGGCGCGGGAATGCCTGCCGTTCGACGGGAACGGGTATTGCTCCGGCTCCTCGCGTGCCTCGAATTGGCTGAGCGGCTGCAACCGTTGTTCATCGTCGACGTGAAAGCCGTTGTGGGCGAACCCTATCGGCTCCACCGGTTCGGGCTCGGGGTCATCGTGCAGCACGGTGAACTCGACATAGTGGTCGTCGTCGACGTAATCGTCGTCGGCCCAGTACTCGTCGTCATCGATCACGCCGACATCGGGCGGCCCCTCGGCCGCGATGGCCGATTTGGCGAACCCGAGCAGGAACAGCGCGGCCACGACGCCGAACAGCGCGATGAACGCGGGCAGCAACAGCGCCTGAGACATCGCGGCGGCGAACGGTTCGTGCAGGAAACTCGGCAGCGCGGTGACCGATCCCTCACCGCTCGGCCCGTCGGCCGCCATCGCCGGCATCTCGGCGCTGATCCGCGTCGTCATGAACGCCGCCATGCTGGCGCTGCCCAGCACCGACCCCACCTGACGGGTGGCGTTGTAAACACCGGAGCCGGCACCGGCCAGCTGCGGCGGCAGATTACGTGTCGCGGTTGCCGCCAACGGTGACCAGATGAACGCCATGCCCACGCCCATTGCCGTCAGCGGCAGCACAATCCGCCAGATCGGCGTGGTCGCCGTCATCTCGACGGACAGCCACGTCAACGCGATCGCCAGCACCGAAAAGCCGAACCCGATGATCGGCCGCGGATGAGACCGGTCGACGATCCTGCCGACCCAGGGCGCGAGCACGCCGGTCGCGATCGCCATCGGGGCGGTCAGCAACGCCGCCCGCGTCGGCGACAGACCGCACACCGCCTGTGCGTAGAACATCACCGGCAGGATCATCGCCGTCACGACGAAACCGATGGTTGCGACGCCGAGGTTGGACAGGCTGAAGTCGCGGTCGCGGAAGATGCTCAGCGGGATGAGCGGCTCGTTGCGGTTGGCCTGCTGCCAGAAGATGAACGCGGCCATAAAGCCGACACCGCCGGCGAGTGTGCCCCAGATCCACGGTGCCCAGTTGTGTGACTGCCCTTCCTGCAGCGCGAAGACGATCATGAACATGCCGATCCCGGACAGCGCCACACCGAGCAGATCGAAGCGGTGCTTCTCGGTGGGCAGGTCGGGAACCAGCCAGAAGGCCAGGCCCAACCCGATGATTCCGATCGGCACGTTGACGAAGAAGATCCACTGCCAGCCGAGCCCGTCGACCAGCACCCCGCCGGCCAGCGGTCCGACCAGAGTGGCGACCCCGGCGGTGGCGCCCCACACGCTCATCGCCACCCCGCGCCGCTCGGCCGGGAAGATTCGGGTGATCGTCGACAGCGTCTGCGGGGTGAGCAGCGCCGCGCCGACGCCCTGCAACACACGGGCTGCGATGAGCATGCCGATGGTGTCGGAGAGGCCGCACCACAGCGACGCGGCGGTGAAGACTGCCAGGCCGAGAAGGTAGAGGTTCTTCGGGCCGTAGCGGTCACCGAGTCGGCCGGCCAGCAGCAACGGCACCGCGAAGCCGAGAAGGTAGGCGCTGGTCACCCAGATCACCGCGTCGTAGTCGGCGGCCAGCTTCTCCATGATGGACGGGTTGGCCACCGCCACGATCGTCGCGTCGACCAGGATCATGAAGAAGCCGACCATCATGGCCCAGAGCGCATGCCACGGGTCAGCGATCGGCGCGGCCCCACCCGCCGGCCGACCTCTCAGCGCCGCCGTCATACCCCCACCTCGTTTCGACTCTCCTCGATGGTGTCGAGTTCTGCGGCCCCGCGTCACTGCAACTGGCCTGTTCGTAAGGACTCTACGAAGCCTCGCAGCCACGATTCGATCGTCGACTACTCGGCGTGGAGTAATTCGCCCCGACGCTACGGACCGATGTGCGCCGGGACAACTACGCCGGTTCGGCGACCGCGTCCGCCGGCATGGTTTCGTCGGCGTCGTCGCCGGCCGAGATCCCGACGGCTAGCAGCGCCAACAGCGCAATGAGCATGCCGGCGGTCATGACGATGGACAGCGCCAACTCGTCATTTCCGAGCACGCCCACCAGCGGGGCCACCGCCGCACCGAGACCGAACTGGGCGGCACCCAGCAGTGCAGCCGCGGTGCCCGCGGCGTCGGGGTGCCGGGACAGCGCCACCGCCGGTGCATTGGGGATAACCAGGCCCATCGCCGCCAGGATCGCCCACACCGGAGCCACGAAACCCGCCAATCCGCCGACATGCGCGGAAGCCAGGCCGACGAAAACCCCACCGGCGAGTAGCGCCGCGACCAGCGCCCACAGCACGATCACCTGCGGTGCGAACCGCTTCAGCAGCACGACGTTGAACTGTGTCGCGCCGATCAGGGCGACCGCGCCTGCGCCGAACACCAGGGCGAAGACCTGCTGGTCGAGGCCGAACCGGCCCTGCAGCACGAATGACGCACCCGCGATGTAGGCGAACAGACCCGACATCCCCAGCGCCGCGACCAGCACCAGGATGACGAACCGCGCGTCGTGCAGCAGTTCCCGGTAGGTGGCGGCGATGCCGCGCACCCGCAGCGGTCTGCGGTGCGACGGCGGCAGCGTCTCGGGCAGCGCCAGCGCGGCCAGCAACAGCAGTCCGCCCGCCAGCACCACCAGCACGGTGAAGATCCAATGCCATGACGCGTGCAGCAGCACCGCGGCGCCCAGCGATGGCGCGACGACGGGCGCCACGCCCAGCACGAGCATCAGCCGCGACAGCACTGTGGCCGCGGCCGAGTCGGCGAACAGATCACCGACGACGGCGATCGCGACCACCATTGCCGCGGCCGCACCGACGCCCTGCAATACCCGGGCCAGCCCCAGCACTACCAGGTTGGGCGCCAGCATGCAGACCACCGATGCCACGATGTGCAGCACGATGCCCGCCATCAGCGGCCTCCTGCGGCCCAGCGAGTCGGACAGCGGGCCGACGATCAGCTGGCCCAGCGCCAACCCGGCCAGCGTTCCGGTCAGCGTGAGCTGCACGACCGACGAGGACACCGATAACTCGTCGGCGATCTTCGGTAGCGCGGGCAGGTACATGTCGATGGTCAGCGGACCCAACGCGACCATCACACCCAGCAGCACGATCATTCGGGCGCGACTGGGTGTCCTCGGATCCACAGCGGGCGATACTGCCACGCGAATGATTAGCACGCTAAATCAATATTTTCTTCCCGCACCTCACCAACAGTGACCGCCGTCACGACCGGGCACCCCGCGGCCTCGGTCGTTCGTTGAACAACCGTTAGCCTGAAGGAGCCGATACCGCACCCTAGGGAGGCCGCAATGAGCGCTCGGTCCAAGACCAAGAGCCAGCTGCCGGCTACCAGAAACGGCACAGACGAGAAACCCGGCGCTGCGGCACGCGTGCTGTCGGAGATCATCGAGCGCGGGGCGCGGGTCCAGGGCCCGGCGGTCAGGGCATACGTGGAGCGGCTGCAGGAAGCGAATCCCGACGCGACGCCCGCCGAGATCGTCACCAAGCTGGAGAAGCAGTACCTGGCCGCGGTGATGGCCAGCGGTGCGGCCGTCGGCTCGGCGGCGGCGATCCCGGGCATCGGCACGCTCACGGCGCTATCCGCGGTGGCCGGTGAGACGGTGGTGTTCATGGAGGCGACGGCGTTGTTCGTGCTCGCCGTGGCCGAGGTGCACGGCATACCGGCCGAGCATCGGGAGCGCAGGCGCGCACTTGTGCTCGCCGTGCTGGTCGGCGAGGACAGCAAGCATGCGGTCGCCGACCTGCTCGGTCCTGGCCGGACGAAGGGCGCGTGGCTGGCCGACGGCGCGGCGACGCTGCCGTTGCCCGCGGTGTCGCAGCTCAATTCGCGGCTGCTGCGCTACTTCGTCAAGCGCTACGCGCTCAAGCGCGGGGCGATCATGTTCGGCAAGCTGCTCCCGGTCGGCATCGGCGCCGTCGTCGGTGGTGTCGGCAATCGACTGATGGGCAAGCGCATCATCGACAACGCGCGTAACGCGTTCGGTTCCCCGCCGCCGCGCTGGCCGTCGAAATTGCACGTGCTGCCGGCACCGCAGGGCTGAAAAAGGTCGCTCCGACGATTAGCGCCTCTTGTCCACGTCCGCGCCACTCGCGAAGCGTTAGCCTTTAGACAGCGTAGATGCGGGTAACCGCAGGCTGGAAGGAATAAGGAATACAGAGGGCGAGCGTCCGTTGGACGCTCTGCCGAACAGAAGGAATCGAGGCGAGTAGCTGCCGTGAGCAGTTCAACTTCACCATTCGGACAGAACGAGTGGTTGGTCGAGGAGATGTATCGCAAGTTCCGCGAAGACCCCTCCTCGGTCGATCCGAGTTGGCATGAATTCCTCGTCGACTACTCGCCCGAACCCACCGCAGGAACATCAAGCAACGCCGGCGACGGACAGCCGTCCGCCCCGACCGCGCCGCCCGAACCTGGGCCGGCACCCGCACCCAAGCCCGCCGGCGGCAACGGCGCCCCGACCGCCAAGACCGAAGCCGCGCCCGCCAAGGCAGAGCCGGCGCCGGCCAAGTCCGAGCCGCGCCCGCCAAGGCCGAGCCCGCACCCGCCAAACCCAAAGCCGCTGAACCGAAACCGGACAAGAAGGCCGCTCCCCGCGCCGACGGCGATGAGGCCCAAGTCCTGCGCGGCGCGGCCGCCGCCGTGGTGAAGAACATGTCGGCGTCGCTGGACGTGCCGACCGCGACCAGCGTGCGCGCCATCCCCGCCAAGCTGATGATCGACAACCGCATCGTCATCAACAACCACCTCAAGCGCACCCGCGGCGGCAAGATCTCGTTCACCCACCTGCTCGGCTACGCGATCGTGCAGGCGGTCAAGAAGTTCCCGAACATGAACCGGCACTACGCCGAGGTCGACGGGAAGCCGAACGCCATCACCCCCGCCCACACCAACCTGGGCCTGGCGATCGACCTGCAAGGCAAGGACGGCGCCCGTCAGCTGGTGGTCGCGGGCATCAAGGGTACCGAGGCGATGCGGTTCGGCCAGTTCATCGCCGCCTACGAGGACATCGTGCGGCGCGCCCGCGACGGCAAGCTGACCGCCGAGGACTTCTCCGGCGTGACGATCTCGTTGACCAATCCCGGCACCATCGGCACCGTGCATTCGGTGCCCCGGCTGATGCGCGGCCAGGGCGCGATCATCGGCGTCGGCGCGATGGAATACCCCGCGGAGTTCCAGGGGGCGAGCGAGGAACGCATCGCCGACCTGGGCATCGGCAAGCTGGTCACGTTGACGTCGACATATGACCACCGCATCATCCAGGGCGCCGAGTCCGGCGACTTCCTGCGCACCGTGCACGAGCTACTGCTCTCCGACGAATTCTTCGACGAGATCTTCCACGAGCTGGGCATCCCGTACGAGCCGGTGCGGTGGCGCACCGACAACCCGGACTCGATCGACGACAAGAACGCGCGCGTCATCGAGCTGATCGCGGCCTACCGCAACCGCGGGCACCTGATGGCCGACATCGACCCGCTGCGGCTGGACAAGAGCCGGTTCCGCAGCCATCCCGACCTCGACGTGAACACGCACGGCCTGACGTTGTGGGACCTGGACCGGGTGTTCAAGGTCAACGGCTTCTCGGGCGCGGAGCACAAGAAACTGCGCGACGTGCTCGGCCTGTTGCGCGATTCGTACTGCAGGCACGTCGGCGTGGAGTACACCCACATCCTGGAGCCCGAACAGCAGAAGTGGCTGGAAGAGCGCATCGAGGTCAAGCACGAGAAGCCCACCGTCGCGCAGCAGAAGTACGTCCTGTCCAAGCTGAATGCCGCCGAAGCGTTCGAGACCTTCCTGCAGACCAAATACGTTGGGCAGAAGCGGTTCTCGCTGGAGGGCGCGGAAACCGTCATCCCGATGATGGACGCCGCGATCGACCAGGCCGCCGAGCACGGGCTCGACGAGGTCGTCATCGGCATGCCGCACCGCGGCCGGCTCAACGTGCTGGCCAACATCGTCGGCAAGCCGTACTCGCAGATCTTCAGTGAGTTCGAGGGCAACCTGAACCCGTCGCAGGCGCACGGCTCCGGCGATGTCAAGTATCACTTGGGCGCCAACGGCACCTACCTACAGATGTTCGGCGACAACGACATTGCGGTGTCGCTGGTCGCCAACCCGTCACACCTGGAGGCGGTCGACCCCGTGCTCGAGGGCATCGTCCGGGCCAAGCAGGACCTGCTGGACAAGGGCGACGGGCCCGACGGGTTCACGGTGGTGCCGCTGATGCTGCACGGCGACGCTGCCTTCGCCGGCCAGGGCGTGGTCGCCGAAACGCTGAACCTCGCGCTGCTGCGCGGGTACCGCACCGGCGGCACGATCCACATCGTCGTGAACAACCAGATCGGTTTCACCACTTCGCCTTCCGACGCCAAGTCGTCGGAGTACTGCACCGACGTCGCGAAGATGATCGGGGCACCGATCTTCCACGTCAACGGTGACGACCCCGAGGCCGCGGTGTGGGTGGCACGACTGGCGATGGACTTCAAGCAGAAGTTCAAGAAGGACGTCATCATCGACATGCTGTGCTACCGCCGCCGCGGGCACAACGAGGGCGACGACCCGTCGATGACGCAGCCCGCGATGTACGACGCCATCGACACCAAGCGCGGCGTCCGCAAGACCTACACCGAATCGCTGATCGGCCGCGGCGACATCTCGATGAAGGAAGCCGAGGACGCGCTGCGCGACTACCAGGGCCAGCTGGAGCAGGTGTTCAACGAGGTCCGCGAGCTCGAAAAGCACGAGATCGAGCCGAGCTCGTCGGTGGAAAGCGACCAGATGCTGCCCCGCGGGATGGACACCGCCGTGGACAAGTCGCTGTTGGCGCGCATCGGTGACGCGCACCTCGCCGCGCCCGACGGGTTCACCGTGCACTCGAGGGTCAAGCCGGTGCTGGAGAAGCGCCGGGAGATGGCATACGAGGGCAAGGTCGACTGGGCGTTCGCCGAACTGCTGGCGCTGGGGTCACTCATCGCGGAAGGCAAGCTGATTCGGCTGTCCGGCCAGGACACCAGGCGCGGCACCTTCACACAGCGGCACTCGGTGATCATCTGCCGCAAGACCGGCGCCGAGTTCACCCCGCTGCAGCTGCTGGCCACCAACTCCGACGGCACACCGACCGGCGGCAAGTTGATGGTCTACGACTCGGCGCTGTCCGAATTCGCCGCAGTGGGCTTCGAATACGGCTACTCCGTCGGCAACCCCGACGCAATGGTGTTGTGGGAAGCGCAGTTCGGCGACTTCGTCAACGGCGCGCAGTCGATCATCGACGAGTTCATCTCCTCGGGCGAGGCCAAGTGGGGTCAGCTGTCCGACGTGGTGCTGCTGCTGCCGCACGGCCAGGAAGGGCAGGGTCCCGACCACACGTCGGGCCGCATCGAGCGGTTCCTGCTGCTGTGGGCCGAGGGCTC
This sequence comes from uncultured Actinomycetota bacterium, assembly GCA_963743225.1. Taxonomy (GTDB): domain Bacteria; phylum Actinomycetota; class Actinomycetes; order Mycobacteriales; family Mycobacteriaceae; genus Mycobacterium. The sequence goes on along the minus strand of CAVUPN010000025.1, from coordinate 9,504 downwards.
GATGACGATCGCGGTGCCCTCGACGCCCGCGAACTACTTCCACCTGTTGCGGCGGCACGCGCTCGACGGCATCCACCGCCCGCTGATCGTGTTCACACCGAAGTCGATGCTGCGCAACAAGGCCGCCGTCAGCGACATCCGCGATTTCACCGAGCAGAAGTTCCGGTCGGTGATCGAGGAGCCGACCTACACCGACGGCGACGGCGACCGCGACAAGGTCCGCCGGATCCTGCTGACCAGCGGCAAGATCTACTACGAGTTGGTGGCGCGCAAGGCCAAGGACGACCGCGAGGACGTGGCGATCGTGCGGATCGAGCAGCTCGCACCCCTGCCCAGGCGGCGACTGAACGAGACGCTGGAGCGCTATCCCAACGCGGAGCAGTTCTTCTGGGTGCAGGAGGAGCCTGCCAACCAGGGCGCCTGGCCGACGTTCGGCCTGACGCTGCCCGAGGTGCTGCCCGACAAGTTGACGGGTCTCAAGCGGATCTCCCGGCGCGCGATGTCGGCGCCGTCGTCGGGCTCGTCGAAGGTGCACGCAGTCGAGCAGCAGGAAATCATCGACGAGGCGTTCGGCTGACCGCATTCCGCGAGAGTGCGGTCTGCATCCGACCCGCCGCAACTGACGGCATCTGCGCACGCTCGCGGCGTTCGAGAGGCCGCTGTACGCGCTACCGGCGGTACCGACTAGCCTCGTCCCGAGTCAGTCGACATCTAGGGGTGCGTACATGAAGGGCTTCGCGGGGAAAGTCGCCGTCGTGACGGGTGCCGGGTCCGGAATCGGTCAGGCGCTGGCGATCGAACTAGGGAGCTCAGGCGCCAAGCTGGCGATCAGCGACGTCGACACCGAGGGCCTCGCGGTGACCGAGGAGCAGCTGGCGGCCATCGGCGCGGAGGTGAAGTCCGATCGGCTCGACGTCACCGAACGCGAGGCGTTTCAGTGCCTACGCCGACGCGGTCAACGAGCACTTCGGCACCGTCAACCAGATCTACAACAACGCAGGCATCGCGTTCACGGGCGATGTAGAGGCCTGTCAGTTCAAGGACATCGAACGGGTGATGGACGTCGACTTCTGGGGTGTCGTCAATGGCACCAAGGTCTTTCTCCCGCACCTGATCGCCTCCGGCGACGGGCACGTCGTCAACATCTCCAGCATCTTCGGACTGCTCGCCGTGCCGGGCCAGGCGGCCTACAACGCGGCCAAGTTCGCCGTGCGCGGCTTCACCGAGGCGCTGCGCCAGGAGATGATCGTGGCCGGCCACCCGGTGAAGGTGACGACGGTGCACCCCGGCGGCATCAAGACCGGGATCGCCCGCAACATGGAGACCGCGGAGGGTCTGGACAAGGACGAGTTGGCGAACCTGTTCGACAAGCGGTTGGCCAGCACGTCCGCGCCGAAGGCGGCGCGGGTCATTCTCGAGGGCGTCCGCAAGAACAAGGCCCGGGTGCTGGTCGGCAACGATGCCAAGGCCCTCGACCTCCTCGTCCGCGCGACTGGCTCGGGCTATCAGAGGGTGGTCGCCGCAGTGACATCGCGGACGATGCCGGATTAGCGGCTGGTTGCTGCGACACTGGGCCATGGCCGATTTCGCGCAGAAGGTCGCCGTGGTCACCGGCGCCGGTTCGGGCATCGGACAGGCGCTGGCGATCGAGCTGGCGCGCCGGGGGGCGAAGGTGGCGATCAGTGATATCGACGCCGAAGGTCTGGCGCGCACCGAGGCGTCGATCCGCAGCCTGGGCGCACCTGTGAAGGCCGACCGCGTCGACGTCACCGAACGCGAGGCGGTAGTCGCGTATGCGGATGCCATCCAAGGGCATTTCGGAGTGGTCAACCAGATCTACAACATCGCCGGTATCGCATTCTTGGGAGACATCGAGGTCACCGAATTCAAGGATCTCGAACGCGTGATGGACGTCGATTTCTGGGGTGTCGTCAACGGCACCAAGGCGTTTCTCCCGCATCTGATCGACTCGGGCGACGGCCACGTCGTCAACATGTCGAGCATGTACGGACTATTCGCGGTTCACGGCGAGGCCGCCTACAACTCTGCGAAGTTCGCGGTGCGGGGCTTCACCGAGGCCCTCCGCCAAGAGATGGCGGTAGCGGGGCATCCGGTGAAAGTGACGTGCGTCCATCCCGGCTACATCAAGACACCGCTGGTCCGAAACTCCACCGCCGCAGCCGGTTTGGACACCAACGCCCTCGACGCAATCTTTACAAAGGTGGCAATCACAAGCCCCCAGCGGGCGGCGAAGATCATCCTGAACGCCGTCGCCAAGAACAAGGCACGAGTCCTGCCCGGCGCCGACGCCAAGTTGTTCGACTTCGTCGTGAGGTTGACCGGTTCGGGCTACATGCGGTTGTTCGTTCCGATGAACAAACGCCTGTTTCCGCCCACCCGATAGCGCTCGTGCGCGGCGAGCGACCGCAGAATGCCGCCAGATCACGGCGTGTCGATGTGCAGACACCTTCGCTCGCGGGACGAGGTCACCGGCCGCACTAGCGGCTGGTTGCGCCTAGCGGGTGGTCGGCCAGGAACGCGTCGGCGACCTGGCCCGGGTGGGCGCCTGCGGCCACCTGACGCCGCATCTGCACCAACGCCGCGGTGTCCAGCACGCCGGCCACCTCGTTGAGCGCGAGCACCTGCATTTCGGACAGCTCGTTGCGGCGATACAGCGGCACGACGTTCTCCGCGCGGATCAGTGCCGTGCGGTCGGCCAGCACCACCGCGTCGGCGGGGATGTCCGGATCGGCCGTCGACGTCCATGCCGCCTTCACCTGGCCGGTCCGCAACGCCTCGAAAAGCGTTGTGGCGTCGGGATATTCACGTACCTGTGCCGCGCACGTCCCGACGGCGGCCGGTCGGGGCACGCCGACGACATGTCCGATCTTGAGCTGCTCGCAGTTGCGGACCGCCGCCGTGACATCCCGTCCACCCCAGGCGTCGACGGTGGCCTCGGTGACCGCGAGCGCGGGCTTGTCCTCGGCCGATTCGGCGTAGTCGCCTGCGGCCACGCCCTCCGGCAATGCCGACACCATGTCGCGGTAGACCTGGGCGGCGGCACGTGCCGTCGCGCCGGGCGCAAAGGTGTCCAGCAGCCGACCGGTGAAGCCCGGCACGACACCGATCGCGCCCGAGTCCAGTCCGGCCAACGGGTCAGGCACCGACTCGACGTGCGCGGCGGTGCCGTAGGTCCGTAATGCCGCCGCGTACACGTGGGCCAGCAGTGTCGACTCGGCGTCGTCGCGGGCCCCGACGGCGATCGATTGGCCCCCGCTCGTGCCGCCGCACCCGGCGATCAGCAGAACGACCAGCGCGACGACGAGCCGACGGACGCTGATTAAGCGGATCAGACGACTCCGGCGTTCGAGGTCGCCGCGACCGCCGCGGCCACCGCGGGCTCGACGCGCTCATCCAGCGGACTCGGAACGATGTAATCCGTCGAGAGATCATCGCCCACCACCCCGAAGATCGCCTCTGCGGCGGCCACCTTCATCTTCTCGGTGATCCGGCGGGCGCCCGAGTCCAGCGCGCCGCGGAACACACCGGGGAACGCCAGCACGTTGTTGATCTGGTTCAGGAAGTCGCTGCGGCCGGTCGCCACCACGGCGGCATGCCGCGCAGCGACCTCCGGATGAACCTCCGGGTCAGGGTTGGAGAGTGCGAACACGATGCCGTCGGGCGCCATCGTCGCGATCAGCTCTTCGGGAACGATGCCGCCGGAAAGCCCGAGGAACACGTCGGCGCCCTTCAGCGCCTCGACCATTCCGCCGGACAGGCCGTCGGGGTTGGTGCGCTGCGCCAGATCGAACTTCACCGGGGTCATGTCGTCCCGATGGGGATGCAGGATGCCGCGGGAGTCCAGCACGGTCATGTCCGAAACACCCGCCGCCAGAAGGATATTGGCGCACGCCATGCCCGCCGCGCCGACACCCGAGATCACCACGCGCAGCGACGCCATGTCGCGGTTGAGCACCTTGGTCGCGCCCATCATCGCCGCAAGAACGACGATGGCGGTGCCGTGCTGGTCGTCGTGCATCACCGGGCAGTCGAGCGCCTCGATCAGGCGGCGTTCAATCTCGAAGCAGCGCGGCGCCGAGATGTCCTCGAGGTTGACGGCACCGAACGTCGGGCGCAACCGCACCAGGGTTTCGACGATCTCGTCGGGATCCTTGGTGTCCAACACGATCGGGATCGCGTCCAGTCCTGCGTACGCCTTGAACAGCCCGCACTTGCCCTCCATCACCGGCAGCGAGGCGGCCGGTCCGATATCGCCGAGGCCGAGTACCGCACTGCCGTCGCTGACGACGGCGACCAGCCGGCTCGCCCAGGTATAGCGGGCGGCCAGAGTGTGGTCGGCGGCGATCGCGCGGCTGACCTGCGCTACGCCCGGCGTGTAGGCGATCGACAAGGCGCGCTGGGTGTCCAGTGGGGCCTTCAGCTCCACGGAGAGCTTGCCTGCGATGTGAGCCTCGAAGATCTCCTCGTCGGTGACGACGATCTGCGGGTTTTCTGGCTTCTCCGACACGTGGATCAGGTTACTTACCTACTCTTAGGTAGCCTAATCGCCCTTTTTCAGATCAGACCGAGTTCGGTGACCGTGCATGGTCGTCACCGAGGTACCCGCACCGCGGCCATCGCCACAAGTCCCCCGGCCAGCACCACACAAAGCCCGGCCATTCCGGCCCGATCGGTGCCGAATAGATCGATAAACGTAAAGAACATCCACGGCGCCAGGAAGGACGCCGCGCGCCCCGCGGTGGTGTAGAGGCCGAAGGCCGTGCCTTCCTTTCCCTCCGCCGACATCCGCAGCATCAGCGCACGCGCGGACGCCAGAGTTGGGCCGACGAACAGGCACAGAAGCAGCCCGCAGATCCAGAACGCCAGCGCACCGGAGAGAGTCAGCAATACCAGTCCGGTGACGACCATGGCGCCAAGCGAACCGACGATGACGGGTTTGGATCCGACTCGATCGTCGAGCCGGCCGCCCGCCACCGCGCCGATCGCGGCGACGCTGCTGGCGCATACGCCGAACACCAGCACGTCGGCCTGCGACACTCCGTACACCGTGACACCGAGCACCGCACCGAACGCGAAGATGCCGGTCAGCCCGTCTCTGAACACTGCGCTGGCGACCAGGTAGTACACAACGTTGTGGTCGCGTCGCCACTCCCCCTTCACCTCGTCCCAGAGCGCGCGATAAGCGCCGAGGAACCCACTGAGCGGGCGACGCTCGACGGGGGCCGGGGTACGCAGTGAAACCAATAGCGGTAGCGCGAACAGAGCGAACCACGCCGCGGCAAGCAACATCGCCGCCCGCACGTGCTGGCCGTCGGCCACCGCGAGGCCGAGGAGGCCGCGGGTGTCGCCATCGCCTTGGATGAATCCGAGATAGAGGATCAGCAGCAATAGCACACTGCCGAAATACCCTGCGGCCGAACCGAGTCCGGAGATCCGGCCCGAGTTCTCCGCCGTCGAAAGCTGCCTCAACATGGCGTTGTAGGGCACCGTCGCCAGATCGCTGCACGCTGCGGTGCACGCCAGCAGGACCAGGCCCGGCCACAGATAGTGGTAGTCCGCGCGGATCAGGCTCATCGCCGACGTCATCGCGACGACCAAGCCGGTGAACACGGCGAGCGCCGTTCGGCGACGGTGCGTGGCGTCGACCCAGATACCGGTGGCCGGCGCCAGCAACGCGACGAACAGCCCGGCGATCGTCAGCACCCGGCCCAACCAGCTCGCGGGTGTGGTGGGGCCGGGCAAACCCGAACCCACCTGCTCGGTGAGGTAGACGGAAAAGACGAACGTGATGACGACGGCATTCACGCCCGTCGCGCCGGAATCCCACAGAGCCCACGCCAACACCCGGGACCTCGAGGTGGCGCGAGTATCCGCCCCGCGGCTGGTCATTGATGGGCTCAGCAGGAACCGGCCATGTTGTTTCGGTCAATCATTCTGGAGGCTGGGACTCGGACGCATCGACGGATTCCACGTCACCCGGCTGCGCGTCAACCACGTCACCCGGCTGCGCGTCAACCACATCACCCGGCTGCGCGTCAACCACGTCACCCGGCTGCGCGTCAACCTCGGGCAGTTGACTCACGAGATACTCGGCGAGCCCGCCGATTGTCGGATAGTCGAATACCGCGGTCGCGTTGATCGTGAACGCGCCACCGAACTGACTGTGCAACCGGTTGCGGAGCTCGATCGCCATCAGCGAATCCGTACCCAGGTCCAGGAACCGACTGGACGCGGCGGGTGGTTGCGCGAGCCGCAGGAAGTTCTGCACCTCGCGCTGCAGGAATTCGGTCACGAAACCGGCGCGCTGCGGCACCGGTATCTCCTGCAGCTGCCGAAGCAACTCACTGTCACCGGTCACCTCCCCGACCGCACTCGGCAACACGAGGTCGAGAATCGGCGGGCGAGATGCGCCCAGCAACTTCGCGGCGCGCTGCCAATTGGCTTTGATGACAGTTGCCTGGCCGGTTCCGTTGGCGACAACCTCGGCGAGTGCGGCCAGCGCGGCCGAGGGCTCCAGTGGCATCAGGCCCTGCGCACCGAGATTGGCGCGCGCGGCCTCCGAAGAGGCCATGCCACCCTGGGCCCACGGACCGAAGTTGACGCCGGTCGCAGGCAGGCCTTGCGCCCTTCTCTGCGCGACCAGGCCATCGAGCAGCGCATTGGCAGTCGCGTAGTTGGACTGACCGGGTGAACCGAACAAGCTGGACACCGAGGAGGACACGATGAAGAAGTCCAGCTCGTCGTCCTTCGTCAACCGGTCCAAGTGGCAGGCGCCGAATGCCTTGGGCGCCAATGTCGTCCGGAAACGCTCGAGGCTCTGCTGCGACAACAATGCGTCGTCGAGCACGCCGGCCAAGTGCACCACTCCGGCGAGCGGCGGTAACTCCGCGCGGATCCGGTCCAGCAGTTCCGCAACCTCGGACTCGTCGCCGACATCGGCTGCGAAAACGTGGATACGGCACTTGTAGCGCTCGGTGATCTCCTCGATTACCCGTTGCGCGTCCGCATCGGGCGCGCGCCTGCTGGTCAACACGATGTCACCGGCACCGAGTTGGGCCAGATACGAAGCCGTGTGCAGACCGATCGCACCGAGTCCGCCGGTGATCAGATAGCTCCGATCGGCTCGCGGCTGCAGCGGATTCGGTATCTGCAGCACGATCTTCCCTATGTGCCGCGCCTGCTGCATGCGGCGGAATGCGGCCCTGGCCTCCGTCAGCGGATAGATCTCGGCGGGCAGTGGCGTCCACTCGCCCTTGGCCAATCCTTCCGACACCTCGGTCAGCAAGCCACGGATACGCTCAGGCTCTTGGAAGGTCACCGTGTCCAGCGCAACGATCTCGTAGGCGATATCGGGACGGGCCTCCGCCATCTGCTCCGGTGTCCAGATGTCACGCTTGGCGATCTCGGCGAAACGGCCGTTCTGGGCGGTGGCGCGCACGGTCGCTTCGAGAAATCCCTCGTTGGTCAGGCTGTTGAGCACCACGTCGACACCCTCGCCATCGGTGTCGGCAAGGATGTGGTCGGCGAAATCTGTACTGCGCGAGTCGTAAACATATTTCACACCCATTTTGCGCAGCGCCGCGCGTTTGTAGGTGCTGGCGGTCGCGAAGACGACGGCGCCGTGCTGCTGTGCCATCTGGATCGCGGCAAGCCCGACGCCGCCGCTGGCGGCATGAATGAGCACTCGGTCACCGGGCTTCAGCTGTGCCCAGTCGAACGCGAGTCGGGCTGTGAGTGCCGCAGCGGGAATGGTGGCCGCCGCTACCGGGCTCAGCCCATCGGGCACCGGCGCCAGCAACTGCGCCGGCACGTTGAACCGGCTGGAGAATGCGCCCTGCATGAAGCCGTAGACGCGCTGGCCGACCTCGAGTCCCGTGACGCCGCTACCCAACTGGGTGACGATGCCGGCGAAGTCCCCGCCGATCGGTCCGGGGTCGCCCGGGTAAAGGCCAAGGACGTTGAGCACATCCCGGAAGTTGAGGCCCGCGGCCTCCACCCGGACCTGTACGTAGCCCTCGTCCGGCGGCGGCACGTCCGTCTCGGTCAGACGCAGGTTGTCGATCGCGCCGCGTTCGGTGGGCGCCAGGACGTAGTCGCCCGAGCGCGGTACCGCGAGATGACCGCTGCGCGCCCAATGCAGCAAGCGCGACGCCAGCAGCTTTCCTTGCCGCAGTGCGAGTTCCGGCTCCTCGATCGGTGTGGCGATCAGGTTGGCCAGTAGCTGCACCGCCTCCTCTGATCCGTCGCAATCGACCAGTTTGCAGCGCAGCGCCGGTTCCTCGTTGACGGTGGTGCGCCCGAACCCCCAGAGCGCTGCCTGCACCGGGTCGACCGGCTCGCCGGACTCGGTTGCCACGGCGTGCTCGGTGGTGATCCATAGTCCGCCGGGCAGTTTCACGCTGCCGTTTTCTGAGCCGCCCTGCACGGTGTGCACGGCGCTGAGCACGTTGGTGATCTCGGCCTCGAGCCGCGCGGCGACATCGGCGCTCGACTCCCCTGCGCTGGGCGCCGTGCTGCGCCAGACGACGCCGGCAAACGGCACACCACGCTCGTGAGCCTGTGCCAACACCTGTCCCAAGGGCTCCGAATCTATAGTCCGGTCGAATGGGATGCAGCCAGGCACCATGTCGGCTAGTTCATCAAAATTGGCAATCAGCCAGGTGCCGTTCGAACCTGCGGCGCTGTCGCTCGGTGCCGGCGGCGGTACCTCGTGCCAGCCAAGGGTGTACAGCAGTCTCGTGGCATCACCGCCGAGCCCGCGCAGCAGCGCCTCCCGGGGCGCGCGTTTGACCGTGAACTCGCGAATCCCGCCCAGCTGGCGGCCATCCCGGTCGACGAAATCGAGGTCGAAGACCTGGGTCTCGCTGTCGAGCTCGCTGGTGTGCCACTTCGCGCGGCAGTAGAACCGCCGAGGCATCTTCTCGCGCAGCATGACTTGCCCGTACCGCAACGGCAAGAACAGATCGTTCACGCCCTGTTCGGCGGCGAGAAGTGCCGGGAACGCCGGGAATGCGACTCCGGTGCACAGATCCATCAGCACCGGGTGCATCGGCTCGGTTCCAAGTTGTTCGGCGAGTTCTTCGCCGACGAAGATGTCGCCGATAGCTTCACCTTCGCCGAGCCACAGCGACTTCAGGGAGCCGGACCAGGTGGGCCCCCATGCCAGCTCCATGTCGGCGAAGGTCTCGAACAACTCCTGCGGACGCATGCGGTTGCACCGCTCGATTGCTTCGTCGACCGGATCCGCAGTCTCAGGAGCCGACTCGTCTGTGAAGTCGGAGACGCCGGTGGCGACAGTGCCGTCGGCGTTCAACGACCATTCGGCGCCGCGTTCACCATACGGGCGGCTGTGCACTTGGAATTTCGACTCACCGCCGTTCTCCAGCGGATGCAGTGTCAGCTGTACCTCACGAGACGCCTTCTCGGGCAGGATGATCGGCTCGTAGAAGAAGACGTCCTTTACCCGCGCCGGAGTACCGGCCG